>JAYPWI010000015.1:0-8354 GCA_038135065.1 Acidimicrobiales bacterium
GTTGAATCAGCCGGTGGTGGGGATGGCGGCGACGCCGTCTGGTGGTGGGTATTGGTTGGTGGCGTCTGATGGTGGGATTTTCGCGTTTGGGGATGCTGGGTTTTTTGGTTCGACGGGTGCGATGACGTTGAATCAGCCGATCGTGGGGATGGTGCCCGGCCAGGGTGGGTACGCTCT
This sequence comes from Acidimicrobiales bacterium, assembly GCA_038135065.1. GTDB lineage: Bacteria > Actinomycetota > Acidimicrobiia > Acidimicrobiales > Poriferisodalaceae > JAYPWI01. The sequence goes on from JAYPWI010000015.1 coordinate 178, forward strand.
GGTGGCATCGGATGGCGGCATGTTCAACTTCGCACAGCCGTATGTGGGGAGTGGGTCCAACGCAGGACTCGCAGGCACCGTGGTCGGCGCCGCTGTGTGGCAGGAGGACGTCCCATGACGGGGTGGCTGGGGAGAATTGCCCGCTGTGTTGCTGCTGCCCTCCTCTCGGCATTGAGTCTCGCGGTCGCCCCTGGGGCCGCTGCAGAGGAGGTGCTTGCTCCCTCTACGATCACCGTCGAAGGAAGGGGATGGGGCCACGGCCGAGGGTTGAGCCAGTGGGGGGCCCTCGGTTACGCAGTGGACTACGGCTGGACCAGCGCGGAGATTCTCGATCACTACTACGGCGGAACATCCGCAGGTGTGGTGCCCGAGGAAGATTTCGACGTTCACCTGACCGTCAATGACGGTCGACCCCTGCTGCTGACGGCCGGAGTCGACTTCGAGGTGGGAGGCGAAGAGTTCGCAGCCGGAGAGATCGCTCGCCTCGAAGTGCGCGGGGTGGCGAACTTCGCGGTCGTTCGGACTGCTGGCTGCGGTGATCCGGGCACCGACGAGGTGACGGGGCTGGCGGGCATCATCGGTCAGAACGGTCACCCGTTCGTTGCGGGGACGTCGTCGAACCCTGACCCCTCGGTTGACGATCCGACCCAGTTACTCACCATGATCCGTTGTGACCCCGACGACGCGACGTCCGAGATCGAGCGTCGTGCTTACCGGGGGCAGATCGGACTGGTGGAGATCGGGGGCGTGGCGTACTCGTTCAACCGCTTGCCGCTCGAGCAGTACCTCCGTGGGGTCGTGCCAAGGGAATCGCCGTCATGGTGGGGTTCACTTGGCGGCGGCGCAGGGGTCCGGGCGCTGGAGGCGCAGGCGGTAGCCGCCCGCTCCTATGCGCTCTCCCTTGGCGCATACCGCGAATCCGTCGGGTACTTCACCGATGCCTGTGACACCACTGCTTGTCAGGTCTACGGCGGGGCCTGGCTCAACGGGCTTCCCCTCGACCACGGGTCCATCTACGCATCGACGAACACCGCGATCGCAGCAACCTCGGGCCTGGTGCGCCTACGTGGGGATGGCTCGGTGGCCTTCACGGAGTTTGCGTCGAGCAGTGGCGGCTGGACGGCGCCGCTCAGCGAGGGATCGGGCTACCCCGACGTCGAGGATCTCGGCGATGCGTATAGCTCGAACACCAACTACGAGTGGACGACCACCATCCAGCGAACGGCCATCGAGGACCAGTACCCCGCCATCGGTCAATTGGTCCGGATCAGGGTCACCGAGCGCAACGGTCTCGGGCCGTGGGGTGGTCGGACCAGGGGCATGGTGTTCGAAGGCACTGAGGGCAGCGTCGAGGTGTCGATCGACAACTGGGGTGACGACGATTTTCGCCGGGCCTTCGGTCTGAAATCGGACTGGTATCGCTTCGCCGAGTTTCCGGAGGTCCGCGATCCAGGCTTCTGGTTGGCCAAGAGCGACGGGTCGGTGATGGCTTTCGGTGACGCCGAGTGGTTCGGGGATGCGTCCGCTGTGACGCTTCCCAACGGCATCGTCGGTCTAGCAGCCCATCCAGACGGCAACGGGTACTGGTTGGTGACCGAGGGCGGCGATATCTACGCCTATGGCTCGGCTGAGCACCGAGGCTCGCTCAGCGGGACGCCCCTCAATCAACCCATCGTCGGCATGGCCCCCCACCCTGGCGGACAGGGCTATTGGCTTGCCGCCTCGGATGGAGGCGTCTTCGCCTTCGGCTCCGCTCGTTTCCTCGGCTCGATGGGTCATGTGCAGCTCAATCAACCGGTGGTGGGCATCGAGGCATCGCCCAGCGGTGACGGCTACTGGATGGTGGCAGCCGACGGCGGCATCTTTGCGTTCGGGGATGCCGGCTTCTTCGGCTCGACGGGCAACATCACGCTGAACAAGCCCATCACGTCGATGACGGCGATGCGGGACGGCAGCGGGTACTGGTTCGTGGCTAGCGACGGCGGAGTCTTCGCCTTCGGGTCAGCGCCCTTCCTCGGCTCTCGGGGAGCCAGCTACAACCGGAGGCCCATTGCGGGAATGGCAGTGACGTTGGCCGGTGAGGGTTATTGGCTGGTCAGGGACGATGGGCTCAGCTACCCCTTCGGGGACGCTCCCGACTTCATCTCTAGCGTGGCGGGGCCTGTGGTGGTGTCGGTCGAAGTGCTGCCCTGACCTTTTTCCGCAGGTCCTGGCGGGCGACCTGCAGGCGCTGGAATCGCAACAGACCGAAGCCGAGAGCTGTGTACGCCAGGTCACGCAACTCGCGGTGCTTGTCGTCGTCGACGTTCACACCAATGAGGCTAGAGGGCCAACGATCGTGACGGACAGCGATCTAACGCACCGCCCTGACCAGGGGCGACGCCTACCGTGCAGTACCATCAGCGGGTCGTGACCAGCCCGCAGACTGCTGCACCGCCCGTGGTTGCCGTCATGGTGTCACACGACCCCGGCGAGTGGTTCGACGAGGTGCTCGACGCCCTCGGTCGCCAGGACTATCCCAACGTGGGGGTGCTGGTCGTGGACTCAGGTGTGACCGACGTGACCGACCGGGTCGCTCAGCGTCTCGCAGACGCGGTGGTGACCAGGGTCGATGCTGGCCAGGGATTCGGCTCCGCGGCGAACACGGTGTCGGGACTGGTCGAAGGGGCGTCGTTCTACCTCTTCCTGCACGACGACGTTGCGCTGGCTCCCGACGCGGTCAGGGTGATGGTCGAGGAAGCCTTCCGCTCCAACGCTGGGGTGGTGGGACCGAAACTCGTCGATTGGGACGACCCTGAACGCATTCGGTCTATCGGGGGGAGCATCGATGCTGTCGGTGTGTTGACCCCCTATGCCGAACCCGGCGAGCTCGATCAGCAGCAGCATGACCGGGTTCGCGATGCCTTCGTGGTGACCGGTGGCGCAATGTTGATCAGGGCAGATCTCTTTCACACCATCGGTGGGTTCGATCCCCTCATCACCTTCCTCGTCGATGACGTCGACATCTGTTGGCGCGCCCAGCTCGCCGGTGGGCGGGTGATCGTGGCTCCTGCTGCGGTAGCCCGCCACCGGGAGGGTCTCGCAGCGCGGCGTGATCCTGCAGACCGGCGGCGCTTGCTGTTCCGGCACCGTCTTCGCACCGTCTCCAAGTGCTACGGCTGGGTGCAGTTGCTGTGGGTATTGCCCTTCGCGCTGTTGCTGTCGGCTGTCGAGTTGCTCTACAGCCTGCTGTTCGGCAGGTTCGGTCAGGTGCGGGACATCGCCGCAGGGTGGGGTTGGAACCTGCTGCGCAGCGGGCAGATCATCCGGGCGCGGCGGCAGGTCAAACGATACCGGCGGGTCCGGGACAGTCGGCTGCGGCGGCTGCAGGTGGGTGGTTCGTCCCGCTTGAACGCCTTCCTGAGGGGCCAGATCGGCGGTGAGGCCGCCTTGCAGTTGCTGGCCCGCCGGGGGCGTTCGTTCACAGGGACGTTCCGAAGTGGACCTCGTCGAACCGCCCTGGTCGTGTGGTGTCTGGCCCTGGCCCTGTGGGCCTTCGGTACCCGGCATCTCCTCACGAGGGGGGTTCCCGCTTTCGGGCAGTTCGCCAACCTTCCCGACGCTGGGGCTGCCCTTCACGCGTATTGGAGTGGATGGCGGGAGACCGGGGTCGGGGCTGCCGGTTCCGGTCCGGTGGCACTGGGCTTGTTGGGTCTGGCCAGTCACGCCGTGGCCGGGGCGACTGGCCTGTTGCGTTCCGTGCTGATCCTGGGTCTTGTCCCGGCAGGCATGATTGGGATGTGGCGGCTGGCGGGGCCACTGGCCAGTCGTCGCGGGCGCCTTGCTGCGGTCGTGTTGTACGCCGCCAACCCCTTGCCCTACAACGCCCTGGCCGGTGGACGCTGGGACACCCTCCTGCTCTTCGCGTCCCTTCCCTTCCTCGTGCTCAGACTGAACCGCCTCATCGGAACCGCTCCCTATGGCGGTACGGGAGGGGATCGGGGTCCGGGCATCCCCCGTCGGTCGCTCCGCCATCAGGTGATGTCGATGGCCCTGCTTCTTGCCGTGGTCGCAGCGTTCGAGCCCTTGGTCCTAGCGATGGTGCCCCTCGGGGCGCTGGCCGTCGTCGCCGTGTCGATCCTCACCGGTTCGGCGCTCCCACCACTGCGCGGCGTTGCCCTGACGGCCCTGGCCTCGCTGATTGCGGCGTTGCTGCATCTGCCCTGGGTGTTGCAGTTCGGCGACCCCGGAGATCTCTTGACCCAGGTGCTTGGTCGGCCCAACAACGCAGCGCCAGAAGAATTGGTTCGGTTGCTCCGCTTCGAGACCGGACCCTACGGCGGCACGTGGTTCGGTTGGGGCCCGTTGCTGGCTGCCGCAGTACCCCTGCTCATCTCCCGAGATGCTCGTGCGGCCTGGGCGGCAAGGGCGTGGGGGCTCGCCCTCGTGGGGTTCGGGGGTGCCTGGGTTTCCGCAAACGGCTGGTTGACCGACGTCATTGGAGTTCGCCTTTCGGTCGGAGAACCGCTCCTCGTACCTGCGGCGGTGGGTCTGGCCTGGGGGACGGCAGCAGGGTTTGCGAGCTATGAGCAGGATGTCCCACATTTCGCATTCGGGTGGCGGCAGTTGACCGTGGGGCTCGGGGCCGTCGCTATGGCATCGGCCGTCGGTCCCGCAGTGCTCTCCACCGCCGATGGGCGCTGGAAAGCACCGGCAAGTGATCTCGAGGTAAGTCTCAGTCTGATCGACGACCGGGGGGTAGGTCCCTCGTACCGGGTCTTGTGGATCGGGGCGGAGGAGGTGCTGCCCCTCGACGGTTGGCAGGTAGGAGAGAGCGATCTCCTCGTTGCCACCACCGTCCGGGGGTATCCCGATGTGCGTCACCAATGGGCAGGCCCCCGGACGGCCGAGGACCAGCTGTTGATCGATGCGGTGCGACTCGGGCTGCACGGCGAGACCACCCGGCTCGGACGCCTGCTGGCCCCCTTCGGCGTCCGTTATGTCGTGGCGGTGGTGCAGGGCACACCATCGTTCGTGGGGGGTACCGAGGTCCCGTTGCCGCTCGGACCGCGGGAGGCGCTGGCCAGCCAGCTCGACCTTCGGCCTGTGGCTGCGGACCCAGCGGTGCTCGTCTTCGACAATGAAGCGTGGGTGTCCTCGATGGCCCAGTTCGATGGAGCTGATCGAGTTCCCGAGGTCGAAGGCCCCGCCGACCTGGTCGTCACCGACCTCACGGACGGTATCGAGGTGCTCACCGATCGGCGCTCGTCCACGGAGCATCGCGGACGGCTCGGATTGGGACCCGTGCTGGTGTCGGCCACCTTCGACGAGGGCTGGGTTCTCGATGTCGGAGGGCGCAAGGTACAGCCCACTTCGGCATTTGGATGGGCGATGCAGTTCGACTCTCCGGCCCAGGACAGCGCGGTGTTGAGCTATCGGCGTCCGACAGCGGTGACGGTGGCGATCGTCCTGCAGGCACTGGCCTGGTTGGTCATGGTGCGCATCGCGTTGGCCGAGCAGGGCATCGCCCGACGATGGAGATCGCGTCGGTCTGAGCCGGATGCCATTCTCCTCCCGGTTGCTGACGGGGCGCCCCCCGATGCGGTTGCCCTCGAGGGCGAGGGGCAAGACTCGTGAGGGCGTGGCGCTGGCCCGTCCGCCTGCTGATCCCCGGCTTGCTGATCGCCGGGATCGTGGTGGACCCGCAGTTGCGACGCAACGTCGACGTTGTCGAGGTCGGCGCCGATCTTCCTGCGGTCGCGGCCGTTCCCGGTCTCGATCAACTCAGCTCGACCTGGTTCTGCCCGACCGTTCACCTCGAGCAGGTCGACGGTCGGGGGGTCAGCGCCGAGGTCGATCTCGTCGTGACCAACCTGTCTGAGGAGCCGACGGATGTCCTCGTCGAGCTGCTGAGTCCGACGAGTCCGTCGCGATCGCTGAAGGTGGGCGTTCCTCCGGGTGAGACGCAGCGGGTGGTGGTCGAGGCGGACGCAACGGACGACGTGGTGTCGGCCATCGTGGAGGCACCGCACGGCGGGATCGTGGTGAGTCGAGAGTTTCACGCTGGTGGAGCAGTGGATGCAGCCCGCTGCGCATCCCGACCTTCCACGAGGTGGTACCTGCCCACCGGCGACACGCAGCGTGATGCAACGAACGAGGTCGTGGTGTTCAATCCATTGCCGAGCGACGCCGTCGTCGATCTCGTCTTCGCCACGGAAGCGGAGACGGGTACGTTCGTCGCAGTTGATCTCGAGGGGCTGGTTGTGGCGCCTCGGTCGGTGGTGCGCATCGACCTCGGCGAGTACGTCCGACGCCGCGACGTGGTTGCCACCACCATCACGACCCGAGCTGGTCGGGTGGTCGTCGACCAGTTCCAGTCCTATGACGGGAGTGCCGGACGGACGGGGACGTCAGCCTCCCTCGCCATTGCCGACAGCGCTGATAGATGGATCTACCCGGGCGGGTACATCGCGGACGACGCCGTTCTGGAAGTGGCGGTGTTGAATCCGACCGATCAGGTTGCCGAGGTCGATCTTGCGTCGATCTCCCCGCTTGGCGGAGGTAACCCGGTAGCGATCACCATCGGTCCTCGAGACGTCGCCGTCGTACCGGTTCGGCCCTTCCTCGATCTACCGCCTGCCGTTCCCACACTCGAGGTGGTTCCGGCCGAGGTGTTCGGCGTCCTAGTTGAATCGGCCAATGGAGTGCCCGTGGTCGTTGCGGTGGAGGTCGGCGCCGGCGCGAATACGGCCCCTAGCGACGAGGCGGTGGGTGACGGGCAGCTGGGGGGTGATTCGGCTGACGAGGATGTTCCGTCGGTTCAGGACGAGGACGGCGCAGGTGTCGGGGAGGAACCAGCGGGCCAGACCGGGGCCGCACGGGCTGGCCGACCCAGGGCAAGTTCAGGGCGAGCCATCGTGCCAGCCGCCGTTGCTGGCTGGACCCGTTGGACGGTGACGGTGCCTGCCCAGGAGGGCGGCGTGGCGTATCTGGCTGTCCAGAGCAGTGCTCCGGAACCCGTCGCCGTGTCCATCCGTGAGGTCGGTGGTTCGCGTTCCGAGGATCTCCTGCTCGACGGCAACGACCTCGAGGTGCTGACGATCGCGCTCGACGTGACCGTGGTCATCGAGGGAAACGGACCCTTCGTGGCCTCCGTCATGGTCGAGACGGTTGATGGCGCAGGTCTCATAGGGCTCGTACCCGTAGAGTTCTGAACGAGTGTCCGGCTGCGGGTCGAAGACGGAGAACACGTGGATCGTTTGATCGTTGCCGTTGTGCTGGTGGTCTTGTCCGTCGCAGCTGCCGTGGTGATCAATCGCCGCCAGGCAGGGGCCCCGTTTACCATTCGTCATGGAGCGGTGCCGTCCCGGGTGCGTCCGGAGGACGTCGGTCTTCCCGCCGGTGCGGCGATCGTGATCTTCACTGAGGCGACGTGTCGGAGCTGCCAGCAAGCGCTCGCCCTGGTCAAGGGTCCCGCTGGGGCGGAACTCCCCGTCGCAGAGATCGAATACGGTCAGCAGCGTCCACTCCACGATCAGTACGGCATCGACACTGTGCCTACAACCGTCGTGGTCGACGCAGAGGGTGTGGTGGTCGGGGGGTGGACGGGCAGCGTCGATCCAGGGCTGCTGGCTGCGGCGCTGGCCGAGGTGGTCTGACGAGATTCCGCGACGGGTTTGTCCGACGGGAACCTCAGCTCGGCGGGGTGTTGACGATGGGCGGTGCGTCCGGTGACGGCCCATCGCTGGGTTCGGGGACCAGTTCGGCCACCTCGTCTCCGGAGATGGTCTCTCTCTCGAGCAGGGCTGCGGCTACCCGGTCCAAGGCGCTGCGGTGCTCGACCAAGGCTTGTCGGGCTCGATCCTGTTGTGTCCGGAGAATGCGCTGGACCTCTTCGTCGATCACCTTGGCCATGTCTTCGGAGTATTCGCGCCCGTTGACCAGGTCGTCGCCCAGGAACACCTGCGCCGTGCTGCCCCAGGCCATAGGGCCGACCCGGTCGCTCATGCCCCACTCGGACACCATCTTGCGGGCAAGCTCTGTGCCCTGCAGCAGGTCGTTCGCTGCGCCAGTGGATGTCACACCGAAGACGGTCTCCTCGGCCATTCGACCCCCGAACAGAACGGCGAGGCGGTCCTCGATGTATTCCTGGGTGTAGGCGTGGCGTTCCTCGGGTAGTTGCATGGTGACCCCGAGGG
>JAYPWI010000015.1:8364-90664 GCA_038135065.1 Acidimicrobiales bacterium
CCCGAGGGCCTGTCCGGTCGGGAGGATCGTCACCTTGTGGACCGGATCAGCGTGGGGGAACAGGGTGGCGATCAGCGCATGTCCTCCCTCGTGGTATGCGGTGACCTCCCGCTCGCGATCGCTCATCGCCACCGAATCGCGTCGTTGGCCGATGAGCACCCGATCACGCGCCGCCTCGAAATCTTCCTGGGCCACCATGTCCGAGCCCCGACGCACGGCGTGCAGTGCCGCTTCGTTGACCACGTTGGCCAGGTCGGCTCCGCTCATTCCCGGTGTTCCTTTGGCCAAGGAATCGAGGTCGACTCCTTGCTGGACCTTCTTGTCGCGGCAGTGCACGCCGAGGATGGCCAAGCGCTCGCTGTATTCGGGCAGGGGCACCACCACCTGGCGATCGAAGCGCCCGGGGCGCAGCAGGGCAGGGTCCAGGATGTCGGGACGGTTGGTGGCGGCCATCATGACGATGCCCTCGGTGGCCTCGAAGCCGTCCATCTCGGCCAGCATCTGGTTCAGGGTCTGCTCACGCTCGTCGTGACCACCCCCGAGACCTGCCCCCCGCTTGCGACCGATGCTGTCGATCTCGTCGATGAAGATGATGGCTCGCCCGAGTTTTCTTGCGCTCTGGAACAGGTCACGAACTCGGCTCGCTCCGACACCGACGAACATTTCCATGAAGTCGGATCCCGTCACGGACAGGAAGGGGACGCCGGCTTCACCCGCAACTGCGCGCGCGATGAGCGTCTTGCCTGTTCCGGGCGGCCCCACCAGGAGCACGCCCTTGGGAATGCGAGCGCCGATGGCTGCGAACCGCTCGGGTGCTTTGAGGAAATCGACTACCTCGGTGATCTCTTGTTTCACGCCGTCGTAGCCGGCGATGTCCGAGAACTGAGTGGCCGGGCGCTCGGTGGTGTAGGTCTTGGCCTTACTACGCCCGATGGACATGATGCCGCCCATCTGCCCCTGGGCTCGTCGCTGCATCCACCAGAAGAAGCCAATGATGAGCAGGAACGGCAACAAAATGGGAATGAGGCTGAGGAATGGGTTGGGGCGCTCGTTGACGAAGTCGTAGGACACCTGACGCTCGCGGAGGGTCTCGAGGTCGTCTGGGGGGATGGGAATGGGGCCCCGAGCAACGAAGTCGGTGCCGTCGACCAGCGAACCCTTGACCTCACCAGTGTCGTTGTTCACCGTGACGGAGTCGACGAGGCCATTGCGCGCCCGATCGAAGAACTCGCTGTAGAGAATCTCCTCTCGGTTCTCCTGGTTGAACGCAGGGGGTATCACGAAGGCAGCGAGGACGAGGCCGACGATGAGCCAGATCGACCAGCGGGGCCAGCCTTCCCGCCGACGGGACGATGAACCGTTCGGGGAGGGGTCCGCAGCCATTCATCCATGCTAGGTGGCAGAATGGCCAATGCGAACGAGTGAGACGTCGAGGCGGGGTGTCCGCGGCCCCCGCACGCGCAGTCGCTATGGTTCGCGTTATGACGACGTCACGGGTTTGCAGTCGCCCGCTGTGCAATCGAGCGGCCGAGGTGGTGCTCGATTTCGATTACGACGATCGACATGTCGATCTGCGCTGGGTGGTTGAGGAACACGATCCGAACCTTCTCGAACTGTGTGTGGATCATGCTGACCGCTTTCGGTGCCCCAATGGCTGGTCGCAGCACGATGCTCGCGAGCGGGTTGTGCCCCTGCGAGCCGTCGACCACGCCGATGTGGTCAATCACTGAGCGCTTCGGCGATGCCGACGGGTCCTCGAAGGGACCAAAAACCACACAATGTGATGATTGCTCTCAATAACTCACTCTGAGTGTTCGATAGGTAAGGGATGCGAGTTGTCAGAGCTCGCCATTGACCTTGGAGCGTCCCGAATGACCTGTAGCTGTGGCCGGGCAATGGTCGAGATCACGATGACAACTCCCGAAGGCCCGGTGGCGCTCGCCGCATGCAGCGCATGCGACCGCACAGAGTGGTTGGTCCAGGGCGAGAAGGTGGATGTGGCCGAGGCGCTCGAGCAGTTGGCTACGGCCGGTCGGCGCAACTGATCCTCTGCCCGACCGCTACCCAGTCCGATCGCTCAACTGTCATGCTTGAACCCGCATGTCTGGGACCGAGGGAAATTGCGAGGCTGGGGGTCTTCCCGATTCCGTGGAGCTCGACCGAGCCGCCGATGTACTAGCGCCGGCCGATTCACCTGGATGGATGAACCGTCGAGCTGACCGGCTGCGCAACGCATCGATCGAGAGCTGGCTCACGGCAGCTGTGGTCGTCTTGGCATGCGCGGCCGTCCTGCACCGTCTCCGGCCAGGTCACCTGATCTCCTCGACCATTCCGACCGGGGGTGACATGGGGGCCCATGTCTGGGGCCCGGCGTTCCTGCGTGACGAGTTGCTTCCGAGCTTCCAGCTGAGGGGCTGGAGTCCCGACTGGTATGCCGGCTTTCCGGCCATGCAGTTCTACATGGTGGTGCCCTACCTGCTGATCGTGCTGCTCGATCTGGTGTTGCCCTACGGCGTCGCCTTCAAGCTGGTGGCGGTCAGCGGGGTCGTGTCGATGCCTGCATCGGCGTGGGCCATGGGTCGTCTGGCCCGCTGGCCGTTTCCCCTTCCCCCGCTGCTGGCCGTGGCTGGCCTGTTGTTCGTCTTCGACTTCAACTTCACCATCTACGGCGGCAACATCGCTTCGACGCTGGCCGGAGAATTCGCGTTCTCCATCAGTCTGTCCGTGGCCCTCGTCTACCTGGGCCTCGTGATGCGCACCCTCGACTCGGGGCGGGGGGCTGGTTGGGCTGCGATCGCCCTGGCCATGGTGGCTCTGTGTCATCCGATTCCCTTGATCTTCGCAGTGGGAGCGACGGCGGTCATCGTGGCAGCACGAGGTCTGCATCGCCTCCCGTCCCTGCTCGGCCCCGGGAGCGCGGCGCTGGCCATCGTGTCGGGCCTGATCGGGATCACGATCATCTGGCGTATGTCCGAGCACCCGGCACCGCGGCTGGCCGTGATCGGCATCCTCGTGGCCGGCCTGTTACTCACCGAAGCCCGGCGGGCGGCCGCCGTCATCGGCATCGGACTGGTCGGCGGCCTCCTCTCGGCCTTCTGGACCGTGCCCTTCCTTGCTCGGCGTCCCTACCTGAACGACATGGGCTGGGAGAAGCTTCACGAAGTCCGGGAAAACCTCTTCTTCCCCGACGAACTCGGCGGTGATGGTGCTCGTCTGTCGATTCTCTGGCTCCTCGGATTGGCGGGCCTCGCTGCGTTCACCGGACTGGTGCGGTGGCATCGGACAGCGGTGACGTTCACTGCGATCGCCGTCGCTGCGATGTTGGGCTTCATTCATTGGCCCCAACACCGACTCTGGAACGCTCGACTCCTGCCTTTTTGGTATCTGAGCCTGTACCTGCTGGCCGCGATCGGTGTGTACTTCCTCGCGACGCGTCTCATGGGGGGCAGCGACGAGACAGTGGAGCCGGAGTCGCCCCGTAGCAGGGGGGTGCGTCTCGCCGCCCCACCCGTCGCCCTCGTGGTCGCCGTGTTGTTCGTCGGGCTCTACTTGGGGGCCAACCCGGGCGGCGCGTATGACGACAGTGGGGTCTACCGCTGGGGTCCTGTGTCGATGAGTTCGGGCGAGCGGAACTTCGTCAGCGGGTGGGCGGAGTGGAACTTCAGCGGCATCGAAGCGCGAAGTGGATACCCGACCTACTACGACCTGATGACCACGATGACCGAGGTCGGTGCAACCTACGGATGCGGCAGGGCTCTGTGGGAGTACGACCGGGATGAAATCGGCCGCTATGGCACACCCATGGCGCCCATGCTGTTGCCCCACTGGACCGACGGGTGCATCGGCTCGATGGAAGGTCTGTACTTCGAGTCGTCACCGACCGTGCCCTTTCACTTCTTGATGCAGTCCGAGTTGTCGGCCAACCCGTCTCGTCCGATGCGCGGTCTGCCCTACAACGGTCTCGATTTGGATCTCGGGGTACCCCACCTGCAGATGTCCGGTGTGCGGTATTACGTTGCGTTCTCGACCGAAGCACTTGCCGCGGCGAGCCGGCACAGCGATGTGCTCGAGCCGATCGCATTCGCCGACCCGTGGACGGTCTACCTCGTGCGGGATAGTGCGCTGGTCAGCCCACTCCCATACGAGCCGGTGGTGGTTCGGCATGCGCCGGTGGCAGGCCGATCGTGGACCGATCCTGCGGTCACGTGGTTCAACGACCCGACGCGCTGGAACGTACCCGTGGCTGCAGACGGACCTGCCGACTGGGCCCGAGTCGATCTGGTGGGCGATCGACTCGACGAAGAGGGATCCCTGGTGCTCGACGAGTTCGAGGCCGGCCCGGTGCGGGCCCTGCCCGAGGTGCAGGTCTTCGACATCGTCGACGAAGGGGACCGCGTCACATTCTCGGTTGACCGCACGGGGGTGCCGGTGCTGGTCAAGGTGTCGTATTTCCCGAACTGGGCGGTGGACGGCGCCGCAGGCCCCTACCGGGTGACCCCGAACTGGATGATCGTGATCCCCAACCAGGAAGAGGTCACCCTGACCTACGGGGCTTCGGGGGTCGAATATGCGGCGTGGGGTCTGACCCTGCTGGGCTTGGTCGTCCTCGGGGCCACGTGGCGTCGGCCGCTGGTACTCGACCCTCCTGCGCTCTCGTCTTTTCTCCCCGACGGTGATGGCCCGGCCGACGAAGGACACCTGGTCTCCGACGGCGCAGCACCTGCGCCCGAGACCCCTGATGCCGCCCGAGAGGACTTGGCCGGTCCATGAAGCGCCGATTGCGCCGGTTCCTCCTGATCGGGGCCCTGGTCACCATGGCCGACATCGGGCTTCTCCTGGGCTTCGGGCAGCTCGTCGGGGGCCGCTGGGTGATTGCCGACGTGCCGGCCGTGCTCGTGGCTGGCGTGCTGTCGTACCTCCTCCACCGGCGCATCACCTTTGCCGACGACACTTTTTCCCTCGTCGACCATCGGCCGGCGGTGTTCGCCGGATCCGTGGCACCCGCTCTTGCCGTCGACGTCGCCGTCGTCGGAGTGGCCGACTTCTTGGCTGACCTGTCGGGGGTCGCCGTCATCGGAGCGAAATTGCTGGCCGTCGTGCTGGCATCTGCGGTCCGCCTCGTCACCATTCGGAGCGTGCTGTTCGCCGCCGTGCGCTCCGAGCAGGGACAGCGGCACGATCCCCATCCTCCGGGAGGAGGGCCGCGCGTCTCGGTGGTGTTGCCGGCCTACCGGGCGGGTGAGGTGGTGGCCCGGGCAGTGGTTGGTGTGCGCGATGCGTTCCGCGAGTCCGGTCTGGCGGTTGACCAACTCGAGGTCGTGGTCGTGGACGACGGTTCCGGTGACGCAACAGCTGCGTTGGCTCGGGCCGCAGGGGCGACCGTGGTGGAGCTGGAGCGCAACCGGGGCAAGGGTGCCGCCGTCCGGGCCGGGATGCTCGCTGCCCGAGGGGATCAACGGATCTTCACCGACGTCGACCTCGCCTACCCAGCGAACCAACTCCCCGCAGTGCTCGAGCTCTTGGAGTCGGGGTGGGACGTCGTGGTTGGGAATCGCCGACATCCTGAGACGCAGACCTTGGCAGCAGCCTCGTCGCTCCGCGAGGTGGGAAGTCACCTGTTCAACCTCATGACCCACTTGACGCTGTTGGGGGGGTACCGCGACACACAGTGCGGCCTGAAGGGGTTCTCGGCTCGAGCGGCGGACGGCATCTTCTCTCGCTCCGTGATCGACGGGTTCGCCTTCGACGTCGAGGTGCTCCACCTCGCCGAACGTCTGCGTCTGTCGCTGGTCGAGACCCCCGTCATCCTCGATCACGTCGAGGCCAGCACGGTTCGTTTGGTTCCTCAGTCGCTGCGGATGCTGCGCGACGTGCTCGCCGTCCGACGGCGCAGCGCCGTGGGCGGTTACGACCTCTCCGAGCCGGCGTCACCGGGCTGACGCGGACGCACGGTTGGTGACACCGCCTCGGTACCCTTTGGACCCGAGATGAGCCAGCCCATCGAACCCGTACCGCAAGAGTGCCTCGACCTCGTCGTCAAGGCGTACGACATCAGGGGGCTCAGTCCCGCCCAGCTCGACGACGACGTGTGCCGAGCGCTAGGGGCCGGGTTCGCCCGCTTCGCCGGGGCGTCGACCGTCGTCATGGGTCGGGACATGCGGCCGACCGGGATCGATCTGGCCAGGGCGTTCGCCGAGGGAGTGAACAGCCAGGGCGTCGATGTGATCGACATCGGGCTGGCCTCCACGGATCTGTTGTACTTCGCCTCCGGTCATCTGGATCTTCCGGGCGCCATGCTGACCGCCAGCCACAACCCCGCCGAGTACAACGGCATCAAGCTGTGCGGGTCAGGGGCGGCCCCGATCGGTGCGGACACAGGCCTCGAGGACATCAAAGCGCTCGCAATGGCAGGGATGCCGGCCGCACCCGTAGCGGGCAAGGTGACCCACCGTGACCTGCTCGACGAGTTCGTCGGCCATGTCCACGGCTTCATCGATCCCTCCTCGTTACGCCGGCTGAAGGTCGTGGCCGACACGGCGAACGGCATGGGTGGTCACGTGGTGCCCGCCGTGTTTGCCGGCCTGCCGGTCGACCTCGAGATCATGTACCCCGAACTGGATGGCACATTTCCCAACCACCCGGCAGACCCGATCCAACCCGAGAACCTGGTCGATCTGCAGCGACGGGTGCTGGAGGTGGGTGCCGATATCGGCCTGGCATTCGACGGCGATGCCGATCGGGTGTTCCTGGTCGATGAGCGGGCCAGGCCCGTGTCGGGTTCGCTGACCACGGCGCTGGTGGCCCGAGGTGTGCTGGAGCGGGAAGGTCCCGGACCCATCCTGCACAACCTGATCTGCTCGAAAGCAACGGCCGAGGTGATCCGCGAGCACGGTGGAGAGCCCGTTCGAACGCGGGTCGGGCACTCGTACATCAAGGCCGACATGGCCCGCACCGGAGCGGCCTTCGGAGGGGAGCACAGCGGGCACTACTACTTCCGCCGTAACTACCGCGCCGATTCTGGCCTGATCGCAGCACTGGTGGTGCTCGAGCAACTGAGCCGTTCCGACCAGCCCCTCTCCCAACTCCTCGAACCGTTGGATCGCTATGCGGTATCGGGGGAGATCAACACCCGGGTCGATGATGTGGGTGCCGTGATCGAGGCTGTGGCCCGCCACTACGGGGAACATCACCAGGACCGGTTGGATGGCCTCACGGTGGACGGGGGGGACTGGTGGTTCAACCTGCGCCCCTCCAACACCGAGCCGCTACTGCGCCTGAACCTGGAAGCCCCCGACGCCGAGGCGGTCCAGGCTCGGGTCGCCGAAGTGCGATCCTTGTTGACCTGATCGATCCGGAGGCGACCCATGGCACTCGATTCGACCCTTCTGGCCATCCTGGCGTGTCCGCAGGACCGGGGACCGCTGTACTACTTGCCCACCGAAGACGTGCTCTACAACCCTCGGTTGGGTCGGACCTACCCCGTGAGGGAGGACATTCCCGTGCTGCTGGTCGACGAGGCCTCGACGCTGGAAGGCGACGAGCGAGCCAGGATCGACCGGCTCGTCGACGAGCTCGGTATCGAACCGACCTTCGAGGCCTGAGCCTTGACCATCGATTCGCTCGGTATCGAGGCGGTCTCGCTCGCCCTGCCTGAACAGATCGAGACAGCGCTGGCCGCGGTTCGCGAGGTCGGGACCTTGCCATCGGCAGAGGGCATCGACAACGTCGTCGTGATGGGGATGGGGGGCTCGGGTATCTCGGGTGATGTTGTCGCGGCGGTTGCCGGACCAGCCATGAACCTGCCCGTGGTCGTGGTGAAGGGTTACGGCTGCCCAGCGTTCGTGGGATCCCGATCGCTCGTTTTTGCCGTCTCGTTCAGTGGGAACACCGAAGAGACCCTCGAAGCCGTGGAGGCCGCACGGGAACGGGGAGCCAACGTCCTCGTGGTGACGGCGGGCGGGGCGCTGGGGGAGGTCGCGGTTCGATGGGGCTGGCCGGTGCTCCCCGTCGACGGGTCGCTGCCGATGCCGCGGACCGCACTGGCTGCAGTGAGCGTCCCGATCCTGTGGGTCCTCGATCGGATGGGGCTGCTCACCGACGTAGAAGGAGCGCTGCGCGCGGCCGTTGCCCAGCTCGCAACCCGTCGGGATGCGCTCGGAGGTCCAGGCGACCCTGTCCCCGGGATGGCCGAGCGTCTGCTCGGAGCTCCTCCCGTGATCTACGGCTCGGGTGTGATCGGCGGGACCGCGGCCCGGCGTTGGAAGGCGCAGCTCAACGAGAATGCGAAGATCGTGGCGTACAGCAACGAGATGCCCGAGCTGTGTCACAACGAGATCGCCGTGTGGTCGCCGGGTCACCGGCCACCCCCGGCCACCGTCGTCCATCTGCGTCTCGACGACGAGCACCACCAGATTGCTCGTCGATTCGATTACCACCGCCGCCTGGTCTCTGAGTCGGGATTCGACCTCGTGGAGTGCCGGGGTCAGGGCCCTGGGACGCTCACCCAACTCTTCGATCTCATGTACCTGGGCGATCTCGTTTCGCTCGACGTGGCCCGTCGCCTCGGGGTCGACCCGGGTCCCATCGTGCTGTTGGAGGACCTCAAGGCGCACCTGGCCCGGGGGTGAGTGCTCGTAGGGTTCGGTAGCCTTGGCACCCGTCCGTGAGAGAGGCAGGAACGATGCGGTTGAGCGCTGACGATTACAAGGTTGCCGATCTGGGCCTTGCTGGCGCTGGCCGCAAGCAGATCGAGCTCGCCGAGGTCGAGATGCCCGGTCTCATGGCGCTCCGGGCGCGGCATTTCGACGAGCAGCCCCTTGCCGGAGCTCGCATCATGGGTTCGCTGCACATGACGGTGCAGACCGCGGTCTTGATCGAAACGCTGGTCGATCTCGGGGCCGAGGTGCGATGGGTGTCGTGCAACATCTTCTCGACCCAGGACGAGGCGGCCGCTGCGGTGGTGGTCGGTCGTGACGGAACCGTGGACGAGCCTGCCGGCACCCCGGTGTACGCATGGAAGGGGGAGACCCTCGAGGAGTACTGGTGGTGCACCGAGCAGGCCCTGCGTTGGCCGGGTGCATCGGGCCCCAATCTCATCCTCGACGACGGCGGCGATGCCACCCTCCTGGTCCATCTCGGGGCGCGTCATGAGCGGGACGGTTCGATCCCCGACCCCGAATCCGCTGGTTCGGCCGACGAGGAAGAGATCTACCGACTCCTGCATCGGGTTGCGGGCACCGACCCCTCGATGTGGACCGAGATGCTCGCTGGCATCAGGGGTGTGTCCGAGGAGACGACGACCGGGGTAGCCCGCCTGTACGACATGCACCGGCGCAACGAGCTGGCCATACCGGCCTACAACGTCAACGATTCCGTGACGAAGTCGAAATTCGACAACCTCTACGGATGCCGGCACTCCCTCATCGACGGCATCAACCGAGCGACTGACGTGATGATCGGCGGCAAGGTGGCGCTTGTCGCTGGGTACGGGGATGTGGGCAAGGGGTGTGCCCAGTCGCTGCGGGGACAGGGAGCACGGGTGATCGTTACCGAGATCGATCCCATCAATGCGCTCCAAGCGGCGATGGAGGGCTTCGAGGTCGACCGGATCGAGAATGTTGTCGGCAGTGTCGACATCTTCGTTACCGCCACGGGCAACAAGGACATCGTGTCGGCCGAGCTGATGGGGATGATGAAGCACAACGCCATCGTCTGCAACATCGGCCACTTCGACAACGAGATCGACATGGCGGGCCTCGCAGGTCTCTCCGACGTCCAGCGCCGCAACATCAAGCCACAGGTCGACGAGTACATCTTCCCCAATGGGAACTCGGTCATCGTCTTGGCCGAGGGACGGCTCGTGAACCTGGGCTGCGCAACCGGCCACCCCAGCTTCGTCATGTCGATGAGCTTCACCAATCAGGTGCTGGCCCAGCTGGAATTGCACAGCAGTGCCGACGAGATGGCGCCGGGGGTGTACATCCTTCCCAAGCGCCTCGACGAGGAGGTGGCCCGGCTCCACCTCGACAACCTCGGCGTGAAGCTCACGAAGCTCAGCGACGATCAGGCCTCGTACCTCGGCGTGTCGGTCGAGGGTCCGTTCAAGCCCGAGCACTACAGGTACTGAGGACAGCCCGTCGGCTCAAGCGTCCAAGCAAGCCCGCGCGAAGGCAGCGGTCTCGCTGACCGTCTGGGCTCCCTTCGCCACGAGCGGCCCGAGCTGGAAGAAGATGTGCACCACACCGTCTACGTCGCGGTGGGTGACGTCGACCCCGGCGGCCGCCAACTGGGCGGCGTAAGCCCGACCCTGGTCACCGATTGGGTCGTACTCGGCGGTGACGACGAGGGTGGGGGGCAGGCCGGAGTGATCCGGTGCATAGGCAGGCGATGCACGCCAGTCGGCCGGATCGGCTGCGTAGGAGTCCATGAACCAGTCCATGGTCGGGCGTTCAAGCACGTAACCCGAACCGAACCGGGTCATCGACGGACTGTCATCGTCGATCTTGACGCCCGGATAGATCAGCAGTTGGCCAGCTACGACGATTCCGGCGTCACGAGCCATCAATGTCGTGACGGTTGCCAGGTTGCCTCCGGCAGAGTCGCCACACACCACCAGACCCGAGCCCTCACCGCCCAACTCGGTGCGTCGGGCATCAGCGTGGACCAGGGCTGCCCATGCGTCCTCGACCCCGGCGGGGAATGGGTGCTCGGGCGCAAGCCGATAGTCCACGGCGAGTACGGCGCAACCGGCCTCGGTGGCCAGTTGGCGGCACACCTGGTCGTGGGTGTCGAGGTCGCCGATGCAATATCCGCCGCCGTGGAAGAACAGCATGAGTCCGCTGGCTCCCCGGTTGCGGTACAGGCGCACGGGAATGGGTCCGGCGGGTCCGTCGATGGTGGAGTCCTCCACTTCGTCGAGGTCGGGGCCTCGCCCGGCGAAGCTGGCTAGAGCCAGATAGCCCTGTCGTCGCTCTGCGACGGTGGGGTCCGGGGGGGCCGACGCAGCGGCGCGGTTGACTGCATCGACGATGGCCTGCATGTCCTGATCGAGTGCCATGCACGGAGCATACGGCCCCGGTCCGTTGGGCTTTGCAGTGTGGGGCCGCTGTCCCAGGAGGACCGTAGGTTCCCTGCATGGGGTGGTTGGGGGTGCTGTTGAACGGGAGTCGGTGTGGGGGCTGCGGCGCGCATGGCTGGTCACCGTGTCCGGCGTGCGTGGCTGGCCTACGCCTTCCGCCCAGCATCGACGTCGTCGGGGCCGCGACAGCGGAGGCTCTCTGCTCTCATGAGGGAACCGGGCGCCGGCTGGTGCATGCCTTGAAGTTCGCCGACGACCGACGCATTGCGCGCTGGTTCGGCCAGTCCTTGGCGCCCACCCTTGGCGAGGCCGGTCCGATCGATGTCGTCACATGGATGCCCACCACCCCCGGGCGTCGGGCCGCGCGGGGCTACGACCAAGCTGAACGGGTGGCTGTGGCGCTCGGCCGGTCCCTGTCCCTGCCCGTGCGCGCATTGTTGGTTCGGCGCAGCGGAGTGCAGACCGGTTTCGACCGGTCGTTGCGCATGACCGGGCCGCGATTCGACAGTGTGCAGTTGGTCCGTGGCCGCCGGGTGGTGGTCGTCGACGATGTGGTGACCACCGGTGGGACGGCGATTGCGGCAGTGGAGGCCCTTCGTTCGGCTGGCGCGGTCGAGGTCCATGCCAGGTTCTGCTCCGGGACGGCGGCAGCCATCGAGGGGTTGGTTCACCCAGGGCGCGCCAGCGCGTAACATGGGCCTCCCGTGCACTGCGGGGGGGCCACACACCGGAGGTTCCCCATGCAGATCATGATCACCGGCCGCAAGGTGGAGGTGCCCGACTCGGTTCGGGCCGCCGTGGAGCGGAAGATCGGTTCGCTCGACCGATTCGTCGGCGACCTCGATCGGGCAGAGGTGGTGTTCAGGGAAGAGAAGAATCCTCGGATCTCCGAGCGGGAGCAGGTAGAGGTCACCCTGCTCGGGCATGGTCATCAGATTCGGGCGAGTGTGGCCGGTGTCGACCAGCTCCAGGCCGTTGACCTCGCGGTGGACAAGCTCGGCAAGCAATTGCGGAAGCTCAAAACCCGAGTGGCACGCCGTCACCGCCCGAATCTGCATCGGGAGGAGAGTCACCATCCCCTCACCAGACTCGAGCACGATCTCGATGAGGAGATGTCCGAGGCCGATGACGACACGCCGCGCATCGTCCGCCGCAAGACGTTCGATCTCGACCTGATGGTGCCCGATGACGCGTTGGTGAGGATGCAGCTGCTGGACCACTCCTTCTTCCTGTTCGTCAACGCAGACACCGGCAAACCCAGCGTGGTCTATCTCCGGGACGATGGGGACGCCGGGCTCATCGAGATCGACGCCTGACCCTGCCGCCGACCCCGGACCTGGCCGACGGCTCGGTAGCCTTGCACCAATGGCTGTCTTCCAGAAAGTGTTGCGGGCCGGTGAAGGCAAGAAGCTCCGTGCGCTGGAGTCGCTGGTCCCGGAGATCAATGCCGTCGAGCCCGAGATTCAGGCGCTCGGCGACGATGGTCTCCGCGCGCGGACAGCTGAGTTCCGCCACCAACTCGATCAAGGTGCTGACCTCAACGACATTCTGATCGACGCGTTCGCTGTCTGCCGGGAGGCCGCACGGCGGGTCATCGGCCAGCGTCACTACGACGTGCAGTTGATGGGTGGGGCCGCCCTGCACTTCGGCTGGGTTGCCGAGATGCGGACCGGCGAGGGCAAGACCCTGGTGTCGACGCTGCCCGTATACCTCAACGCGCTGTCCGGCAAGGGCGTGCATGTCGTGACGGTGAACGACTACCTGGCCACACGCGACGCCGACTGGATGGGACAGATCCACCGCTTCCTCGGTCTCGAGGTTGGGCTCGTGGTCCCGGGCAAGGGCAATGCAGCCCACAAGCGACTGCAGTACGCAGCCGATATCACGTACGGAACGAACAACGAGTTCGGCTTCGATTACCTACGGGACAACATGGCGCCGTCCCGGGTCGAACAGGTACAGCGCGGTCACAACTACTGCATCGTCGACGAGGTCGACTCGATCCTGATCGACGAGGCGCGCACGCCGCTGATCATCAGTGGTCGCCTGGCCGACGCAGCCCAGCTCTACCAGCGGTTTGCGCAGATCGCCCGAACGATGATCCGGGACATCGACTACGAGGTCGAGGAGGACAAGCGCAACGTTGCCGTGCTCGAGCCTGGCATCGAAAAAGTCGAGCGCGCCCTCGATGTCGAGAACCTGTACGACCAGGTCAGCGCCAATCTGGTCCATCAGATGAATGCTGCGCTGCGGGCCAAGGAGCTCTATCACCGAGACAAGGACTACGTGGTCGTCGGTGGCGAGGTGAAGATCGTCGACGAGTTCACGGGACGAATCCTCGAGGGACGTAGGTGGAGTGAGGGCCTTCACCAGGCCGTCGAGGCCAAGGAAGGTGTGAGGGTCCGCGAGGAGAACCAGACCCTTGCAACCATCACCCTCCAGAACTATTTCCGTCTCTACGACAAGCTCGCAGGGATGACGGGAACGGCGACGACCGAGGCGGCCGAGTTCGGCAACACCTACGGGCTCGACGTCGTGCCCGTTCCCACGCACAAACCGGTCCAGCGTCTCGACAACGGTGATCTGATCTACAAGACCGAGGCCGCGAAGCTAGAGGCAGTGCTCACCGACATCGAGGAGCGAACCCGGACCGGTCAGCCGATCCTGGTGGGCACGGTGAGCGTGGAGAACAGCGAGCGGATCTCCGAGGCCCTCACCCGTCGTGGGGTGGCCCACAACGTGCTCAATGCGAAGGAGCACCACCGAGAGGCCGACATCATCACCCAGGCCGGTCAGCTGGGGGCGGTAACGGTGGCCACCAACATGGCTGGCCGGGGCGTCGACATCCTGCTCGGCGGCAATCCCGAGGGCCTGGCCCGGCAGGACTTGTTCCGCCAGGGGCTCGATCCCGAGGACCCTGACAATGCCGACGCCCTCGCCGCAGGAATCGCTGCGCACCGTCCCGAATGCGATGCCCAGGGGGACAAGGTGAGGGGTCTGGGTGGCTTGTACGTGCTCGGTACCGAACGCCACGAGTCTCGACGCATCGACAACCAGCTTCGTGGTCGTGCCGGCCGCCAGGGCGACCCGGGCGAGTCCCGCTTCTATCTGTCGCTCGAGGACGACCTCATGCGTCTCTTCGCCACCGGAGCGATGAACTGGGTGATGGACAAAGCGCTTCCCGACGACATGCCCATCGAGACCAAGATGGTCACCAAGGCGATCGAGCGGGCCCAGACGACGGTGGAGCAGAAGAACGCCGAGGTCCGCAAGAACGTCCTGAAGTACGACGAGGTCATGAACGAGCAGCGCAAGGTGATCTATGCGCGGCGGGAGCAGGTGCTCGGCGGGGAGGATCTGCGGGAGGAGTCCCTCGAGTACATCGAGCAGGCGGTTCAGGACACGGTGGCCCAGTTCTGTGTGTCCGATGTCGAGTCCGAGTGGGATCTCGACGGTCTCGTCGCCGAGATCGGCACTCTCTGGCCGTCCGAGGCGTCGCTGGAGACCCTGCAGTCGATGAGGTCGCCCTCGGAGTTGGTCGATGTTCTGCTCGAGGACGGGCTCGGCCACTACGCCGGCCGGGAGGCCGAACTCGGGCCGGACACCATGCGGGAGGTCGAACGCCAGGTGATGCTCCGCATCATCGACCAACGTTGGCGTGAACACCTTCACGAGATGGACCACCTCAAGGAGGGGATCCACCTGCGGGGGATCGGTCAGCGGGACCCTGTCTCGGAGTACCAGCGCGAGGGGTACGACATGTTCTCCTCGATGATCCAGACCGTCTACCGCGACTTCGTGAAGTACGCGATGCACGTGCAGGTGGTGACCAAAGACGAACCGCGGCAGGTGAACACGGCTGATATGTCCTACTCGGCACCCGATGGAGCGCCCACCGCAGCGGGGCAGGCTCTGACCGGGTCAGCCTCGCCAACCCAGCCGACCCCTGCATCTGCTGCCCGTCCTCAGCAGGTCGTCCGAAGCGCGGAGGAGCGTGTCGGCCGCAACGATCCGTGCCATTGCGGTTCGGGTAGGAAGTTCAAGCACTGCCACGGGCGTTGACCCGATCCCCAGAAAGCTCCCACCGACTCGATGCGCGATTTCACCGACCTGCTCTCCGACCTCGAACGTAGGGTCCGAGAAGCACACGACTATCTCCGCATCGATGCAGCGAAAGAGGAGATGACGCAGCTCGAGTCGCGGGCGTCGAGCCCCAACCTCTGGGACGACCAGGAAGAGGCCCGGGCGGTGACCTCGCGCCTGTCCGACCTGCGGGACGATGTGGATCGTTGGGAGGCGGCCCGGAGCCAGCTCGACGATGTTGCCACCCTGTACGAGCTGGCGTGCGAGGAGGAAGACGACTCGCTGGAGGACGAGATCCAGTCGGTGGTCGACGAGCTCGCGGCGCAACTCGACGAGACCGAGCTCGTTGCCCTGTTCAGCGGGGAGCACGACGAGAACGACGCAGTGTGTGAGATCCACTCGGGTGCTGGAGGCACGGATGCCTGCGACTGGGCCGAGATGCTGCTGCGTATGTACCTGCGGTGGGCCGAAGGTCGGGGTTTCGCCGTCGAACTGCAGGAGGCGACCGACGGTGGGGAAGCCGGGGTCAGTTCGGCGACCTTCATGATCAAGGGCCGCTACGCCTTCGGGTTCCTGCGGGCGGAACGGGGGGTGCACCGCTTGGTGCGCATCTCGCCCTTCGATGCCAACGCCCGGCGGCATACCGCCTTTGCTTCGCTCT
The DNA here is from genome assembly GCA_038135065.1 of Acidimicrobiales bacterium. Lineage (GTDB taxonomy): Bacteria > Actinomycetota > Acidimicrobiia > Acidimicrobiales > Poriferisodalaceae > JAYPWI01. The sequence continues at coordinate 24,186 of JAYPWI010000015.1, forward strand.
CGGTCGTGCCCTTCTTCGAAGCTGTGTCCAACGAGGTGGAGATCGACGAGAAGGATCTGCGGATCGACACCTACCGGTCGTCGGGGGCCGGGGGCCAGCATGTCAACGTGACCGACTCGGCAGTGCGGATCACCCATCTCCCGACGGGCATCGTGGTGGCCTGTCAGAACGAACGCAGCCAGCACCAGAACAAAGACAGGGCGATGCAGATGTTGGCTGCCAAGCTCGCCGATCGGCAGCGACAAGAGCGTGAAGCGGAGCTCAACGCCCTAGCCGGCGAGCAGCGAGACGTGGCCTGGGGTTCGCAGATCCGTTCATATGTGCTCCACCCCTACCAGCAGGTGAAGGACCTGCGGTCGGGTTTGGAGTTGGGCAACGTCGACGCAGTGCTCGATGGTGAACTCGATGGCTTGATGGAGGCCTTTCTCCGCTGGCAGCGGGCCGGCTCCCCGGCTCGGTAGAGGTGGGGAGCCTGACAGCGGGGCGACGGCACTGTTGCCGATCTCTATCCGACCTGCCATCGCATCGAGGGTGGCCTGTCGTACCCTTGTCCACGGACCCGGTCTCGGCCGGGCGACCCCCGTCCCCCATCGAGGTTCGATGATTCGACTCGACAACGTCACGAAGATCTACAAGGGCGACACCCGCGCAGTCGATGGGGTCAGCCTCGACATCGCGAAGGGGGAGTTCGTCTTCCTGGTCGGTCAGTCGGGTTCGGGGAAGTCGACCATGTTGCGTCTGCTGACGGCCGAGGAGCAGCCCACGACCGGGGAGATCCACGTTGCCGGCAAGGATCTCGGGCGTCTGAGCAACTGGAAGGTGCCCTACCTCCGGCGGAATATCGGCTCGGTGTTCCAGGACTTCAAGCTGCTGCCGAACAAGACCGTGTACGAGAACGTGGCCTTTGCTCTCGAGGTGATCGGCCGACCACGTCATGTGATGAACACACAGGTTCCCGCCATCCTCGAATTGGTCGGGTTGGCGAACAAGCACCGCAACTTTCCCGACGAGTTGTCCGGTGGTGAGCAACAACGGGTGTGTATCGCTCGGGCATTCGTGAACCGACCTCTGATCCTGTTGGCCGACGAACCGACGGGGAACCTCGACCCCGGCACCGCGGAGGACATCATGCGCCTCCTCGAGCGCATCAACCGGACAGGCACCACCGTGGTGATGGCCACCCACGACCAGACCATCGTCGACCGGATGCGCCGCCGTGTGGTCGCCCTGAATCAGGGCAAGGTGGTTCGCGACGAGCAGCACGGCGCGTACGGGTAGGTCGTCGAGATGTTCGCCCGCCTCGCCTACTTCATCCGAGAGACGTCGATCAATATTCGACGCAACCTCACCCTGACCGTGTCTGCCGTGTTGGTGGTGGCGGTCGGGGTCATGCTGGTCGGCCTCGGGGTGATGGCCAGCTACGCAGGTGGCAACGCCCTGGGCCGATGGGAAGGAGGGGTGCAGTTCGAGATCTTCCTGCAGCCCAACATTTCGGGCGACCAGATCGACGCCATTGGCGCTGAACTACAGAACCACCCCGACATCGACCGGATCGAGTTCTTCTCCCAGGAACAGGCCTACGAACTACTGGCCGAGATGCTGCCCGACGACCCCGACCTGGTCGCGGAGGTGTCGCCCCAGACCCTGCCAGCCTCGTACCGGGTCGTCCCACGGGTGGCCGAAGGGGAGCTGATCGAGAGTCTGGCCGCCCAGTTCCGCCAGCGGCCGGGGGTGTACTCGGTACAGACCGGTCGTGAGCAGGTCGATGCCATCAAGGAGTGGTTCAACTCCTTCCGGTGGATCGTGCTGCTGATGTCGATCGTGTTGGCCTCGGTCAGCGTGATGTTGATCTTCAACTCCATCCGGGTGGCCATGTTCGCCCGGCGCCGGGAGATCGAGGTGATGAAGCTGGTGGGCGCAACCAACAGCTTCATCCGTATGCCCTTCATCCTCGAGGGAATGCTGCACGGGTTGCTCGGCGGGATTGTCGGCGCCGCAGCCGCCGGGGTGCTGCGCGGCCATGTCGAGGACCTGTTCGCCCGGGATGACATCCTGGCCTTCTTCCGGTCGTTCACCGTGACGACGAGCCAGTTCAACACCGCGGCCCTGCTGACCGTGGCAGCCGGTGTTCTTGTCGGTGCGGTCGGTTCTGCCTTCGCTGCGGGACGGTTCCTCGACGTCTGAGGTCCCGGAATGGTCATCGATCTGAACGAGCCGCCTCGGGTCTTTTGTTACGGCACCCTGCTCCCCGGGCAGGAACGGTGGGTTCACCTCGAGCCCTACGTAACCGACCAGTTTCCCGATCGCGTCGGAGGCCGTCTGTACGACACCGGTCTGGGCTACCCGGCGGCACGCTTCGACGAGGTGGGCAACATCGTCGGCAGGACCTTCGAACTCGACCGGTCCATGGCAGACGAGGCCCTCGATCTTCTGGATGAGATCGAGGGTGCGGTCGAGGGTCTGTACCACCGGGTCAGCCTGGTCACCATGACGGGTGCCCGAGCATTCGCCTACCAGTACGGGGGTCCCCCGGAGGTTCTGAGGGCCATACGGTCGGGGAGTTGGCTCGACCGCTGATCAGGAGCAGCAGGACGAGTCGGAGCCCGTGCCGGGAACCGTCACGGGCTCACCAGCCTCGCAACACGACGGGTCGTCCGAGGCGGCCTCGGGAGCCGGGCAGCACGAAGCTCCGTCGCCGATCACCGTGTTGTGCAGGGTTTCGCTGTCCCCGTTGCGGACGTACCACTCCCACCGAGTGCCGTCCGGGCCGTCGAGCCAGGTCTCCGTCTTTTCGGCGTAGCAGCACAGGGTGTCTGCCACCCCGGTGGTGTCGAGGCCCTCGGCCACCAATCGGGCCTCTGCCTCGGACACGTCCTGTCGGGTTGCCACCTCGACCCCGAGGTGGTTGATCGACCCCGAGGGGCCAGCACCTTCGAACAGCACGAGCTTCAGCGGAGGATCGGCGATGGCGAAGTTGGCGTATCCCGGCCGGACCCGGGCCGGTTCGGTGCCGAACATTCGCCGGTAGAACTCGATGGCTTGGTCGAGATCGTCGACATTGAGGGCCAGTTGCAATCGGGACATCGGCTTCCCTCCCGTAGGAGGCCATGCTACCTCGCTCGCATCGTCGGCCCCCGGTGCGGTTGCGCGACGCGGAGCGGTGGGCCAGTCTCTGCCCCATCCGCCGACGAGGAGCAGCCATGCCGGGTACCGACTTCGAGACCATCCGCTACGAGGTGGAGGGTGGGGTGCTCACCATCACCCTGAACCGGCCCGAACGGCTGAATGCCTTCAATGGCCGCATGCAGCGAGAGATGATCTCTGCCCTCGATGCAGCCGACGCCGATGACGCCGTGCGGGCGGTGATCGTCACCGGCGAGGGCCGCGGGTTCTGCGCCGGGGCCGACCTCGAGCGAGGGGCAGAGACCTTCGACTACGACAACCAGAGCGATGACGCCAAGGCCGAGCGCTTGTCCTCGGAGGGTCGCGACGCCGACGACCTGAGCTGGATGCGGGACGGGGGTGGGCTCCTCACCCTGCGCATCTTCGAGTTCAACAAGCCGATCATCGCCGCGATCAACGGACCGGCGGTGGGGATCGGGGTCACGATGACCCTGCCGATGGATGTCCGATTGGCATCGACGGCGGCTCGCATCGGCTTCGTCTTCGCCCGTCGGGGGATCGTGCCCGAGGCGTGTTCGACCTACTTCCTGCCCCGCCTGGTCGGTATCAGCCAGGCCCTGGAGTGGGCCTACAGCGGGCGGGTGTTCGAAGCCGACGAGGCCCTGGCTGGTGGCCTGGTGCGCAGCCTCCACGAACCCGACGAGTTGTTGCCGGCAGCCCGGGCCATCGCTACGGAGATCGCAGAGAACACGTCCGCCATCTCGGTGACCATGATCCGGCACATGATGTGGCGGATGCTGGGTGCTGATCATCCGATGGAGGCCCACAAGATCGATAGTCGGGGGATCTTCCATCTCGGGCGTGGATCCGATGCCCACGAGGGGGTGGTCTCCTTCCTCGAGAAGCGGCCGGCCGAGTTCTCCATGAAGGTCAGCGAGGACATGCCCGAGTTCTTCCCCTGGTGGGAGGACCGCCCCTTCGAGTGATACGCCGGTCAGTGCAACGGTGTATCGCAGGGGTGGCACTCGAGGCTGAGGGTGCTGTGTTCGACCCCGCGATCCTCCAGTAGCCGCTCCAGCTCGCGGCTGACCCGCTGTGCTTCGTGCAGGGTCGTCCGGTCGACCACGACGTGGGCGGTGAGGGCTGCGGTCTCGGAGTCGAGTGACCACACATGGACGTGGTGGACGTCCTCCACGTCGGGGTGGGCCGACATGGCCGCGGCCAACTCTGTTGCTGATCCGGGGTGAGGGGCCGCCTCGAGCAGGACCGATGTTGTCCGGGTGAGCAGCCGCCAGCCCGTCACGAGCACCATGGTTGCCAACAGGAGCGATGCCACGGGGTCGGTCCAGCGCCAGTCGGCGAGGGTCACCGACAGGCCCACCCCGAGCACGATGACCGACCCGGCCGCGTCAGCCACCAGGTGGACGACGGCGGCCCTCATGTTCAGGCTCGATCCGCTGTGGCGGCTCAGCATCAGGGCACCGCCCCCGTTCACGGCCAGTCCCACCACGGCCAGGACGATCACCCCTGGGCCGTCGATGTCGTCGGTGGCCCCCCAGCGACGCACAGCCTCCACGGCAATCCACGACGCCGATGCCACCAGCAACACTGCGTTGACGAGGGCTCCCAGCACCTCGATGCGCTGCAGGCCGTACGTATAGCGATCCGATCCGCTGCGCCGAGCGGTACGTAGGGCAAGCCAGGCGACGAACAGGCCGATGACGTCGGTGGCCTGGTGGGCTGCGTCGGCCAGCAAGGCCAGGCTCGAGAACAGGGCACCGCCGACCACCATGGCCACGAGCAGGAGACCATTCGCCCCCAACGTGAGCTGCAGGGCGACCCCTCGGCGGTGGTGGTGGTGCGATGAACCCACGACGCCCTCCTGTGGAACCTCGAGAACCATTGTGCCGTTTCGGCCAGGAGATCGAGGGTTCCTCAGTTGCGATCCAAGTAGTGCTGGGCCAGTGCAGCCGTGGTCGGATCGACCATGGCCGCCGTGGTTCTGCCGGTCAACCCTTCCGACAGCGTGGTCGCGAGCTCCTTGCCCAGCTCGACGCCCCACTGGTCGAAGCTGTTGACCTGCCACAGCAAGCCTTGGGCCACCACCTTGTGCTCGTAGATAGCCACCAGCTGTCCCAGCACCTCGGGTGACAGCTCGGTTCCCAACAGCGTCGACGACGGGCGATTGCCCTCGAATCTCCGGTGCGGGTCCTCGTGGCCGCGACCGGTGGCCAGCGCTTCGCTCTGGGCGAGCAGGTTGGCCATCAGCAGGTCATGGTGATCGGCCGGGCCGTCGATCGAACGGCAGAACCCGATGAACTCGCAGGGAACCACCTGGGTGCCCTGGTGGAGGAGTTGGAAGAAGGCATGTTGGCCGTCGGTGCCCGGCTGTCCCCAGATCACGGGCCCGGTCGACCATCCGACAGGTTCGCCTGCCGTCGTCACCGACTTGCCGTTGCTCTCCATGTCCAACTGCTGGAGAAATGCCGGGAAGAGGCTGAGATCAGCGGCATAGGGCAGCACGGCCACGGACTGGTGTCCTCGGAAGTTGTGGTTCCAGATGCCCACCAGGGCCAGCATGACGGGGAGGTTCTGCTCCCAGGGCGCTCGTCGGACATGCTCGTCGATCTCGTGCATGCCACTGAGCATCGACAGGAAACCCTCGGGCCCAAGCCCGCACATCAGGCTCAGGCCGATGGCCGAGTCGAGCGAGTAGCGACCGCCCACCCAGTCCCAGAAGCCGAAGGCGGACTCGGGGTTGATACCGAATGAGCTGACCGCTTCGAGGTTCGTGGAGACCGCGACGAAGTGGTGGGCCACCGCGTCTGCCCCAAGGGCGTCGATCAGCCATGTCCGGGCGGCGGTGGCGTTGGTCATCGTCTCGAGGGTGGTGAACGTCTTGGAACTGACGACGAACAGGGTGCTCGACGCATCCAGTTCCTCCAGCGTCCCGATCAGATCCGCCCCGTCGATGTTGGAGACGAAGTGCAACACCGGTCCGTCGAGATGGGGCCGCAACGCAGCGGCCGCCATGGCAGGTCCGAGGTGGCTGCCGCCGATGCCGATGTTGACGACGTCTGTGATGGGATTCCCCGTCGCCCCGGTCCAGTGCCCGCTGCGGACCTGTTGGGCGAAGGTCGCCATCTGGTCGAGGACGTGGTGCACATCGGCGACGACGTCCCGGCCGTCGACGACCAGGCGGGCGGCACGGGGAAGGCGCAGGGCGCTGTGCAAGGCGGGCCGATGCTCGGTGGTGTTCACTCTCTCTCCGGCGAAGACGGCCTCGATGCGATGTCGAAGCTGTGCCTCGTCGGCCAGCGAGGTGAGCAGGCCGATCGTCTGGCTGGTCAGCAGATTGCGTGCGTAGTTCAGGTGCCACGCTCCGGCATCCACTGTGAGGTCCCGGGCTCGCTGCGGGTCAGCGGCCGCGAGGTCGGCGAGGTGGAGGTCGCCGAAGGCAGCGGCGTGGCGGTGTAGGGCCGCCCACGCCTCGCTGTCGTCGAGCCGAGGAAAGGTGGCTGGGGCCATGGCATCGAGGTTGCCATAGCGAGCCTGGGCGGGGGACACCGGTTCGGCTGTCGGCCTGCCTAGACCTTTGGCAGAATGAGTCCCAGGCTCAACAGGGGGGCACGCATGCACGTCGGAATGTCGGTCATCTTTCAGAACCCGGGGGAACGAATTCCTGACCGCCAGGTCTACGAGCAGGATCTGTCACTTGCCCTGCAGGCCGAGGGGCTGGGCTTCGAGTCGGTGTGGAGTGTGGAGCACCACTTCACCGACTACACGATGTGTCCCGACGTCTTTCAGTTCTTGACCTACATGGCGGGAGCCACCTCCAAGGTGCAGCTCGGCTCGATGGTCTGCGTCCTGCCCTGGCATGATCCGCTCAGGGTGGCCGAGCAGGTGGCCATGCTCGACAACCTGTCCGGGGGGCGGGTGATCCTGGGCATGGGTCGTGGCACCGGCAAGGTGGAGTTCGACGGCTTCCGTACCGAGATGGACTCCGCTCGTCTCCGCTTCAAGGAGTCGACGGAGTTGCTGCTCGGAGCGCTCGAGAACGGCTACGCCGAGTACCACGGCGAGGTGATCGATCAGCCCCGGGTGGACATCCGGCCGCGGCCGTTCAAGTCGTTCCGAGGCAGGGCCTACGCCGCGGCTGTATCTCCCGACTCGGCTCGCATCATGGCCGAGATGGGAGTGGGGATTCTGATCGTCCCCCAGAAGCCATGGAAGGCAGTCAGGCGGGAACTGCAGGACTACCGCGACGTCTACCGGGAGGCCAACGGCAGTGAGCCTCCACCCCCGATGGTGGCGGGTTGGACCTTCGTCGACGAGAGCGCAGACCGCGCAGAGACCAAGGCCCGTGAGTTCATCGGCGGCTACTGGGACTCCATCATCGAGCACTACGAGTTCGACCAGCCCCACCTCAAGGACATCCCGGGTTACGAGCATCACGGTCTCATGTACGACCGGCTCACCGCGCCCGGTGGGATGGAGGCCATGACCGACTTCTTTGTCGACCTGCAGATCTGGGGAACCCCGGATCAGGTGACGGAGAAGATCGTCAACCTGCAGGACGAGACCTACATGGACGGCTACATGGGGGTCTTCAGTTACGCCGGCATGCCCATCGAAGAAGCTGATCGTTCCATGAAGCTGTTCGCTCGAACGGTCATGCCCGAACTGCAGGCCTTGGCTCCCGTGCACGATCGGCTCGGCGTCCCAGCCTGAGCGGCATCAACGAGGGTCTTGCACCCGCTCGCTCAGGAGCCCTCCCTCGGAGAGGGTGACGGCGAGCGCGGTGAGGGACACGACCGCGGTGACCAGGAGAGCGGGACGAGAGGATCCGCTTGCGTCGGCGAGGATGCCGCCGAGCTGTGGCCCGATGGCCAGACCGAGGCCGAAGGCGATGGTGGCGATCCCGTAGGCCGCACCGAATGCCTCTCCGTCGAGGTGATCGCCGATCCGCGCCCCGATGGTGACGGGACCGCCCGTGAAGGCCATACCGAATCCGGCAGCGGCGCAGAGGGCGGCCGCAGGGTGACCGGTGGCGATGACGAGGGTTGACGCGGCCATCAACGCCAGACCGGCTACCTGCGACCGAAGCGGACCGAATTTGTCGGTCAGGGGACCGAAGACGGGCCCGCCGAGCACGATCCCCACCCCGATCATGAGGAAGGCACCATTGGCCGTGGTCCGGCCGACATGAGCGTCATCCTCGAGGAATCCGACGGTGAAGGTCATCACCGTGGACATTGCCCATGCGAGCAACAGGTACTCGATGAGCAGGCGTCGCCAGTTGGGGACCATGCGAAGGGCAGCGAAGCCACTCATCCTGTCGCCTGTGGTCCCACCACGACGGGGCATGGAGGACATCAGCGAGATCAGCACCACCAGGCCCACTGCGAACTCGACCAGGTACACGGACCGGAAATCGGTGCCTCCGACGGCCAGGTCCAGCAGCGAGGCGGTGACCACCCCGATTCCGACACCGGTGCCGACGAGGCCGAGGGCGAGGCCCCTACGGGCGACGCCGAGGATCTCGGTGGCGATGGCCGGGGTGGTCACCCACACCCCGGCTGCTGCGCATCCGGTCAGCACCAAGGCAGCAGCAATCACGGCGGTCGACGGACCCCAGGCCAGCAGGCCCAGATCACAGGTCACGCCGGCCAGGCCCGCCCTGGCGACCGCGCCCAGGCCCCACCGGCCCACTACCAGGCTGACTCCGAGCGATCCCACCAGATACGCCACGAGGTTGGCCGAGCCCATAGCGCCGGCAGCCGTGTTGGAGATTCCGAGGTCGTCCCGGACATCGGTGAACAGGAGTGAATACGTGAACCTGCCGAAGGCTTGGCTGACCGCCGTCCCCAGGACGACGCCGCACAGGACCAGCCGGCCGGAGGTCAACCCTGGGGCCAGGTGACCGGCGGCGCCGGCGGGCGCTGGCGGTGAATCGTCTCGGTCGACACCACCCGTCGCGGCGATCCGGGGTCGGCGAAGCTCGCTACGTCGGCGTAGATCACCTCGCGGTCGTGGTCGTCGCCGAAGAATCGCTCCTTCATGTCCGTCGTCGAGGCGAACGAGACGAGGGCGAACCCGTCGACCCGGGGGCCGGAGATGGTGTGGACCACGCTGAGTTGGGTGTAGTCCCACATGCCTGGGTGATGGCGCAGGGCCAGGGGCGCGTGGGTGTCTCGCCAGTGGTGGTCCGAACGGCGGTGGTCGAGTTCGGGGTGGTGGAGAAGGGGGAACACGGCGGTCACCCCGGGGGAGGGAGTGCCCGGCGAGGCCGATTCGGGGCGCTCCCGGATGGTTCGACTGAAGCCGACGTACAGACCGACTCCTGCGGCGGGGGCCAGGAGATCGAGGTCATCGGTCATCACCCGAACCAGCGCTCGGAAGGGGAGTTCGCGCTGCTCGTCCGGATCTCCGAGGTAGGAGATGCCGCCGAGGCGGGCAGCGACGTCGGCCGCTGCGTCGAGGTCGTTGCCCGTCGCTATGAGTTCCTGCATGGGGAGAGTCTTCCACGTCGCCATCGGGGGCGGGTTCCCGAGGTGCCCCAGCGGTCGTGATCGGTACAGTGCGGTCGATGCCCCCGCCCGACTCGTCCACCCCTGCGTGGCAGGATCGTCGGGCGGCCTACGCGGGCCGGCCCTCGTATCCGTGGCTGGTGTTCGCAGCGGCCATGGTGGGTCTACTGTCGTCGAACTTTCTGGTGAGCGTGCTCGGCGCCGCAGTGGGTGGTCTGGCCACCGAGTTCGGTGTCGGGTCCGACGTGATGCGGCTTGTGGTGACCGGCCCGAATCTGGGCTTCGCCGTCCTGGCGGTGACGTCGGGCAAGGTGGCCGACCTGTTCGGGCGCCGTCAGACCTTCCTGGTGGCCCTGGTGGGTGCCGGGGTCTTCGGCGCGCTCTCGGCGGCGGCCTGGTCGGCCGAGACGCTCATCGCGTTCCGCACGGTCAGCGCCGTGTTCGGGAGCGCGTGCGGGCCAGCCGGTATCGCCATCGTGTCCACTCAGTTCGAGGCCCGACAGCGGATCCGGGTGCTGGGTTGGTGGGGTCTGGCCATGGCCGGTGGGCCGGTGCTCGGGATCGCAATCGGAGGTCCCGTCATCGACGCGTGGTCGTGGCGATGGCTTTTCGCCGCTCAGGTGCCCTTCACCATCGTCGCTCTGGTGTTGGCGGTGTTGGTGCTGCCCGACACGCCCCGACGGACCGGGGTGACCTTCGACGTGGCTGGCACGGTGACCCTTGCGGCCTCGGTCACCATCCTCATGACGGCTGTGAATCGGGGGCCAGCCTGGGGGTGGGGGTCCCCCACCATCCTGGCCCTGTTCGCGGTTGCCCTCGCCCTGCTCGTTGCCTTCGTGATCATCGAGTACCAGGTCGAGGATCCCTTGATCCCCGTCGCGTACTTCCGGCGGCGGAACTTCGCGGTGCCGATGCTCAGCGTCTTGTTCACCAACTTCTCCTACATGGGGGCCGGGTTCGTGCTGACCCCGTTGTTCCTCGACGAGGTGTTCGGGTACTCGACGACGAGGATCGGGTTCGTGGTGACCAGTCGACCCCTCTTCTTCGCTCTGGCCGGTCCGGTGGTCGGCTACCTGGGGGCTCGGGCCGGCGAGCGGTTCATGGCCGTGACCGGAGCCCTGTTCGTCGTGGCGTCCTCGATCATGCTGGCCCTCATCGGGGCAACCCATACCGAGGTGGCCGTGTTCATCGCTCTCGGCCTGGCCGGGTTCGGCCTCGGCCTGACCATGCCGGCCATGACCGCCACGGTCACCAACGCGGTCCACGAGAACGACATCGCTACCGCCAGCGGGGCCCAACAGATGATGTGGCAGCTGGGCACCGCCATCGGGATCGAGGTCCTGGGATCGTTCCAGGTGTCACGGTCAGCCGTGGTGTCCGTGCCGGAGAGCTACGCCCAGGCCTTCTGGTTGGCCGCAGTGGTGGCCGCGGTGGGGGCCGCCCTGGCTGTCCTGGTCAAGCGGAGTACGACCTGATCGTGGGGCCGCTCAGCGCCCCTTGAAGGTGGGCTGGCGCTTGTCGAGGAAGGCCTGGACGGCCTCCCGGGTGTCTTCTGTGGCGAAGTTCACCGTCTGGGCCATCCCCTCGCCCTCGAGGGCGGTTGCGAAGTCGGCGGTTGCGTTCAGGGTCAGGAGGCGCTTGGTCATGGCCATGGCCAGGGGAGGACCGGCGGCCAGGGCGTCGGCCCACGTGGCAGCAACCTCGTCGAGTTCCGCGTGGGGCACCACCCGGTTGACGAAGCCGAAGTCCTCCGCTTGACGGGCCGAGATCACGTCACCGAAGAAGGCCAGCTCCTTGGCCTTGTGCAGCCCGATGAGGCGAGGGAGGATCCAGGTTCCCCCGAAGTCGACGGTGAGACCGCGCCGGACGAAGATCTCGCTGAAGCGGGCTTGGTCGCTGGCCAGGACCAGGTCACAGGCCAGGGCCATGTTCATGCCCGCTCCCGCCGCCACCCCGTTCACCTTGGCGATGACGGGCACCATGATGGCGTAGAGGGCTTGCACGGTGCGGTGGATCAGGTTCATCGATTGCAGCTGGTGCCGTTCGACGCCCCGCTGCCCGCCGAGGTCTGCACCGCTGCAGAAGGCGTCACCCGCCCCCGTCATGACCACACAGCGGACTGCCGGGTCGAGAGCGATCTCGTCCCACGTTGTACGCAGTTCGTCCCACATGACCGCGTTGGCTGCGTTCTTCTTCTCGGGGCGGTTCATGGTCACCGTGACCACACCGTTGTCGGCCACGTCGATCAGCAGGGTCTCGAGGGTCTTGGATTCCATGTGAGGCACCCTAACCCTCGCTGCACCCTTCGGCCCGTGTCAGGGCATTCGCAAGACCGGCTTGACCACCCGGCCCTCGTTGCTGTCCGCCTCGGCCTGGTTGATCTCGGCGAACGGATAGTGGGTGATCAGACGGTCGAACGGGAAGTGCCCGGCTTTGTGCAGTGCGAGGAGTTCGGGGATGAACACCTGAGGCATGGAGGCGCCCTCCAGAATGCCCATGAGGGTGCGTCCGGGAAGCATCTGGCGCAGCGATACCGTGGTCTCCGCGCTCCCACTGGCCGCCACCGTGCCCAGCACGCCGCTGATGGCCAAGCCCCGCATCGCCGGGCCGACGACGTCACCCACCCCGGTGTTGTCGAAGCACCGATCCACGCCCCGCCCGTCGGTCGCCTCGAGCAGGGCTGCATCGAGTTCGGTGCCCTCGCCGACCAGCACGGTGTGGGTGGCTCCGAGCTCGGCGGCAAGGGCAAGGCGGTCCGGATTGCGGTCGACGGCGATGAGACGGTCACAGCCCAGGTAGCCGGCGGCCAGAAGGGCGGACAGACCCACCGACCCGGCTCCCAGCACGGCGAAGCTGGATCCTGGCCAAGGCTGCAGGCAGTTCAGGACGGCGCCGGCGCCGGTCTGGACACCACACCCGAGGGGCCCCACCGTCTCGAGGTCGACGGTGTCGCTCACCGGGACGACCGAACGGGCGTCGACCACCGTGTGGGTGGCGAAGGTCGACTGACCGAAGAAGTGGGAACCGACTGGGGCACCGTTGTCGCTGAACGCCGTGGTGCCATCCGTGCGGGACAGGGCGAAGTTGAGGGGCATCATCGTGTCGCACGAGGTGGGTGCGCCGGCGTGGCAATTGCGACAGGCCCCGCAGTAGCGGAAGGAGAGGATCACCGGTTGGCCGACGAGCAGATTGACGCCTGCCCCGACCTGGGCGATGCGGCCGGCCCCCTCGTGGCCCAGCACGGCCGGCCACGGTGTGTTGCGGAACGGTGCCCGCATGCCCGTGTCGGTGTGGCAGAACCCTGTCGCCGTCACCTCGACGAGCACCTCGCCTGGGCCCGGTCCGTCGAGGTCCAGTTCGACGATCTCGAAGGGGCCGTCTCCCGTTCTCAGTACCGCTGCCGTGGTTTTCATGGCCTCACCCTATGTCGTGCCCGGCAGTCGTAGGGGTGGCACCCTGGCCCCGTGGTCGCAATGGGACACGAGGAGTTCGAATCCCTGGTCGAGGCCGCTCTGGCCGCGCTGCCTGCGCCATTGCTGCACATGATGGAGAACGTCGCCCTCTTCGTCGAGGATCGGGGTGATCCTCCGGACCTGCTGGGGCTGTACGAGGGAGTTCCCCTCACCGAGCGGGCCGACTACGGCGCCATGGTGCTGCCCGACCGCATCTTCGTGTACCGGGAAGCCATCCTGGACCTCTGTTCGACCGTGGACGAGGTGGCCTACGAGGTGCAGGTCACCGTGGTGCACGAGATCGCCCATCATTTCGGCATCGACGACGAGCGCCTCGACGAACTGGGGTGGGGCTGAAGGCGACTGGATCAGGTTCCCTGGGCCAGGAACGGGGTGATCGCCTCGAGGAACCCCGGAGTGTTCTGCCCGTGAACGTTGTGGCCGCTGTCGGCAACGGTCACCAGTCGCCCGTCCGGTAGGGCCTGCACGAAGCGGTCCGCGGCCTCGGCCGTCAGGAGGTTCGAATCGGCTCCCCGGATCAGGAGCACGGGCATGGTCATCGACGGGGCGTCGTCGATGGTGAACCGGTCGTCGCGAGCCCGGTGGTCTTGGGTGGTCGACAGTCGGGGTCCGTGGTCCCGCTTGGAGACGTACTTGCCGTCGGCCCGCTGGAGGAGGTTGTACTTGACGGTCCGTTCGATGTGTTCCCAACTGCGGTACGGGTCGTAGCGCTGCACCGCCTCGACGAAGTGGCCGATGTCGTCGAACTCGCGGTGCTCGGTCACGAAGTGGCGGATGGTGCGCGCCCCGGCATCGGAGATCTCTGGCCCCACGTCGACGAGCACCACCCGATCAGCCCGTTCGGGCTGGTCGAGCATCAGCCGCATGGTGTTCATTCCCCCCATCGAGTGACCGACGATGGTCACCTGGCCCACCCCGAGGGCGTCGAGCACGGCGGCCGCATCAGCCGCCATGGCTGTCGAGGAATAGTCGGCGTCACGGGCCCATTCACTATCGCCGTGTCCTCGCTGGTCGAGGGCGATGATGTGGAACCGATCGGCCAGGTGAAGGCTGACCAGGTCCCAGCTGTGGGCGGACTGGTTGCCGCCGTGGAGTAGCAGGACCGTGTGGTTGGCTGGATCTCCCCATTCCAGATAATGGAAGCGCTGGTGGCGGGCGATCACGTGTTGTGATCGGTAGACGATGTCGGAACCATGGGTGATGCCGAGATCGGCCGCGCTGGCTTGGAGGCTGGCGAACTCGGCGGTGGGGGTCATGTCGAATGCCTGGCCGGTTGGCGCGAACTCGTTGAGGTACACGTGAGGCTCCGATCAGCTCACCAGCAGTGTGGTCCAGTTGCGGCGGGCGTGCTCGCAGGAACTCACAAACGGCCCTGCTGCAGGTCGAGCCGACCCCTCGAGACGTTGACGGCCAGCACGTCGCTCGGCCCCTCGGCCAAGCGCATGGCCCGCACCCGCGCGGCGACGGTGGCGAGGGGGTGGGCGTCGGTCAGGGCTTGACCGCCGACCAGCTGGATGGCCTCGTCGACCACGGCGCCGACTGTCTCGGTGGCGAAGACCTTGGTCGCCATGGCCTCGTTGACGGCCGGCTCGCCGGCGGCCATCAATCGGGCCGTGCGGTACAGCATCGATCGGGCGGCGTACACCGAGATGCGCAGATGCCCGTAGCGCAGGCGGACCCGTTCGCCGGCCCCCAGGGTCTCGCCGCTGCGATGGGGGCGGGTGAGATGTTCGGCCAGGTACTCGGCCACGAACCGGGCTCGGCCGACGCAGTCCGCGGCGATGGCCATGCGGACCGCTGTGACCTGGTCCATGGCCCGCCGCATTCCCGACCCGGTGGCCCCGATCAGTTGATCGACCGGGACCCGCACGTCGTCGAAACGGAATGCCGCGTGGTGACTGCCGTCGGTCGATTCGAACCGCCGGGTGAGGGTCACCCCGGCCAGGTGGGTATCGATGGCCACCATGGCAGGGCCGGTGTCCTCCACGTGGACCAGGGTGTTGATGAAGTCGGCATCACCTCCTGCGGTGACGTAGGACTTCTGACCGTTCACCACCAGGTGATCGCCGTCCCGTCGGGCCCAGGTGTGGCGGGACGCATCATCGGGCTCGGTGAACCCGAACCCGGCCTGCTTCTCCCCGGCGAGCAATGGGAGGAGGTACTCGTCTCGCAGCCTGCCCTCGGCGCCGGCGAGGATTCCGGGAGAGGGTCCGAAGATGCCACGGAGATGCCCCACATCGTGAGCGCCGAGCTCGTCCCGCACCACGGCCAACTCGACCGGGCCTGCTGCCAGACCACCGTGGTCGACGGGCTGGGTGAGGGGAAAGATGCCGGCCCGCTTGGACAGGGCTCGCACTTCGGCGGCCAGGTCGGGTCCCGTCAGCCGTTGGGGGTCCAGTCCGGCGAGCCGACGGGCCAGAGCGGCGGCCCGGTCTCGCAGTTCTCGCTGATCGTCGTCCAACTGCTCGGGCATCAGGCCTCGCTCCCTGTCGCTGCGGCACCAGCCACGTCGGCCAGGTCAGCAACCTCGGCTGCACACCCCCAGCTCATGATGTAACCGGCACCACTGTGACCGTAGTTGTGGATGAGGGGTCGACCGTCCGCCAGGGTTGTCGCCTCCAGCCTGACCTCGGGGCGACCGGGGCGGAGGCCCACCCGGACGTCGTCGACCGCCCGGCCGGTGACTCGGGGGTCCAGCCGTGGCGCGTCGGCCAGGATGCGCTCGGTGAGGGCTGGGTCCACCTCGGTCCGGTCGTCGCCGATCTGGCGAGCGCCCCCGAGGTACAGGTGCCGGGTTCGCGGGTACACGTAGCTGATCCGGTCCTGGTCGGTCTCGTCGCTGATGCCGTCGCCGATCTGGTCGGAGTTGTCGACGAGGACCATCTGGCCCCGGATGGGGAACATCGACGAGTCGTCGGCCAGCTCGACGGCTCCCAGCCCCGAACAGTTGACGATCACGTCGCCCTCGAGTCCCTCGAGCGAGGTGACTGCTTCGAGGGTGATGGTGCCACCGCCAGCCTCGAAGCGATCGAGCAACCACTGCAGGTAGGTGGGCGGATCGATGCGGAATCCGTCGATACGCAGGGCGGCCGGGTACCCGGGAGGGCAGTGCTCAGGGCCCACCCTGGTCACCCATGGCAGGTCCTCGGACCAGTGGGGGGCGCTGTCGCGGTGCAGGTCGAGGTGCACCATCGGGGCCACCCCGGTGTCGGGAAGTTCGGCCAGTGCTGCGAATCGCTCCCGGCTGACCAGCGACCAGGGCCCGCTGCGGTGGCGTGGCTCGACCGATGTGGGACCCCAGATCGCCCCGGCCACCACTGACACGCAGTCGTGGGGGAGTTCGCGGGCCACGATGTGCACGCGGTGGCCCCTGGTTTGGAGTTCGACCGAGGTGGTCAGCCCGCTGACCCCGCACCCGACCACCGTGATCTGCATCGGTTGACTCCTCGCCCCGGGTCCAGACTGTGGTTCCGCCCCAACTTGACGCTACAAAGACTCCGATGTCTGGTGCTCGTATCCCTCTCGTCGCGCGACTGGCCACCGTGTCGGCTCGCCGTTGGCGTGTCACCCTGATCGTGTGGGCGGCCCTTTCGGCGCTCGGCCTGTACGCCTATTTCAGCGGGCTCGACCGCGAAGGTTTCCCGCCGATCGACGTGCCCATCGTGGTCGTCGACGGCAGCTTCTTTGCCGACGACCCGACCGTGGTGGACGCCGAGATCGTCGGGCCCTTGCACGATGCCTACGCCGGGGTCGATGGGGTGAAGGAGATCCAGAGCTTTGCTCGGGCGAACAGCTACGCGGTGATCGTCGAGTTCGAGACAGAGATCTCATCACCGGTCGGAGCTGCTCGACTCACCGCCGTCACCCCCAGCCTCGACGTCCCAGCCACCCTGACGGTGCGCTCCATCGAAGCGGCCAAGTTCGTCGACCGCTACGACGTGCTGGTGGCCGTGAACGCTCCACCTGGCACCGATGTGGGCACCCTCGAGGCGGCGGCCGCAGAGGTCGCGACCGCGCTCGAGGCGGACCCGGCGATCGAGGTTGCCGAGGTCCGGAATTTGCAGACCCTCGCTGTGGGGTCGGTCAGTGGGGAGGAGGAACTCCGGCCTACCCGGTTCAGTCGGGTGGCGCTCGGTGGTGACGAACAGTTCAGGGAGGCGGTGACCATCGGCCTCGTGCGGGACGATGCCGTCGACCTCGATCTGCTGGCCTTCAGCGACCGGGTCAACACCCTGTTGGAGCAGGTCGACCTCCCCACCGGGCTCGACGTCGGGGTGACCGCTGACTTCGCCACGGACATCCGGGCCCAGCTGAGCAACCTGCTCGGAAGCCTCTTGACCGGTCTGGTGGCGGTCGCCGTGGTGAGTTTCCTGCTCATCGGTTGGCGAGTATCGATCGTCACCGCCCTGTTCATGGGTTCGGTGATGCTGGCTGCCCTGGTGAGCCTCCTCGTGGTGGGGTACAGCCTCAACACCATCACCCTCTTCGGGTTGATCCTCACCCTGGGCCTGTTGGTCGACGATGCCATCGTGGTGTCCGAGGCCTTGGACGCCGGTCAGGACGATCCAGACCCTGACCTCGTCGAGGCCGGAGCCCCGACCGGGGTTGCCGTGGTTCGGGGTGCGGTGGGCCGTGTCGGCGCTGCGTCCCTGGCTGGCACCCTCACCACCGTGCTCGTGTTCGCGCCGATGCTGTTCGTGAGCGGCATCCTCGGCCGGTTCATCCGAGCCATCCCGGCAACCGTGATCATCACCCTGCTGGTGTCGTTCCTCTTCTCGATGACCGTGGTGCCCGCCCTCGGCCGTCGACTGTTGCTGTCGGACCGAGGGGAACGACCGGCTTCGGTGCGGTCTGGTGCCAGCCCCCTGGCTCGGCCACAGCGGTGGCTGGCCGGCCGGCTGGGGGCCCTGGCTGCGTACCCGTCGGGCCACGGCGTGCGTGGATGGGTCGCCGGGCTCGGCCTCATCGGAGTGTCCGTGGCTGCGGTGGCCGGCGCCGGCGCGTTGGCTGGCTCGGTGGGGTTCGACATCTTCCCCCAGCCCAAGGATGCGAACAACATCTCGGTGGGTGTCGAATTCGAGCCTGGGACGACGGTGGACGTCGCTCGTGAGCTGACCCGGGACGTCGATGACGCTGTCCTCGCCGTCCTCGGTGACGATCTGGTTCTGGCCCAATACATCCGGGGTAACGAACGAGGGGCCACCATGTTCGTCGACCTGGTGCCCTTCGGTGATCGCACCGTCACGGCACCGGAGTACGTCGAGCGACTCGAGGCTGCCATCGGAGACCTGTCCGGCGCACGGGTGACCGTCGGGGTGGCTGGCCAAGGCCCCCCGGACGAGGATTTTCCCTTCGCCGTGCAGATCGCAGTCGGGGAGGGGTCGCTCGAGTCCGGCCTGGTTCTGGCCGAGGACCTCAGGGAGGCCCTCGACGGTGCGGTGCTCGCCAACGGGACGCAGGAAGGCACGACGGTGACCGATGCCATCATCTCGACTGCGGGAACCGTCTACCGGGTCGACGGGGCTCGCCAACTCGAGGTGCGGGCATCGTTCGGTAACGACGACACCACCAACAACCTCACCGCCGCCGAGACCTTCGTGAGCGAGCGTTTCGATGCGACGGCCCTGAGCGATCGTGGCCTCCCGGCCGACACGCTGGCCTTCGACTTCGGCTTCGAGTCCGACAACCAGGACGACTTCGCCTCGCTGGGGGTCGCCCTCCAGGTCGCCCTCGTCCTCATGCTGATCCTGCTGGTCGTGCAGTTCCGCTCGTTGGTCCAGCCGTTGCTCATCTTCCTGGCCATCCCCTTCAGCTTCCTCGGTGTGTTCGGTCTGTTGAACCTGACCGACAATCCGCTGAGCTTCTTCGTGATGGTGGGGTTCATTGCCCTCATCGGGGTGGTGGTGAACAACTCGATCCTGCTGGTCGACGCGGCCAACCAAGCCCGGCGCGCGGGGTCCACTGCGGCGGAGGCCATGCGCACCGCCGTCGAACGGCGGTTCCGCCCCCTGTTGGCCACTGCCCTCACGACGGTGGCCGGGCTCCTGCCGCTTGCTCTGAGTGACCCCTTCTGGGAGGCCCTCAGCTTCACCCTGATCGGCGGGTTGGTCAGCTCGACCTTCCTCGTTCTGGTCGCCTTCCCTGTCTTCTACGTGATGACCGAGGCGGTGCGGACTCCTCTTCGCAATGCGGTGCGCCGGCGTCGCGGGCGCGAGCTGATCACCTGAGCGGGTCGGTCACGCCACAGCGTTCAGACCATGTCGGTCGGCTCGGGTTCGAAGCCGAGCTCCAGTCGGCCGGCCAGATCCGCTGCCCGATCCCAGTCGTACACGACATGGCCCTTGATCGTCTCGAGGTCCCGTTGGATGCGTTGCAGGGGGGAATCGAGGAAATAGACCGAGGCGCCCGCTCCCTCCACAGCGGTCGTGACGGCCTGGCGGCTCAATCGCACGACCTGGGCGGCGGCCAGCCGAAAGCGGGACCGTTCCCTGGGGTCGAGGCGGTGCCCGGCGTCGTAGGCCGTGCACACCCCTTCGATGGCGTCCTCCCACACCAGGCGGGCGGCCCGCACGGTGCTCAGAGCATCGGCGAAGCGCACCCGGGCTGCCCCCTGGTCGGCCTGGCGGATGCCTCCCGAGTAGGGCAGCACCCGCTCGGCCAACAGGTCCCGGAAGTGCTCGACCGCGGCCTCGGCGCCTCCGAGGGCGGGGGAGGCGGCAACCAGGGTCAGCACCGGAGTGAGGGGGTAGGTCACGAACGGGTTGTCGAAGTCCTGGCCGCCGGGCGGGTTGTCGCCTCGGAAGTCGGCGGCCGACACGGTGAGGTGCTCGGGGATGAACACGTCGTCGAGCACCACGTCGTTGCTCCCCGTCCCTCGCATTCCGGCCGTGTGCCACACGTCGTCGACGATGACATCAGCCATGGGGGCCATCACGAACCGGGCCTGGGGTGGTCCGTCACTGGGTAGGAGGGCGTTCACCATGACCCAGTCCGCATGCTGGACCCCGGTGGCCCACTGCCAGCGGCCGCTGACCCGGTAGCCACCGTCCACCGGTGTTGCTGTGCCGGTAGGGGCCAGGGGGCAGGGGATGCGGGACCAGGTGGCGCCGTCGAGCACGGCATCGCGCAGCGCTGCCGGTGAACGCAGCAGGAACCAGTTGTGCAACATCAGGAACGACAGGGTCCAGCCCGACGACACACAGCCGTGGGCCAGGGTGCGGGCCACCCCGGTCAGCTCCCGCAGGCCCTTTCCCCAGCCCCCCGTCTCGACGGGCATGACCAGCCCGAACGCGCCGGAGCGGGTGACCTCGTCGATCGTGTCGGCTGGGAGCTCGCGCAGAATCTCTGCCTGGGCCGCCCGCTCAGCGAGCCGGGGGACGAGCGACTCGGCCCACTCCAGTGCGTCGACGGTGTCAGTCATGGGAACCCCCCGGCATGATGTCCACAACCTACCCGGCAGCCCGCGCCACCCAGGAGCCGAAGGGGCTCAGCGAGAGGTCGTGTCGAAGGTCACGGCGACGTCACCGTCGACTGGATGGGCCTGGCAGGTGAGCACGTAGCCCGCCTCGATCTCGCCAGCCGTCAGGGCGTAGTTCTTGTCCATCCGGACCTTCCCCGCGGTCACCTGGGCTTTGCAGGTTGCGCACATCCCACCCTTGCAGGCAAAGGGCACATCGCTGCGTACGGTACGGGCATAGTCCAGGACCGACGGGCCATCGGGGTCGGCCAGCACCGTGGAGGTGCGTCCGCCCAGGGTGATGGCGAGGGAGACACCGGACTCTGCCGGATGCCGCTCGGCCACTGCTGCGTCGATGCGCTGGTCGAAGAACAACTCCTGGTGCACGGTGGACGGGTCGACACCGAGTTCTTCCACGAGGGTCGCCGCGACCGTCTCCACCATGTCCAGGGGGCCGCAGAGATACCAGCCATCGACGGTCGACGGTTCGATCAGGGACCCGGCGAGCAACCGCATTTTTGCTGCGTCGATGCGACCCTCGAACAAGGGGACCTCGTGAGGCTCGCGGCTGAGGGTGTGCACCACGCTCAACCGATCGGTGTAGTGGTTCTTGAGGGCTTCGATTTCCTCGAGGAACATGACCGACGCGGTGGTCCGGTTGCCGTAGACCAAGGTGCACGAGCTGTCGGGTTCGTCCTCGAGCACCGTGGTGACGATCGACAGGATGGGGGTGATCCCGCTCCCCGCCGCGACTGCCACGTAGCGGCCGGCCCGCTGCGGCTGCACCTCATGGGTGAACTCGCCGATGGGGGGCATGACCTCGAGCACGTCGCCGTCGGCGAGCTCGGTGGTGGCCCAGGTCGAGAAGATCCCTCCAGGGATGCGCTTGACGGCGACGTCGAATCGGTCGTCGGCTGGGCTCGAACAGATCGAGTAGCTCCGTCGGACGTCGTTGCCGTCGATGACGGCTCGTAGGACGACGTGCTGTCCCGGTGTGTGACGGAACACGGCGCGCAGGTCGTCGGGTACGGAGAAGGTGAGGACGACGGCTTCGTCGGTCTCGGGTCGGACGTGGGCGGTCAGGGGGTAGAACTCGACCCCCATCACAGGTCCTTGAAGTGGTCGAAGGGTTCGAGGCAGGAGCGGCAGCGGTGCAGGGACTTACACGCGGTGGAGCCGAACTCGCTGATCATCTCGGTGGCCCTGCTCCCGCAGCGGGGACAGGGGACGGGGGTCGGGCTGATGGTCACTGGGGTCGCAGCACCCGTCCTGGGTGTGCCTTGGGGTGGTGCGATGCCGAAGCGGCGGAGTTTGACCCGGCCCTCGGCCGAGATCCACTCGGTGGTCCACGCAGGACTCAGGGTCGTCCGAACCTCGTGCGGTCGTCCGGTGGATGCCAGGACCTCGGCGACCTGGGCCGAAATGTGCTCCATGGCCGGGCAGCCCGAGTAGGTGGGGGTGATGGTTGCGACCAACACACCATCGCGCTCCTCGACGCCCCGCAGCACGCCCAGGTCGGCGATGGTCAGCACGGGAACTTCGGGATCAGGCACTGCCCCCACCAGGTCGGTGATCTCGTCGATGGTCAGGTCGGTCACCAGGTGGCTCCCGGGTGGGATCGGTGGAGCCATTGCATCTCGGTGAGCAGATGACCGAGGTGTTCGGTGTGCATGCCCTCTCGACCGCCCGTCCGCAGGGCGAGGTCTGCGGGGAGGGTGAGGGTGGCCGATGCCATGACGTCGTGCACCGAGTTCGTTGCGGCGACCCGTACGGGGTCCATGGGGGTCGCCACTCCGGCTGCCACCAACTGCTCGAAGCCGGGGGGGACGGCGAACAGGTCCTCGGCGTAGCGCCACAGGTGATCCACCGCGGCCTGGCAGCGGTCGTGTGACTCCTCGGTGCCGTCACCCAGGCGGATCACCCAGGTCGAGGACCGCCGCAGGTGGTAGCGGGCCTCCTTGACCGCCTTGGCTGCGATGCCTGCCAGTGTTGGGTCGGTGCTGCCGGTGAGGGCGTCGTAGAGCGGCACCTGGTATGCATCGACCAGGAGTTGCCGGACCAGTACGTGGGCGAAGTCGGTGTTTGGTTGCTCGATCAGGACCGCGTTGCGGAAGTCGCGCTCGGATCGCCCGAGGGCCAGGTCGTCTTCGGTGCGGCCCGTTCCCTCGACCTCGCCGGCGTAGGCGTACAGCGATCTGGCCTGGCCGAGGTGGTCCAGCCCTACGTTGGCCACCGCGATGTCCTCCTCGAGGTCGGGCATGCGGGCGGCCAGCTCGCCGAGCCGCTGGGCCAGGACCATGTTGTCGTCGGCCAGGCACAGCAGGTACTCGACGAGGGTGCCCGTCGTGACACTCACATGTGCCCCACTTCGTCGGGGATCTCGTAGAAGGTGGGGTGTCGGTACGGGTGGGCGTCGCCGAACCAGTCGTCGTGGTCGTCGGGGTCCGAGGCGTGGATGTCAGTCGACCGCACCACCCACAGCGACACACCCTCGCTCCGACGGGTGTAGACGTCCCGCGCGGCTTGTGCTGCGCCGTCGGCGTCGGTGGCGTGGACGCTACCGACGTGGATGTGGTTGAGGCCCCGCGCCGCCCGGACGAAGACCTCCCAGAGCTGACTTCCGACGATGTCGGCCATCAGGCCACCTCCTGACGGGCGTGGGACTTGTTGGCGTGCACGCGAGCCGCCTCTCGAACCCAGGCCCCGTCCTCCCACGCCGTGACCTTGTGCTCGATGCGTTCGCGGTTGCACGGACCGTTGCCCTTCACCACGTCCCAGAAGTGGTCCCAGTCGATGGGCCCGAAGTCGTAGTGGCCCCGGTCTTGGTTCCATGCCAGTTCGGGATCGGGGATCTGCAGGCCCAGCACGTCGGCTTGGGGCACGGTCATGTCGACGAACTTCTGCCGGAGCTCGTCGTTCGTCTCGAGCTTGATCCCCCAGGCCATGGACTGTTCGGTGTGGACCGAATCTGCATCGGGTGGCCCGAACATCATGAGGGACGGCCACCAGAACCGATCCAGCGCGTCTTGGGCCATGGCCCGCTGCTCGTCGGTTCCCTTGGCCAGGGTCATCATGATCTCGAACCCTTGGCGCTGGTGGAAGGACTCTTCCTTGCAGATCTTGACCATGGCCCGGGCATAGGGGCCGTAGCTGGTCCGGGTCAGCATCACCTGGTTGGCGATGGCCGCCCCGTCGACCAGCCAGCCGATGGCCCCCACATCGGCCCAGGTCAGGGTGGGGTAGTTGAAGATCGACGAGTACTTCTGGCGACCGCTGTGCAGGCGTGCGGTCATCTCATCGCGGGAGATGCCCAGGGTTTCGGCTGCGCTGTAGAGGTACAGGCCGTGACCGGCCTCGTCCTGCACCTTGGCCATCAGGATGGCCTTACGGCGCAGGCTGGGGGCCCGGGTGATCCAGTTGCCCTCCGGCTGCTGACCGATGACCTCGGAGTGGGCGTGCTGGGCGATCTGGCGGATCATCGTCTGGCGGTAGTCGTCGGGCATCCAGTCGCGGGGTTCGATCGTCAGCCCCTCTGCCAACAGGGCATCGAACCGGGCCTGACGGTCGGCGGATTCCGTGGGATCGCTGGTGCTCATCTGAACCTCCCGGGCAGTGTCGAAATGATACACAGATCCGGTCACAATCTTCGAGCGGTGTATCATGAGCGGGATGGATCGACAGGGTGGCTGACAAATCTGCCGGCGCTGCCGGTGGCCCGGCTGGCGCACCTGGCAGTGCGGCCGGGGACGACCACATTGATCTGGCTGCCCGCGCCTTCGGGGATCGTGTCGACATCTCGGCCCGGTCCCTCTTGGTGACAGTGTTCGGCGATTCGGTGGTGCCCGTCGGGGGATCGATCTGGCTGGGTGACTTGATCGCCCTGTTGACCCCGTTCGGGTTCAGCGAACGACTGGTGCGTACATCGGTCCATCGGCTCGCCGTCGAGGGCTGGTTCGAGGTGGACCGTGTCGGTCGCCGGAGTCGATACCGCCTGAGCGGATTCGGCCGGACCGAGTTCGCCCAAGCCGAGCGGCGGATCTACCACCATGACCGGCCGGCCTGGGACGGTCGTTGGACCCTGGTGTTCAGCGGCATGGTCGATGCGACGCTGCGCTCGGCGGCCGCCCTGGACCGCCACCTTCGCTGGCATGGGTTCGCGGCACTGAGCCCAGGCGTCCATGCCGCGCCCGGACTGGTGGAGGCGGACGTCGCCTTGTTGGCTCAGGGGTTGGATCCGGCCCTGCGGGTACCCGTGGCCACTGCAACCTTCGACGATCTCGGGCCGCTCCTCGAAGCGGGCCGCGTTGCCGACGGATTCGGACTCGAGCGGGCCGCAGCGGGGTATCGGGCCGTCATCGAGGAGTTCGGGTCCGCCCATGTCGAGGCCGCGGTCGAGCCCCGTAGCGCCTATCTGTGGCGCACCATGCTCGTCCACCAATTGCGTCGAGCCGTTCTCAACGACCCCTGGCTGCCCGGCGCTTTGTTGCCTGCCGACTGGCCTGGAGAGTCGTCGTTCGCTGTTGCCAGCCGTCTCTACGGAGTGGTGAATGACCCGGCATCAGCGTGGGTCGAGGAACTCACCGGCTGTTCCGTGCGTCGAGGCGCGGTTCCTCCCCGGTTCATCTGATCGACGGCTCAGTCCTGGCGGGCTACTCGGGCAACGATGGAGCCGGCTCCCACCATGACTGCTCCGGCGACCGCACCCAGAACCCATGGCCGGGTGAGGTCCAGGATGACGCCAGCCATCACCGGCCCGATGACCCGTCCGATGGCCATCACCGCCTGGGCGTCTCCGGCCCGCTGCTCGGGATAGCGAGACTTGCGGGCCAGCAGGGTGAATGTCGGCGGGATGGCGGCCCAGAAAGCGAACCCCCACAGGGTGACCGCCACCACGAACACGACGCCGTTGGGGACGGCGGCCACTGCGAACGCGCACAGCCCGGTGACGGCGAGCCACACGGCGGGCGGCAATCCCGGCGCCCCCCACCGGGCCGGAACGACCCCGGCGGCCGCATTCAGAGCGAAGGCGACAGAGATGGCCGTCGCCCCGAGCCCGGCCTGCTCAGCGGCCAACAGGGCGCTGAACACGAACACGGCGGCCCCTCCGGTGGTGAACAGTCCGAGCGCAACCAGCAGGGCGAGGGCTGCGGGGACAGGCGCCACCCGAGTGGTGGGCTGGGGCGGCCTGGCTTGCATCCTGGTGGTCCGGTTGAACAGCAGCGGCACCGTGGCAGCGAGCCCCAACATCCAGTAGGTGCCGTCGGGGCCTGCTGCGTCGACGGACCAGGCGAGCGCTGGTGCGGCGAAGATGCCCACCACCGGCCCGACAACGGCGAGCTCAGCCGTCCGCTGCTCGTTTCCGAACACCAGGACCCAGCCGAACCAGACCGTCACGCCCAGGGCGATCCCTGCCACGGTGCGCAACGCGACCAGCAGACCGAACGTTGGGAGGAGCGCGGACAATGCGTTGGCCGAAGCAAGGACCAGCACGGAGGTCGTGAAGACCCGACGGCGCGGCTGGAGCACCTTCCCCGCCCCCCACGACCCGGCTACGAAACCGGCAAGTTGTCCGGTGGAGATCAACGCGGTCAGTCCAAGACCGATGCCGTAGTGCAGCGCGATGGCGGGTACGAGAAATGGGGTGGCCATGAGCACCACACCTCCGTACCCGGTGCATAACAGCACGCCGGTGGGTACTTCTGTCCTGAGGAGGAGTTGGAGTCTGAGGGGAACCTGCATGGTGCTGACAAGAACGCAACGAACTTCGGTGATGCCGAAGGGGTCAGTCCTTGTACTGCTCCACCAGTGGGGTGATGGTGTCGAGGTCTCGCAGGACGAAGTCAGCGTCCACCAGGTCGGCGCTGGGCACCGAGACGACAACCCGCTCGATGCCTGCTGCTGCGTAGCGGTCCAGCCGTGACGGCGTCGGTCGGGAGAACAGCAGCAGGGAGATCTCGACCTCTCCGGGTTCGCGGTCGTGCTCCGCCATCAGGTTGCGGAAGTGCTCGATCCCGGCCGGCACGTCGTGGTTGCCCTCCCGGTCGGTCAGGTACTGGTCGATGGGCATCCAGTGGTCGGCGTATTCCGCTGCGTGGGCCATGCCCAGCGGCCCCCAGTTGCCCAGCGCAACGGGAATCGATCCGCCGGTCGGCTTGGGGAAGACCCAGCTCGGGCTGCACCGGTCCCATTCGCCCTCGAACCCCGCCTCACTGTCGGACCACAGGGCGCGCAGGGCAGCCACTCGCTCGCGCATGGCCCGGTAGCGCTGACGGAAGGGGAGCTCGGGACGGTGGTCGCGGAGCTCCTCGGCGTTCCAGCCACATCCGACGCCGAGGATGAAGCGCCCCTCGGTCAGCACGTCGAGGGTGGCTGTCTCCTTGGCCAGGTCGATCACGTCGTGCTGAAGGATCAGCGACACCGCGGTTCCCAGCACCAGCCGCTCGGTCACCGCCCCGGCCGCGGCGAGGGACACGAAGGGGTTCATCATGTGCTTGTACCCCTCGGGGAGGGGGTTGATCGAGGGATGGGGAGACTCCCGGGAGGTCGGGATGTGGGTGTGCTCGGGCACCCACATCGACTCGAACCCTCGATCTTCGAGTTCCCTGCCCAGCCGGTCGGGGCGTAACCCGCTGGCCGAGTTCATGGTCATGTAGCCGAAATCCACGAACCGGGATCCTACGCCTAGGGTTCCCGGCATGGGCGGTGGGCCACCGTCGCCGGAGGGGAGGCAGCAGATGAGGGTCGCCGTGGTCGGGCCGGGAGGGGTTGGTTTGTTCTTTGCGGCCCATCTCGCAGCAACGGGCACCCGGGTCCTGTGCTGTGCCCGGCGGCCCTTCGATCGCTATGTGGTGGAGTCGGCGGTTGCCCCCGTTGCGGGGCCAGCCGACGTGGTGACCGATCCGGCCGATGTCGACGGGAACTACGACGTGGTGCTCATGGTGGTCAAGGCCCACCAGACGGGGAGCGCGGCTGGCTGGCTGGCAGCCTTGTGTGGCCCCGACACGGTGGTGGTCAGCATCCAGAACGGTGTCGAGGCTCAGCAACGCTTGGCCCCCCTGGTTGGCGGGGCGGCCATCGTGGAGGGGGTGGTGTACTGCGGAGGCACCCTGGTGGCTCCCGGCCACACCCTCAACACCGGCGGGGGGCGGCTCATCCTCCCCGAAGGCCCTTCGTCGTCGATGGTTGCCGACCTCTTTGCTGACACCCCGGTCAAGGTGCGACCCCATCCGGAGCATCTCACCGAGAAGTGGCGGAAGCTGGGGGTCAACGTGGCCCTCAATGGGGTGACCGCGCTCACCGACCGGCCTATCACGGTGGCCGGCTCGGGCCCGGGCCGGGAGGTCGCCGGGGCCCTGATGACCGAGTGCTGGACGGTGGCCCGGGCCGAGGGCGCCGACCTCGGACCCGAGGACGTCGAGGCGGCTCTCGACAACTTCGCCCGCAACCGCGGCGGCCGGACTTCGATGCACCAAGACCGCCTGGCCGGGCGTTCGACCGAGCACGATGCCCTGTACGGGGCCGTCGTGCGGATCGGGTCCGCCCACGGGATCCCGACGCCGGTCAACGCGGCCGTGGGAGCCCTGCTGGCTGCCGGTGATCTGGACCCACCCCTGCCCCTGGACTGACCGGGCCCTGTGCGTCGAGCCATGTCCCGGAGCGGTTGGGGCCATACTTGGGGCGATGAAGATCCGACCCAAGCTCTCCGAGTTGCCCATGTCGTACACCCTGGCCCAGGTGGACGGGACGACTGACAGCTACATGGCCTTCGGCAAGGCCCTGTGGGCGGACGACGGAGCGACCTCGGGCCGGTTGAAAGAACTCGTGTTCATTCGGTCGTCCATCGTCAACCAGTGCCCCACCTGAGTGACCGGACATGTTGCCTCGGCGAGGCAACGAGGGGTCACCGACGGGGAACTCGACGCGCTCTACGAGCCGCAGCGTTGGTCGGAGGTGTTCGACGATGAGAGCGTCGCTGCACTGCAGTTGGCCGACGCATTGTCGGGGGACTCGTATGCGGTCGACGCCGAGCTGGTCGGGCGGCTGCATCAGCACTTCGACGAGCAGGGCCTGTCGGAGCTGATCCTGGTCGCCGGACAGGCCAACCTGAACAACCGCGTGGGCAACGGGGCCAAGCAGTTGCTCGGTCGGCCCCCGGCGGGGTCCTGAGGGTCGGGGCGGCGCCAACGCCTGACCGATGATGCTGGCGGGTGGTGGAGCTATCGGCAGAAGTGCTTCGACGCTGGTCAGTGCTGGTGATCGGGGCCCCCGCAGTTGTCGGCGCGGAAGTTTTCACACCGTCCTTGACCGTAAGCGACCGTTCCTCGGCGTCTCTGCGTGAGGCTTCACAGAGGCTTGCGAGTAGATGCGTCGTCGCGTTCGGAGGTGTCTCTTTGGGGGCTATCCCAGTAGTTGGCCCTCTCGGGGATGACCCAGCGCACGCCGCCGCGGGGATCGGTGACATCGCCCCGGTAGCGGGGGATGACGTGGATGTGTGCGTGGGCGACGGTTTGCCCCGCTGGCTCGAGGACATTGACGCCGACGTTGAAGCCTTCCGGGGAGTGCTTGGTCGTAAGTTCGGCGTACACCACGTCGACGAGTCGCCACATTGCAGCGCGGGGTTCCGGTGCGATGTCGAACAGGTTGGCGGCGTGGTTGCGCGGGGCGACCAGTGTGTGACCGGGAGACACGGGGAAGGCGTCAGGGAAAGCAACGGCGTGCTCGTTGCCGCTCGTGTAGTCGCCGGAAGTGACTCGGTCACAGAATCTGCAGTCGTTCATCAGAAGAGGGGTGCCTGTTCGTCGTGGGCGGTCCAGCCTCGCTCACCGGTGGCGACTGTCGTGGCGTGGTCCATGGCTGCAAGTAGGAATCGTCGTCGTGTGGCGGTGTCGAGCCCAGCGGCGAGGATCAGTGTTTCCTTGAGCGGGTGGTTAGAGCTGATGAGGAACTCGTTGCGCCGGTGGAGCCGTTCGAGATAGCGACGGTGGGGGATCGCCGCGAACTTACCGGCGGTGCCGCGGTTGCAGTTCGAGCACGCGAGGACGAGGTTCCAGGGTGAGTCGAGGTCCAGTGGCAGTCCCCTGGACATGAGTGCGTGGGGCAGGAAGTGATCGACGTCGGGGGCGATTCCCTGGCCGGTCAAGCTCATGGGGGCGAAGCAGTAGAAGCAGTGACCCTTCTGGTAGCCGTTCAAGGCGGGTCGCACTTCGGTGATCGACTGACGCCGTCCGGTCAAAGCCGGAACGAGCAGCTCTCGGGGGGCGTCGTACAGCACGATCACCTGTTGCCCTTCGGCCTTGCCGTGCCACGCCTCCTCGACAAGCCGCCAGCGTGCTTCGGTCTCGAGTCCGAGGTCGACTGCGTCCCGGCTGGTGGCGAGTTCGAGCATCTCGTCCGTCAGGCGGATGCTGCCGGTCGTCGACCGTTCATCGATGAAGAATCGGGTGGGAACTTCGCCCTGGCCGACGACGTGGAAGGCATCGATCACGTTGTTGAACCCCAGCAGCACCGTCGCGGTGCGGAGCTCCCCGTCGTTGATCCGTCCGGCGTTGTAGAACCGACAGGCGTCGAGGAACTTGCTGCGCTCAAACGTGCCCTGCCGGTCGACTCGGGCGATGTGTTCGCAGACGTTCCGGGCGAAGGGCACCGCGAGCAGCTCCAGCGGGACCTGCTCCTCGCCCGATTGCGACAGCTCCAGAAGCGACTTCGCGAGAGCAAACTTGTATGACGCAACGTTGCGCCCGAACAGCACGATGCTGCGCCAGTGCTCACGCTCGCTCTGGTCGGTCCCTGCGAAATGTGCGGCTGCGCTGGTTGCCACGAACTCGATCATGGCAGCGTCATCAAGCCACTGCGTACCCAGCGGCCCGGCCTCGGTCCCCCCGGCATCCGAACCCCTGGATACCGTGGCGGTTCATGGGGGACAGCGACACTCTGCTGCGGTCGGGAACTTTGCTCTCCCGGGCGAAGGTGTTCGCCCGCCCGTGTCCCATACCGGCAACCAGCGGGGTCTACGGCTGGTGGTTCGACGAGATCCCACTCGGCGCCGCCCGCCGCGTGCATCACCCGTGACCAGTGGACGTTGCTCTACGTGGGGATCTCGCCGAAGGCCCCGCCGCGCAACGGCGCAGCACCGAGCCGCCAGACGATGCGAACCCGGGTCCGCTACCACTACAGAGGTAATGCCGAAGGGTCGACACTCCGGCTGACCCTGGGCGTGCTCCTCGCCGACCGGCTCGGCCTCGCGCTGCGCCGGGTCGGCAGCGGCACGCGACGCACTTTTTCGGCTGGCGAGCAGGAGCTGCCCGCGTGGATGGCGGACCATGCCCGCGTCAACATCGTCGAGCACCCGACACCCTGGACGCTCGAGGAAGAGCTGATCGGCTCTCTCGACCTGCCGCTGAACCTCGACCAGAACAGCCACCACGGCTTTCACGCCGAGCTGAGCGCACGTCGCCGCGCCGCCAAGGCCGCTGCCGCAGCGTTGCCGGTCCTGCCTCGCTGACACAACTGAGTGTGCGGTCAGCGCGGAAAACCCGAAGCCGGCGCCTGAGCGCTCCGTGCTCAGCACCCGCTCACCCCATGTGGTCGTCGTAAAGAGCGGCGGCCTGGTCGGCGGTGAGGTACACGAACCCGTGGCACTCGCTCCCGAGCCGCAGCAGCGGGTGTTCCGGGTCGCCGAGCTCGGAGTCGCGGTGCCAGTTCCCGGGCATCCGCATCTTGTACGACACCGCGGTGAGCCCATAGATGAGGGTGCTGCACGCCAGTACGGTGCTGCGGGTGAGCCCGCAGGTCATGTTCTCGGTCTGGCTGTTCCGCCGGTTCCCGTTCGACCCCTCGACATGGGTGCGCCGGGAACGTCCACCACTCACCGTGGGGTGATTTCTGATGACAGGGTCTCGCCATTTCGGGCGAGACCCCATTGGTGGAGGTGGCGGGAATCGAACCCGCGTCCTTCAACGTTTCAAAGAGGCTTCTCCGAGCGCAGTCGCTGAGCAGATTGTCGGGCGAGAGTCGGGCAGCGACACCCTTCTCCTGCCGTAGCCGACGAGATGTCCCCACCGCCGGGTCGGCGCCGACGGCGGGTGAGCCCCGTGAATGAGGGCCACCGTTGCCTACAGGGCTAAGGCATCAGGGCCGTACCCACTACCTGGAATCAGGCAGCGAGCGCCATGTCATCAGTGTTGACGTTGGCGTTTGTGGTTGTTCCGGCTCTTTAACGTGGCTCCGGAGACCACGGCTCGCTTCTCTCCTGTCAACCGTCAAAGTCGAAACCGATCACCCCCTGGGTGGGTGTGCCGGTGACCGTCACCGGGCGCACGTCGTCAATCTAACGGTCGGCTGTGACAAGCGGCAGTCGAGGACCCCGTCAGCGGTTGCGACGGGCCATGGCCCGCCTGGCCTCGAGATCGGCATCTCGTTTGCGGATGGCCTGCCGCTTGTCGTACAGCCGGCGGCCCTTGGCCAGGGCCAGCTCCAGCTTGGCTCGCCCGTCCCTGAAGTAGATCGACAGGGGGACCAACTGCAGCGGTTCCTGCTCGGTTCGGACCCGCAGGCGGTCGATCTCGTTGCGGTGGAGCAACAGCTTGCGGGGTCGGCCCACGGCGTGGCCCGTATGGGCCGAGGAGTGCCCCCACGGGGAGATGCGTAGCCCCATCAGCCACATCTCGTTGCTGCGCACCCGACCGTAGGCGTCAGCCATCTGCACGGTGCCTTCTCGCAACGACTTGACCTCGCTGCCCTTGAGCACCATCCCGCATTCGTAGGTGTCGAGGATGTCGTAGTTCGCCCGGGCTCGACGGTTCGAGGCCACGGTGAAGCGGTCGGAGGGCCCCTTGTTCGCCATCGCCCCAACGCTACCGGCCGGCCGTGACGGGCACTGCGGCTGCGGTTGCCTGCGGTCCGGGCAAAGTCGATCAAGGCAGTAATGGTGATCGGGGTAGTCAGGAATGATTGGTCCGGACTACAATCCCTACCGCTGGGGTCGGATTTTCGACCCGCCTGCTGCGAGGAGTGCCCCCATCATGGCCGTGACCGTCCGCCTGCCCACCGTCCTGCGCCCCCATGCCAACGGGGAGGCGAAGGTCGATGCTGCAGGGTCGACCGTGCGGGAGGTCGTAGAGAACTTGGTGGCCTCGTTTCCGGGTATCAAGCCGAACTTGCTGAGCGACGACGGTTCGCTCCACCGCTTCGTCAACGTGTACGTCAACGACGAAGACGTGCGGTACCTCGAGCAGATGGACACCCCGGTCGGTGACGGCGATGAGGTCACCATCCTGCCAGCGGTTGCCGGAGGAGCGTCGTGAACCCCGACGGACCGGGCCACGGCCGGGTCTACACCAGCGTGGACGAGCTCATCGGCAACACGCCGATGATCGATGTGTCGCAACTGAGCCCCAACCCCAAGGTCCGCATCCTGGCCAAGCTCGAGGGACAGAACCCGGCCGGGTCGGTGAAGGACCGCATCGCCAAGGCCATGATCGACGCCGCTGAGGCCGACGGGTCGCTTCGTCCGGGGCAGACCATCATCGAGCCCTCGTCGGGCAACACCGGGATCGCCCTGGCCATGATCGCCCGCCAGCGGGGCTATCCGATCAAGATCGTCCTGCCTGAGAACGTGTCCATCGAGCGGCGCCAACTCCTCGAGATCTTTGGCGCCGAGATCATCCTGAGTCCAGGTGCGGAGGGCTCGAACGGTGCCGTGCGTCTGGCCCAACAGATCTCGGCCGAACACCCCGACTGGGCCTTCCTGTACCAGTACGGCAACGAGGCGAACCCCCAGGCCCACTACGACACCACAGGGCCTGAGATTCTGGCTGACGCCCCCGAGGTCACCCACTTCGTGGCCGGGTTGGGAACCAGCGGAACCCTGATGGGGGTCGGGTCGTACCTGAAGGAACACAAGCCCGGTGTCGAGATCTGGGCCGTCGAGCCGCCGGCCGGTGAGCTGGTCGAGGGCCTGCGAAGCCTCGACGACGGCTATGTGCCGCCGGTGTTCGAGAAGTGGGGCGGGGCCGATCTGCTCGATCGCAAGATGATCGTCAGGCCGCGGGAGTCCATCGAGGCAGCTCGCATGCTGGTGTCCGACGCTGGCATCTTCGCCGGTATCTCGGCGGGGGCCGCCCTGGCCGGTGCTCGCAAGGCGGCTGCCCGGATCGACGAAGGCGTGATCGTGTTCGTGGTCTGCGACTACGGCTGGAAGTACCTCTCCACCGGGGCCTACACCGACGATCTCGACGCCGCAGCCGAACAGGCAGAGCAGATCATCTACTTCTGATCGATCGTCCCCTTGGTGCCGCTGGTGACCGATCGAAGGTCGTGACCCGACAGGGCGCGGCTGGCGACGTACCGTGGTCTCCGTGCGCTCCTTCGCCCTTCTTCGCCCACGTGGCAGGAAATTGTTGCCACTGGTCCTCGGCATGACGATCGCAGTTGGTGCCTGCGCCGGGAGCACCGACTCCGCCACCAGCACCCCGACGATCGCCCCGACCCAACCACCGGTGACCTCGGGAGTTGCCCCGGTGACAACTGCGGGATCCGTGCTCACCCAACCGGAGGCGACCACCAGCACCTCGATCGCATCCACCACCACGCTGGCTCCTGCCACGACCTCGCCTCCCACTACGACGGCCCCGCGCCCAGGGGGACTGGTGCTCCTCGGGGACGGCATCGGACCCCTCGCCTTCGGGTCCGGTCCCGATGCGGCCATCGAGTTCCTCAGCGCCGCCCTGGGACAACCCATGGCCGACAGTGGGTGGACCGATCCGTTCTCCGTCTACGGCACCTGTCCCGGCACGGAGGTTCGTGGTGTCGAGTGGCCTGGTTTCCTCGCCCTGTTCGGCGACCCCGCCAGTGGAGGAGGCGAGCGGCACTTCATGGCCTACACCGTGGGCTGGTTCGGTCCCGACCCCTTCGGGCTCCGGACCGAGCAGGGGACAGCGGTTGGCGACAGCCGCGACGAGGTCGCAGCGGAGAACCTGGCGGCCACCTTCGTGGCGGCGGCCGATCCCTTCCCGCCCAGCGTGGTGATCGGCACCGACCGGGGGGACATCGTCGGGTACTTCACCGACGATGGTGCGATGTTGAGTTCGATCAGCGCTGGGGTCGCCTGCGGCGAGTAGGCCCACCGGGGACTTCCTGCGGTGCCGGGGTGTGGCCGGAAAGCCACTTGTTGACCTTGGCGCCCAACAGCAACACGAGGCTCATCAGGTAGGCGAGGGTGAACACCGCGAGGGCCGCTCCAGCGAGGCCCAGGAACCCATTCGCTCCCGACGCAACCGAGGTGAATCCGGCGAAGCCGGCCACCAGGACCAACCACCCGATCGCAGTCAGGGCTGCCCCGGGCAGGTCGACACGCCACGGGGTTCGATGGTTGGGTGCGACGTGGTAAAGGGTGGCGGCCCAGGCGATCAGCACCCCGAAGAGCAGTGGGTGCCGTAGCCACTGCACCGCCCACCGGTCAGGAAGATCGGGCCACAAGCCGTAGCGCAGCCACAGGGCGGCCGCCGCTATGCCCACCGTGCCCAGGCCCAGCCCCAACGCGGTGAGACGCAGCCGCCACCACCGCCGCGCCTCGTCGACGCCGTAGGCCACGTCGAGGGCTCGGATCAGGCCACCGAATCCTCGAGACAGAGCGATCAGGGCCACCGCGAAACCGATGGTGGCAACGCCCACCCGAGACTGGTCGAACAACTCGCTCACCGCTGTCGTGATCGGGCCTGCATCCTCGCCGAATGTCTCCTGGGCCCAGTCCAATGTGGCTTGCCGGGCGTTGGTGGCCAGGTCGTCACCGACCAGGGGTGCGAGCGAACCCAGCGACGCGACCAGGGCCAGGATCACCGCTGGCAGGGTGAGCAGGGTGAAGAAGGTCACTGATGCCGCGAGATCGCTGATTCGGTCCCGGGACAGCTCTCGGCGGAAGGGGGTGATCGAATCCCACACCCCAGTTGCCCAACCGGTCAGGCGGTGGGGCAGTGAGCGGCCGGTCATCGGAGCGAGCCTGCCACAGGGAATGGGCCGGTGGGGGATCGGCCCCAGTGCCCTGGCATGCTGGTCGTGCGGTTCGGGTTGCGGACCGCACAGGAGGCTTCGAACGCATGAGCGACAGCGCCGACTTCTCTCTCACGGTCTTGGGCTGCTCGGGGAGTTACGCCGGACCCGGCGGTGCATGCAGCGGCTACCTGGTCAGGTCGGCCACGACGACCCTGTGGGTCGACTGTGGTCCAGGGACCCTGGCCAATCTCCAAGAGCATTGCGCCCTCGGCGACGTCGACGCCATCGTGGTCTCCCACCACCATCCCGATCACTGTGGCGAGCTTCCCGTCATCTACAACGCGGCCAAGTACTACGCCCACATGGACCGACTTCGAGTGATCTGCACGGCCGATGTGCGTCGGGTCACCGATGCATTCCACTCTGCTCGGGACAGTTCAGACCTCTTCGAATACGAGATCGTGGGAGACGGTGACCGGGCCGAGGTTGGCGATATCGCCATTCGCTTCAGCCGAACCGATCACCCGGTGGAAACCCTGGCCATGCGCTTCGACCACCACCGGGGGAGCATGCTGTACACGTCCGACACCGGTCGTGGCTGGTCGTTGGCCAGCCTCGGTGAAGGGGTCGACCTCGTGGTCGGGGAGGGCACCCTGCTCGACGCCACCGACCACCCCGACATCCCCCACGTGAGCTGTCGCTGGCTGGCCCACGAGGCAACCGCGATCCAGGCTCGGCACCTGGTGGTCACCCATGTTCCCCCCGGGTCCGATCCGGCACACCATCTGGCGGAAGCGGGCGAGGTGTTCTCGGGCCCGTTGGACGTGGCTGCAGTGGGGGCGCGCTATATCGTCTGAACCCACACCGCACGGGGAGTAGCACATGCGACATGACGGCCGGACGCCGGACGAACTGCGTCCGATCACCTTCCAACGGGGGTTCACCGACCAGACGCCGGGTTCGGTGCTGGTCGCCTTCGGCCGGACCCGGGTCCTGTGCACCGTGTCGATCGATGACGATGTCCCGCGCTGGATGCGCGGCAAGGGTGAGGGGTGGGTCACCGCCGAATACGCCATGCTCCCCGGCTCGTCAGCCGAGCGGGTGAGTCGAGAGGCCAAGAAAGGCAAGCAGAAGGGCCGGACCCTCGAGATCGAGCGCCTCATTGGCCGAGCCCTCCGGGCCGTGTGTGACATGGAGGCCCTCGGCGAACGTGAGGTCACCGTCGATTGTGATGTGCTCCAGGCCGACGGTGGCACTCGCACTGCGTCGATCTGTGGTGGGTTCGTCGCCCTTCACGATGCCTGCTCCCGACTCCTTGCCGAGGGGATGATCGAGCGTCATCCGATCACCGACTACTGCGCAGCCATCTCGGTCGGCATCGTGGGGGAGACGGCCATGCTCGACCTTCCCTATGTGGAGGACTCCACGGCCGAGGTCGACATGAACGTGGTGATGACCGGCTCCGGGCGCTTCGTGGAGGTGCAGGGAACGGCAGAGGGCGACCCCTTCGACCGGGGGCAACTGGATGAACTCCTCGCCTTGGCCGAGTCGGGCATCACCCGGATCATCGATCTACAGAAGGCAGCCCTCGACGGTCCGTTGCCGTGAGCGCTCCGACCACCCGGCTGGTGTTGGGTACGACCAATCCCGGCAAGGTGGCCGAGCTGACGATGCTGCTCGCAGGGATCGAGGTCGTTCCCCGGCCGCCGGGTATGGGTGATGTGGCCGAGACGGCAGACACCCTCGAGGGCAATGCGCGCCTGAAGTCCCGGGCCGTGTGCGCAGCGGCGGGCGAGGCTGCCGTAGCCGACGACACCGGGCTCGAAGTCGACGCCCTCGACGGTGCGCCGGGTGTCTGGTCGGCCCGATTCGCAGGCTCTGACGCGACTGACCAACAGAATGTCGACCTCCTGCTCGAGCGCTTGGCGGGGGTGGCCCATCGGCAGCGCACCGCCCGGTTCCGCACGGTGGTGGTGGTGACCTGGCCCACTGGTGAGGAGTTGGTCGTCGAGGGCATCTGTCGGGGGAGGATCACTACGGAGCGCCGGGGTGATGGCGGCTTCGGTTACGACCCGGTGTTCGAACCCGACGAGCGGCCGGGCCAGACGTTCGCCACCCTCGACCTCGGTGACAAGAATGCGATCAGCCACCGGGGCAGGGCCCTTGCCGCGCTGCGGCGATCCCTCGGTCTCATGGAGTGAGCATCCGGCCGGTCACCAGTGGCGAAGGTCGACGTCCCACTGGTCGACCACCTCGCCGTCGCGGACCAGGTGCAGTGTCTCGTGCTTGGCGATCGTCGGATCGATGTGAGCCGGGACCAGGGTGACCCGTTCTCCAGGGCGGAAGGACCTGGCCGGCCGGAGGTTCGTGTGTTCGTCGGAGCAGAACATGACCTCACCATCGGGGGATGACGGGTTGCCGTGGTCCATGCCCTGCGCCTTGAGGCCTGCGTCGCACACCACGAACTCGGGGGCCACCGATACCACGGTGGCCGACAGGAACAGGCCCTGTCGGAAGGGGAGATCCTCCTGGCGTTGGTAGGCGGTGTCCATCAACACATAGGACCCTGCCTGGATCTCGTTCAGGTGGGTGTTGATGGCGTGGGTGCCCGTACCGCCACCGGTGATGAGGTCTCCTCCGACCACCTCGTGGGCCGCGAGCAGTCGGGACATCGCTCCCTCCATCAACTCGGTGCGCCGCTCGAGTTCCGGGATCCCCATCGCATGGCCCTCGTAGCCCATCACGCCCCGGATCGAAAGGCCCGCTGATCGGGCCCGGTCGGCGATCCTTCCTGCCTCCTCGAGTTCGCAGCCGCACCGGAATCCCACCCGTATGTCGACCACACACTCACCGATGCCGGCTGCTGCTGCGGCGTCGACCGTCTCGAAGCTGTCCACGGCCACGGTGACCCTGCCGGGACAGCGAGCCATTTCGGCCAGCCGATCGGGATCGAGAACCTCGTTGGCCAGCAGCAGGTCGTCGCCCAACCCGGCTGCGGCAAGGCCCAGCACCTCTCGAGGGGTGGCGCAGGTGAAGCCCGTGTGGCCGAGCTCGTGCTGGCGACGGGCCAGGGCGGTCATCTTGTGCGCCTTCACATGGGGGCGGAGCCGGGTGCCGGGAATCCGCTCGGCCATGGTCGTCAGGTTGAACTCGAGAGCGTCGAGGTCGGCCCACAGGGCCGGGGTGGGCAGCTCGGAGATGTGCATCGGCCGAGACTAGGGCGTGGTGGCTGGCGCAGGCCCCACCCGTCGCCGTCGGGGTCGTCCCCGCCGTGATGGAACTGGCGCTCGAGGGGGTACGCTCCCAGCCATGTCGAACAGCCCCCTGTCACCCAGCATGCCGACCGGATTCACCCCCGGTATGCCCGCCGGTCCGTCGGAGATCTACAACCGGCTGCTCAACGACCGCATCGTGTTCCTCGGCTCCGAGGTCGACGACGAGATCGCCAACATCCTGTGCGCCCAGATGCTGTTCCTCGAGGGCCAAGACCGCGAAAAAGACATCTGGCTGTACATCAACAGCCCGGGTGGGTCGGTGACCGCCGGTATGGCCATCTACGACACCATGCAGTTCGTGAGCTGCGATGTGGCCACCGTCTGCATGGGGCTCGGCGCATCGATGGGACAATTCCTCCTCACTGCCGGAGCAGCAGGTAAGCGCTACTGCCTCCCTCATGCCAGGGTGATGATGCACCAGCCATTGGGCGGGGTCCGTGGCCAGGCCAGCGATATCGCCATCCAGGCCGAGCAGATGGCGTACATCAAGCGCCTGCTGGCCGAGCGGATTGCGTCGCACAGCGGCCAGAGCGTGGAGCAGATCCAGGCCGACTCCGAACGAGATCGTTGGTTCACGGCCGAAGAGGCCAAGGACTACGGCCTGTGCGACCACGTGATCGTCAAGCGGGGCGAGATCATCTGAGTCCTCATCCCGGTGGTGCCGGGGTGCAGTGTTGCGCCACATAGGCCGTGTATGCGTCTACCGCCTGTGGTAGGTCGTCGGAGAACT
Source organism: Acidimicrobiales bacterium (assembly GCA_038135065.1). Taxonomy (GTDB): domain Bacteria; phylum Actinomycetota; class Acidimicrobiia; order Acidimicrobiales; family Poriferisodalaceae; genus JAYPWI01. The sequence continues at coordinate 63,761 of JAYPWI010000015.1, forward strand.
CCTGCTGCACGGCGAGGACGGCGGCGGCCCGTTCGAAGGGATCGCGTGAGTCCGACTCGGCAACCGCTGTGACGTAGCCGTTGATCAGTCCTTCGATGACATCGACCGCAGGTCGGATGTCCTCAGGTGCTGCGGCGGCCACCCGGCCGACCTGGTCCGCCGTCTGCCGTAGCCCGGCCCGCACAGCAGGGTCATCGGCGGCCGAGGTGTCGAAGCTCCGGAGGTCGATCTCCACCAACGCGCTCACCTCCTCGCAGAAGGCGGCCGTCGGATTCGGTGTGTCCGAACAGGCCACTGCACCCAGCGCCACACCGATCAGCACCCACGCGGCTCGGAGAGACTGTCGGGTCATGTGGCGGCGGCTGCCTGCGCCAGTCGCCGCAGGTCAGCCACCCCGTGGGCCAAGCCCTCTTCATAGCGGTACAGGGCGCTCCCGGACACCAACACGTTGGCTCCCGCCCCGGCGGCCCCGCCGATGGTCGACGCAGAGATCCCCCCGTCGACCTCGATGTCCACATCGTGCCCGCTGGCCTCGATCATCTCTCTCAGGGCTGCGACCTTGGGTTCCATGGTCCCGATGTATGCCTGGCCACCGAACCCGGGATTGACCGTCATCACGAGGACCATGTCCAGCATGTCCAACACGTTCGCCACGGTATCGAGTGGTGTCGACGGATTCAGCGCGGCGGCGGGCCGTGCACCCAGATCCCGGATACGGCCGAGTGTTCGGTGGAGGTGGGGAGTCGTCTCCACGTGCACGATGGCCATCTGACAGCCCGCTTCCACGTAGAGGTGGAGCAGCTCATCGGGGTTGGCCACCATCAGATGAGCTTCGAACATCACGTCGACGTGGGAGCGACAGGCTGCGATCACATCTGGACCGAAGGTGAGGTTCGGTACGAAGTTTCCATCCATCACGTCCCATTGGATCCGATCCACCCCGGCGGCCTCGAGTGCCGCGCACTCTTCACCCAGGCGCGAGAAATCTGCAGGCAGGACGGAGGGGACGATCTCGATGGGTCGGGACATGGAACCTGACCGTAGCCTGGGTTCTGTGTCCGAACGGGTAACCATTCATGATCTGGCCGTGGGCGGCGAAGGGGTCGGCCGACTGGCCGACGGTCGTGCCGTGTTCGTGGCTGGCACCGTGTACGACGACGTCGTCGACATCGAGTTGACAGAGGATCACGACCGCTTTGCGCGGGGCAGGCTCCTCGAGGTGGTCGAGCCCGGGAGCGGTCGGCGAGTCCCACCATGCCCGCAGGTGGCCGCTGGGTGCGGGGGGTGCGATTGGCAGCACCTCGACGAGGACACCCAGGCCGAAGCCAAGATGGGGCTGGTTGCCGACGCCCTGAGTCGGATCGGTGGCCTGGAGCCGCCCGACGTGGGCTATGTCGCCGGTCCCGCACCCCTGCACTACCGCACCACGGTGCGAGTGGGCGTCCTCGACGGGCGGGCCGCCTACCGGGCCCGGGCTGCTCATGAACTGGTGCGGGCGCCGAACTGCGACATCGCTCACCCCCTCATGGGCGACCTCCTGGCCGACGGGTTCTACGGCGAGGCGGACGAGGTGACCATCCGGGTCGGGGCTCGTACCGGTGATCGGCTCGTGATGGGTGAACCTCGGGCCGATGGCATCGCGGTACCCGACGATGTCGTGGTGATCGGCCGGAACCGGGCACGCAAGGGGGTGGAGGCGTTCATCACCGAGGAGGCGGCTGGCGTCAGCTGGAGGGTGAGTGCCCGCTCGTTCTTCCAGAGTTCGCCGGAAGGGGCCGAAATGCTGGTCGCCTTGGTGGCCGAATGGTTGGAGAGCAACGAGGTGGGGGTGGCCGCCCTCGTCGATCTCTACGCCGGGGTGGGACTGTTCTCGGGCACGGTTGGGGACTGGTTCGACAAGGTCACCGCTGTCGAGTCGTCCCGGTCTGCCGTCGCTGACGCCCAACACAACCTGGCCGGGCATGTGACCATTGTGGGGAAACAGGTCGAACAATGGGTACCCGAGTTGGCCGATGTGGTGATCGCCGATCCGCCCAGATCGGGTCTACGGGCCGATGGAGTGTCCGTGATCGAGCGCACCCAGGCTCCTCACGTGGTCCTCGTGTCATGTGACGCGGGTGCCCTGGGACGTGATGCGGGCTTGCTGTACCGGGCCGGCTATCACCTCGACCAGGTCGACGTGTTGGACATGTTCCCTCAGACCAGCCATGTCGAGGTGGTCACCGGTTGGATCCGCTCGTGATCCTGGGGCACGGCATCGGGGGGCGTGGTGACCTCCCTCTTCCCGTCGGTGCCCTCGTCGTCGGAGCGTGCGCGGCCCTGGTCATCTCCTTCGTGGTGCTGCTGGCCGCATGGCCCCACCCCCGCCTGCACCACTGGGCCCGGGTGCGTCCACTGTGCTCGCTGCCTGCTCGGGTCACCTCGGCGCTGTCCGCGTTCGGGCGAATCATCGGCGCCCTCGTGGTCCTTACCACGGTCGTTTCCCTGCTCCTCGTCGTCGATAATCCGATCGAGAACATCGCCCCCCGACTGATTTACGTGTTCCTGTGGGTGGTCGTCCCTCTGGCCAGCGTGGTCGTGGGGGACCTCTGGCGATGGCTCAGCCCATTCGAGGCCATTGCCGCCCTCCGTGACCGTCGGGCCGCAGCACGGCCACCGGCGCCGCCGGCGACGACATCACTGGTTCCTGCCGCCGTTGCCCTCGCCCTGTTCCACTGGATCGAACTGTCCTTTCATGATCCGGCGGGGCGGTCGGTTCTCCGCGTGCTGGTCGCAGGCTGGCTGGTGGTGGGTGTGACTGCCGCCTGGCAGGGTGGCACAGAACGTCTCCGGCGTCGGGACCCCCTGGCGGTCTGGTGCAGCCTGCTGGCGTCGATGTCGCCGGTGGTGGTTCGCGATGGTCGGATCGGCTGGCGGGTGCCCGGTTCCGGACTCGCCGAGGTTGGCCGACCGGCGGGTCTGACCCTCGTGGTGGCCGTCGTGCTCGGCGGCACCACCTTCGACGGGGTCAGCAGGACACAGCAATGGGCTGAACTGCTCGGCACCCGGACCGGTTGGTCGGCCACCCTGGTCAACACCATCGGGTTGGCCTTGTGCACGGCTGGCGTCGTGGCCCTCTACACGGGTGCTGTCGTTGCCATGGAACGAATGACCGGTCGCTCCGTACCCGGAGCCGCCGACCGGTTGGCCGCCGCGCTCGTGCCGGTGGCCGTCGGGTATTCCCTGGCCCACTACTTCTCGCTGGCTGTCTTCGAGGGCCAGTTTCTCTTCATCCAGGCGTCGGATCCCTTCGCTCGGGGCTGGGATCTCTTCGGATGGCGGGCCTCGTACCCCTCCTACACAGCGGTCTCGACGACGACAATCGCCGTCGTCCAGGCAGCCGGAGTGGTGCTCGGCCATCTCATCGGCGTCGTCGTAGGCCATGACCTGGCACTCCGGGATCTCGGGGGCCGGCACTTCCGGCGAGGTCAGCTGCCCTTGTTGGGGGCGATGGTGGTCTTTACCTCGCTGGGTCTGTGGCTGTTGGTGAGCGCTTGACTAGCTGCCGCCGTGGCGTCGTGACGGGCCGAGGGTCTCTGCGGTGTCGTCGAGGTCACGCCTCCGCTCGGCTATAGGACCGGTGGGACAGGAAGCCCACGACCCGCTCACCCAACTCGTACAGCACCCACAGAGCGGTCATGGTGACGGTCACGTGAAGGAGAAGGGCTACGGCGACGCCGGTGATGGCCATCACCCGCCACCTCGGTCCCCACAGGATCGCCAGGGCGACGGGGATCGCCAAACCGACGGCTACCCCGGCGGTGATCTCGATCCAGAATCCTCGCTCGCCCATCCAGGGAAGCGGAGACGCGACGTCTACCAGATCGATCGTGGCGAGCACTCCCAGCAGCGCCAGAAATAGCAGGTGGCCCACAACGGCGGTCCGCCACCACCCGCGACGGTGCGGGGTCGTGACGATGGTCGCCAGAGATGCCCCGGTCCAGGCCAGCCACCGGCGGATCGGGCGAACCCCCAGAGCGCCCATGGCATCGCGCATGATGCGGTCGGCTTCCTCCCTGGAAACCTTCGGCCCTTGGTGGGTGGGTGGCTCACCATGGGGCACGACCAACGCGTCATGCAGGAGGATGGCCGGCAAATGGGTGCCGTGGGTGGGAACGATCCAGGAGAACACGGCGGGCACCGAGTTGAGGTCCGTGGTGAACGTGTCAGTGTCGGCTGGGCATACGAACGCGTCGTCGTAGCGTTCGTCTCGGTAGGCGAAGGGATGGACCAGTCGGAAGACACGTGGTCCGTCGCGCCGAAGCTCGAACACCGGGGGGCCACCGGTACGAGGGTCGAAGAACCCGCGCTGCGGGGTAGATCGGGATGTCATCGACGGTCTGCTCCACGAGCTGGCATCACGGTCCGCAACGGGCAGGACCCGCCCCAAAGGGCGGGTCCTGGTCTCGAGTGAGTGTGCACGGCTGGAGCCGTGAACCCGGTCGGCTCAGGCCGACTGCAGGGCTCGCCACACGGCCTGCGGGGTGCAGGGCATGTCGATGTGGTCGATGCCCAGGTGGGCAACGGCGTCACACACGGCGTTGTGGACGGCCGGCGTCGAGCCGATCGTGCCCGACTCGCCGATGCCCTTTGCGCCCAGCGGGTTGCGGGGCGACGGGGTCTCGGTGTTGGAGACCTCGAAGCTCGGCATGTCAGCGGCCGAGGGCATCAGGTAGTCCATCAGCGATGCAGTCAGCGGGTTGCCGTCCTCGTCGTACTGGACGTGCTCCCACAGGGCTTGGGCGATGCCTTGGGCGATCCCGCCGTGCTGCTGGCCAGCGACCAGCATGGGGTTGAGGATCGTGCCGCAGTCGTCGACGGCGATGTGGCGGAGCAGGGTGACTTCACCGGTGTCGGAGTCGATCTCCACCACGGCGACGTGGGACCCGAACGGGTATGTCGAGTCGGTGCCGTCGAAGTCCAGTTCGTGGGCAAGACCGCCCTCGAGGCCCTGGCTGTCGGCTGCTGCGGCCAACTCGGCCCAGCTGATCGACTTGGCTGGCACACCAGCCACCTGCAGGGCCCCATCGCCGACCACGATGTCGTCGGCGCTGGCCTCGAGCAGTTCGGCTGCGAGTTGCTTGCCCTTCTCGAGCACCACTCGGGATGCCTCGTACACGGCCGACCCGGCGGTCTGCAGAGACCGCGATCCCATGGTGCCTGCGCCGCGTGCCACCTTCTCGGTGTCGGCATCGACGTGGTGGACCTGGTCCATGGGGATTCCCAACAGGTCGTTCACGATCATCGAGAACGCCGTGTCGTGACCCTGGCCGTGGGCCGAGGTGCCGACCCTGATGGTCGCCGAGCCGTCCTCGTTGATCTCGCAACGGCCGTACTCGACGTGCAGGCCGATCGGCGCGGTCACCTCGACGTAGGAGGACACCCCGATGCCCAGGAGCTTGGCGTCGCCTGCCTCTCGACGGCGGGCCTGCTCGGCCCGCAGGTCGGCATATCCCGATGCCTCGAGGACAGCGTCCAGTGCCTTCTCGTACTCACCCGAGTCGTAGTTGGCTCCCACCTTGGTGGTGAGTGGGAAGGCACCTGGCTGGAGGAAGTTCTTGCGCCGGATCTCTGCGGCATCCATGCCGATGGCGTGGGCGGCCTTGTCGAGGATGCGCTCCACCATCTGGGTGGCTTCGGGCCGTCCAGCGCCGCGGTAGGCAGCGGTGTGGGTGGTGTTGGTTACCACCGACTGGAAGGTGAAGTCGATGGCCGGCATCTCGTACACGGCCTGGCTCAGCTGCAGGGTCAGCATGGGGAGGAAGGCACCGATAGCCGGATAGGCACCAGCGTCAGCAATGACGTGGGCCTTCATGCCGACGATGGAGCCGTCGTTGCGGACGCCCATCTGGACGTTCATCACCATGGCCCGACCCTGGCCGAGGGAGACCATGTTCTCGCCCCGCTGCTCGGTCCACTTGACGGCTCGCCCGAGGGCCCGGGCGATCTGAGCGGCCAGGACGAACTCGATGTACATCCCGCTCTTGGGTCCGAACCCGCCGCCTACCCACGCGGTCAGCACGTGGAGGTTCTCCGGGGCCATGCCGATGGTGCCGGCCAGCGCATCGCGCACGGCGTGGGTGTTCTGCGATGCCGCGTAGAAGGTCATCTTGTCGCCGTCGGGGATCGCGATACAGCCGTTGGGCTCCATGGGAACACCGGCTAGGCGCTGGGTGACCACCCGCTCGGACACGACTGCGTCTGCCCCCTCGAGTACGTCGGGGCCCGAGTACTCGTTGCCTGCTGCGAAACAGACGTTGCTCTCCTGGCCTTCCCAAATGACGGGTGAATCGGGCGATGCAGCTTCCTCGATGTCGATCACCACCGGCAGCGCCTCATAGTCGACGATCACGGCGTCAGCGGCGTCCTTGGCCTGGGAGAGGGTCTCGGCCACCACTGCGGCGATGATGTCGCCCACGTAGCGGACCCTGCCCTTGGCGAAGGGAGGACGGTCCATGGCGGTGTCGATCATGGGGAAGCCGTTGACGGCTGCCAGGTCCATGTTGGCGGCCGAGAACACCCCGATGACGCCGGGCATCGCCTCGGCCTCGCTGGTGTCGACCGACAGCAGTTCGGCGTGGGCCATGGTCGAACGGACGAAGTAGACCTGCGACGCGCCCAAGTCGAGGTCGTCGAAGTACTTGTTGGCGCCCGTGAGGAGGCCTGGGTCCTCCTTACGTCGGACGGAGTTGCCCAGAATCGAACCGGAAGCGGCCATCGTGCGTCCCCCTGTGCGTGGTTCATGCAGTGTGCGGTGGTCAAGTCACCTGACTCTTTGGATCCTATCCCAGGCGGCAGGGGTGACCCCCAACCAGTGAAGGGGTTTCCTGTGAGAGGGTCGGCCTGGCCCGTTGGCTACGCTGATTCCGCCGATCAGGACACCGTGCGGCCTGCCGAAAGGACACTTGATGGGAACCCTCTCCCGAACCTGGAACCTGGCAAAGGCCTCGTGGTCGGTCATCAACCACGACCGCGAACTGCTCTGGATCCCGGTGCTGAATGGTCTGGTGTGCTTAGGGGTTGGAGCGGTCTTCTTGCTCCCCCTGCTGTCCATGGCCGACGACGAGGCGGCGGGCGCAGCAGTCATCGTCGTGGGAGTGGTGTTCGTCATGGTGCTCACCTCCATTTCGGTGCTCTTTCAAGGCGCACTGGTTTCAGGGGCACACCAGCGGTTCACCGGGGGCGACCCGACGGTGTCCTCTGCCATCAGTGGTGCCCTGTCCAAAGCACACCGTCTGATCCCTTGGGCCCTTCTCACCGCCACGGTCGGGCTGATCCTGCGCGTGATCCGGGAAGAGGCAGGGTTCATCGGCCGGATCGTGAGTTCGCTGCTGGACACTGCCTGGCAGGTGCTGACGTTCCTCGTGGTGCCGGTTGTCATGTTCGAGGACCGCGGGCCCATCGACGGGGTGAAGCGGAGCGCCTCGCTCTTCAAGGGCACCTGGGGAGAGAACCTCGCCGCTCGAGTCGGGTTCGGGCTGCTCGGATTCGTCCTGATGATCCCGGGCATCCTCCTCGTCGTGCTCGGAGTGGCCGGGCTGTGGCCGCTGGTCATCGTCGGTGTCCTGTGGATCATCGGGGTCGCCGTGGTGATGACCACCATGAACGCCGTGTTCCAAACGGCCCTGTACCTCTACGCGACAGAGGGCGAGGTGCCGACCGGATTCGGTACCACCGACGTGGTGGCCAGTTTCGGGCCCAAGACCAAGGGCCACTGATACCCAGCCCCTGATCGGGGACCCGAGGCGGGCCAACTACAGTCCGGTCATGGCTGATCGACGTTCGTTCTGGGCGTGGTGCATGGAGTCCGAGGAGCCCAGCGATGCCGAGCGGGCTGCCCTGGCCCGCCAGTTGTCCGAGCAGTACGGCACCTCCATCACCCCGCGAGCCGTGCCCCGGGCAGAGGACGCCGTGTTGCGACCGTCCCGAATCCCGGTTCCCGACACCATCGCCCCGTGGTGTTCGACATCGACCTATGAACGGGCCTGCTACGCCTACGGGGCTCATTTCACCGAGCGGGTACGAGCCTTCAACCTCGACTTCCCCAACCCCCCAGATGTGGTCGCTCACCCCCGGGACGAACACGAGGTGGCCGCCACCCTGGACTGGTGCAATGAGCACGGCTACATCGCCGTGCCCTACGGAGGAGGATCCTCGGTGGTGTGGGGGCTCGCCCCGCCCGAGGACCGGGGGCCGACGGTCATCATCTCCCTGGACCGGCTCGACCAGGTGCTCGAGATCGACGACCTGTCGAGGGCGGCCCGCATCCAGGCCGGGGTGTTCGGACCCCACCTCGAGGACCAACTGCGTCCCTCGGGCTACACCCTGCGCCACTTCCCCCAGTCGTTCCGGTTCTCCACCCTCGGCGGATGGATCGTGACCCGATCCGGTGGCCACTACGCGACCAACCACACCCACATCGACGAGTTCGTCGAATCGACCCGGATGATCACACCGGCGGGGTGGTGGGAGTCCCGGCGTTTGCCCGGTTCGGGGGCGGGACCGAGCCCCGACCGGATGGTCATCGGCTCCGAAGGCATCTTCGGCATCGTCACCGAGGCCTGGATGCGGATCCAGCGCCGGCCCGTGTTCCGGGCCACTGCGGGGATCACCTTCCCCTCGTGGGAAGCCGGTTACGACGCAGTGCGCCAGATCGTGCAGGCCAAGCTGTGGCCGGCCAACCTGCGCATCCTCGATCCCGCGGAGGCCGGTCGGGCCGCAGGCATGGACGGTGATCGGTCGCTGGTCATCGTGTCGTTCGAGAGCGCCGAACTGACCCAGCGGCACAACATCGCGCAGGCCGTGGAGATTGCCCGGGGGGCCGGGGGCGCGGTGGATGACGACGACATCCAGATCGACGACGGCACGGGCGCACCGACCGGACGGGGTGGAGCGGTCGGTGCCAGGCGGGATGCATTCACCGGGGTGGGGAACGGTGTCGAGACGTCACTGGGACTGGTCAACGACACCTTCGAGACGGCGATCACCTGGGATCGCTGGCCCGACTTCGACGCCGAGGTCAGGGCCAAGGTCGGGGCTGCGCTGCGTGACACATTCGGGCCGCATCACAGCCTGTCGTGCCGCTTCACCCATGTGTATACCGACGGCCCCGCCCCGTACTACACCTGGTCGGGAATGGGCGCCCAGGGGAGCGAGATTCAGCAGTGGCAGGCCATCAAGGACGCAGCCAACGAGGCCGTGGTGTCAGCGGGGGGCACGGCCACCCACCATCACGCAGTGGGCCGCATGCACCGCCCCAACGCCTACGACGTACAGCGCCCCGAACTGTTCGCCGAAGCGCTGCGGGCCGTCAAGGGTCGGCTCGATCCCAACGGGATCCTCAACCCCGGAGTGTTGATCTGACGGCCCGATCGGCGCGCTGGGGCCGCCGTTGTGCGGCCATCCTGGTGGGATGGGTGCTCGCCCTCGCGGTGACCGGGTGTGGTGACGAGGCCCCACCGGGACCACCTCCCGAGGTGTCGCGCGCCCTGACCGCCGCCGGACCGGTCACCCGGGCGAATGCGCCGTTCGCCTTCGAGCAGGTGCTGCGGGTCGAGTCCACGTCAGGGTCCTATCTCGAACAGCGGACCGACGGGGTGTACCAGCCGTCGGCCGGGCGGGTCGCGCTCCGGATCACGTCCGAGGGTGACGGCGCCGTGGGGTTCTCGGGCAGCACCGTCACCCCAGGCACCGAGGTGGGCATCGTCATCGATGGTGACCGGGTGCTGCTCCGGGTGGATCTCGACGACGTCGTCGATGGCTCGTGGGCCTCCGTCAACCCGGGTTCGGACGGGCCCACCGTGGAGAGTGCGGTGTCGATCCTGGGAGCTGCGTTGCTCGCCGACGTGAACCGGGCGGAGGTGATCGGCCCCGACACCGTTGGAGGAGTTCCGGTCACCCACTACCGGATCCCGGCTCCCGCCGGTGATCTTGCCGTGTACCTGCCGACCGAAACCCTCGACGTGCTGCTCGATGCTGGCTTCCGGCGGGAGGTGGTGGACGGGGACGCGATGGTGGATGCCTGGCTCGATGACGAGGGCCGGATCCGCCGCCTCGTCGTCGACTACCTCCCCCTCATCGAGGCCATGGTGGGTCGGGGGCTCGAGGAGGGTTCGACGGTGTCAGCCATGACCCACACCTTCACCGTCGTCGCGTTCGGAGAGGTGAGTGTCGAGGTTCCCGAGATCGGTGAGGGGTCCGAGGAGGGCTGAGCTGATCCGGCGCCAGCCATGCTCCGAGCCCTACTGCATCGAAATGGTGCCCATGACGTCGTCGTCCCCCTGACCAGGAGCCGCGATCTCCACGATCCGTTCGTCGACGTCGTCGTACTCCAGTCTGAGGGCTCGGCACATGGTTGCGTGCAGGCCGTAGCTGGCCACTGCGTAGGTCAGCTCGATGCACGCCACCTCGTCGAGGTGGGCCCGCAGGGCCTCCCAGGTGGCGTCGGCCACCCGACCGCGGCCCAGGGTCACCTCGTCGGTGTAGGCCAGCACGGCCCGCTCGGCCGCCGTCCACCCGTCCCACGTCGTCCACGCCGGGATTGCGGCAACCTGCTCGTCGCTGACTCCTGCATTACGGGCCGCTTTGCAATGCTGGCTGAACACGAACTGACTGCCCGCAGAGAACCCGGTCCTGGTCAGGGCCAGCTCGCGTAGGGCCGGATCGAGGACACGGTCGGGGCTGTTGAACAGGGCGAAGCCGGCCACCATGTGATCGAGCAGTTGTGGGGTCTGGGCGAACACGGTCCACCAGTTGCCCGGGGTGCCCGTGGCCGTCCCCGGCTCGACGACGGGGTCGCGATCGCCGAACAGCCGCTCGTAGACGGGCAGGGCGGATGGTGGAGCTTCGGCGCGAGGAATCTGACGGGTCCTGGTCATGGGCATACTGTATGGGTACGCCGAGGACCGCAAGGTCGAGAGGGGGAGGGGTGATGGGCGACTCGCCGACCAATTCCGAGTTCGAGTTGCGAGGGGTGAACCATGTCGCCCTCGTGTGCAAGGACATGGCCCGCACCGTGGACTTCTACACCAACGTGCTGGGTATGCCCCTGGTGAAGACGCTGGAGATCCCAGGTGGGGCTCAGCACTTCTTCTTCGACTGTGGCAACGGCGACTCGGTGGCTTTCTTCTGGTTCCCCCATGCACCCGAGGCTGCGCCGGGGATCGCGGCGGCCGGCGAGATGCCGGGCGGTGGTGACATCGCGTCGGCCCATGGGTCGATGAACCACCTGGCCTTCGACGTGCCAGCCGACAAGTTCGACGAGTACGTGGAGCGGCTGCGGGCCAAGGGCGTGCCCATGGGCCCGGTGCTGAACCACGACAACAGCGAGCGAACCATCTCCGCTGAGGTCACCGACGACGTGTTCGTGCGGTCGGTCTACTTCCGCGACCCCGACGGCATCCTGCTCGAGTTCGCATCGTGGACCCACAACGGCTTCGGTCCCGAGGACCGCCTCCACGCCCCGGCCAACGCCGAGGGCGAACGGGTCGAACTGGTCGCGGACTGAGCTCGTGAAGGTCACCCGCCTCTACACGGGAGACGATGGCCAGTCCCACTTCGAGGATCTCGATCTTCCCATGTCGGTGATTCCCGACGTGGGTCAGATGTCTGATCGGATTCCCGCCGAGTCGGTCTTCTTCCGCGACACCGCCCAGGCCGGTCCCGACGTGTGGGACTTCCACGTCGCCCCACGTCGGCAGTTCGTCATCCATCTCAGTGGGGTCGCCGAGATCGAGGTGGGCGACGGCACCTGCCGCCGGTTCGGACCCGGCGATCTGTTGATCGCCGACGACACCACCGGCCAGGGTCACATCAGCAAGGAGATCGAGGGGCCCCGGACCCAGATCTTCGTGCCCATCCCCCAGGATTTCGACCTCGGCGCCTGGCGCTGAGGGGCCCTGCCCCGCTCAGGCTGTGGCGTTGCGGACGTAGGGCAGCACCTTCTCCGCGAACTGTTCCATCGAGTACATGGCCTTGTCGTGGGGCATGTCGCCGATCTGGAACCAGGCCAGCAGCTTGCCCGCTCCGGCCTCTTCCATGTTGCGGACCAGTCGCTCTCCGACCTGCTCGGCCGTCCCGATGAGGGGCTCGCCGGCGGACAGTGCCGGTCCGCCCGCACCGGCCATCTCTCGGGCGATCTCGAGGCGGGTCCGGTAGCTGCTCTGGGCCGTGTAGCCCGGAGGGAAGAAGGTGGGCAGGGGCAGGGTGAAGCATCGCTCCTGGAAGTAGCGGATGTGGGGTTCGACCGACGCCATGGCCGCCTCCTCCCCGTCGGGGTGGATGTGGACCAGGGAGGTCAGCCCGAACTGCTCGGGCCCTGCGTGGTAGCCGAACCCTTCGGCGTACTGGCGATACCCGTCGTAGAACTGCTTCAGCCGTTCCATGGGAACGAAGGTGCAGGCCAGGGGATAGCGCCGCTCGGCCGCCCATTCGAGTGTCTCGGCAGACCCCTGGGAGGGGACGAAGATGGGCGGATGAGGCTGCTGGAGGGGCCGCGGCCACACGTTGACGTAGCGGAACTGGAAGTGCTCCCCGTCCCAGTTGAACGGGCCCGGCTCCGTCCAGGCCTTGACGATGAGGTCGTGAGCCTCGAAGAACCGCTCCCGGGAACGGGTGGGGTCCAGATTGAGGCTGTGGTACTCGGCCCCGATGCCGCGCACGAAGCCCGACAGGATGCGGCCCCCCGACATGACGTCGAGCATGGCCACCTCCTCGGCAACCCGCAGGGGGTTGTCCCGCAGGGCGATGCCGTTACCCAGGATGGCGATCTTGGCCCGGCTCGTCCGGCTCACCAGGGCGGCCGCCATGATGTTCGGCGACGGCATCAACCCGTAGGCGTTCTGGTGGTGCTCGTTCACACAGATGGCGTCGAAGCCCGCTTCGTCGGCGAACACCAGCTGGTCGAGGTACTCACCGTAGAGCTGGGTGCCCAGCTCGGGGTCGTACTCGCTGTTGGGGTACACCACCCAGGCCGAGGTGTACTTCTCCCGGACCTCGGGGTCGATCCGAGGCCAGGGCATCAGGTGGAATGCGTAGATCTCCATGTCACGGCTCCAGTTGGTCTGAGAATGCGAGGCGGGCGGCCGCTGCTGCGACCGCCTGGGGTGCGTCGACGGTCACCATGTGGCCGGACTGGCCCACCACGTCGAGGGGGGCGCCGAGCAGTTCGGCCAGCCGGCGCCCGTGTTCGACGGGCAGGAGCCGATCGTTGGCCCCCCACACGACCATCGACGGACAACGGACCTGGGACAGGTGTCGTTCGAGGCGTTGGTCGTACGGCCGCTTCCACATGAGTCGGGCTTGGGCGGCCAGTTCCACCCACAGCTCGGTGGCGGCGTCGACGTCACCGGTGAGGGGATCCACCGCCCCCGTGTCGAACGATTCAGCCAAGTACCCCAGCGCCTCGGGGGCCTGCATGATGAACAGGTCCGGCATCGGTTCGCTCGGCCGCAGCCCCAGGGCACCGATGGCCAACAGGCTGCCGACCAGGTCGGGGCGCCGGGCTGCGAGGTCGAGGGCCAGCCACCCTCCGATACTCACCCCTGCCACCAGGGGCTGCTCCAGGCCCAGGGTCTCGATCAGCACCGCGTTGTGGAAGGTCAGGTCCGATGCGTCGTAGAGCCAGTCGGGAAGGCGTTCGCCGCCGAAACCCGGATGGACGGGGGCATGGACCGTGAACTCCTGGGCCAGGGCTTCGTGGGCGGGACCCCACCGCCAGGTGTTCGCCTCCCCGTGCAGCCACAGCAGGGGAGGACCCTGCCCCCCGACCTGCACCCGGGTCGGCTGGTCGATGATGTCCAGCACACGAACTTCCACGACACCCCTCAGTCGAATTGCTCGAGCCAGGCCCCGATCAGGGCGGCTCCCCTCCCTGGATCCTCGCACATCCACCAGTGACCGAGCCCGTCGAGTACGGCCACCTCGGCCCCCGCTCGTTCGGCGGCCCGCCGGTGGAGGGCCTCGCCGCCCGTGTAGTGGTCCTCGGTGGCGATGACGACCAGGCCCGGGTTGGCTCCCGCATCGGCCAGCCGGTCGCCGATCTGGCCCACCACCGGTTGGGCTGCCGAGCGGTACAGGGCCAGGATGCATCGGGCCATGTCCTGGTCGATGTGGGGGACCACGGCCGCTGCGACGTCGGGCCCCATGCCGAGCTCGGCGAAGCGATCGGCCAGGGTTTCGCGTGGGGCATCGACCAGGGCCTGGACATGGTCCTCGCCCTCAGGGCTCTGCCAGCCCTGGGCCGCGTCGTGCCAGACGTAGTCGTGGTCGAACACCCCGGCGATGTCGGTGCACCAGCTGCGGATGAGGTCGGGCCGCTCCACGGCAAGCCGCACCACATGGCCGCCCCCCCAATCGTGTCCGATGAGGTCGACGGGGCCCGGCAGGCGGGCGACCTCCTCCACGAGCCACTGCAGGTAGGCGTCGCTGGTTGCTGCGAACCCGGTGGGCACGGGGGCGCCGAACCCCGGTGGGGACAGGGTGACCACATCGGTGCGTCCCAGGGCGTCGCACAACGGGCCCCAGATGGCTGCGGTTTCTGGATTTCCGTGGACCAGGGCAACGGTCATGGGCAACCCCTCTGTCCGGCGGGCAACCCCTCTGCCTCTCCAACGAGCCCGAGGCTACCTGTGCGGCGTTGTCCCTGGGGGATTGGGTGCCCCATGGTCACGGGCCGAATTACAACGGAGTAATCTGGGAGCATCCTGCAGCCCCGGAGGTTGAGATGGCCGAAGAACGCAGGGCAACAGAAACGGCAGCCGTAGCCCTCGCCTTTCCCCCGTCGATGCTCCAGCGTGTCGACGAGGCAGCACGTCGGCGGGGGACCACCCGCGCCAAGCTCATGCGACAGTTCGTGGCCCAGGGGTTGGCCGACGCCGAATGACCCCTCAGGCCTGACTCCGCTCCCGGGCCAGGCCGTCCACCACCTCGGCGCCAGGTAGGGCAGCCAGCCCGGCCGGTGGTAGGTAGATCTTTCGCTCACGGGAGCCCCCGCCCACGATGACCTTGTCACAGGCCATCACCCGGGCATCGATCCACAGGGGGAGCCCGGCAGGCAGACCGAACGGGGTGACCCCGCCCAGGGTCATGCCCGTCAGGGCAGCGGTCTCCTCGGCCGGGGCGAACGACGCCTTGCGGGAACCGAGCCGGTGGCGGACGACCTTGTTCACGTCAACCTGGGTGGTGGCCAACACCACGCACATGGCGAAGGTCCGGGGCTCCCCCTTGCCCACCACCATGATGGCGTTGGCCGATTTGTCCATGCCGTAGCCGTAGTGAGCGCAGAACTCGGCCGTGTCGGCCAGGTCGGGGTCGCACGGGATGACCTCGTAGGGCACCCCGATCGCGTCCAGGGCATCGAGGACGGGGTCGCTCATGGCTGTCCCCTGAGGTTGGTTCGCAGGGCCTCGGTGGCAGCTTCGTCGACCTCGCGCAGATCGTCGGTGAGGACCACGCCGTAGTCCCGGGTCGCCCCTTCGGCCGAGACCACCTCGTCCCGGACGTCGCGCAACACGAGGGCCGGGTCCCGGTCGAAGGGATCGCCCCACCCACCCCCACCTGGGGTCTCGGCGATCATCCGGGACGGACCGAGCCGGGTCACCCCGTACTTGGGTGGCACGAAGCGGGGACCGTCCTGCTCGGTGTTCACCGGCACGATCCACTCGTTGCCCACCCCGCCGGTACCCCCACCCCGAACCCCGTGGCCTGACGGGGTGATCAAACCCTCTGCCCGGAATGACCAGATGGCGGGGGCGAGGATGTCGGCCTCGTAGGTCACCCCGGTGCCTCCCCGGCGTGCCCCGGGGCCAGCGTTGTCGATCCGTTGTTCATGGCGGATGTAGCGCACGGGGTAGTGCTGTTCGTGGAACTCGAGGTTGGGCATGTCCAGCCCGCCCAGGCTGATGAGGTGGCCCATCTGCACGAAGCCGTCCCGCTCCGCCGTTGCCCCCGGGGTGCCCATGGCATGCCACTGGTACATGACCCAGGTCGTCCCGTCGTCCCTCCGTCCGGCCACATGGCCATGCATCGTCTTTGACCACGCGGCGCACGCCCGGTCGGGCGCGGCCTGGGCGAGGGCTTGCCACACTGCGATGACGATCTCGTGGGCCACGTAGACGGTGTTCATCGTCATGGGGGCCGGGGGGAGGGCATTCACGATGGTGCCCGCCGGGGCGATGATCTGCAGGGCCCGGTAGGTGCCCTCGTTGCGGGGGATCGAGGTGTCGAAGAACGAGGACACGGCCAGGAAGGCAGAGCTGTAGGTGTTGGCCAGCGAGCTGTTCTTGAAACCCTCGATCTGAGGGTCCGAGTCCGAGAAATCGAGGGTCAGCCGATCACCGTCGATGGTGACCTCGACCCGCACCGCAACGTCGACCTGGCGGAAGCAGTCGTTGTCGCTGCGGTCTTCCCCGTGGTAGGTGCCGTCTGGGAGGTCACCGATCGCTGCCCGCATGCGCCGATCGGCGTGGTCGAGGACCCCGTCGAGGTACTGCAGGTAAGGACGTGCACCGAGTTCGTCGACCAGGGCGGCCACCCGCTCCCCGCCGATCTGGGTCGACCCCAACATGGCCAGCAGATCCCCGTCGAGCAGGTCGGGGGTCCGGGAGTTGATGAGCAGTAACTCCCACAGGTCGTCACGGACCCGCCCCTGTTCGATGAGCTTGAGCACCGGCAGACGGATACCTTCCTGCCAGATCTCGGTGGCTTCGGGGTTGTAGGTACCGGCCAGCCCACCCCCGATGTCGCTCTGGTGGGCCCGATTGCAACAGAATCCGGCGAGCACCGACTCCCCGCCGTCGTCGACGTAGATCGGTCGGGCGATCACCCAGTCGGGCAGGTGGTTACCCCCCGCCACATATGGATCCGACAACAGGAACACGTCGCCCGGCTCCATCCGGCCCCCGAACTTGGCGAGGAGGGCCCGGACGGCGAAGCCCCCGCCCCCGGTGTGGATGGGGATGCCATCTGCGTTGGCTACCAGGGTGCCGTCGGGGGTGGTCACGAAGCAGGAGAAGTCGTGGCTCTGGCTGAAGATGGTGCTCCGAGCGGTTCGGGTCATGACCCAGCCCATGTGGCGACTGATCTGGTCGAGGCGGTTCTGCATGAGGGCCAGGACCACCGGGTCGAGTTCCCCGTCCCCGCTCGTTGCCCGGGTGCCGGGATGGCTCGACTCCGCAGCTGGCTCTTCTGCGGCGAGATCGATGAAGTAGTCACCGTTGGCGTCCACCCACAGCACGTCGCCCGGTCGGGCGATGACCGTGGTCGTCAGCTGTTCCACCAGGGCCGGGCCCGCAATGCGGTGGCCGGGAGCGAGGTCGGCACCGTCGTAGACAGGGGTGACCTGCCACCCACCCTCGCCGTGCCACACCCGCCGCGAGTCGATGGGAACCACCTCGGCGCTGGCCGGCGATCCCTCCGAGACGGCGACCTCCCCCGTGGAGGCCCGGGCCGTGAGGCGCAGGGAGGCCACCTTGATGACCCCGTCCTCCTGGACATGGCCGTAGAGACGCTGGTACTCGGCCTCGAATCCGGCCCGCAGCTGGGACATGTCGATGCGACCGCCGGGAACCCGGACCCGGATGCTCCACAGCTGACCGGGATGGTGCAGCTCGAGTTCGTGGACGAGGGTCACGTCCTGGGCGTCGAAGCCCTCGGCCGCCATGACCGTGCGGGCCTGGTTGGCCAGGTCCTCGAAGCCGGTTTCGATGGCGGCGGGGTCCATGGCGCCCAGGTCGCCGATGACCACCTTGGTGAAGTCCTGTCGTACGTCCGCATGCAGCATCCCGATGGCGCACAGCGCCCCGGCATCGCTGGGCACGTAGACCCGGGAGCACCCCAGGCCCGCGGCCACCGAAGCCCCGTGCATAGGCCCGGCGCCACCTGCTGCGACGAGGGTGAACCGGCGCGGGGAGTGCCCCCGCTCGATCGAAATGTGCTCCACCGCGCTCAGCAGATGCTGTTCGACCAATTCCACGATCCCCGCAGCGGCCTGTTCGACGGTCATGCCCAAGGGCTGGGCGACGTGCACGTCGATGGCTTCGACCGCAGCATCGAGATCGAGATCTAGGGTGCCGCCCGCCGATTTGCCCGGCCGGAGCCGTCCGAGGACCAACTGGGCATCGGTCACCGTCGGGCGGGTGCCGCCCCGCCGGTAGCACGCCGGACCGGGGTCGGCTCCCGCTCCCTCGGGGCCGACGTAGAGCAGGCCTGCCCCGTCCACCCCGGCGATGGTCCCGCCGCCGGCCCCGATGGTGTGGATGTCGATGGCCGGCGTCGACACGTGGTAGCCCGCGATGTCGATGTCGTCCTTGGTGTCGACCTCTCCGCCCGACATCAACAGGACGTCGCACGACGTGCCGCCGATCTCCATGGAGATCACGTTGCCCTCGTTGCCCGGCTCGACCCCGGCCGCATCGACGGCCCGGCTGTACAGGGACAGGGCGCCGACCGCAGCCGCGGGCCCGCTCAGCAGCAGGTTCACCGGGCGCCCGGCCAACTGCTCCACCGACGCGGCCCCTCCATTGGACTGCACGAGCAGCAGGGCGCGGCGCAGGCCCAACTCGGCCAGGTTGGCCTCGAGGTTTCGGAGGTAGGCAACGATCCGCGGCGACAGGGTGGCGTTCACCACGGCGGTCGAGGTGCGCTCGTACTCGCCCATCAGCGGTGAGATCGAGGCGGAGGTGCTGACCCACGACCCCGACCACTGCTCTCCCAGGGCGGTGGCAACGTCCCGTTCGTGCTGGTCGTCGACGAAGCTGTTCATGAGAGCGACGGCGACTGCCTCGACACCCTCAGCCTCGAAGCTGCCGATGATGTCGGGCAGTCCGCTGACATCGAGCGGGGTGTGTTCGGTGCCGTCTGCGTCGATGCGACCGGGGACCGACCTGCGCAGGTAACGGGGAACGAGCACGGGTGCGTAGGGGGCCCGATGGTTCCACTGGTCGGAACGGAGGCCCCGTCGGATCTCGAGGCTGTCGCGGAAGCCTTCGGTGGTGATCAGCCCGACGGTGGCCCCCTTGCCCTCCAGCATGGTGTTGGTGGCCACCGTGGAGCCGTGGACGAACAGGGAGCAGTTCTCCAGCACCGCTGCGGTGGGAATGCCCAGGTCGACCCCGATGCGCTCGACTGCGGCCAGCACACCCTTGCTGGGGTCGGCGGGGACGGAGGGGACCTTGGCCACCCAGGTCGCACCCTCGGCGTCGGCCAGCACCAGATCGGTGAAGGTGCCCCCGACATCCACCCCGATGCGCCACGGAGCGCTGGGCCCGTACTCGGTCGTCGTGGTCATGGGATCCCCCTTCGCCGCTCGTGATCTTCGCGCACGGCGCCCGGCGAAGAGTGAACGACGGTGCTCGCCCCTGTCTGGGAGACTTGTCCCGTGGCCAACGTGTACCCGGACCCGTCGTCGAGATCCGCCGAGTTGTACGACCGAGCAAAGCGGGTCATCCCCGACGGGGCATCCCGATCCACGGTGCTGATTCGCCCCTATCCGCTCTATGTGGACCAGGGTCGAGGGGCCTGGCTCACCGACATCGACGGCAATCGCTACCTCGACTGCAACAACAACTTCACCTCGATCATCCTCGGTCACGCCGACCCGGTCGTCGAGGATGCTGTGCGGACCCAGCTGAGCCGGGGAACAGCGTTCTCCATGGCCAGCGCGCCGGAGATCGAGTTGGCCGAGCTGCTCGTGGAGCGACTCGACTCGGTCGATCGCATCCGGTTCTGCAACTCGGGCACCGAGGCGGTGATGGGAGCGATCAAGGCGGCTCGGGCCTTCACCGGGCGACCTGCCATCGTCAAGGTCGAGGGGAGCTACCACGGCACCTACGACCATGCGGAGGCCAGCCTGGGGTCCGATCCCTCCAACTGGGGTGAGGCCGACAATCCCCACACCGTTCCCTATGCCACCGGCGCTCCCGAGTCCTTGACCGACGAGGTGGTGGTCATCGGTTTCAACGACCCCGAGGGCGCTGCTGCGGTGATCCACTCGGTGGGTTCCCGCTGCGCCGCCGTGCTGCTGGACGTGATGCCCAGCCGCGTGGGGATGCCGACGATCGAACCGGCCTTCTTGGAGGCCGTCGAGCGGTCGGCCCGCGAGGTGGGTGCCCTGGTGATCCTCGACGAGGTGATTACTTTCCGCCTCGGGGTCGGCGGTGCTCAGGGCCTCTTGGGGGTGCGACCCGATCTGACCGCACTCGCCAAGATCATCGGGGGAGGCTTCCCGGTCGGGGCAGTCGGCGGTCGGGCCGATGTGATGGCCGTGTTCGAAGCTCACGGGGACGACCGGGCCGCGGTGCCCTCGGGCGGTACCTACACCGCCAATCCGGTGACCATGGTCGCCGGTGTTGCGTGCATGAACCAGCTGGACCCGGCTGCCTTCGACCGTCTGGCGGCGGTCGGCCACGCAGTGCGCGTCGGGCTCACCGACGTCTTTGCGAGCCGAGATCTGCCGTGGCAGGTGACGGGGGCCGGGTCGCTGTTCCGGGTCCACCCTCATGACCGGCCGATTCGCAACTACCGGGACACCCATCACAGCTCCGACGAAGCAGCGACGATGTCACGCCTGCAGCATCGCCTGGCCGAACGGGAGGTCTATTTCAGTGGCTACGGCATGGGGTGTATGAACCTGGCGACCACCGATGCGGACGTCTCCCATCTGCTGAGCGCCTTCGACGGCGCTCTCGGTGCGCTGGCGTCGCCGTGACATCGTGGACAGAATCCGCGAGATCGGGGAACCAGGGGTCGCTGCGGGGCGTCCGAAGAGGTGGATCAGGCGAGCAAGGATCGAGGTGTCGGCAATGCCATTGGTGCGAGCAATGCCATCGGTGAGAGCAATGCCATCGGTGAGAGAGGACAGGGTGCGCCTCGGGCGGCTACGGATCACCGCCGTTGTCGGCCTCGTGCTGATGATGCTTGCCGGCTGTGGGGCCGGACAGGAAGGCGATCCGATCATCGTGGGGCAGCCGGCGACGACGGTGCCGACAACAACGGTCCAGGTCGCACCTGTTGCCCCGGTCGACATCCTCGGGGAGTGGGAGGTTGTCGAGGTCATTCTCGATGGCGCAGTCTCGCCCCGACCCGATGACCGCTCCTATGTCGTGCTGGTCGAGGTCGGGGGGCTCACCGGGGACGCGGGGTGCAACCGCTTCTTCGGTGAGTGGTCGTACCTGCCGGACGGAAGACTCGAGGTCCGGGACCTGGCGATGACGGAGATGGCCTGTATGGGCCGCGACGACTGGTTCGACCTGCTCGATGCTCTTGGTCGGACCAGCCTCATCGGAGCCGATGGCGAGAACCGCACCCTCTCGAGCCCTGACGGAACCACGGTCGTTCGTCTGGTTCCGGTCGCCGCCGACGACGGGCCGCTCGTGGCCGAGAGCAACGGAGCCTCGGGGGCCGATGTCACCGAGTACATCGGCCTCGACCTCGACGCCGCCGGTGCGCTCGCCGATCGGGATGCCCGACCCTGGCGGGTGGTGCGCGAAGACGGCGAGGCGTTGGCCGTCACCCAGGACTTCAACCCGGATCGGGTGAACTTCGAGGTGGAGGCGGGGATCGTCGTCGGGGTGAGCCTGGGCTGACCACCGAGGCCGGTCAGCTCCCGCTGACCCGCTCCCATGCGGCGATGGTGTCACGGGCCATGTCCCGGTGGGCCACCGCAACGGCGATGGCATCTTCGTCGACCAGCCGGCGGGAGATGGCCAGGGCGCCGAACATGTTGCCCCGGAAGTACGGCCCCACCATGTCGGTGGGAAAGAACCCGCGCAGATCCTCCGGCACGGCCACGTCGGGCCCGCCCGGGCTCGGCGGGCCGGGATCGAGGCCCAGGGCGTCGAGGGCCTCGAACATCTCGTGGTCGGTCGTCCGATCGGCGAAGTCTCGTCCCTGGTATCGGTACACCTCGTCGCCGTTGGGTGAGATCACCAACAGACCGGGCAGGGCCACCCCGTCTCGTTCCTCTGGGTCGTAGAGGCCGAGATCCACTAGGAAGCTGGTTCCGCCCGGGTCTGCGACGAGGGTCTGCTCGGTGAGCCGCCACCGGGCCCGCATACCGGCCTGCCGTTGTTCGTCGTCAACGGAGATGGCGATGACCTCGGCCCCCGCCTCGTTGATCCGATCGGCAGCGTCGGCCAGCCGCACGAGCTGGCCACAGCAGTACGGTCACCAATCTCCCCGATAGGTGACGAGGATCACGGCTCCCTGACCGCTGCGAAGCGACAGCACCCGCTGGTTGACATCCGTCATGGTTCCCCCTGCTGATCGGTGGGTCCAGCATAGGGAGGCCACGACGGGACCCACCGACGCGTAGGCTCGGCCGCCGTGTCCGACGAAGAAACCCCCCGCACCCCGATCGACCGTGCCTTCCTCACCGACGATCCCCACCGCACCGAGCTCATCCTCGTTCGTCATGGCCAGCAGGACTTTCCGAGTCAGGACGCAGCGGTCGAGGACTGGCGGGACCCCCCGTTGACCGACCTCGGGGAGCGTCAGGCCGCTGCGGCGGGGCGGGCCCTGGCCGACGAGGGGATCGCCGCCGTGTATTCGTCGCGGCTGTTGCGGGCCCACCGCACCGGGATGGCGGTGGCGGAGGCCCATGGCCTGGAGGTTCAGGTCCTCGAGTCGCTGGCCGAGGTCCACATGTTCGGTTACCTCCAACCACACGAGCGACCGCTCGACCGGATCAGCGAGACCGAGCTCGAGGGTGCCCGGCGCCGCTTCGCCCGAGAGCGCCGGTGGGAGGTCTATCCCTTCACCGAATCGAGCATCGACTTCCGCCGTCGGGTGGCGAACAGCATCGAGGGCATCGTGGCCGCCCACCCGGGTGAGAAGGTGGTGGTGGCCTGCCACGGTGGGGTGATCAACGCCTACGTCGCCGACTTCGTGGGGATCGACGCCGACATGTTCTTCCGACCCGCCCACGCCTCGATCCACCGGGTCCTCGCTCGACACGAGCGGCGGGTCGTCCTCGCCCTCAACGAGCTCTCCCATCTGCGACAGGACGACCTGCTCTCCTTCTGAGTCGGTAGATCGCGCCCACCGGGCTGGGGCGGCCCGGCGGGAACCTCGTCGATCTGCCAGCCTGGTCGTCGTGAGCGATCCACTCGATGCCCTGATCTCCGCACTGTCCCCGAGTCCCGCCGGCCCCGACCTGTTCGACGGACCACCCTCGGGCCACAGCGAGTTCGGCCTGTACGGCGGGCACCAACTCGGTCAGGCGGTCGCCGCGGCGCGGGGCACGGTGGAGCCAGAACGCAACCTGGACTCCATCCACGCCCACTTCCTGCGGGGCGGGGACGGCACCAGACCCGTTCGCTACGAGGTCGATCGGGTGCGAGACGGCCGGGCCTTCTGCACCCGGCGGGTCACGGCCAGCCAGGACGATGCCCAGATCTTCACCATGACCGCCTCGTTCCACAGTCCCGAGGAGGGCAACGGCCTCATCTCGCCCGAACCACCCGAGGGCCTCACCCCGCCCGAGCAGCTGCCCAGCTTTGCGGAGTGCATCGCCGAGGTCGGGCCCATCTTCGGGGAGGAATGGTCGCTGAGCCCCCGTCCCACCGAGTACCGCATCGCTCATGCACCCTGGGCTCCCACCGGTCCGTCGCTCCGGGGTGGCATCGACTACTGGTTCCGGACACCTCGGCCGGTCGATGGGCCAGTGGGGCTCCACGAGGCTCTCATGGCCTACATGAGCGACGACTGCCTGGCCGACGTCGTGCTCGTTCCCTATGGCCGGACGTGGGGGTCCGAGGGGACCATGATGGTCAGCCTCGACCATGCGATGTGGTTCCATCAGCCGGCTCGGGTGGACGACTGGATCTATGTCGAACAGTGGCCGGATGTGGCAACGGGGGCCCGGGGACTGGCCCACAGCCGCATGTGGCAGGACGGGCGCCTGGTGGCCTCGTGTGCCCAGGAGGCCCTGGTCAGGTTCTGACCCTCGGATGGGTCAGGCGACGATCCCGTCGGCCCGCAGGGCGGCGATGGCCGTTGCGTCGAGGCCCAACTCGCCCAGCACCTCGTCGGTGTGCTGGCCCTTGCCGGGTGCGTGCCGGGTCAATGCGGTCGGCGTCCCGCTGTAGCGGGCTGGTGGCCGGGCGGTGCGGATACGACCGGCTGTGGGGTGGTGGTCCTCGATGATGGTGCCGTTGTGGTGGATCTGGGGGTCGTCGAAGACTTCCTGTCGGCTCAGCACGGGGGCCGAGGGCACGTCGGCCTCGCGCAGCGCTGCCAGCACTTCTGCGGTGCCGAGCTTGGCGAGGGCAGCACCGAACTCCTCTCGCATGGCCACTGCGTTCTTGACCCTGGCGAAGCGATCGGAGAAACGTGGGTCGTCGGCCAGGTCCGGTCTGCCGATGGCCCGGCACGCTCCCTGGTACTGCTGGAAGTTCACCCAGTTGGCGGCGATCTGACCGTCCCGGGTGTCCCATGGCATGTACCAGTCCGAGTAGGTGGGGACCGGTTCGGCCTCGGGAACGGTCTCGTTCCAGTAGGCCTCCACGAACAGGGAGGCCACTGTTGCGTCGAGCAGGTTCACCTCGACGTGTTGACCTCCCGCCCCGTTGG
The DNA here is from genome assembly GCA_038135065.1 of Acidimicrobiales bacterium. Lineage (GTDB taxonomy): Bacteria > Actinomycetota > Acidimicrobiia > Acidimicrobiales > Poriferisodalaceae > JAYPWI01. The sequence continues at coordinate 88,367 of JAYPWI010000015.1, forward strand.
CCCGTGCCACCAGGGCCGACAACACACCCATGGCACCGGTCATGGCCGTCGTCTTGTCGGCCACCACCGTGCGGACGAAGTCGCCGTTCTGGCTCTCGGCCATCCCTGAACGGGCCTGGATGATGGGGTCGTACACAGGTTGGTCGGAGTAGGGCCCGGTGGGTCCGTACCCCGAGACCGAGAGGTAGACCAGGTCTGGGTTGCGGGCTGACAGGGCGTCGTAACCGATCCCCAGTCGCTGGGCGACCCCTGGCCTGAAGTTCTGGACGAAGACGTCGGCTCGGTCCACCAGCTGCAACAGGATGTCCCGCCCGGTCGGGGTCCGGATGTCGAGGTCGATGGACCGCTTGTTGCGATGCAGTTGTACCCACGTCCCCGACTGGTCACCGATGGTGGCCCCGGTGAGGCGCATCACGTCGGGTACGCCCACCTTCTCCACCATGACGACCTCCGCACCCTGCTCGGCCAGCCAGGTCGACGCGTAGGGGCCCGCAACGGCACCCGATACGTCGACGACCCTGATGCCGGCCAACGGCCCCTCGCCCACGTTGTCCCCCTCTCGAGCTCAGCCGACGCTACCGCTCCCGATGCCCTCCATGAAGGCCACCGTTGCCCTGTTCCACCCCTCGGGGTCGTGGGCATTGACTGCGTGGGAGGCCGGGAGATCCACCACCTCGATCCCCGGGACCAGGGCCACCCGGTGCAACAGATCCTGGAACCGTTCCTCGTCGGTGCCATTGGTCAGCAGGGTGGGTACCGCAATCTCGGTGAGGCGGTCCCCGAGGGGCAGTGAGTAGTTGGTGTACCGAAACGACCCGATGATCCCCTCGTCGGTGTGTTCGCCGAACTCCGATGCCAGCTCTGCCCGCACCGCCTCGGAGATCCGCCGGGACCGGCCCGGGTTGATCCAGCTGTCCCGAAGGATCTCCACCCCATGCTGCTCGACCTCGGCCACTCGCTCAGCGACCATGGTCCGGTTCCGCTCCTGCCACGTTTCGGGAACCGCGAAGGCGGATGAGGAGTTGGTGATGACCAGCCCGATCACCCGCTCGGGATGGGCCAGGGCGTAGTGCATCATCAGGGCGGCCCCCATCGATTGGCCGATCAGCCACACGGGGGCTCCGCCGAGTTGGTCGACGAGATGGTCGATCTCGTCGGCATAGGCCTCGGGCTCGTAGCGCGACGGATCGGCGGGGCTGGGGGAGCGGCCGTGCCCCCACAGTTCGATCACCACGGGCCGGCACACCGTCGACAGGGCAGGCAGGTTGTCGTCCCAGTACGAGCGGCTGCCCAGGGCCCCGTGGAGCAGCAAGGCATGGGGACCCGTTCCCGGGTGGATCACATGGTGCAGGTGCTCGTCGCTCACACCGGCATCTTGGCAGGTGGCGCGGTCCGCAGGCCCGCCCATCCGTGGACCACCAGGGTTGCGACCACCACGGCTCCGCCCACCACCGTCAGACGGGGAAGGGGTTCGTCGACGACCAGGGCGGCCAGGATGGGACTGGCCGCCGTTTCTCCGAGCAGCAGCAGGGTGGTCTCGGGGCTCGAGAGGTAGCGGGCGGCTGCGGTCAGGCATCCCATGGCTACGGGCAGCACGATCAGACCGAGCACCAGGATGGGGACCAGGTCGCCGTCGGACAGGTCGGGTGAGGTGCCGACGAGGGCCAGGGTTCCACAGCCGATGAACCCGCCGATGGCCGTGGTGGGCACCATGTCGACATGGCCCCGGGCCCGGATGATCGTCATGTTGATGGCCAACCCGATCGAGAGGGCGAGGGCCAGCACGTCCCCGCTGTTCGGGTCACCCTGCACCGAGGCGCCGACCGCGATGGCCACCCCGACCACGGCGATGGGCATGGCCACCAGGGTCCGTCTGGCCACCCGCTCGCCGAGGAAGGTCCGGCTCAGCAGGGCCGCCCACATGGGGGACAGGGCCAGGATGAGCAGGACGTTGGCCACCGACGTCCGGTCCACGGCCCCGACGAACAGCACGGTGCCGACGGCTGACCACACGCTGGCCACCAGCCCCCAGATACCGAGGGAGGCCAGCACCGAAACAAGGGTGCCCCGGTAGCGCAGGGCGAGGAACACCGAGATGGTGATGCCCAACAGCCCCGTCCGCCACATGGCGTTGGTCAGGCTGGGGGCGTCGACGAGGCGGATCAGGGTGGCGTCGGGAATGATCACCAGCACCCCGATCGTGCCCAGCAGGAGGCCACGCTGGTGATCGGTCACCGGCGCATTGTCGCCGGTTCCGGTGAGCGACACCTACTTCGCAGGGCTGGTCGATCAGCGCAG
>JAYPWI010000016.1:0-56099 GCA_038135065.1 Acidimicrobiales bacterium
CCACGAACGCGAATGGTGACAGCCCTGCTTCCGCGGCGTCTGATCCTGTGACGCCTTCGACGGTGCCGGATGCGCCGACGAATGTGAGTGGTGTTGGTGGCGATGGTCAGGTGACGGTCAGTTGGGATGCGCCTGGTGATGATGGTGGTTCGGCGATCACCGGGTACAGGGTCGACGCGCTACCCGGGGGCACTACCTGCAGCGCGAATGCTCCGGCGACCTCGTGTGTGGTGACCGGACTGACCAATGGCACCGCCTACACCTTCAGGGTGGTGGCGACGAACGGAACCGGTACCGGCGACGCGTCGGACCCGTCCGATCTCGTGACACCGCAGGCAACCGACGATGATGTGTCCGGATACTGGATCGTCGCCGCCGACGGCCAGGTGTACGCCTTCGGTGATGCGGGTGTCGATTCCGAGGCGTCGCTCGACGACGATGCCACTGCGGTCGACATCGAGGCGACACCCTCGGGTGACGGGTTCTGGGTGCTCGATGACCAAGGAGCGTTCTATTCGTTCGGCGATGCCGTGGTCTTCGAGCCATTGGCCGTCGATGGGCTCGAGGCGGAAGTCGACTTCGGCATTGCCCCGGATGCGCCAGAGCGGGTCGTGTCGATGGTGCCGACTGCATCGGGGCTAGGCATGACGATCTTCACGAGTCGAGGCCGGGTGCTCACCCGCGGAGACGCCGTGTCGGTCGGGGACTTGATGGCGTACCAGTTGAACTCGCCGATCATCGATGCGAAGGCTGATCCGGACGGAGTCGGCTATTGGATGCTGTCACAGGAAGGCGGGGTCTTTGCATTCGGGGCGCCCTACCACGGTTCGGTTCCCGAGTTCGTGGCTCGCTTCGATCCGCCAGTGACAGCTGAAGAGTGGCTGGCTGCGCCGATCGTGGGCATGACTCCAGCTCCGGACGGTTCGGGCTATTGGATGGTTGCCGAGGACGGCGGGGTGTTCGGGTTCGGAAACGTCGCCTTCCGCGGTTCGATTCCCCAAGTCCTGCCGATCGGCTCCCGGCTCAATGAGTCGGTGACCGGGATGGTCCCGTACGGCAACGGTTACCTGATGGTCGCTCGAGACGGTGGGGTCTTCAATTTCAGTGACCTACCGTTCGACGGTTCGTTGGGCAACCGGCCGCCCGCAACATCGGTGGTGGCCATCACCCCGATTCGTTGATGTTTCGCCGGTCCCCGGCGCCCGACTCTGTGGGGCAGAGTGTTGGGGTTGCGGTTGGACGCATGTGGGGGTGAGATGCAGGGACTCGAAGGCATCCGTGTGGTCGAATTCGGGGGTGGAGTGGGTCTCGCCTACCTGTCCAAGCTCTTTGCGGATCTCGGGGCTGATGTCGTGCGGTTCGAAACGGACGACGTGGAGCGAGTGCGACAGCGGCCGCATGACGTCCACCGCTGGCTCCACGCCAACAAACGATCGGTGTCCGTCGAGCTGCAGCGATGGGTCGAGGGCGCCGATCTGGTGCTGCACGATCTCGGTCCGACCCGCGCGCGGACTGCCGGCGTCGACTACGCAGCCCTGAGCGCTCACCGGTCCGACATCGTGGTCTGTTCGTTCACTGGGTTCGGTTCCACCGGCCCCTACGCCGACTACGCGGCCGAAGAAATCACGACCATGCATGGGTCCAGTTGGGGCTTTTTGTCGCCGTCGGCCGCTGAGGACCCCACACTTCCCCCGCTGAAGGCGCCCGGCCACCACAGCACGATCATGGTGGCTCACGTTGCCGGGGCTGCCGCCCTCGCGGCAGTCGACAAGGCGCAGCGAACGGGGATCGGGGACCACGTCGACTTCTCTGTTTTCGCGTGCGCGGCCAAGATCACTGAAACAGCACCAGCGGGTGCTCTGTTCACCGGGTCCGATGCATCGAGACTCGGCGTGAAGACGGTAGTGCCGTGGGGCACCTACGCCTGCGTCGACGGCATGGTGCAGGTGATCTGTCCCGAACAGGTCCAGTGGGAGGGGCTCCTCGAGTTGATGGGCAACCCCGACTGGGCTGACACGGGGATGTTCGATGACAACAACCTTCGCCGAGACAATGCGGACCTCGTCCACCTCTATCTGGGTGAGTGGTTCGCGAGCCAGACGGTCGCCGAGGTGTACGCCGCGGCGCAGGCCGTTCCCCTGTGCCTCTCTCCGGTCAACACCATGAGCCAGTTGGCTGACGATCCTCACTACGCATCGCGGGGCTTCTTCCGGACAACTCCCGGTGGCACAACTGTGCCCGGGCCAGGCTTCATCATCGACCAGCCGTGGTGGTCGCTCCGTTCCGACGCAGCGGACATCGGGCAGCACAATGACGAGCAATGGCGTCCCGCAGCGCAGAGCGAGTGGGGCGGGGACACCTCAGAGGGTGGGGGGCGGCCACTCGAAGGGATCCGCGTCTGTGACTTCACGTGGGTTTGGGCCGGACCGATGTGCACCCAGGTACTTGCTCATCTCGGCGCAGATGTCATCCGGCTCGAATCCCCCGAACATCCCTGTCTGTTCCGCCGGCTGCCGTTCAATCCGCCTGAACTCCCGCTGACTCCCGACACCAATGGCATCTTCCAGACCTACAACACCGACAAGCGAAGCCTGGGTATCGACCTGCGGCATCCAGACGCGGTCGAGGTCGTGCGCCGACTGGTGGCGGCGAGTGATGTCGTCGTGGAGAACTTCGCCGTTGGCGCGATGGCGTCGCTGGGGCTCGGCGTCGAGGATCTGCGAGCTATGAACCCGAATGTGGTGGTCGTCAGCCTCAGCGGCTACGGCCAGACCGGGCCATCTGCCCACTACATGGCATACGGTCCGGCCGGTGGTGCGGTGGGCGGGTTGTATTCGGCCAACGGGTACCCGGGCGGGTCACCGTGCGAGACCGGGGTGGCGGTCGGGGATCCCGGCACGGGGATCACCGCGGCCTGGGCAACGGTGGCCGCGCTGGTGGCTCGTCGCCGCACCGGGGCGGTGGCCCGTATCGACGTCGCCATGGTGGAGGCAGTGGCGGCCACGGTCGGTGAATTGTGGATGGAATTTCTCGAGACCGGCACCGACCCGGTTCCCCGCGGAAACCGTGATGGCGGGTATGCACCGCACGGGGTCTTCCCCTCTGCCGGAGAGGACCAGTGGGTTTCCATCGCCTGCCCCGACGAAGCCTCCTGGGACGCGCTGTGCTCAGTGGTGCCCGGCCTCGGCGAGGACGAGCGCTTCGTCACCGTGAAGGGGCGTCTCCATCACGAGGACGACCTCGGCGCGTTCGTGTCGGCCTGGACGAGGGAACGGGACCGCTGGGAAGTGACCCGTGAGCTTCAGGCGGTGGGCGTGGCGGCATTTCCCTCGTTGGCCCCCCTGGAACTCTGGACCTCCGATCCCCAGCTCGCTGCTCGCGGTATGACGGACAGGCCGCTCCACGCAGTGACCGGACCTCGGCCGGTACCCGGTGTCCCCTGGCTCCTCGATCACTCACCGAACGGGTTGCGGCGGGCGGCTCCGTGCGTCGGCGAGCATTCGGATGACGTCCTCGAGACCGTGCTCGACTTCACCACGGCCGAGATCGATGGCCTCGTCGCTCGGGGGGCCATTATCCGGCCGAACCTCGGAGGCTGAGGGATCTCACGAGGTTGTCGACCCGAATGCAGGGGCCACTACGCTCACGTCGGTTGCGAGTTCGGTGCCCAGGGGGAAGAGAACAATGGAAGCACATGAAGCCAGCGAGTTGGCAGCCCGCTATCTCGAACAGCTGTCCTCGCTGGAACCCCACCAGTCCTTGGCGGCCACTGCCTCCGAGGACAGTGTCGAGGCTGCCTATCTCGTCCAGGATGCATTCCACTCGTTGCTCCTCGGTCGAGGCGAGCGCTTGGCGGGCTACAAGGTCGCCCTGACGTCCGCAGCGATGCAGGAGTTCTGTGGTGTGAACCAGCCGCTGGCTGGGGCCGTGTTCGAGTCGGTGGTCCACGACTCGCCCGCGTCGATCGACCTGTCTGCCCACCGGCACCTAGGCGTCGAGTGCGAGGTGGCCGTCCGTTTGTCGATCGATCTCGGGCCTGGCTCGGGACCCCACACGAGGGAGAGCATCCGATCAGTAGTCGCCTCGTGTCATCCGGCGTTCGAGCTCATCGAGGATCGTAACGCCGACTACAGCCAACTGAACGCCTTCGACCTAGTGTCGGAGAATGCTTGGAACGCGGCGGTGGTGATCGGCGATCCAGCTTCGGACTGGGCGACGGTCGACCTCGAAACAGCGGGCACGAAGTTGGAGATCGGCGGCGAGCTCGTTGGCGAGGGCCGCACCGGGGACGCCCTCGGTCATCCGTTCGAGGCGGTCGCGTGGCTGGCAAATCACCTCAACGAGCGCGGCCGTACGCTCGAAGCCGGGCAGTTCGTCATGACGGGGAGCAGCGTGGTGACCCAGTTCCCCGAGCCTGGCGACGAGCTGTGGTTCGAGATCGACGGACTGGGTCAGGTGCAGGCGGCCTGCTCCTGAGCCTTGCTCCACTACCCTGACTGCATGAGCTCATCTCGCTGCCTCGGGTGCGGGGGGACGATCACCCTCGATGCGTACGAGGTGCCCGAAGGGGTGATCGCCCGTGGTGATCGGCTGATGCACGAGGGCTGTGTGGTGGATACGGCAGCCGACCAGCGCCGGTACAGCGCCGGTGTGCCTGCCTACCTCATCCCCCGCAGCTGGTGAGCATGCCGTTCCAGAGCCCCGAGGTCGGCGGAAACGCTGGTAGGCGATGGTGAGTTCGGGGTCCGTCGGCTCCCTCGATGCTGTGATCGTCGGGGCCGGGATGAGTGGGTTGGCCGCCGCTGTGCACCTCGTCGAGGCCGGCCGGTCCGTTGTGGTGGTGGACAAGTCGCGCGGCGTCGGTGGCCGAATGGCCTCGAGGCGAACCGACACGGCGCGCTTCGACCACGGCGCACCTCGCTGGTCGGTGACCGATGCCGACCTCGCCACGCTGATCGGGCGAGCGGAGGCGGCCGGCGTCGTGGGCCGATGGATGATCGATGGCCGGGAGTACTGGCGCGGGCAGGGTGCGATGACCGATCTCGCGAAGTGGATGGTCCGGGAGTGGGAGCTGCCCATCGAGTCCGGTGAGGAGGTCGTCGACGTGACGGTGCGGGCCGCCCGCTCCTATGTAGTGACCGCGCCGCTCCCGCAGAGCCTGGCCGTGTTGTCGTTCAGTCGTCTGTTGCCCGAGCCGTTGACCCAACAGCGTCTGTCTGCAGTTCGGTACGAACCCTCCCTGTGCGTGATGTTCGAACTCGATCGACCGCTCGAAGGCGTCCCCGGTGGATGGTTCGAGCAGTCGACCGGTCTGGTGGAGGTCCTGGTCGACCACTCTGGAGGTGAGGGAGCCAGTCGGGCAGCTGTGACCGCTCGCTTCGGCGCAGATGCCAGCGTGGCGTGGTGGCAACGGGGGACAGCCGACATCGTCGAGGCAGCCCGTGCATCTATCGCAGGTGTGCTGGGGTCTGCCGAGGTCGTGGATCATCAGTTGATGCGTTGGCGCTACGCACAGGTGGCGGACCCGCTACCGGAGCGATGCCTGGTGTGGGGGGACGATCCGGTGGTTGCCCTGGCAGGAGACGCATTCGGCGGCTCCGGCGTCGAAGGGGCATACCTGTCGGGTGTGGCAGCGGCCGCTGCAGTCGAGGGCGCACTGAGGTGAGGAGCGGCGTGGGTGGCATGGCACACCCACCTGCGATGTCTCACCTTCCTGAAAAGATCGCCGTTGCAGCCGGCCGTGTGCTGGGTAGCCGTTCCGTGATCCGGTAGCGCCTGGGCATCGGCAGCGCCGGTTCATTGCACGCCGAGGCCGGCACTCGAGCCGGTAGGGGATTCGATGTCCCACCCCCCCGTCATACTCGCCATTGCTGGGAGCGCAGGGCAGCCGCCCTCGCCGACTTCTCCGAAAGGACAGCATATGGACACTCAACGACGGGCTCGGCTTGCCGAGATCATGCTCGCCATGGGCGACGGTGACGAGGCCATGGTTTTCGCCTTGTGGCGGGAGTTCGCTGGCGAGATCGGCTGGCAGGTGCGAGCGATTGCTCGCCGTCACGGTCGCACCTTGTTCGCCGACGAGGTGAACGATCTGACCGGTGCCTGCTGCCTGGCGTTGCTCGACGTCGCCGGCGGCTGGCGGGTCGACGGCGGTGCCTTGCCCTGGACGTGGGCAGGTCGGCGGCTCGAAGCCGTGGTGTGTGCTCAGATCTTCGGGCCGCTCATGCCCGGTGACGACAAGCTCGAGCAGCGGCTCGAGGCCCTCAACCTTGCCGAGGAGTCCGGACAGGTCCTGCCCCATGATGGTGAGACCGACCTGTGCGGAGTCCTCGGCGAGTTGGCGGAGCGCCATCCAGAGTTGACCACCGTTGTCGAGATCCTCGAGGGTCTGCCCGAACGCAACCGGAACCTGTTCCTGGAGTATCGCCTGCAGCAGGAATTGGGCGACCCCTCGCCAGCCAACACGGTCGGTGAGATGTACGGCCTCGAACCGGCCAACGTCCGGCAGATCGTGCGGCGGGTGCGTCAGCGGCTGCTCGATGCCGGGGTTGCTGTCGCATGACCACGCCCGAGCAGCCCGGTGGTACCGGTCCGGCACTGCCACGGCAGGCCCTCGAACGCCTGCTGAGCAGCTTCGCCGACCGGCTCGCCGCGAATGGGTCCCCACATCCGATGGTTGGGGCCCGGCTCGCTTGTCAGCGCGGAATCCTCGGCAGGTCGCAGGCCGACTGGGCGGCTGAATTGGGTATCGACCCGGGCACCCTCGCCGCCGCTGAACGGGGGTTGCTCAGTCCGCAGGTGTTGCCCCCAGCTCTTGTCCACCTCGACATTCCGGCGAGCGACGGGGTTGTCACGGCCCAGCCGTACAGAACCCTTGCTATGGAACATGACCACATCTCACAGAACCCCCAGCCGTCCAATCCCGATGATCTCGTCCACGTGCAGATCGTCCTCGACCGGTCGGGCAGCATGGGGCCCATCCAAGAGGCAACTCGTGATGCCGTGAACGGGTTCTTTGCCCAGCAGCGGGCTCAGACAGGTCGCCTCCGACTGAGCCTCGCCGATTTCGACAGCCAGGAGCCGTTCCGCGTCGTCCTCGACGCCGTGCCCGTGGCCGAGGTGATCGACCTGGGGCCAGGCGACTTTCAACCGCGGGGAGGAACCCCGCTCCTCGATGCCATCGGTCGAGCGGTCGAACGCTGCGATGCTCGGTGCGCAGTGGACGCCGATGAGGATCAGATTCTGGCCATCGTCACCGACGGTTACGAGAACGCCAGCACCGATTACTCGGGCGACACCATCAAACAACTACTGGCGTCCCGTCAGGAGATGGGGTGGAGCGTGCTCTACCTGGGGGCCAATCAGGACAGCTTCAGCGTGGGGGAGGCCCTCGCCATGAGCCAGGGCAACGTCGACAACTTCGTCGCCTCTGACGAAGGCATCGGCGGGGCGTTCTCGAAGCTCAGCAGCGCAGTGAGCTCCCAACGCAGTCGTTCCAAGGAGCAGCGCCTGCTCTACAAGGACAGTCTCCTCGACGAAGGGGATGGGGAGTTCTGAGTCCTTTCGGGTCGTGGCGGACATCGCGCAGGGTGACCGTCACGACCCGACACATATCTGTCAGCGGCGATTTTTTGGGGGGCTGCACACATGACATCTGCAGAAATAACCGGTCGAACCCTGCACCTAGTCGACCTCGACAATCTGATCGGTGTGCCGGCGCTCCACAGCCCGGCGTTGGTGTTGGGCCGATACCTCGACCGGGCGGGGTGGTGCCCCGCTGACATCGTTCTGCTGGCTGGGGCTGGGCACGTGATGGCAGAGGTGATGTTCGACGTTCGGTGGATGGCCTGCCGTCCGCTCGTCGGACATGGCCGAGACGGCGCTGACCGGCGCCTTCTGGATCAGGCGGATCCGGAATGGGTGTCCACTCGCTTCAAGCGGTTGGTGATCGGAAGTGGTGACCACGCCTTCGGGTCACTTGCCCATCGGACCCGTCGCGAAGGGCTGACGGTGGAGGTCATCGCCAGAGTAGGCAGCGTGTCCGGTCAACTCGCAGGCTGTGTCGATCGCGTGATTGCGTTCTCGGACAGCTGGCTCACGCCGTGCCTGACCAAGGCTGCGTGAGGGGGCCTCATACGCCTGGCGTCGAGAGGGCGCCGACCAGTGCCTCGGCCGCTTGGCGATGGATCTTGGCCACGCCGAAGCCCACCTCGTGCTCATCGTCGAGCTGCAGCAGCACCTCGGGCATGGTTTGCCCGAACACCGACGTCGAGTCCAGTGAGACATGGGTGACCCGAGTTCTGTCGACCGTGGCCAGAACTTCCTTGATCTTCCCCAAGAACGACGTCGAGCAGAGCAGGATCCGGCGGTCGGTGGCCAGGAGCACGACCTGGGACACTCGCCCCACATCCACGTCGGCCTCCGACCGCTCGTTACGGCCGTCGTCGCTTTCGGATTGGCCCAGCTGGTGGCCCAGCACGAAACCGGCCCCGCCCAGAGCGGGCGCCACCTGCCCGAATGCAGTGGCTCCAGCGCCTCCAAGGATGATCTCCTGGAGCGATCCTCTCGGAGTCGCCTTGACCGCGCCGACGATCTGTTCCCCGGCCTCCAGGAGGTGGGCTCCCTGCTTGCGGGCTGCCTCGAGCTTCATGTCCGCAGGATACTGCTACCTCCCAGGCGACCCGAGGGGCCGAAGCGGGACGACTCTGGCCGATAGATTGCCCCCAGCAGGCCGATCAAGGAGGGCGGGACGATGAGCGATGTTGCGGCTCAGCGACTGCACCACACCGCATACGTGACCAAGGACCAAGAAGCGACCAGGGCCTTCTACGAGGACATCCTGGGCTTCCCGCTGGTTGCTTGTTGGTCTGAGACCGATGAGTTGTTCGGAGCCGAGCGTGTGTATTGCCACACCTTCTTCGCTCTCGCGGACGGCAGCGCCTTGGCCTTCTTCCAGTTCGCTGACTCCGAGGACCAGGCACTCTTCGATCCTGAACTGACGCCATCACCGTTCCGTCACATCGCTCTCAAGGTCGACGCTGCTGGTCAGCAGGATCTGCATCGACGGCTCACCGAGTCGGGCTGGAAACCGGAGGGCACCTACGTGCTCGAACATGGCTACTGCCGGTCGCTGTACACCGAGGACCCCAACGGGATGTTGCTCGAGTTCACAGTCGACGTACCCGAGGCCGACCAGATCGCGCAGGAGCGGGCCGGTGACGCTCACGCAACCCTGCGGCGCTGGCTCGAGGGCGACCACACCTCCAACAACACCTACCGCTGAACGGACGGCACGATGCTCGACACGACAGTCATGGGGAGTTACCCGCAGCCGGCGTGGTTGGTCGACCCCGACCGGCTGATGGCGGCCGGTGTGCCCCGGGTCCGGGTGGGTGACATCTGGAAGGTGGAGCCAGAGTTGCGTGAGGAGGCGGTCCAGGCGGCCACCCTGCTGGCCATCGCAGATCAGGAGGCGGCAGGGATCGACATCATCACCGATGGAGAGATCGGCCGGGAGTCCTACTTCAACCATTTCGCCAATGCCCTGTCCGGCGTGGACCCCGAGACGATCGGGCAGGGAGTGAACCGGCTCGGTGGGATCTCGAAGGTGCCCCTCGTGAACGGACCCGTCGAGCGGAGCGAGCCTGTGGAGCTCGACGCGGCCCGGTTCCTGCGGGCCAACACGACCCGTCGGGTGAAGGTCACGGTGCCAGGTCCGTTCACCCTCAGCCAACTCGCCCAGAACGAGTACTACCCCGATCAGCGGTCCCTCGGTCTGGCGTACGCAGCAGCTGTCAACGCCGAACTCCGGGACCTCGCCGAGGCCGGTATCGACATGCTCCAGGTGGATGAGCCATACCTCCAAGCCAACGCCGATGCAGCGCGGGAGTTCGCCGTTGAACTCATCACCGCAGCCATCGACGGGGTAGGAGCCCCGGTGACGGTCCACACCTGCTACGGCTACGCGGCGTACGTCGGCGACAAGTCCTCGGGGTATCCGTTCCTCGATGAACTGTCGCAGGTGCCTGCCGACTACATCGCCATCGAGGCAGCCCAGCCCGACCTGGCTCCTGAGATCATCGAACGCTTGGCGCCCCGGGGGGTGGTGCTCGGGGTCATCGATCTCGGCACCCACGAGGTGGAGACGCCGGAGACAGTTGCTGACCGAGTGAGGGGTGCGCTCGAGCATGCCCCACCAGAATTGTTGTCCTTCAGCCCCGACTGCGGCATGAAGTACCTCCCGCGGGTGATCGCCCAGGCCAAGCTGCGGTCGCTCGCCGACGGGGTGGCCCTGGTTCGTGCGGAGCTCTGACCAGCCCGCTCGGCCTCTCAGGAGAAGGACATACCGCCGTCGGCTGGGATCGAGGCGCCGTTGATCATGCGGCTCTCGTCGGATGCGAGGAACAGGGCGATTGCGGCGATCTCCTCCGGTTGACCCACCCCGAAGGGGTGGCGTTGACGGGCCCGGTCCTCTGCTGACGGGGCGCCGTCGGGGCCTGCTTGGGAGAAACGAGCGGTGACCCGATCGGTCAGCACATAGCCGGGACAGATGGCGTTGGTGCGGATGTTGTGTCTGGCGTAGTGCCGGGCCAGCGCCTTGGTGAGAGAGATGACCCCGCCCTTGGCTGCGCTGTAGATGTGCATGCGCATCCCCATCAATGCCGCCGTCGACGCCATGTTGACGATGGTGCCACCGCCCGCCTCGATCAGGCGGGGGATGCCGTGCCGGCAACACAGCACGGGCCCCTTGAGGTCGAGCGACATGGTGTGGTCCCACACATCGAGCGGGACCTCGGTCACTGGACCGTCGTCGGCGATCGAACCACCCGCACAGTTGTAGAGCACGTTGAGCATGCCGAAGTGGTCGACTGCCCCCTCGACGGCGGCTGCGACCTGGGTGTCGCTGGTCACGTCGGTCGGGATGAACAGGGCCTCACCCCCCTCCGCGATAACCAGATCCTGGGTGGCGGAGCCGAGCGCTTCGTCGAGTTCGGCGATCACCACCCGGGCTCCCTCCCGAGCGAACATGCGTGCCGCTTCCCGGCCGATGCCAGTGCCGGCCCCGCTGATCATCGCCACCTTGCCGTCCATGCGTCCCATGTCGCCCCCTCGTCTCCGCCCCTCGGAGAGGGGAGTTCCGCAGGACCCTAGCCAGGGCGACGGTTCGGCCATGCCCGTTGCGCATCGAGCGGCTAGAAGATGGGGATGAGCGAGATCGAACACATTCGGCCCGACGGCCTTTTCAACAACCCGGCGTACACCCATGTCGTGGCGGCCCGTGGCCAGCGCCTGATCCACATCTCCGGTCAGGTGTCGATCGACGCCGAGGGGAATGTCGTCGGTGCAGGTGATCTGGCGGCCCAGACCCACCAGGTGATGACCAACCTCGGGATCGCACTCCAGGCTGCGGGGGCGACCTTCGCCGACGTCGTGAAGATCACCACCTTCATCGTGGGGTACACCCCCGAGAGCCGGGCCGTGGTCGGCGACATTCGGGCCGGCTACCTCCCGGCCGACGCACCCCCGGCCTCCACCCTGGTCGGGGTGGCCGCCCTGGCTGCTCCGGACTGGCTCATCGAGATCGAGGCGACTGCAGTCACCGACTGATGCCACGATGGTGATGGTCGGCCTCGGCCCACGGGTTGGCGCTGACTGAGTTCCGGGCCCACGGACTGGCCCGAAGATGGACGAGACGGGGAGAGATGGCGTGACAGGTCTACGGGGTGAAGCGGCGCTGGTCGGGTTCGCCGAATGGCCCGCTGAGCGAAAGTACGGGGGTGCACGATCGTTCCAGCTCGAGCAGTGGGCCGAGTTGGCCGCCGCCGCGCTGGCCGACGCAGGCATCCACTCATCGGAGGTGAACGGTCTCGTTGCCCTCGACGTCAGGGAGTCGTCGGACTTCGTGCCAGCCACCATCGCCGAGTACTGCGGGTGGGAGGTCAACTTTGCGGAGCGACTCGACCTCGGCGGGGCCAGCCCCGTGGGCGCCGTGTGGCGGGCTGCGGCCGCCATCGAGCTCGGCCTGTGTGACGTGGTGGTGTGCGCCATCCCGTCGCGACCGCGTCCCCGGCCGACCAATCCACGTGGTCCGAAGCGGGATTGGGCTGCCCTCGGGGCGTCGAGCATGGAGTGGGGGTCACCCCAAGCAGAGTTCGACATCCCCCACGGCAACGTCGCCCAGAACGCCGGCTACGCAATGATCGCCCAGCGGTATGCGGCTGAGTTCGGCTGGGACGAACGTGCCCTGGCCAAGATCTCTGCCGATCAGCGGCGCTCGGCCAACCGAACGCCGGGCGCCGTGTTCGAGCACGTTCCCATCACCATCGACGACGTGCTGGCCTCGAAGGTGGTGGCCGATCCCATCCACGTGCTGGAGATCGTCATGCCATGCAACGGTGGTTCGGCCGTGGTGCTGACCTCGGCTGATCGGGCTCGGTCCTGTCCCCACCGCCCGGCCTTCGTGACCGGGTTCGGGGAACGCTTGGCCTACAAGACGCACAGCTACGCCACCGACATGATCCGCACCCCCATCGCCCACGCGGCGGAGCAGGCGTTCTCCATGGCCGGGGTAGCTCGATCGGACGTGGATGCCTGCCAGCTGTACGACTGCTACACCATCACCGTGCTGCTGACCATCGAGGATGCCGGGTTCTGCGGCAAGGGGGAAGGGCTGGCCTTCGTGAACGGCCACGACCTGTCCTATGCAGGCGACTTCCCGGTCAACACGAACGGAGGGCAGCTGGGCTACGGCCAGCCCGGTGCCTCCGGCGGATTGATCCACGTCACTGAAGCGGTCCGCCAGATCCAGGGCCGGGCCGGTGACCGGCAACTCCGGCGGGCCGACACCATGTTCGTGTCGGGCAACGGGGGGATCATCAGCGAACAGACCGCCCTGGTCCTGCAGGGAGGGTGAGATGCAGCCAGCTCCCATCACCCCGGTCCCAACGCCCACCAGCCAGCCGTACTGGGATGCCCTGGCTGACGGTCGAGTCGAACTGCAGCGCTGCAGTGAGTGCGACACCTGGGTGTACTACCCACGGGCCCGCTGTCCCCACTGTCTGAGCCCCGACCTGGTGTGGCACGAGGTGTCGGGCAAGGGCGTCGTCTACACCTTCACCGTCGCCCGCCAGCCCACCACTCCCGCCTTCGCGGAAGTCGACAACCCCATCATCGCAGTGGTCGAACTCGACGAGGGCGTACGGGTGACGACCTCATTGGAGGAGATCGAGCCAGCCGATGTCAGGGTGGGCATGCGGGTCGAGCCGGTCTTCGCGCCGGCCGAGGACGGGATGGTGATCCTCCGCCACCGACCGGCTCGGGACGGCTGACACCCAGGCCTGGGACGCGTAGGGTTCGCCCATGCAGATCGGCGTGATTTTCCCGTGCAACGAGATCGGTAGCGACACCGGAGCCATCGTTGCCTATGCCCAGGCCGCGGAGGAGCTGGGCTACGACCATCTCGAGGTCTTCGACCACGTGGTCGGCGAGCCCGACAATTATGCGGGTCGCCTCTGGCGTGAACCCTTCGTCTTGCTCGGGTATCTGGCTGCAGTCACCGAACGGATCGAGCTCACGACGGGGATCATCATTCTTCCCCAGCGCCAGACAGCGCTGGTGGCCAAGCAGGCGGCCGATGTCGACCTGCTCAGTGGGGAACGACTGCGGCTCGGGCTCGGTGTGGGCTGGAACCCCTTCGAGTACACGGCCCTGGACCAGGACTTCTCCACCCGGGGACGGCGCATGGACCAGCAGATCGACGCCCTGCGAACACTGTGGTCGGCCCAGGTGGTCGATGCCGATGTCGAGATCGGCAACGAGCACATCCACGGCGGGGGCATCCTGCCCTTGCCGTCCCGGCAGATTCCGATCTGGATCGGGGGCCGCTCGCCGGCCGCCCTCGGCCGGGCCCTGCGCCACCAGGGTTGGTTGTCGAATTTCCAGGATCACCTGGCCAACGATCGGGAGGAGTACATCGCTGCTCATGCCGCACTGGTGGCCGCAGCGGGGGGCTCACTACCGGATGGCTTCGGGATCGAGTCGTGGACCAGCCCGGGGCGCACGGACCCCGACACCTGGGCTGACGAGGCGAGTGAGTGGAAGGAACTCGGGGTCACCCACCTGTCACTGCGGACCGATGAATCGCGCATGGTCGCGGCTGGGCCACCGCGCACCCTAGACCAGCACATCGAGCTCCTGACCCGCTACGCCTCCGCCCTTGGGCGCTGAGTCGGGGTCGACGGCTCAGTAACCCAGCTCCTGGGCAGCCCGTTCCAGGGCTACGGTGACCGACCACTCGGTCCGGGCCAGCCGCAGATCGTTGTTCCGTCCGTCTGCGTAGAGCCCAGCCGCGCTCATCCAGAATGCGGCCGAACGCATTGCGTAGAGCAACTGGTAGTACCGGCAGCGGTCCTCGTCGATCTCGATACCTGTGGTGGTCTGGTAGCGCTCGAAGAACAGCTCACGGGGAACCACGTTCGACAAGAGGTCGGTTCCCTCACGGTTCAGCTCGGTCAGCATGTACGCCACGTCGTACATGGGGTCGCCGATGACCTGCAGTTCCCAGTCGAGCACGGCACTCACCCGGTCGTCATGGATGAGCACGTTGCCGGTCCGGTAGGCGCCGTGCACGAGGGTCAAGCGGTCGGTGGAGGGGGCATTGGCGTCGAGCCAGCCGATCAGATCGTCGAGGATGGGGTGGCCCGGGTGGCCCGACTCCTCGATCAGTCGCTGCCACTTGGCAATCTCCCGGCGAGCGAAGTCGTCGCCCAATGCCGGTACCCCGAGGAAATCGAGCCCGACGCCCTGCCAGTCGGCGGTGTGGATGGCGGCCAGGGCATCGGTGAAGCTCTCGGGCAGGACTCCTCGCTCCGCAGCAGCTGCGTAGTACTCGCGGCCAGCCCGCCGCCAGGGGCTCGGGCATTCGCCCGGCACCTTCTCCATGATCAGGGCAGGCGCGCCGAGCACTGCAGGATCGGGTTCGAACCAGAAGACCTTGGGGGCGGGCACATCGGTGCTGGCGAGGCAGGTGAGAACCCGGTACTGCTCCTCGAGATCCGACATTTCGCGCAGCAGGGCGTTGCCCGGGTCACGTCGTAGGCACATGCCCTGTCGCCGTGGCTCGCCGTCGTTCCATACGGCATCGAAGAGCCAGGTCTCGTGCGACCATCCGACGGCGATCCGTTCCATGTCCTCGATGGCGACCGGTCCGTCCGCCCCGAGTCGATCGGCGAGGTAGGCAGAGAGGGTCTCGACCAGGTCGGTATCGGTCGTCATGTCGCGATCTCCATGCGCCTGTCGATGTCGGCTCGCAGCACAGGCCGGATGGCCGTGAGAGCCTGCTGTACCTCGGCGCGGTCGGAGCCCCAGCCATAGAGGGCTCTGATCAGGGGGCCGAGCGAAGCCACGGTGCCCGCGGTTGCGGCCTCCGCCTGGGCCTGGGCCACGTCAGGGGGTGCCGCTGCCAGCACCTCGGCCAGGGCGGTGTGCAGGGCGGCGGTGTGGGCGGCCTCGGTGGAGGAGTGGCGTGGGCCGTGCTCGACCTGGGCGGCCAGGCGTTGGAGGATCACCGACGACATGAAGGCCTGGGTACGGGTGTACTCGTCGGCCACCGCAGGGCCGACGTCGTTGCGCAGCGTGTCGGCCAGGCGTCGGAGTTGCTCGTGGACGGGCAGGGTCATGGTCGGAGGCTCCAATCCCGCTCACGGTTGGCTCGGGCCCACCGGTGGACCGGCCACATGTCCTGATCCTCACCCCACCAGACCTCACCCGTGTCGTCACGTTCCCACCGAATGACGCTGTTGACGTCGATGAAACTGTGCCGGTTGATGGTGATCCGGTTGGTTGCAGCGCCCCGAACCACGAAATGAACTCCTTGGTCGTCGACGGCGTCGATGACGATCTCGTCGACCCACCCGTGCTCGGGATCGCGACGCACGGTCCGCTGGCCGTCCACCAGTGACACGGGGTCGCCATCGCGGGCGACGAAGCCGTACGAGACCCGGTCGGTGCCGTCGCGGGTGTTGGTCACCGCCAGGAAACCGGGGCCCCCTTCGCCGGCACCCGTCACGTAGGCGGCCTGCCGTGGTCGGTTCTCGGGGCGCCGGCCCCAGGTGCGATCGCGCATTGCCCAACAATCGATGTCGAGGTGCTCGCCGAGGATTTCGATGGTGCCGGTCACGTGGCCGATCTGGTCGAAGTGGGCGGCGGTGCCGAACGTCGACCCACTCGACACCAAGGGGCGAGGGGCCATGACCCCTTCGAAGCGCAGGTCGGCCACGAAGCGGCCCGGATCGTCGTAGCCCAGTCGGTAGGTGGAGGTGGGTTCCTCGACGGTGATGGCCACCCCGGTGGGAAGCTCGCAGTGACGGAAATCAGTCTCGGCGGGGAGTTCCACCGCCGACAGGTTGCTGCTGTACAGGACCTCCCACGGGAGATGAGCGGTGTCGTCCCACACCCAGGCCCCGCCGGCCACCGTGCCGATGTTGTGCCGGGCCATGGTGTAGAACCAGCCGCCCAGGTTCCGCTCGACGTGGTGGAAGGAGAACCAGGACGTTTCGGTGAACCACCAGTCGTCGCCTCGGAGGTGGCGGTGGAAGCCGTCGTCGTCCGGTCCGAATACGGGAGGGGATGGGTCAGCGCTCACGTCGCCCGATCCTAGGGCGGTGCCTTCCAGGGCCCCAAGGATGTCGGGGCACACGGGCCGATGACGTTGCGCCTTGGGGGGCTACGGTCGGTGCATGACCGCTGAGGACTCACTCGATCGCCTGCTCTCGGCCATCGTCGCCGGTGACACTGCGGCGGTGCGAGCCGCCTACCACCCCGATGCCCGTATCTGGCACAACTTCGACCAGGTCGAGCAGACCGTGGATGAGAATCTGACCACCCTGTCGTGGTTTGTGCGGGTCCTTCCCGATCGGCGCTACGAGGACGTGGTCCGGCACCGCATCGAGGGAGGGGTTGTCCAACAACACGTCGTGCGGGGGACCACCCCGGCCGGTACCGACGTCGAGATGCCCGCCTGCCTCTTCGTGTGGGTGGGGGAGAATGGGTTGATCACCCGGATCGAGGAGTACGTGGACACCGGGCAGGCGGCCGCCCTGATGGGGGACTGACCGCACCGGCGATCCACGGCTCAGCCGAAGCGCTCCCGGAGCACGTACTTCTGGATCTTGCCCGACGCAGTGCGGGGCATCTCGTCGACCAACTCCAGCCGTTCGGGCCAGAACTGCTTGGCCATCCCCTGCTCGTCGAGGTACGTAGTGAGCTCGGTCAGGGTCGGTGCCGCTCCGTGGGGAAGAACCACGGCGCACCCCCGTTCGCCGAGTCGTTCGTCGGGAACAGCCACTACGGCGACGTCGGCGACGGCGGGGTGACGCAGGAGCAGGTCCTCCACCTCTGCGACGGGGACGTTCTCGCCGCCCCGGATGATCAGGTCCTTGGTGCGGCCCACGATCCTGATGCCTCCATCGGCACGCAGGCGGGCCACGTCACCGGTGTCGAACCAGTCATCGTCGGGGTTGGCCGCTGCGTACAGGTCGGGGCGTTTGTAGTACCCCAGTGCCTGGCTGGGCCCCCGCACATGGAGGTCGCCGGCCTCTCCCACGGCAACGGGCTGACCGTCCTCTCCCAGGATCCGGATTTCCATCCAGTCGACGGGGATGCCGTCGGAGTCGCTGACCAGCTCCACCGGGTCGCCGGGACGGGTCGTGGTGACGATGAGGTTCTCGGTCATCCCCCACACGGCGATCAACTCCAGACCGAGGACCTCCCGGGCGTCCTCCACGGCCTTGGGGGGAATGGGAGCTCCGCCGCACACGAAGTACCGGAAGGTGGACAGGTCGTGGGGGTCGCGCCGCTGGGCTTCGACCAGGTCGACGGCGAACGCCGTTGCGGACACGGTCCAGGCAATGCCTTCCCGCTCGACCGCGTCGAGCAGGGCGGGGGCGTCCCACACATCCTGATAGACGATGGTCGCCCCGAGGCTGAGGGGCTTGGCCATGCCCAAGGCGAAGCCCGTCTGGTGGGCGAGGGTGGAGGCCATGAAGCACACGTCGTCGCCACCCAGCCCGTAGACGTGGTCGAGGGATCGGGCCCCCGTGCGAAGGGTGTTGTGGGAGTGGATCACCCCCTTCGGCTCACCGGTCGTTCCCGAGGTGAACTGGATCTGCACGAGATCGTCGGCCGAAGGAGCCCGGCTGGCCAGGGCGTCGGAGAGTCCGGGTTGTTCCTCCCGGGCCGGCCCGATGATGTCCCGCTCGAAGTTCAGGCAATCGGCCACCTCGGCTCCGATGGTCACCACATGGGACAGGGTGGGGATGGACTCTCTCAGCGAGGTGGCCATGGCGGCGTAGTCGAAGCCCCGCCAGGTGTCGGGGACGAACAGGACGGACGATCGGGTGCGGTCCAGGATGAAGGACAGCTCACGATGGCGAAGGATGGGAATGAGAGGGTTGACCACCCCGCCGGCCCGCAGGATGCCGTAGGTGATAGCCGGGAACTCCCAGGCGTTGGGGAGCTGCAGGGACACAGAATCCCCCGGCTCGACCCCCAACTCGATGAGGGCTGCGGCCACCCGGCGGCTGGCCAGTTCCAACTCTGCGTAGGTGGTTCTGGTGGGCTCCGCCGTTCCGGCCCGGTACGACACCACGGCGACCCGGTCCGGCTGGGCGGCTGCTGCGTCGAGAAAATCGTCGACGATGGTGCGGTCACCCCACCACCCGTTGTCCCGGTAGCGGGCCACGGTGGCCGGGTCGATCGATCGCCGCCCGAGGTCATCGCCCTCGCTCATCGCTCCCCCTGGGTCCAGTGCCCGAGCATCGGATCAGCGTCGGGTCCCGATCTGACACGCTAGTCAGCGATGCTGGTCAGGGCGGCCGCTCGGTGCAGCGCAGACCCAAATCTGGGCAACGACGGACTAGCCCCCGCGAGGTGCGTCCCATGACGGGACGGGTATCGGACCGAAGCTTGCCCATGGTCAGCGGCAACTACCATGCCCTGCGGACCAGGGGTGACCGGATGGTCGATGAACACGGCATGGGGGACCGGCATGACCGCCAGGGGCGGCACGCTGAGGAAGTGACTACGTGCGACCAGGTGGGTCAACGCGTGCATTTGTTGGAAAGGGCCGGGCCATGGCGCTGATCGATGTTCCACCGGGTCTGGCCGGGGTGGCCGTGACCGACACCGCGATCAGTGATGTGGTGGGGGAGCACGGCTACTACCACTACCGAGGACGTCCGGTCCCCGACCTCGCCCGTTCAGCCTCCTACGAAACGGTTGCTGCGCTGCTGCTCGACGGCTCGGACGACCCCCTCGACCTCGACCGGTCCCTTCCCCCCGACTTGGCCGACATCGTGGGACGCCTCGATCTCCGGTCGGCGCTCAGCGCTGCGGGCCGGTGCCTCGGCATGAGTGCCTTGTCGGACTGCTCGCCCGAGCAGCGGCACCGCGATGCTGTTCGGCTCATCGGCCTGGTTCCCACCCTCGTTGCCTCGGTCATGCGCGAGGAGGCGGTCGAGCCGGATCCCGGGCTCTCCCATGCCGCCGACTATCTGCGGATGATGACCGGATCGCTTCCCGGCGAGGAGGTGTTGACGGCGTTCGAGGCGTACCTGGTATTGGCCGCCGACCATGGGTTCAGCAACTCCAGTTTCGCTACCCGGGTGGTGGCGTCGGCTGGGGCGGACCTCGCAGGCTGCGCAGTGGCCGGATTCGTGGCCCTGAGTGGTCCGCGCCATGGGGCCAACCTGGAACGCATGCTCGACATGTACGACGGGATCGGCGAGCCCGACAACGCCGAGGCGTGGCTGCTCGGCGAACTGTCGAACCGGCGCCGCCTCCAGGGATTCGGCCACTCGGTGTACCGATCAGCCGATCCCCGGCTGGAGTTGCTGCGGGAACACGGTGCCCGAATCGCACCGGCCCGTCATCAGGTGGCCATGGCCGCCGAGGAGGCCGGTACCCGCTTGCTGGCCGGCCGACGACTGGGCCCCAACCTGGATCTGCACGCAGCCGTCGTGCTCGAAGGTTGCGGGATTCCCCGCAGCTGGTTCACTCCGACGTTCGCAGTGGCTCGGGTGGCGGGCTGGTGCGCCCACGCCCTGGAACAGGTGGCCGACAATCGGATCCTGCGACCGGCGGCCCGCTACGTGGGGCCGGCTCCCGACGCTCCCGTGTACTGAGCTGCGCGACCCGGTTCGTGCAGCGCACCCATCGGGGCGCGCTACCCGGCCGCCGTCTATCGTGACCGGTCCGGGCAATGGTGCGTCGGCACCGGTCCCGACCGGCCGAAGGAGGCCCCACCCCGATGAAGATCGGCATCTACCTCAATTCGCAATACCCGGCCGAGGAGGACGCTGGGGCAGCGCTGCAGCTGCTTCGCGATCTCACCGCCTCGGCCGACCGTCTGGGCTTCGACTCCATCTGGGTCGGGGAGCACCACATCACCCACGGGTATCACTTCTTTCCCCAGCTCACCCTGCTGTCCCATCTGACGGCGTTCTCGGGGGCGATGGACGTGGGGACGAACCTGGTGCTCCTGCCGCTGCACCGGCCGGTCGACATCGCCGAGCAGGTTGCCCTCATCGACCAAGCGTGCGGCGGGCGCTTCATCCTCACGGTCGGTCAGGGGTACCGCGAAGAGGAGTTCGTGGCGCTCGGGGTGCCGTACCAAGAACGTCTGCCGCGGATGTTGGATGGCATCGAGGCCCTGCGCGGCCTGTGGTCGGGTGAGCCGTTCACCCACGATGGTGGCTATTACGCCGTGGAGGGGGCGATCGTCCTTCCTCCCCCGGCCAGGGCGGGCGGTCCGCCCATCTGGATCGGGGCGACGGCCGATCGGGCCATTCGCCGCGGGGGACGCATCGGTGACGGCTACATGGCGACACCGAATGCCGACACCGCAGAGATTCGCCGACAGGTCGACCTGTTCAACGAGGCGCGAGCCGAGGCGGGCCTTCCGCCGACCGACCAACTCGGTCGGATGCTCGAGGTTCACTGTCATCCCGACCGCGACGAGGCGTTCCGAAGGGCCCGGCCCCATCTTCTTCGCAAGTACGCCTCGTATGCCTCGTGGGGCAATCTGGGGACCAGCAAGGAGCAGGGTGCGGCTCCCTCCAGCCCCAGTTCCGTCGCCGCTGTCGATGATGCCGATGCGTTCGCCGAATTGGCCCGGGGACGATTCGTGATCGGGAACCCCGACGACGTGGTGGCAGGGCTGGTGGCCCAGAGCACCGAGGCCGCGATGGAGCATCTGGCCATGCGGATTTCGTGGCCGGGTTCGGACCCCCACCATGCCGCCGAGTGTCTGGAGCTCCTGGGTACCGAGGTGCTGCCCCGGGTGCGGGCCGAGCTCGGCTGATCCCTCCCGGCAGCTGAGGTCCGCCGCCGCAGAACGACCAACGAGAGGACCATCGTGAAGAAGTTGTCCAGAGACGATCCCCGGGCCCGGAACATGGCGGCCGACATCGACGTCGACCGGCAGGGAATGATCGACTTCGTGAAGGAGCGCACCAAGTGGGTCCTCGTGACGACCCGGGCCGACGGTTCGCCCCAGATGAGCCTGGTGACCGGCGGGATCACCGACGAGGGAGATCTGATGGTGTCGAGCTACCCGGGGCGGGCCAAGGTGAAGAACGCCCGTCGAGACAGTCGGGTGTCTGTGCTGGTCATGGGCGATGAGTTCAACGCCCAGTGGGTGCAGATCGATGGGGAGGCCCAGGTCGCCGACATGCCGACGGCGGCCGATGAGCTGGTGGAGTACTTCCGGTCGATCAAGGGGGAACACCCCGACTGGGACGAGTACCGCCAGGCCATGGCCGATCAAGGCAAGTCGGCCATCCGGATTCGCCCGACCCGGTGGGGCCCGATCAGCAAGGGCGGGTTCCCGCCCGAACTGTTCGAGGATTGAGAATGGTCAGGTCGGGCAGGTTCCCCGACCGTCGACTTTGCACAGGCCGATCCCGAACAGGCCTGCATCGAGGGCACCTACACCGCAGCAGGATCCGCTGGCTACGGCGGTCGTGAACTGGATGTCGAGGTAGCGCCCCGATTCGGGGCCGTTGTCCTTGAAGTCGTGGATGATGACCGACACGAAGCCCTCGAGGTGGAATTCGGCGTTGTCGCCCACGCCGGTGGCATCGTCGAATACGGGGATGTGGATCTCCTGACCCAGGACCGCGTCGAGGTCCATGGCGTTGGAGAAGGCTCCGGGATCGCCCTCGAACCAGCCGGGTACGGCAACGGACTCTGGGTAGCCGCCGCGGATCCAGGACCTGAGTTCGTCCAGGGTGTTGGCGCCCCCGTTGAAATCCATGAGCCCCCAATTGCCGGGCACCACCCCCCCGCACTGGGCCGGATTGTCCTTGGTGTAGTAGATCCGGAACACCGAGGTGAGCGAATGACCTGACGCCTGCCAGGCTGCGAAGGCATCGCTCTGGGAACACAGGCTGAAGGGACGCAGGCCGCGCAGGGCAGTGGCTGGGCCGAAGTAGGCGGTGGATGACGAGGTCACCTCGGTGTGGTCTCGACCCACAACGGCACCAAGTGCATGGTCGACTCGGCCCGAGGCATCGACCGTGACGGTGCCCTGGGTCCCGGCGCCGGTGGCCGTGCAGGAGACGAGCGACAACACGGACGTGTTGGCCGCCAGGTACGCCTCGGCCGCGCCACTTGCGCAGCCGTCCTGCCACTTGGCGAAGTCCTGTGCGGCCGCAAGGGCGGCGGCATCGGTTGCCGTGATGGCTTGGCGGCGGGTCGCCCATACCTGCCCTGCATCGATGACCACAGCGGCGGCGGCGATGACCACGGTCATGCACACGGCGAGGAGCACGGCGACCGCGCCGTGCTCGTCCCTCGATCGTTGCATCGTGTGGGCCCAGCCCATTGTCATCCCCCACGGATGGCGTCGTTGTTCCATCGGTCGACCCAGCTCCGCACTGAAGCAGATTGTCGGCCCCCGGGTGGGTGCAGGACTTTGCTAGAAACGGGGCGCATCGAACGAGGGGGTTCCGTGGTCCAGGCAGCAATCTTCCGTGCGGCACACGAGCCGCTCAGCATCGAGACCATCGAGTTGGACGCCCCGGGTCCCAACGAGGTTCGGGTCCGAACCGTTGCCACCGGGGTGTGCCACAGCGACCTTCACCTCGTCGATGGCCACCTTCCGCACGGGCGACGTCCGATGGTGCTGGGCCACGAGGGAGCGGGAATCGTCGAGGCCGTCGGTTCGTCGGTCACCCGCTTCTCGGAGGGGGACCATGTCGTCGCCTGCCTGTCCGGTTTCTGCGGTATGTGTGCCCAGTGCCTCACCGGTCACCCCAACGTCTGCACCACCAGGATCCAGGCCCGGGCCCGGGATGCGGGGTTCCGTCTCACCCTCGATGGGGACGGCCTCATCCAGTTCGCCGACCTTGCCACCTTCGCCGAGGAGATGCTGGTCCACGAGAACTCACTGGTGAAGGTGGACGACGACCTCCCACTCGATGTCGTTTCGCTGATGGGATGTGGGGTGCTCACCGGATTGGGCGCAGTGCTCCGCACGGCTGCCCTCCAGGCGGGTCAGACGGTAGCTGTGTTCGGGTGCGGCGGGGTCGGCCTGTCGATCGTTCAGGGGGCCCGTATCGGTGGGGCGGGTCGGATCATCGCGGTGGACCAGTTCGCTTCGAAACTGGACATGGCCACCGCGCTCGGGGCGACTGACACCATCGACGCATCGGCCGGCGATGCGGTCGCCCAATTGCGGGAGCTGACGGGTGGTGCGGGAGTCGATCACGCCTTCGATGCTGTCGGTGTACCGGATGTGATCCGTCAGACCATCGAGTGCCTGGCCGTTCGCGGTACGGCCACCATCGTCGGGGTGACTCCGGCAGGTGCCACCCTCGAATTCCCCCTCGACGCCATCCGCCCGGAATGCCGCATCCAGACCAGCCGAATGGGGTCCAACCGGTTCCTGGTCGACATCCCCATGTACCTGCAGTTCTACCGCCAAGGGCGCCTCGAACTGGACGGCATGGTGACCCGTCGTGGCCGCCTCGAGGACGTGAACGAGGCGTTCAGGGCGATGAAGGCGGGCGAGGTGGCCCGCACCGTGCTGACCTTCGATTGACGGTCAGCCCACGTCGGGGGCGGTTCCTCGCACCACGAAGTCGGCTGCTTCCTCGAGCACCCTGACAGTGGCCAGTACGTCCTCTGCCGCGTAGCCGTTGTCCCGGTAGCCCGTCAGCAGGCCTTGCACATGCTCACCCATGGGGACAGGAACGTTCAGCTCGTTGGCCAGGTCCACGGCCAAGCCGATGTCCTTGCAGGCCAGGGTGTTGGTGAAGCTCGGTGCCAGTCGGTCGCGCAGGATGGCCCGGGTTCCGCTGTCCCACACGAAGCTGGCCCCGGATGATGCGGCCACCACCTCCCGGACGATGGCCGGGTCGACCCCGGCCTTGGCGCCCAGCAGGATGGCTTCGGTGGTTCCCATCATGTTGATGAAGGCCAACATGTTGTTGACGGCCTTCACGACATTGCCCGCGCCGACGTCGCCACAGCGGACCACCTTGGCCGCGAACGCCTCGAGGACTGGCCGATAGGTCTCCACCACGTCCTCCGGTCCGCCGACCATCACCGCGAGAATCCCCTTGCGCGCCCCGTAGACCCCGCCGGACACCGGAGCATCGATGAAGGCGACGTCCCGCTCTGCCGTGATGCCGGCCAGTCGCCGACTCAGGGTCGGGGAGCTCGTGGTGAGGTCGATGATGGCGGTGCCCCGTCCCATGGCGTCGAGCAGTCCGCCCGAGCCCAGCACTACATCTTCCACGTCGGACGGCATGGGAAGGGACAGCAACACGGCGTCTGCCCCCTCGGCAGTTGCGGCGACGGTGTCGACCGCAGTGCCTCCGGCCTCCGCCAGAGGAGCGACGACCTCTGGCCTCAGGTCGAAGATGGCCACGTCGTGGCCGGCCCCGATCACATGGCCGGCCATGGGCCCTCCCATGTTGCCGAGTCCGATGAATCCGAGCTTCATGTCCTGTCTCCCTTGAACGAGGTGGCCGCTGCCCCGAGCCGGCGGCGACGTGCCGCCGAGGCGCCCTGGCCAGGCCCCCTGTGCCGTGGCTCCGACGTGACCCTAGGTCAGATCCAGGTAGCCCACGCTTCGAGTGGCATTCGGTCGGCCCGAAGGGTGTTGACCGGCGCGTCAGGGTCAGCGTGCCCCAAGGCCACCCCGCAGAACAGCATCTCGTTGTCGGGTGCTCCCACGAACTCGGCAACCGAGGCAGCCCGGTTGGCCCACGCTTCCTGTGGGCAGGTGTCGAGCCCGGCTTCGATGGCGAGCAGCATGAAGTTCTGGAGGAACATGCCCAGATCCGACCATTGGGGTGGCCCCATTCCTCGGTCCACGAAGCAGAAGATGGCGGCTGGGGCGTCGAAGAAGGTGTAGTTGCGAGCCAGGTGGGCGAGGCGGGCGGCCCGGTCCTCGCGGGGGATGCCGAGCTTCTCGTACATGGCCTCGCCGAGAGTGAATCGATTGGTCCGGTAGGGCTCCCACAGGTTGGCCGGGTAGACGTCGTACTCAGGGGTGTCGAGGGGTCGACCGGACATGAAGTCCAGGAACTCCGTCATGCGATCGCCGTTGAGCACGTAGATGCGCCAGGGCTGCACGTTGCCACCCGACGGGGCTCGGGCCGAGGTTCGCAGCAGCTCGGCGATCGTTTCGTCGTCGACTGGGGTGTCGAGGAACGCCCGGATCGACGTGCGGGCCATCACGGCTTCGGTGACATCCATGCCTTCTCCAGGGGAAGTCGTCGGTGGTTCAACAGCCTCGCGCATCGAGCGGGCAACCCGTGCGGGATTTGCTCACCGGTAATGTCTGACAGGTCGAGGAGGCAGTCGATGAGCGAAACGAGCATCCGGGTCAGGGCCGATCACATCGGGAGCCTGCTGCGGCCCGCCGAGGTCGCAGCAGCGCGAGCCGAAGTGCTCGGGCCGGGTGACCTCACCGCTCCGGCTCTCGCCGAGGTCGAGGATCGGGCCATCGCCGACGCAGTCGCCCTCCAAGAGGACGTGGGTCTCCCGCTCGTGACCGACGGTGAGTTCCGGCGCTCGTTCTGGCACTACGACTTCATGGACGGGCTCAGTGGGGTGGAGGTGCAGTACCTGCCCGACCGGGCTGGGGTGCAGTTCTCGGGGCCGCAACTCCGTCCCTTCTTCCCGATCATCACCGATCGGATCTCGTTCCCCGACGACCACCCCATGCTCGACCACTTCAGGTACCTGGCCTCGATCAGTCGAGCGGTCCCCAAGATCTCCATCCCAGGGCCCAGCGCGTGCCATTTCAGGCCGGCCAAGGCCGACGTCCACCCGGCTGCCTACGACGACGATGCCCTCATGCTCGACGACATCGCCCAGGCCTACGCCGACGCCGTCCAGGCCTTCTACGACCTGGGATGTCGCTTCCTTCAACTCGACGACATCTTTTTCGCCTACCTGTGCGACGAGCAGCAGCGGGAGGCCAAGCGGGCGCAGGGGTACGACCCCGACCAGCTCATCGTGGACTACGCCGACATGTTGGAACGAGCCATCGCCGGCCGGCCCGAGGACATGACGATCGGCATGCACATGTGCCGCGGCAACTTCCGGTCGACCTGGGTGGCCCAAGGGGGGTACGACCCGGCAGTGGATGCCATCTTCAACCGCACGAGCGTCGACGTCTATTACATGGAATACGACACCGAGCGGGCTGGCGGATTGGAGCCGTTGCGACTTCTCCCGGCGGGGGACAAGCGGGTGATGCCCGGCTTCGTGACCACCAAGACCGGGGAGATGGAGACGGTCGACGACCTGCGCCGGCGGTTCGGCGAGGCGTCCCGCTACGTCGATCTCGACCAGCTCGGCATCGCTCCCCAGTGCGGGTTCGCGTCGACCGAGGAGGGGAACGACATCACCCCGGACGGTCAGCGGGCAAAGCTGGCCCTGGTGGTGCAAACTGCAGAAGCGATCTGGGGGTCCGTCGATGGCTGAAACCACACCGGTGAACTGGACGGTCACCGCACTGAATCTTCCCGACCACGCAGCAAATCCGATCCACACCGACGAGGGGGCTCGGGCCAAGGGGTTCCCCGCTGCCTTGGTGGCGGGGGTCACCACCTACCTGTACCTGACCCATCCACCGGCCGCGGCCTGGGGGGCCGAGTGGGTCGGTGGGGGCGGATGCGAGGTGTCGTTCAGCGCTCCGGTGTTCGACAAGGACGACCTCACCTGCGCAGTGGACCGCTCGGCGGACGGCGACCTCGTGGTGTCGGCGATGGTGGGCGGCGACGCCAAGGCTGCCATGTCGGTGTGGTCCCGCCACCTGCCCCGGCCTGAGCAGCGAGAAGGACAATCGCTACCAGCGGTGGAGTCGCCGCTCGAGAAATGGCGGACGTACCCGGCCAGGGCGGGGGACGACCTCGGTCTGTACGGGGAGCACGACATCGTCCACCCCGCCGCCTGGCCGTCCTTGGCCAACGAGGTGATGTCACGCCACCTGGTCGAGGGCAGTTGGATCCACCTCCGCAGCCATATCCGGCATCACGGGCTGGCCAGGCCCGAGGGGGTTGCAACCGCGACCTCGACCCTGGTCCGGTCGTTCTCCACTTCGCGCGGTGATCGAGCCGTGGTCGACGTGGAGATCTCGGTCGACGGCGCGCTGGTAGCCACCCTCGAACACGAGGCCTACGTCCGTCTCAACGACTGATCACCGCTGCTGGTCATCCTCGACGGCGTAATGTTCATGGCGCGGGTCAGGGGGATCGACATGGATGTGGCCATCACGGGTGTGGGCACGGTCTGCCCGATCGGGCTCAGTGCCGACGAGCTGTGCGATGGTCTGCTGTCGGGCTCGGTCGGCATCCGCCCCGCTCCATGGGCGGACCTCGGCGCGGGTGGCCTCTACGCAG
The DNA here is from genome assembly GCA_038135065.1 of Acidimicrobiales bacterium. Classification (GTDB taxonomy): domain Bacteria; phylum Actinomycetota; class Acidimicrobiia; order Acidimicrobiales; family Poriferisodalaceae; genus JAYPWI01. The sequence goes on from JAYPWI010000016.1 coordinate 27,918, forward strand.
CCATCGATGACCGCTTCGACCCACTCCAGTGGATGGACGAGCGGGTCGTTGCCGGCACTGACGGCAACGCCCGCTTCGCCCTGGCGGCGGCAGCCCAGGCCCTCGAGGACGCAGGGCTCGCTCCCGGTGAGCTCGACCCGCGCCGCACCGCGGTGGTGCACGGGACCTCGATGGGAGGCCACTTCGCGTTGTCCCGCGCCCAGTTCGAGTTCGACCGGGCCGGGGCGGGAGCCGTCGACCGTAAGACCCAGATCAAGATCTGGACCAACATGGCGGCCGCCCAGATCTGCCTGGCCTACGACCTGCACGGGGTTTCGACCACCGTGGCCACCGCCTGCGCGTCGTCGCTCGACGCGCTGGGGACGGCGTCGATGTACCTGGCGGCCGGGCGGGCCGATGTGGTCATCGTCGGAGCTACCGAGGGTGGATACGTCTGCGATCCGGGCCAGGACCACTTCGCCCCGGCGGTCAGCGCAGCCGAGGCCAGCTACGGGATGCGGCAGGGTGATCAGGACCCCCTTCGGGCCCTGCTGCCCTTCGCCGCAGATCGGGCCGGCATCGTGTCGGGGGAGGGGTCTGCCTTCTTCGTCCTCGAGCGGGGCGACAGCGCAGTCGAGCGAGGGGCGTCGATTCGGGGCTGGCTGCGGGGGGTGGGGTCGCTGGCCGATGCGTACCACCCCAGCTCGCCCGAGCCCGAGGGGCGTTGGGAGCAGGAGGTGATGGAAGAAGCTCACCACCTGGCCGGGGTGGGACCCGCTGACATCGATCTGCTCTACGCCCACGCCACGGGTACCCCCAAGGGCGACCAAGCGGAGATCAAGGCCATCAACCGGGTCTTCGGTGGCACCTCGGTGGTGGTGACGGGCATCAAGGGACATACAGGGCACACCGGTGCTGCCTCGGGAGCCATGAGCCTCATCTCGGGGCTGAAGGCCCTCGAAACCGGGTGGGTGCCCGCAGTGGCAGGCACACAGGTTCCCGATCCCGACATCACCTTCGATCTGGCGGTGGGCGCCCCCCGGCAGATGCAGGTCCACACGGTGCAGGTCAACTCGTTCGGGTTCGGTGGTCAGAACGCATCGGCCGTGGTCTCGAGAGATCGAGCAACGTGATGCGAGGAACGATCGAAGAATTCCAGACTCTCCAAGGAGGAGCATCATGAGCCAACCGCTGCGCTTCGGCATCATGTACGACTGCCGCTACGTCCCCGGCGGCCCGGTGTCGATGGCCCAGGTATACGGGGCGACCATCGAACAGGCTGTGTTGGCCGATCAGCTCGGCTTCGACCATGTGTGGTTCACCGAGCACCACTTCCTCGAAGACGGGTACCTGCCCGCCTTCCAGCCCCTGGCCGGAGCCATTGCCGCCCGCACCGAGCGGATTCGCCTGTCCAACGACATCGCCCTGCTGCCCCTGTACCACCCGGTCCGGCTGGCCGAGGAGTTGGCCGTGCTGGACAACATCTCCAACGGCCGGATGGAGTTCGGCATCGGCATGGGCTACGTCCCCGAGGAGTTCGCGGCGTTCGGTGTTCCCTTGCCCAATCGGGTGTCGATGACCAACGAAGCCATCGAGATCATGCGGTTGGCGTGGGCCGATGGGCCGTTCAGCTACGAGGGGAAGCGGTATCGCCTCGACGATGTCAACGTGTACCCCAAGCCGGTGCAGGAGGGCGGGCCGCCGCTGTGGATTGCGGCGATGAAGGAGCCTGGTGCCCTGCGTGCTGCGCAGTACGGCACCCACCTGCTGCCCCAGGGTCGGCGGGAAGACGTCCTGGACCCGTGGCGGGAGGCGGTGCTGGCGGACGGGCGAGATCCCGACGACTACCGGGTGGGGATCATCCGCTCGGTCTATGTCACCGACGACCGGGAGCGCGACTGGCCGATCATCCTCGAGTCGGAGCGGTTCCGGATGGGGGTGTACACGAAGTTCATGGCGGAGACCCCCGACGACTACGCCTGGGGCGATCCCACCGCGATCCCCCAGCGGGTGGTGGTCGGTACTGCGCAGGAGTGCATCGACGAGCTCAGCGAGTTCATCACGACGTACGGCATCACCGATATGGCGACATCTGGGCTGCCCCCAGGGATCTCTGAGGACTTCATGGCGACCAACCTCGAACGCTTGGCCACCGAGGTGATTCCCCACCTTCCCGGCCGCTCGGGTGGCTGAGCCAGCGGTGAGCGGTCAGGCCATGGTCAGGCCGCCGGAGACCGACAGGGTCTGTCCGGTCGCGAAGCCAGCGTTCTCGGAGGCGAAGTAGACGACGCCCGACGCGACCTCTTCGGGCTGCCCGACCCGCTTCATGGGGACGGCACGGGCCATGGCCCCGATCACCTTGTCCCCGTCGTCGCTGGCCGCAGCGATACCGGCCAGGAGCGGTGTGTCGGTCGGGCCGGGGCAGACCACGTTGGACGTGATCCCCGAGCGGGCGACCTCGCGGGCGATGGTCTTGGTGAACGAGATCACCCCTCCCTTGGCCCCGGAGTAGACGGCTTCGAGCGACGAACCGACCCGGGCGGCGTCGGAGGCGATGTTGACGATCCGTCCCCAGCGGGCCTCGATCATCGAGGGCAGGCAGGTGTGCACGGTTCGCAGCACGCCCTTGTAGTTGATCTCGATCACCCGGTCCCAGAAGTCCTCGGTGGTGGTGACGAAGGGCATGAAGTCGTCCCACCCGGCGCAGTTGACCAAGACCTCGACCTCGCCGAGCTGGTCGAGCACGGTGAGGCGGGCATCCACCACCGAATCGGTCGAGGTGACGTCGATCTCCACGCCCAGCGCAGTACCGCCGGCCTCGTTGATCATCCGGGCCGTCTCCGCGGCTCCGTCGGTGTTGATGTCGGCGGCCGCGACCCGGCGACCGTCGGCCGCCAAGGCCCGACAGATCTCCCGACCGATGCCGCTACCACCACCAGTGACCAGGGCGACTCTGTTGCTCATTGCGTTCCTTGTCTATCGAGGTTCTGCGAGGAGGAAGGATCAGGCCCGGCCGGCCCGCACGGCGGCCGCCACCTCCGCCCAGCGGCCCAGGTGCTGGGGGTCGCTCTGCATCTGTCGACCGCCGAGGTACATCACGACCCGAGCCGCGGTGCCGCTGTAGCGGTCGAGCAACTTGCCCGCCATCTCGTCCCAGGTGGAGACCAGGGCGTAGTGCTCGACCATCTCGTCGGTGATCAGTTCCCCGAGACTGTCCAGTTCGCCGGCCTTCATCTTCTCCCTGATCTTCGAGGTGGTGCCCTCGAAGCCCAGGTCATCGAACTGGAATGCGTAGTTGGGGGTGCTGCCGTAGAAGGCGATCTGACGCCGGGCCACCGCCAAGTAGGCCTCACGTTCCTCTGGGCTGTCCCCGGGACAGGCGAACACGGGGATGATGAGATCCACATCGGCCGGGTCACGGCCAGCGGCGGCTGCTCCCTCGCTGACCGCAGGCAGGAGCCGGTTCTCGATGTAGGGCATCGAGTGGAAGGGATGGACGTGGATGCCGTCGGCGACCTCGCCGGCCACCCGGGTCATCACAGGACCCACGGCCGATATGTCGATCTTCATCGGATGATCGTGGGGGCGAGGTGACCAGTCAGGAGGCAGCAGGCTGAGCTGGTAGAACTCGCCATCGTGGGACAGGGCCTCCTGCCGGTTGAAGGCCCGCCAGCAGGCCTTGACGGCCAGCACGTAGTCGCGCAGGCGGGCGGCAGGTCGGTCGAATTCGACGCCGTATCGACGGGTGATATGCGCCTTGACCTGGCTTCCCAGTCCGAGTCGGAAGCGGCCGTTCGTGTTGTCGACCAACTCGTAGGCGACCCCAGCCGACACCATGGGACTGCGGGGGAAGGCCACGGCGATCCCGGTGGTGAAGAACAGTTCGGGGGCGGCTTCGGCGGCCACCGCGATCTGCATCCAGGGCACCTGGCTGGTCTCGGTGAACAAGATCCCCGAGAAGCCGGCGCCCTCGAGCTTGCGGGCCAGGTCGGCGGTGTCCGCCCAGCGGGCGGCGCCCGTCATCAGGTCGATGTCCATCAAGTCCCCCTGTGATACGGCAGCGTCGGCGACTCTACCGCCTGAGCGGGTGGGCAGACCTCACGGGGACGTGTTCACGACTCGGGTCGAGGGAACAGCACACCCGCAGCCCGGAGTCGGTCCAGATCGGCGGGGGAGTAGCCCAGCTCGGTCAGCAACTCGGTGCCGTGTTCGCCGATGAGGGGGGCCGGCCGACGCACCGCGGCCGGCGTGGCCGAAAAGCGGGGGGCGGGAGGGATCACCCGGTAGGGCCCGGCATGAGGGTGGTCGGCCAGGGGCAGCCCACCGACCAACTCGTCGAGGGTGGCCGCCCGAGTGGCCGGGATGGCGTGCTGGTTGCAGAAGTCGAGCCATTCGTCGGTGCTGCGATTGATCAGGCACGTCGCGATGTCCCGATACAGGCTGTCGCTGTGGTCGTACCGACCGTCCCTGGTCTGGATGCGTGGGTCGGCGACCAGGTCGTCGCGTCCCCCGGCCGCGAAGATGGCTTCGTAGTGCTCCTTGTCGTAGGGAAGGATGTTGATCCAGCCATCCGACGTGGCTTGGGGGCGTCGCTCGGGGGTGAGGATCCGCGGATATCCGGCTTCGCGCACCGGGGGGTCGGGGATGGCCCCTGAGCCGTGTTCGGCGAGAACGAAGGACCGCATCACATCGATCATCGGGATCTCGATCTGCTGCCCGGCCCCGGTCCGTTCCCGGTGCAACAGGGCGGCCAGCACAGCCGATGCGATGGCCATCCCGGCCACCTTGTCGGCGATGAGGGTGGGAGCCAGGATGGGCTCGTGACCGGCTCTGGCGAACACGTCGCCAACGGCGCTGGCCGACTGGATGATGTCGTCATAGGCGGGGGCATCGGCCCGGGGGCCATCGGACGGGAACCCGGCGGCCTGACAGAACACGATGTCGGGACGAACCTGGCTGATCACCTCGTAACTCAGGTCGAGGCGGGACAGCGGTCCCGGCCGGAGGTTGGTCACCATCACGTCGGCGGTCCGGATCAGATCCAGGAACACGGCGCGACCCGCTGGTTGCTTGAGGTCGATTGCCAGGCTGCGCTTGTTGCGCATGAGGTTCATGGCGATGCCCGACAGTTCGGGATGGGAGCCGGGGCCCATCCCTCGGTTCCGGTCACCGCCTTCGCCCTCTACCGCGATCACGTCAGCACCGAGGTCGCCGAGATACTGGGTCGACGACGGTCCCATGAGCACCGAGGAGAGGTCGATGACCCGGATCCCCTCGAGCGGCCCTGACCGTTCGTCACTCATGGCGGTCGGGCCTCACGCCGAGGGTGAGGCGTCGGCCAGGATCTGCCAGACCCGCTGCGGTGTGGTGGGTATGTCGATGTGACGAACTCCGAGGTGGGACAGGGCGTCGATCACCGCGTTCTGGACGGCTGGCGTGGCACCGATGGTGCCCGATTCGCCGATCCCCTTTGCCCCGAGGGGGTTGCGCGGGCTCGGTGTCTCCTGGGCGATGCGTTCGAAGCTGGGCAGCTCGGCAGCCGAGACCAGGGCGTAGTCCATGAAGTTCGACGTCAGCGGGTTGCCCGCCTCGTCGTAATGGAACTCTTCCATCAGGGCCTGGGCGATCCCCGACGCAACCCCGCCGTGCACCTGGCCCTCGACGAGGAGCGGGTTCAGCATCGTGCCGGCGTCATCGCAGCTCACGTGACGCAGCACCGTCACCTCGCCCGTGTCCCGGTCCACTTCGACGATCGAGAGGTGAGCGCCGAAGGGGAAGGTCGGCCCACCCGGCACGAAGTCGGCCTCTGCGGCCAGCCCCGCTGATCCAGCCCGGGCGGCAACATCGCTCCACCCGATGCTGATGGCCGGTGTCCCGGCAACCGAGAAGGTGCCCTGGTCGGGATCGAGGACGATGTCGGCTGCGTCCGCCTCGAGAAGGTCGGCGGCCAGCTCGGTGGCCATGGCGACAAGGGCCGTCGATGCCTCGTAGACGGCGCTGCCCCCGATCTGGGCCGACTTCGATCCGCCGGTCCCCCCACCTCGTGGGATGTCGTCGGTGTCGCCGTGGCGGACCTCGATCATGTCGAAAGGGATGCCCGTAACGTCGGCGGCCACCTGGGCGAATGCGGTGTGATGCCCCTGACCGTGGGAGGACGAGCCGGTACGGACCACGGCCCGGCCGTCGGCGGTGACCTCGATCGATCCGAATTCTTGGTTGTTCATCGGGTTGGCGATCTCGACATAGGCCGACCACCCCAGACCCAACAGCCGGGCAGTGGGGTCGTTGCGTCGCCGCAGTTGATCAGCCCGCAGCGCCGGGTAGTCGACTGCGGCGAGGACTTGGTCGATGGCCGCCGTGTAGGCGCCGGAGTCCATCACCGCGCCGGTGGCGCTCGTGTAGGGAAAGGCGTCAGGGCCGACGACGTTGATTTTCCGCACCTCGACCGGGTCCATTCCGATCTCGGCTGCGTACAAATCGATCATGCGCTCGATGGCGGCTGCGGCCTCTGGGCGACCGGCCCCTCGATACGCTCCGACCGGCATGGTGTTGGTGACCACCGAGGTGGCCGAGTACTCGGCTCGGGGGATGTCGTACACCCCACAAGCGACGGTCTTCTGGATGAAGGGCAGGAGGGAGCCGATCGCCGGGTGGGCCCCGCCGTCCTGCAGATTGTGAACCCGATAGGCCTGGATGCGGCCAGCACTCGTACCCCCCAGGGTGGCCTCGAACTCGCAGGCTCGACCGTGCACCAGGCCGGTCATCGACTCACTCCTGGTCTCGGACCACCGGGTGGGCCGTCCCAGCCGTCGGGCCAGCAGGGCCACCACGATGTCTTCGGGATACCCGCCGTTCTTGGCGCCGAATCCACCACCTACGTCGGGGCAGATGACGCGAATCTGATCGGCCTCTAGGCCGAGGGCGCCGGCGACCGCATCGCGGGTTCCGTGTGCGTTCTGGGTCGACGCCCACTGGGTCAGGTGATCGCGACCATCGTCGAGGGAGGACCACCGGGACGCGGTGGCCCTCGTCTCGAGGGGGCACGGGGCCAATCGGTTGTTCCGGAACGTGAGGCTGACCATCACCTCGCACCCGTCGAACAGGGTGTCGTCGTCCTCGGCTGGCACCTCGAAGACCACGTTGGTGCCCGCATCAGGGTGGAGGAGCACCTCGTTGCTCAGACTGTCCCGGGGAGCGATGACGGCGGGGAGCGGTTCGATGTCGACCCATACGGCTTCGGCTGCGTCCGTGGCTGCTGTGAGACTCTCGCCGACGACGACCGCGTACGGTTCACCCACGTAGCGAACCCGGCCTCGAGCGAGCCACGACCGGGTCATCTGCTGATTGAGCATGGGAAACGCCGGAGGCACCGCGGGGAGTTCCAGGTCCTCGGCCGTGTAGACGCCGACGACCCCGGGCATCGCTCGTGCGTCGGCCACGTGGATGTCGCCGATGATGCCGTGGGCCTCGTTGGAGCGGACGAACACCACATGAAGGGCATCTTCGGGGGCGACGTCATCGACGTAACCGCCGCCCACTGTGAGAAGGTCGGGGTCCTCGGTTCGGACGACGCGGGTACCCAGGATGCTCATCGTTGCTCCAGACGTGGTCGAACAGCTGGCGCTGTCTAGTGAGAGGTGATGCGGTAGCGAAGTTCGCCGTTGACGGGGCGTGCTTCGGCCTTGCCCGTCTGGCGGAGGTGTTCGAGATGGGCGAAGGTCTCGCTGTCGGCCATGGTGCCCCACGCGTGCGGCTTGAACAGATGCTGGGAGTACTCGGGAACCGTCAACTCGTTCTCTGCTGCGTGGGCGGCTGCGTTGGTGAGGATGGACAACCGATCGTGGTGGTGGTCGATGATCTCGCCCGCTCGTCCGGCCAGGTCGTGAAATTCGAGACCGTGAGCGGGTAGCACGACGCGAACCTCGGGGAATTCCCGCATGCGGTCCAGCGAGGTGAAGAACTCGCCCAGGGGTTCGGCCTGCGCAGTGATGCCCGAGATGTGCGGGGTGATGGTGGGGAGCAGATGGTCACCGGAGATGAAGGTCCCAGCCGCGCTGTCGAGCAGACAGAGGTGGTCGGCCGTGTGCCCAGGTGTGTACACGCTGGTCCATTCCCGGTCGCCCAACATGATGATCTGACCGTCGATGACCCGCCGGGAGGGCTTTGGTGGCTGCCAGATCCGGGACACCAGCAGGGGCAGGATCCGCCAGCGGAAGCGCTCCTTCCACTGACTGTCCGGCGGCGGTCCGCCCCAGGGGACCGGTCGATCCCACGGCGAGTGGCGTTCCTGACCGCTCATCTTCTGCAGCGCCCGCTCGATGACCCCGAACCGGACGTCGTAGTCCTTCTCGACGGCGACTTCGCGGATGAGGTCGTCTTCCTCGTGTGGATCCCAGTAGGTCTTGAAGTGCTCGTGGGTGACGATCTCCGCCCCGGTGAGCCGGCGGATGCGTCCCGCTGCTCCGTAATGGTCCGGGTGGCTGTGGGTCACGACGACCGTATGGACTCGGTCGATCGACAGGTCTGCTTCGCGCAGCCTCTTCACGAGGACCCGCCACGACATGGAGCTGGGCGTGCCCGGATCGACGAGGGCGACACCGTTGCGGTCCTCGATCACGTAGCAGTTGACGTGGCCGAGACCCGGCATGTTCATGGGCAATTGGATGCGCAGGACCCCGGGGGCGACCTCGGTCACCTCGCGCTGGGGTGGGAGTCGTTCCTGGCGCACGGCATTCACGGGGCTTCACCGTACGTCGCCCGCCTGCGTCGCGCTAATGACCCGGCGGCCGGAGTGACCTCGATCGGCGGCGGACGCGATCCATTGAGCACGTAGAGGCGATCTGCGACAAGCTAGAGGGATGGTCGCTGCTCCTACCGTCTCCGCCTACACCGACGAGCAGCGAGCGGCGATCCAGAGCCGAACCATCAAGGTCCTGTTGTGCAGCCAGGCATCGGGTGGCGTCGGACTGGTCGCCACCTACATCGTCAGCGCACTGCTGGCCAAGGACATCACCGGCAGTCCCACCCTGGCCACCATCGCCGCGGCGTGCCTGTCGATCGGGGCCGCCCTTGTCGCAGTCCCGCTCTCCCGACTCATGTCGACCCGAGGTCGTCGTGTCGGTCTGCGGATGGCCTACATCGTCGGAGCGTCGGGGGCAGCATGCGCCGTGCTGGCCGCCGTGCTCCGCAACTACCCGCTGTTGTGCATCGGTGTCCTGGGAGCGGGCGCCGGCAACGCCGCCAACCTGTCCACCCGATACGCCGCGTCTGACCTCGCGCCGGAGAGCGTGCGAGCCCGGACCATCAGCATCATCGTGTGGGCCACCACCATCGGCTCCACCACCGGATCGCTGACGTCGGGCTGGGCGAGCGATGTCGGCGTTCGACTGGGTCTCCCCGACAAGTCCGGCTCGTACCTGCTCTCGGGTCTGATGTTCCTGGTCGCCGCAGCGATCGTCGACTTCTTCCTTCGACCTGATCCCTTGGAGGTCGCTGGCGGCCTCGGGGTTAGCGAAGACAAGGACGATCGACCGTCGCCGCGGGAGGCCATCGCCCTGGTCTGGGCGAAGCCGGCGGCCCGGCTGGCCGTGCTGGCCATGATCGTCAGCCAGGTCACCATGGTCGGGGTCATGGCCCTCACCCCGCTGCACATGGACGAGGGCGGACAGACCCAGGCCGCCATCGGGGCCATGATGGCCCTTCACATCCTCGGGATGTACCTCTTCTCGCCCATCGTGGGGTGGTTGACCGACCGCATCGGTCGCTACCCGATGCTGATCACGGCCGGTGTGCTGTGCACCTGGGGCGCGTGGTGGGCCGCTGTCACTCCACCGGTGGGCCGCATGGGTGTGTTCATGGGCAACTTCTTGATCGGCCTGGGCTGGTGCTTCGGTGTGATCGCCGCCTCGAGTCTCATGGTGTCGCTGTATCCGATTCATCAGCGGGTTGCCGTCCAGGGCATCGGTGACTTCGCCATGATCGGCTCCGGAGCCATCGCCGGTCTCTCCTCGGGTGCGCTGTACACCGTGTTCGAGTACCGGGGGGTGAACTATGCCAACGCTGGGTTCGGGGTGCTGCTGATCGTTGCCGTGCTAGTGACGGCCTTGGTGACTCGGGGTCACGCCGCGGCGAGTTCCGATGTCGAGGATCCGACGTCGCCTCCTGATCGCCCGACGGATGCCATGGCCGATGCCGAGCAGGCCGCTGTTGCGCCAGAGGTCCCGGAGCGAGAACTCGGCCCCGTCGCCGCAGAACCGCAGGTGGCACTGGCGAGCGCAGAACAGATCGGCCGAGCGTTCTTGCTCGCCCAGAAGGCGGCCGACGATGCGCTGGCCGCTGCGGAAGCCGAGGGAGCAGAGGTCATCGCCCGTGCATCGGTCGCCGCAGAGGGACTCCTCGCCGAGGCGCGCCGGGAAGCCGACGAGATTCGCGCTGCGGCGACGGCCGAGGGACGCGAAGCGGTTCGTGAGCGTCAGGCTGAGGTGGATCGATTGTTGTTGGATGCGCAGCGGTTACTCGACGAAGCAGCCCGTGATGCCGAAGCAACACTCGCTGCTGCGCGGAGCGAGGCAGCTGCGTTGGTCGAGAGCGCTCGGGGGTCGGTGGCCGCAGATCTGGATCTTCGCCGGGGCCAGTTGTCCGACGAGTTGGCTGAGCTCGAGGCGACGGTTGCCGCCCGTCGAGCCGAGGCTCGCGATCTGACCGAATTGGTCGCTGGGCGCCGTGACACGCTTGCTGGGCTTGTCCGGGAGCTCGGGGGCGTGAGTCAGCGGCTGGATGCCCTCGATGGTGATGTAGCCCGGGTCAAGGTGTCCGAGCAGCACCGTCTGATCAATCTGGTTGCCACCGACGAGCGGACAGCAGAACCCGCCGCCCCTGCCGCAGAGGCGTCGAGGGTCGGCATCACGAATGGTGAGCGACCTCGTTGGGCCGCTATCGAGGCGTCCGGGGGTGAACCGGCGTCGATCGAGGAAGCGGGGCCCGTCGAGGTGGCGGACATCGATGACCCCTTCCTCGCCGATCTGCGACACCACGAGTCGCCAGAGCGAGACGACGAGGTCGCCAAGCGGCCTCGCGTGCGCCGGATCTGATTCTTCGCAGACGGCGGCCGCTTGCACTCCAGCCGTGCCGACTGCCGTGATCTCAACGGGAACGCAGGGTTCCCATCAGGCGGTGGGGAGACGAGGCGCGATGCTCAGGCGGTTCCGAACACGTAGGGGTCCAGGCTCTCCTGAGCGGCCTTGCGGAACCGATGCCACTGATTGCCGCCGTAGTACGCCAGGCTGCCGGGATCGGCGTCGCCGTGGCCGTTGTAATACGACAAGCAGTCGCGCAGCGGTGCTGTGGTGATGTCTGCCTGACGGCAATGATCTGCGTACTCGAGCTCGGGTTCTTCCCGGACATCGACTGTGGTCTCGCCCCGCTCCCGCAGGGTCTGCAGCATCCAGACCGTGTAGTCGGCGTGGGCATCGATGGCATCGGTGAAGTTGAAGCTGCCCCCGCCGCCCTGTGGCCCCGTCATGATGAACATGTTGGGGAAGCCCTCGCTGTGGATGCCGAGGAAGGTGCGGGTGCCGTCTTGGGTCCACTTGTCGGAGAGGCTCTGGCCGTTGCGGCCGACGATCATGTTGAACGTCGCCGTGGCCATCCACTGGAATCCGGTGGCGTAGATGAGGACGTCCACCGGGTACTCGACCCCGTTGTGCACCACCCCGCGCTCGTTGATCTCCTCGACTCCCATGGGCGCCGTGTCGATCAGGTGGACGTGTGCCTTGTTGAAGGTGGGGAGGAACTCGTCGTGGAAGGTCGGCCGCTTGCAGCCGTAGGGGTAGAACGGCTTGAGGGCCCGGGCCGTCTCGGGGTCCTCGATGATGGTGTCCACCCGGGCGCGGATCTGCTCCATGATGCGGAAGTTCGATTCGAGCTGGCGTTCGACCATCTCGGCTGGGGTCAGGCGGGTGGTGTGTTCCTTGCGCTCCTTGAAGTGATCGACCTTGCCCGAGAGGTAGTCGTCATTCGCCTGGATCGCTGAGCGCCCAGCCGAGATGCGAGCGAACCGTTGACGGCGAGCCACCGCCCAGCCGGGTTCGTTGCTCCACTGCTCGATCTCCTCGGCGCTCGTCTCCCGCTGGTCGCGCACGTCGATGGTCGACGGGGTCCGCTGGAACACGTACAGCTCGCCGGCCACCTTGGCGATCTCGGGGATGACCTGCACTGCGGTGGCCCCGGTGCCGATGATGCCGACCCGCTTGCCCGTGAGGTCGATGTCGTAGCGCCAACGAGACGTATGGAAGCTCTCGCCCTGGTAACGCTCCATCCCCTCGATGCGGGCCAGCTTGGGGGTGGTGAGGATGCCGTTCGCCAGGATGATGTAGCGCGCCTTCATGGCGTCGCCCCGGTCGGTGTACACGGTCCAGCGTTGGGCCGACTCGTCCCACTCGGTCTTCTCCACGGTGGTGTGGAACAGGCAGTGGTCGTAGAAGCCGAAGCGCTCGGCCATGGTCTGGCAGTACTCGAAGATCTCGAAGCCTGACGCGAACTTCATGGTCGGGAAGTACCCCATCTCCTCCAGCAGCGGGAAGTAGCTGTAGCTCTCCACGTCGCAGGCGATGCCCGGGTACCGATTCCAGTACCAGGTCCCTCCGACGTCACCGCCCTTCTCGCAGAAGCGGACGTCAGTGAAACCAGCTTGGCTCAGCTTGTGCCACAGCAACAGGCCAGCGAACCCAGCGCCCACCACGAGGATCTCGCATTCGTCATCGAGTGCCTCTCGTGGAACTGGGTCGCCCGAGTACGGGTCGTCGAGGTAGCGGGCGAAGTCGCCCTCCATCGCCATGTAGTCGGCGGCTCCGCGACGGTCCTCCTTGAACGACCGGTACTTTGCCTGCTCCTCGGCGTTGAAGACCGCGCCAGCGGGAGCATCAGGGAGCACCTTGAGCGAGGTGTCGTCGGTGACCGAATAGCCGCGGCCCTCGACGTCGGTCATGTTGCTCGCCGCCCGCGTGTTGAACAGCTTCGTTCCTGTGGCTTCGTCGATCCGGATCGCACCCATGCCCTGATCCTCCCTCAGCGGTCTTGGTCCCGTAGATCAGAGGCTACTCCGAACGAGACTTCTGCTTCATGGGGAACGGCGACGAAGGCGGATCGGCCTGAGGACGACGAGGCGCTCGGCAGCCACGAACAGCAGACCGATGGCGAGGAGGAGGGTGCCGACGACGATGCCGGAGTCGGTCGTGCCCGTCGCAGCGAGGGTGTCATCGGGTTCGCCCGACGAACCGGTGGGAGCGGTGGTTGTCGTCGTGGTGGTGCTTGTTGTGGTGGTCGTTGTGGTGCTGCTGGTTGTTGTGGTGGTCGGTGGGGCGGTGGTCGGTGGGGCGGTGGTCGGTGGGGCGGTGGTCGGCAGGCTGGTATCGCCGCTCGCCCCACCCGATGCTCCGTCGACGTCGGGACAGTCGAGGGCCAGACAGACGACCTCGTCCTCTCCGTCACTAAATGCACCGGCCACCGCTGTCCAGAGTCCGAAGAGGGCGCCGAGGCCCAAGCCGATCCCCAGGATCCATTTCAAGTTCTTGCTCATCGTGGGCTCCCGGTCACCGGCAGGTCGTCATTCCATCGGCAACGGGGAGGATCTTGTGAGAGCGGGGCCGGGTGGGCGGCTAGGGTCCGGCCATGACGTCACAGGTACTGGAGCTCGAGGAACGTCGCTGGTCGGCCTTGCTGAGCAACGATCTCGAAGCCATCGACGAGTTGTTCCACCCGCAGCTCACCTACACCCACTCCAACGCAGTGGTCGACAGCAAAGAGGTCTACATGGCCAACCTGTCGGCCGGTGTGGTGCGGTACGTGGCTTGTGACCGAGAGGACACCCAGGTCGTGGAGATCGGCGATGTCGCGTCGATCACGGGCAAGGCGACCTTCTCGGTTCAGGTCGGTGAGCGCAACGTGACCATCGTCAGCCGCTACTCCTCCGTATGGCTCCGGGAGGACGGGGTCTGGCGGTTCTTCGTCTGGCACAACACGCCGGTGCCCTCCTGAGGTTCCCTACTCCACGCCGAGTGCGACCCCGCTACGAAACGCATCGGCCACGTCCTTCATGAGGACGAACTGCACGCCGAGTTCGGTCAGCTCCTCGAGCCAGCGTTCCATCGCGTACAACCGACCTCCCCGCCCGATGGCCTGCGGGTGGAAGGTGACGGTGCAGACCCCGCGCTCGACTTCGTCGACCATCCAGCGGACGTCGTGGGCGAAGCTGTCGAACATGGCTGCCGGGTTCTGCAGGCCGGGAAGGATCGACCGCTTGAAGGTCACGAACTCGAGGTGGACGTAGTCGTCGAGGTGCCAGCTGAAGGGGATCTCCACCAGGTCGGTGGGGTCACCGAACACCATGGGGCCGTCCTCGGGAAGCTCGTCGCCGGCGCGGACCCAGTAGGGGGCGTAGTCGTGACCCATGAGGGACGAGTCGTACGACAACTCGTACTCGAGCAATAGGTCCAGGGTGCGGGCGTTCACATCGCCCGAGGGAGCCCGGTAACCCGCCGGGGGAGCGCCGGTGAGCTGTTCCACCTGGCGGTAGGTCCGCTCCATGATGGACCGCTCCTGGTCGGCGGACAGGCGGGGGTTGTACTCGTGGGTGTAGCCGTGCAGACCGACCTCGCAGCCGTGATCGACCACGGCCTGACATGCCTCGGGGTAGGTGTCCATGGTGTGGCCGGGAATGAAGAAGGTGCTGGGGATGTCGTGGCGGGCCAGCAGTTTGAGGATGCGCGGGGTGGCCACCGCCCCGAACTCGCCGCGGGAGATGGGGGCGGGGCTGGTCTGGCCTCGCTGGATCCACAACGAGGGTCCGTCGAAATCGAACGAGAGGCAGACGTAGCCCGTGGCTGCAGGGTCGAGAGCTGACATGGCCAGGGTCTAGCAGCCCGGCGGCGTGTCAGGATGCGAAGATGGTGGGTAACCGAGGGAGGGGCCATGGCGCTCACCATCGATGTCGGTGATCGTTTTCCCGACGTCACCCTGCATGATCACGACGGCACGGCCCGGACCGTGTCCGAGGTTGCCCACGGCCAGCCCTTGTTCTTGGCCTTCTTCCGGGGTCCGTGGTGACCCAAGTGACAGCTACAGCTGCGAGAGCTCGTGCAGTTCTCCGAAGCAACCAGGGTGTCGTATCAGCGCATCGCCGTGGTGTCGGTCGACCCGCCACGGGTGCTCGAGGCGTTTCGGGCCGGACTCGGCGCCCCGTTCCCCTTCCTCAGTGACGAGGATCGGGCGGTCACCAACCTCCTCGGCATCTCCGAATCGACCGACACGCGTCACGGCCCACTTCCCGTGCCGTTCACCTTCGCCCTGCTCCCCGATCTCACCGTGCATCGCATCTGGAACGGGTGGTACATGGCAGGGCGACCGACGCCGGACGAGCTGCGGCAGGCGTCTCGATCGATGAACGAGCGGGTCAATGCCGATGCCGACTTCAGGGGTGACCCCTGACCGGGCGTGGCGAGCGGTTCGGTCAGTGCGCGGCTGCCCGACCGATCGACATTGCGTCGTAGTCGAACACCCAGGCGTTCCGGTGCTTGGCGCCCGGCCCCGAGCTCTCGGCGAGACGAGCGTCACGGGCGCGCTGGTCGGGCCCATCGGGGAGGTGGAACATGGTTTCGTTGGCCCGGGCGGCCGCTTGGACCCGAGCCGTGCGCTCACGGCGGAGGTCTTCGTAGCGGGCCAGGGCGGCGGGGCCGTCGTCGATGTGGCGCAGACAGCCGGCGAGCACGGCGGCGTCCTCGATGGCCTGGGCTGCGCCCTGGGCCATGTACGGGAGCATGGGATGGCACGCGTCGCCCATCAGGGTCACGGGCCCTTCGCCCCAGCGGGGGAGGGGGTCCCGGTCGTACAGAGCCCACCGGTACACGGGGGCGTCGCCGACAGCAGTCATGAGTCCTCGGACGGTTGGATTCCAGCCCTCGTAATCCTCCAGGGCATCGTCCAAGTGGGCGGGGGCGGTCCAGGACTCGAGGGTCCAGGTTTCGGTCGGGGCGACGGCCACCCAGTTCACGAGCCGTCCAGCCGCGACGTAGTAGTGGACGAAGTGGCGGTCCGGGCCAAGGGTGGCGCACGACACGACGGGAAGGTCCAGGTGGGTCACCCTGGTGGCCGGTACCAGCCCGCGCCAGACAGCTGACCCCGAGAAGCGGGGGGACTCGGGACCCCACAGCGCCTCCCTCACCATGCTGTGGATGCCGTCGGCGCCGATCACCACGTCTGCCGATGCCGACGATCCGTCGGCGAAGGTGATGGTGGCCCCCGCTCCGCGGGGCTCCACACCGACCGCTCGCCGACCCAAGTGCACCGACGATGTTCCTACTTCGTCGTACAGCAGGTTGTGGAGATCGACCCGGTGGACGTGGACGTAGGGGAACCCGAAGGTGGCCTCCACATCGGGTCCGAGCGGCTGCCGGGTCAACAGTCGGCCGTCCTCCCAGCGGCGAAGGTCCCCTGACAGGGGTCGGACCGCCACCTCGTCGAGCCGGGTGGCGAGGCCCAGATGATCGAGCACGCGTGTTGCGTTGGGGCCGAGTTGGATGCCCGCCCCGATCTCCCGTAGTTCGCTGGCTCCTTCGAAGACGTCCGCGTCGAGGCCCTGTTGCCGCAGACCCAGGGCCAAGGCGAGCCCGCCGATGCCACCTCCCACCACGGCGATGCGCGGCCCTGTCATGGGGCTGTCATCCCGCCCTCAGTGGCCCGACCACCCTGGCCCGCACTCGCCGGCTGTCGCCCGGCAGATAGGCCAGTGGCAGGTCCTCCACCTCGAGCACCTCGATGCCCGTCGGGTCGGCGCCGCTGGAGGTTGCCGCTTCGATGGCTTCGGCGACCGCGGCGTCGATTGCCGCCTGGCGTCCCATGTTCCGGAAGACCCGGTCGGTCTCCCCGCTGACCTGAGCCAGGGCGGCGCCCACAGCGTTGGCCACTCCAGCGTGGGAGGGGCGGATGACCTCGCTGATCCCGGGCAGGGCATCGGGCACCGCGAACGCGCCACCGCCCACCGCCACCAGTGGTACGGCATCGGCCGAGAGCTTCATACGGTCGGCGCCGTCGGCCACCATCTCCGCGGCCAGGGCCACCACCCGAGCCGCGTCGGGTACGTCGGGGATCGCAGCCCCGGGGATGGTCAGGCGACCGGTGGCCAGGGCCGCGTCGGTCAGGGTAGGTGTGGCGCCGCCGAACCCCAGCGCCATCGAGGTCAGGTGTTGCCCGACGCTGTCGGGGCCCAGCCGCAAGGGCTCGGTGCGGATGCGGCTCCCCCCACCCAGCCCGATCGACAGGAGATCGGGGAGCCGGAACAGGGTCCTGACCCCACCGAACTCGACTGCTGCGTTGGCTTGCCGCGGGTACCCGGCAACGAGTGCCCCGAAGTCGGCCGTCGTGCCGCCCACGTCGACCACCAGGCCATCGTCCACCCCGCCCAACAGGGCGGCTCCTCGCATCGAGTTGGTCGGGCCCGAGGCGAAGGTGAGGACCGGGTAGCGGGCCGCGTCGGCGAGGTCCAGCAGGGTGCCGTCGTTCTGTGACAGGTAGAGCCGAGCCTGGTGACCCAGGTCGGTGGTGGCCAGGGCAGCGGCGAAGGCGTCGATGGTCGAGGACGCGAGGTCGACCAAGGCGGCGTTGAGTCCCGCTGCGTTCTCCCGTTCGAGCAAGCCGAGGCGGCCCAGGCGATGAGAGACGGTGACCCGGGCACCGGGTACACATTCGGCCAGCAGCTCGGCGGCTCGGTCCTCTTGCGAGGTGTCGACGGGAGCGAAGGAACCGGCGACCACGAAGGAGGTGAGGCCGGCCGCTGCGAACCGGCGCCCGGCCTCGATCACCCCGGACTCGTCCAGGTCCATGAACGGTCGTCCGTCGTATTCGATGCCGCCCTCCACCATGGCCACCGCACCACAGACCTCCGACGCGAGGTCCTCGGGCCAGCCGACGGTCGGCGGGAGGGACGATCCGGTCGGCCGGCACAGCCGCAGGAACCCCACCGGATTGAGGCCCCGACGCTGGATGACGGCGTTGGTGAAGTGGGTGGTACCGATCACCACCACCTCGACGCCCTCATGAGGCACCTGGGCCAGGGCGTTGCGAATCCCACCGAGCACGTCGTCGGTGGTCGGGGTCTTCACCGATGCGATGACCGACGCGCTGCCGTCTGCCCCGATCTCCACGACCGCAGCGTCGGTGTTGGTGCCCCCGACGTCGATACCGAGGCGGCGAACGGTTCGGTTGGTCATGCGAGCGGATCGGTTGGTTCGAGGTCGTAGCCGACCGCCTTGGGGCCGACGTAGGCCAAGCCTTGGGGGCTGCTGAACAACGGGGGAGCCGTGATACCGATGGCGGTGGCCCGCTGTCCGTATCGGACGGTTTCGGTGCCGATCGCCTCCCCGGACACCGTGTCGAGGAGACAGATCAGGTGGGGGACGGTGGCCAGCACGTCGAACGTGTCCCCGTCTGCCGACGAGCGGCGGGCCACGAGCCACTCGTTCTGGAAGTCGAGGTCCAGCCGGAAGCCGCGATCCTCGTCGAGGCCTTCGAGGACCGTGGTACCGCGCAGAAAGCCGCCGGTGGTCCGACGGTCGACGTCGACGACCTTCCCCGCGAACAGGCGCCGCCCCCCGGTCACCTCACAGATTGCGTCGATGGGGTCGGTGTGGGCGGCCCGTGCCTGCCGCACCGCGGCTCCGATCTCGATCGAATAGCTGACCGACCCCGTCACGCTGGCCGTCTTCACCTCGTGGCCGGTGCGGGGGGCTTTGCACGTCGCAGCCATGGACCCCGTCTCGATGGTGACGGCCCGGCTGGCCCGTTCCATCCACTTCCAGGTGGGTACGTGGCTGACCACGGCCTCCACCCCACGTGGGTCGACCAGGGACAGAGGCCACGGTCGAAGGCCAGCGATGGCGAAGCTGGTCATCTGGGCCTCCGGATAGGCCCGCCCCATGGCATCGGCATCCACGATGGGCAGCCCCAGATGGGCGGCTGCCATGAACGGCTGGAAGGCGTTGGACCCGCCGATCTCGGTAGCCATGACGGCATCGAAGGGGCGGCCCGTGTAGTCGGCCATGATCTCGACCGCCCGAGCCACGTCGACGCTGTTCTGCAGTCGTTCCTGCATCACGATTGGCGCCCCCATGGTGGACACCACGGCCACGGCTGCATCGTCGTCGAGGTCGGCGGCGTCGATGAGCTCGAAGGTGGTGCCTGCCTGCGCCATGCGTTGGACGTTCAGATGGTTGATGTAGGGGTTGCCACCACCGCCTGTCCCGATGACCCAGGCCCCGATGGCCAGATCGTCGATATCGGTCGGACCCAGGGTGCGGGTCATCCGAGCAACTCCCTCACCAGGTGGCCGGTGCAGCGCACGGCTGACAGGACCGGCGCCGAGCAGGAGGCCCGGACCTGCTCGAGGGTCGAGCGGTCGTAGCCGAAACAGTCCAGCAGGACGAGGTCCACCCCTTCGGCCTCGAAGGTCGCCGCGGCGGCGGCGACGTCCCCGCCCGGCATGACCGCTGTCCCGATGGCTCGACGTTGGGGCGTGGTCCATTGCCGCTCGAAGGGCTCGACCTGCTCGGGCAGGGGAACGAGCACCCCGACCGTGCTGTCGGGTGGAAGCACAGCGGCCACGAGGTGGGCGAGGACCTCTGAGGGGTACAGGACGTTGGGTCGCCGGGGAAGGTCCGTGAACCGCCCGGTGCATGCCACCACCACCGGGCGTGGACCCGCCTCGTCGAGCAGGTCGTTCAGGCGTTCGGCGACCGCCACCTTGGACACGACGGCGTCGTGGGCGCCTTGCAACCGGGTGTGGAGGTGGTCGGCGTCGTCGATTGGTGCCAACTGCCGGATCTGCTCGACGCTCAGGCCGTCCAGGGCTCCCCGGATCTCCAGTGGCTGCTCACCCAAGACCTCGGCCAGCTCGGCCGCGATGTCGGGGCGGGGGGCCTGACCGATGGTCAGCACCAGGAGGGGCTCGGCCACGACGCCGCTCACACGACCCGGTTGGTGCGCAGCTCGTCGATCTCGTCCAGCCCGAAGCCCAGCTCGGCCAGGATCTCGTCGGTGTGCTCCCCGAGCATGGGGGCCGGATGGCGGATCGAGGTGTCGACGCCGGTCATGGCGACCGGGAACGAGGCCAGGGGAGCGGGTTTGTCCAGCCCGCCTGGGTAGTCGGTCGGCTGGAGGAAGCCGATGGCCTCGATGTGGCCGTCGTCGAGGGCCTGCTGGGGTGTGTACACGGGAGCCGCGGGGACCTTGGCCTCGTCGAGTGCGGTCAGGACCTCGTCGACCGTGCGGTCGGCACACCACTCGGCCATGATCCCGCAGAGCTCGTCCCGGTGGTCGCCCCGGCTGATGTCGTCTTTCATCCGATCGTCGTGGAGGAGGTCGGCTCGGCCCATCAGGTGGCACCACCGCTCCCACAGGGGCCCACCGACCACCGAAGCGAGGATCATGCCGTCGGAACACTGGAAGGTGTCGCTGGGCGCCGAGGTCTGACCCCGGTTGTGGGTCGACTCCCGGTCCGCGCCGACCACGGCCTGTTCGATCAGCAGGGAGTCGGTCATCATCAGCGCCGTCTTCAGCAGGGCGGTCTCGACGTGCTGGCCCTCGCCGGTCAGGTCCCGGTGGCGCAGGGCAGCGAGCACGGCCATGGCCCCCAGAGCGGCCGAGCAGAAGTCCACGAAGGGGGCCGTTGACCTGGTCGGCTGCCCGGCCGGACCGGATATGGCCATCGCCCCGGACATGGCCTGGGCCAGACCATCGAAGCCGACCCGTTCGGACCACGGGCCACCGTCCCCGAAGACGTTGTTGGTGGCCAGGATGATGTCGGGCTTGATCGCCTTGAGGCTCTCGTAGTCGATTCCCATAGCGGCCAGACCCGGGCGGGGCATGTTGGCGACCACGATGTCAGCGGAGGCCACCAACCGCTCGAGCACCTCTCGGCCCCCGGGCTTGGTGGGGTTCAGGGTGAGGCCGCGCTTGTTGCGGGCAGCCTGGAGGAACAGCGCCCCCGCCCCGTCATGACCCACTGGGGTGACGAAGCGGTCCTCGCTGCCGTCGATCTTCTCGATGCGGATGACGTCGGCACCGAGGTCGGCCAGGTGGGTGGCCAGGTACGGTCCGGCGATGTAGCGCCCGAAGTCGAGCACCCGGATGTCGGCAAGCACGGTCATGGTGGTCCCCCTTCGGGCTCCATGATCGCGCGCCGACCGGACCTGGGGCGGCCCCAACGCGATCAGCCCAGGAGGGCGTCGAGGTGGGGGTTGCGGAAGCGCCGGTCGGGGTCGAGGCGATGGGCCAGATCGGCGAAGTCATCGAAGCGGTCGTACGCACCGCTGACGTCGCTCGGAGCCATCCCGTAGAGCTTCCCCCAGTGGGGAACGGCGCCGAAGGGGGACAACGCGTCCTCGATGGCGGCGTGGGTCGCGTCGAGCCCGACCGCGTTGATGCGCCAGGAGAAATGAATGGCCAGAGCGTCCTGTCGGAACGGGCTGAGCCATGCGTCGTCGGCGGCCACCGTGCGGATCTCGCCCATCCGGATCACCGGAGCCAGGAGTTCGGCCAGCTCTGCGACAGCGGCCAGCGCGTCGGGGCCATGGGATCGAGGCACGAAGTACTCGGTCTGCAGTTCGACGGCGGGAGGCAGATCGTAGGACGGGTCGATGTGGGGCAGGCGTTCGTGCCACGGACCGGGCTGGAGGAGTTGGGCCGTGTTGCGGCCCAGGGCGTCCTCCCCACTCGGCGCCAGGGCCACGGTGGCTGCAGTGGCCCCGTCGAGGTCGACGGGACTCGGGGTCTGGCCCCCGTCGAGGCGGTGTTTGAACCACACCTGGTTGATGGTGCCGTGCTGCCAGTCGGTGAACAGGGACACGCTGTAGGTCCGGCCCATGATCTGGTCGAGCCGCTCGATGGCCAGGGGGATGGGCAGGTCCAGGTACAGCTCCTGGGCC
This sequence comes from Acidimicrobiales bacterium, assembly GCA_038135065.1. Classification (GTDB taxonomy): domain Bacteria; phylum Actinomycetota; class Acidimicrobiia; order Acidimicrobiales; family Poriferisodalaceae; genus JAYPWI01. The sequence goes on from JAYPWI010000016.1 coordinate 49,868, forward strand.
ACGTCGTAGGTCGGTTGGACCGACAGCTCGACGGCGGTGACGATGCCCAGGGCCCCGAGGTGGACGACGACCCCGCCGAAGTCCCGGTCCCCGCGCTCGTAGCGGTGGGCTCGGCCCCGGCTGTCGACCAGCTCGATCGCCTCGATGGCCGTGTGGAGCGCGCCGTTGCCGTCGCCGGAGCCGTGGGTGCCGGTGCCGCATGCCCCCATCACCGAGAAGTGAGGAATCGACGGCAGGTTGTGCAGGGCCAGGCCAGCTCGGTGCAGGGCATCGCTCAACACGTGGTAGCGGATGCCCCCACCGGCCCGCACCCTGGTGGCATCGAGCACGGTTACCCCGTCGAGTCCGTCGGTGGCGATCATCACCCCCGTCGTGTCGGCCAGGGTGTTGAAGCTGTGGGCGGTGCCGACCACCCCGACCACCGGGTGACCGGTCACCACCTCTGCGACCTCGTCGGCGCTGGTCGGGCGCACGACCGAGAGGGAAGCGAAGTCGACATTGCGAGACCAGTTCTGTGCGGCCATGGAGCGATTCTGCCCGATCCGGACTGCCTCCGGGATACTCTCGTCCCGATGGAGCGACGCCTCGAACGGCTGCAGGCCGGCATGCCCCTGGTGTTCGGTGGGGACCGGGTCGTCGAGGTGTCGCCCGAGCTGGCCGAGGCCTTCGAACCCGGTGACCGACTGATCGTCGTTCAGTCCACGGGGGATCTGATCCACATCCCGTTCGACGACTGGACCACTGCCCGGGACGCTGTCGGCCGAGCCCACGCAGCCTTCGGCGAGATGGGCTCCGTCACAGACGAACAGATCACCGCCTTTTTCGAACACTTCGCTGCCGGCCTCGCTGACGACGAGGTCTTCGCGCCGGTCGCCGAGGCCAATCGCCGCGATGTTGCCGACGCATCATCCCGCGGGCGATCGACCACCCGTCTCGTCCTGAGCGACTCCATGCGACGGGACATGGTCGAGGGTCTGGCCATGTGGGCCCGGACACCGTCCGGTCGGGGCGAGGTCGTCGGTCTGGTGGAGCACGAGGGCTGGGAACTTCGTCAGGTGAGGGCCGGCCTGGGGGTCGTGGGGTTCGTGTTCGAGGGCCGTCCCAACGTCTTTGCCGACGCGGTCGGTGTGCTGCGGTCCGGCAACACCGTGGTCTTCCGTATCGGGTCGGACGCGTTGTCCACGGCGACGGCCATGGTCGACAGTGTGCTCGCCCCGGCACTTGCCGCGGCGGGCCTTCCCCCTGGTGCTGCCACCCTCGTCGCCTCGCCGTCGAGGGCGGCCGGACATGCCATGTTCTCCGATGAGCGCCTGGCCCTGGCGGTGGCTCGGGGGAGCGGGGAGGCTGTGGCCCAACTCGGTGCCGTCGCCCGCCAGGTCGGTACCCCGGTCAGCCTCCACGGCACCGGAGGAGCCTGGATCGTGGCCGGGCCCGGGGCTGACCCCGAGCGTCTGCATGCTGCGGTGGTGCACTCCCTGGACCGGAAGGTCTGCAATACCCTCAACACGCTGTGTCTCACCGCAGATCGGGTGCCCGAGTTGCTCCCGGTGGTTCTGTCTGCCCTCGAAGAAGCCGGCCGACGGCGGGATGCTCCGGCCAAGCTGCACGTGCTGGCCGGCCACGAGCACCTGATCCCGGCGGACTGGTTCGACGATGCTCCCGTCGTGCGCGCCTCGGGTGTCTCGGTCGAGCCCCGGTGTGCGGTGCTGGACCCCGGCCACTTGGGGCACGAGTGGGAGTGGGAGGCGTCGCCCGAAGTGTCGCTGGTCGTGGTCGACTCGGTGGATGACGCCGTCGAGCAGTTCAATGAGCACTCGCCGCAGTTCGTGGCGTCGCTGATCGATGACGACGATGGGCGCCAGCAACGCTTCTTCGACATGGTGAACGCTCCGTTCGTGTGTGACGGGTTCACCCGCTGGGTCGACGGGCAGTATGCGCTGCGGACTCCTGAGCTGGGTCTCTCCAACTGGCAGTTCGGGCGACTGTTCGGACGGGGAGGGGTGTTGTCGGGGGACTCGGTGTTTACCGTCCGGACCCGGGTCGCTCAGCGTGACCCCGAGCTCCACCGTTGACCGGTCCGATCGCAGCGGGAGCGCCGGCTCCTCCCATCATCGAGCGGCGGGCGTGGCTGGCGTTGGGGGTGGCCACCCTCGTCACCTTCTTGATCGTTATCGACATCACGGCGGTCAACATCGCCTTCCCGTCGATGGCTCAGGATCTCGCCACCTCCCGCTCGGCCCTGAGTTGGGTGGTGTCGGGCTACAACATCACGGTCGGTGCCCTGTTGCTGGTGAGCGGTCGGCTCGCCGACAGCCGGGGACGTCGGGCCATGTTCATGCCAGGGGTGGCCCTGTTCATGGCAGGGTCGGCCCTGTCGGGCCTCGCTCCCACCGTGGCCCTGTTGATCGGGGCCCGAGTAGTGCAGGCCATCGGCGGGGCGATCACCATGTCATCGGCCATGGCCGTGGTGCTGCCCGACTTTCCACCGGCCCGTCGGAGCACGGCCGTCGGGGTGATGGGAGCCACTGGCGGGTTGGGTGCGGTAGCGGGCCCCTTGCTCGGGTCGGTGTTGATCGGCGCCTTGTCCTGGCGAGCCATCTTCCTCATCAACGTGCCTGTCTGTGTGCTGGTGCTGGTGCTGGCCCCCCGCTTGCTTCGCGAATCGCGCGACCCCTCGGCCACCGGCCGGGTCGATCTCCTGGGCATGGTCATCGGCACGGCTGCGGTGGGGCTCGTCATGTTCGGGGTGGTGCAGAGCGAGACCTGGGGGCGCACCGACTGGCGCATCGTGGTCGTCGTGGTGGTGGGCATCGCTCTGTTTCCCCTGTTGGTGGTCCGCTGTCGACGTCACCCCGAGCCGTTGGTGAACCTGTCCCTGTTCGGGTTCCGCTCGTTCGCGAGCACGAACCTCAGCGTCGTGTTCTACGGCCTGGCCTTCACGGCCGGCGGTCTCGTCAACTCCCTGGTGCTCCAAGACCTGTGGGGCCAGTCGATCACAACGACCGGTCTGGCATTCGCCCCGGGCCCCTTGCTGGCCGCAGCGCTCTCGCCGGTGTCTGGGTCGATGGCCGACCGCTTCGGCCACCGTTGGGTGCTCGGCGCCGGGTCACTCGTCCTGGCGGCTGTGTACGGAACGTTCGCCGTGGTGCTGGGGGCTGAACCCCGAGTCTGGTCGGTGTTCGTTCCCCTGAGTCTGCTGGCCGGGGTGGGCGTTGGCCTCACGGTGGCCACCTGGACGGGGGCCGGGCTGTCGGACGTGCCACCGGCCAACTTCGGGGTAGCGGGTGCCACCTTCAACACGGTTCGCCAGATGGCATACGCCCTCGGCATCAGCATCACCGTGACCCTGATCGCTCTCGGAGACGGTCCCCAAGACCCCTCGGGGTATCGGTGGGCGTGGTGGTGGATCACTGCGTGCTTTGCCCTGTGTGCAGTGGTGGTCGTGGCCACCTTCCCAGCTGGGAACAGCGCGAGTCGAGCCGGCCGCGGATCAGCGACGTGACGAAGTGGTCGGGGTCCAACCTCGGGGGCCGAGGGCAGTGGCGACTACGATCCGTCAGGGGAATCGTGGGGAGGGTGAGGTCGTGACCTTCGTCGAACTTGATCGAGGCAGCCCCATGCCGTTGTGGGCGCAGCTCGAGGCAGATCTGCGTCGCCGGCTGTCCGATGGCGAGTTCAACGAAGCATTTCCGACGGACCTCGAGTTGACCACGACCTATGGCGTCAGTCGCCACACCGTCCGGGAGGCAATCCGACACCTCAACCAATCCGGTGTGCTGCAGCGGCAGCGTGGGCGCGGCACCGTGGTCAATCGGGCCGAGTTCGAGCAGTCGCTGGGAACGTTGTACAGCCTGTTCCAGTCGGTGGAAGCGACCGGGGTCCACCAGACCAGCGAGGTGCTCGCTCTCGAAGTGGTGACCGACGCCGACGCTGCGAGTCGGCTCGAGGTCGATCCCGATGCCGAGCTGGTGTTGTTGGCCCGCCTGCGCCTGGCCGGTGGGTCGCCCCTTGCCGTTGACCGGGCCTGGTTGCCCGCCTCGTTCGCCCGCCCCCTGCTGGGGATCGACTGGAGCCATACTGCGCTGTACCACGAGCTCGAGCGCATCGGGGCTCCGGTTCCCAATCAGGGCCAGGAGCGCCTGACCCCGGTCGTGCCGGGCCCGGCGGACCGGCAACTGCTGGGACTGGGACGGGGAAGGGCCGCCTTCTTCCTCGAACGGACGGGCACCCGAGACGGGCGGATCGTGGAGTGGCGCACCACGGTGATCCGGGGCGATCGGTACCAGTTCGTGTCCGACTGGTCGACTGGCGGTCGGGCCGAGTTGCGTCCCTCGGCGAGCTGACTGGGGCTGCCGCGACCAGGTCCTTGCCCCCGGACCTAAATGACCGTACAATTGATGAGCATCGGCCCGGCGAGCCGTATCGACGGGCCGCACCGGGGAAGGGACCGCCGTCGCGGCGGTGGTCCCGATCGTCATCACATGTCACGGGGGTAGCAGCGTGATCTTCGAACAGCACTACTTGGACTGTCTGTCCCAGGCGTCGTATTTCATCGGCGACGAGTCGACCGGTCGGGCTGTGGTGGTGGACCCACGACGGGACATCCAGCCCTACCTCGAGAGCGCCGACGAGCACGGCATGACCATCGAGATGGTCATCGAGACCCACTTCCATGCCGACTTCTTGTCAGGTCATCTCGAACTAGCCGCCGCAACAGGGGCAACCATCTGCTACGGATCGGTGGCCGAAACCGAGTTCGAATCCAGGGGACTGTCCGACGGCGAACGAATCAGCCTCGGCGAGGTCGAGCTGGAAGTCCTGCATACGCCGGGCCACACCCCCGAGTCGATCTCGGTCGTGGTCTACGAGCGGGCCGGGGACGAGGTGCCCTACGGGGTGCTCACCGGGGATTGCCTCTTCGTTGGTGACGTCGGGCGACCCGACCTGCTGTCGAGCCGGGGGGTGACCAGTGAGGATCTTGCCTCGGACCTGTTCGACTCCCTGCGGGGCAAGCTCATGACCCTGCCCGGCCCGACCCGGGTCTACCCGGCCCACGGAGCGGGATCGGCATGTGGGAAGAACCTCTCGACCGACACCTGGTCGACGATCGCCGATCAACTGGCCAGCAACTACGCCCTAGCCGACATGACCCGGGAGGAGTTCGTGGGCGTGGTGACCGAGGGCCAGACCGCGCCCCCCGCCTACTTCTCCTACGACGCCAGCCTCAATCGGGAGAACCGTCCCCTCCTCGACGAGGAGCAGGTTCCTGATCCGTTGGACATGGCCGATGTGCTGCGTTGGCAGCGGCGGGGAGCCGTGGTGCTCGACACCCGGGACCCGGTCGAGTTCGCGCGGGGCCACCTGGTCGGGTCGGTCAACATCGGCATGTCGGGTCGGTACGCCGAGTTCGCCGGAGGCGTCATCCAACCCGGTGCTCCCATCGTGCTGGTCACCGACGAGGGGACTGAGCGGGAGGCCAAGAATCGGCTGGCCCGCATCGGCTTCGACCGGGTGGTGGGCTACCTGGCCGACCCGATGACGGCCATGGCCGATCATTCCGAGGAGGTGGGCCGCAGCTCGCGTGTCGATGTGGCTGAACTTGCTCGAGCCCGGAATGACATTCCCGATCTCCAACTCGTCGACATCCGACAGCCCGGGGAGACGGCGAACGGGATCATCGACGGGGCGATCGAGATTCCCCTCACCCAACTCAACGCCCGGCTGCCATCGCTCGACGCAGCCAAGCCGACGATCGTGTACTGCGCCGGCGGCTTCCGGTCGTCGATCGCCGCCTCACGGATGGCCGCCGAGGGATTCACCGATGTGTCGGACCTGCTGGGCGGGTACGGGGCATGGGAGGCGCGGGGTGCAGCAGCGGAGCAGCCGGCATGACCCGCCTCGGGTTCCTGCTCGACAGCGACAGTTGCATCGGCTGTCACGCCTGCACGGTGGCCTGCAAGAGCGAGCACGATGTTCCCCTCGGGGTCAACCGCACGTGGCTGAAGTACATCGAGACGGGAAGCTTTCCCGACACGTCGAGACACTTCTCCGTCATGCGCTGCAACCACTGCGATGACGCCCCCTGTATGACCATCTGCCCGACCTCGGCCCTGTTCAGGGCCGACAACGGGGTGGTCGACTTCGACGACGGCATCTGCATTGGCTGCAAGGGGTGTATGAACGCCTGCCCCTACGACGCGATCTACATCAACCCCGAGACCAACACGGCCAA
>JAYPWI010000016.1:56109-78272 GCA_038135065.1 Acidimicrobiales bacterium
GGTCGAGGTCGGCCTCGAGCCGTCGTGCGTGGTGGTCTGCCCGACCCATGCCATCAAGGTCGTGGACTTCGACGATCCCGACAGTGAGGCCCGCCGGATCATCGGCCGGGAGGACGTTGCGGTGCGGTCGCCCGAGCAGGGGACCAATCCGAAGGTGTACTACCGAGGCGCTCACCAAGCCGCCCTGGATCCGCTCAGGAGTGCGATCCCCTCTGACGGTCTGATCTGGGCCGACACCACACCGTCCCACTCCACGCCCCCCATCGGTGACGACCGGGGTGTGGTAGCTCGCACGACCTACACCACCGCCCACCACATGACCTGGAAGGCCAAGGTCTCGGGTTACCTGGTCACCAAGGCCATCGCGGCCGGGGTGATGCTGGTCGCCGCCCTCATGGTGCTCCTGGGTCACGCAGGCGAACAGGCGGCGGTCGGGGTGGTGCCCCCGATGATCGCCGGGGGCTTCCTGGCCGTGACCGGCGCCCTGCTGGTGGCCGATCTCAAGCAGCCCCGACGATTCCACTACCTGTTGACCAAAGGCAACCGGTCGAGCTGGCTCGTCAAGGGGGCCTACGTGCTGTCCGCCTATGCCCTGGGCCTGGGGCTGTGGTGGTTGGGCGGAATCGGCGGAGCCGACGGCCTGATCACCTGGCTGGCCGTCCCCGTGGCCGTCCTGGCTGCGGCAACGGCGGGCTACACAGCCTTCCTGTTCGCCCAGTGCGAGGGCCGGGACCTGTGGCAGAGCGAGCTGGTGCTCACCATGCTGTTGGCCCAGGCCGTCTCCGCCGGAGGGGCCAGCTACCTGCTGTTGGATCTGGTGATGGACGTGCCCGAGGTCGCGGCGGTGCGGTGGGCGACCCTGGGTGGTATCGCAGCCATGGCCCTCGTGCTGGCCATCGAGCTCAGCGGTCGGCACACCCGCCACGTCGAGATGGCGCTGCATTCGCTGACCAAGGGCTCCTACCGGACGCGATTCCTCACTGGCGTCGTGCTCGGCATGGTGGCGCCGGCCGCCGTGCTGATCATCGCCCTGGCCGCCGGTGCGACCAATCCGGTGCTGCCGGCCCTGGGCGGGCTTGCCGTCCTGGCCGGGATGTGGAGTTACGAGGATGGCTACATCAGGGCCGGGCAATCGGTCCCGTTGTCATAGGGAGCTTGTGATGTCGAACTACTCCGATCCCCGCACCCATGCCGGGCTGACCAACTTCCCTCCCCACGAGCAGTGGCACCACTGGACGGAACTCGACGCCAAGGCGTGGCCCGACCGCAAGGAGCGGAACTACACCCTGGTCCCGACCACCTGCTTCAACTGTGAGGCGGCATGTGGGCTGGTGGCCTACGTCGACCACGAAACCGGCGAGGTCGCGAAGTTCGAGGGCAACCCTGAGCACCCTGCGTCACGGGGCCGGAACTGCGCCAAGGGTCCGGCCACCCTCAACCAGGTCGAGGACCCCGAGCGCATCCTGTACCCCCTCCGCCGGGTAGGGGAGCGGGGCGGCGGTCAGTGGGAGCGGGTCAGCTGGGAGGAAGCGCTCGATGACATCGCGGGCCGGATCCGGACGGCGATCACCGAGGGCCGCCGGGACGAGGTGATGTACCACGTCGGTCGGCCAGGCGAGGACGGTTACACCGAACGGGTCCTGCAGGGCTGGGGGGTCGACGGTCACAACAGCCACACCAACATCTGTAGCTCGAACGCCCGTATCGGCTACCAGAGTTGGATGGGTCACGACCGACCCTCCTCGGATTACGCCAACGCCGAGGTCATCTTCCTCATCTCCAGTCACCTCGAGACAGGGCACTACTTCAACCCCCACGCGCAGCGGATCATCGAGGCCCAGCAGAAGGGGGCCACCGTGATCTGTGTGGATCCCCGCCTGTCCAACACGGGGTCCAAGGCCGACCACTGGCTGCCCGCATGGCCGGGAACGGAACCCTTCCTGTTGTTGACCCTGGCCCGGCTCCTGCTCGAGCAGGGCACCTGGGAGCGGGACTTCGTTCGTCGCTGGACGAACTGGGAGACCTATCTGACAGAGACCCGGCCAGACCTCCCCTGCACCTTCGAGTCGGTCGAGCAGGCCATGCTCGACCAGTACGCGGCCTACACCCCCGAGGAAGCCGAACGGGTCTGCGGTGTCGACGCCGACCAGCTTCGGGAGATCGCAGCCATCATCGGGGCGCATCCGACCCGATTCGCCTCCCACAACTGGCGGGCGGCCGGGGCCGGAAACCTCGGCGGCTGGCAGACGGCCCGCTGCCTGTTCTTCCTCAACGTGCTGACAGGATCGGTGGGTACCCAGGGGGGGACCAGCGGCAACGGCTGGAACAAGTTCAAGGCCAATGCGCCCCTGGGCCACCAGACGATCGACCACTGGAACGAGATGTCGTGGCCGAAGGAGTACCCCCTCAGCTACCACGAGATGTCGATCCTGTTGCCCCACTTCCTCAACGAGGGTAGGGGCAAGCTCGACGTGTACTTCACTCGGGTCTACAACCCGATCTGGACGAATCCCGACGGGTTCAGCTGGATGGAGGCCCTGACCGACCCGGACAAGGTGGCCTGCCACGTCGCCCTGACCCCGACGTGGAGCGAGACGTCCTGGTTCGCGGACTACGTCCTGCCCATGGGTGTCGGTTCGGAGCGCCATGACGTGGCCAGCTTCGAGACCCACGCCGGGCGCTGGATCGGTTTCCGGCAACCGGTGCTGCGCCGATACGCGGAGCTGCGGGGTGAGACCCTCGACGCCGAGACCCGCTCCCATGAGTTCAACCCTGGTGAGGTGTGGGAGGAGAACGAGTTCTGGTTGGATCTGTCCTGGCGGATCGATCCCGACGGGTCGCTGGGGATCCGGGAGCATTTCGAGAGTCGAGCCGAACCCGGGTCGGTGATGCCCATCGACGAGTACTACGGCTTGATGTTCGCCGAGGAGGTCCCTGGGCTTGCGGCGGCCGCTGAGGCTGCTGGGCAGACCCCGCTCGAGTACATGCGCGACCGGGGCGCCTACGCAGTGCCTGGCGATCCCTACACCCCCTATGAGCGAGCCGTCGATCCGGCTGCCGTGGAGGGGGCCATCAAGGGAGACGACGGCGTGTACCGGGTACCGGGTACTGCTGGCCTGTTCGACGGTTCCGAGGAAGCGTTCGCATCGACCAAGCTCGCAGCCCTGGGAGATGGGTCGCCGGCCGTCGAGGTGGACGGTGAGCTCAAGGAAGGGTTCCCGACCCCGTCGAAGAAGCTGGAGTTGTACTCGACGACGCTCAAGGAATGGGGCTGGCCCGAATATGCAACGCCCACGTGGATCCCCAGCCACGTGCACTGGGAGAACCTCGACCTGGCCGGCGACGAACGGATCCTGCTCCCAACCTTCCGAATTCCGACCCTCATCCACACCAGGTCGGCGAACTCCAAGTGGTTGAACGAGATCAGCCACCGCCATCCCCTGTGGGTGCATCCCCAGGACGCCGAGCGTTTGGGGATCGAGGAGAACGGTTTGGTGCGGGTGACGACCCGCATCGGCCACTTCGTCATCCGGGCCTGGCGAACCGAAGGCATCCGTCCGGGTGTCGTGGCCGCATCGCATCACATGGGTCGCTGGCGGATCGAGGAGGATGCCGCTCGCTCGTGGGGTGCCGGCCGAGCCAGCATCGACCACGACGGTTCCCGTTGGACGCTGACTCGCACCGAGGGTATGTCCACCTACGAGTCCTCGGACCCCGACACAGGCCGGATCTGGTGGAACGACACCGGTGTGCACCAGAACCTGACCTTCGCCGTGCAGCCCGATCCCATCTCCGGCATGCAGTGTTGGCACCAGCGAGTCCGGGTCGGCCCGGCGCTCGACGGGGACCGTTACGGCGACGTGGTGGTCGACACCGCCAAGTCCCGCGAGGCGTATGAGGAGTGGTTGTCCATGACCCGCCCGGCCCCCGGGCCCCATGGCCTGCGCCGCCCGCTGTGGTACGCCCGGCCCCTCAAGCCGCACGTCAGTGCGTTCCGAGTGTCAGAATCCTGATCGAACCCGAGCCAGGTCAGTGTGGCTGACCTCCCATCGGTACCCCGATGCCGGATGGACGCCAGGGTTCGATCTCCCACCGAGAGGAGTAGTCCATGTTCGACCTACTGCCCGATCGGGTCCCCTGGTATGTGGTGGGACCCGCCCTCGGCCTGCTGATCGTCGGGCTGTTCGCCCTGGCCAATCAGCCGCTGGGAGCAAGCGGGGCCTATGTCCAGACCTCGGGGTTCCTGCGGCGTCGAGACGGGGTCGCTCACTGGCGCGTCTGGTACTTCGTCGGCATGTTCCTGGGCGGGGTCGTGGTCACCCACGTCCTGCGTTCAGGGGCCGGTGAGCTGCGAAGCGGCTACGACGCCATGCGAGCCGTGTTCCCCATCTGGGCCGTGGTGCCCTTGGTGTTCGGCGGAGCCACCCTGTTGGGCTACGGCTCGGCGATGGCCGGCGGCTGCACGTCGGGTCACGGTATGTGCGGCACCGCACAACGATCACCGGCCAGCCTCACGGTGACCGCCACCTTCATGGCCGTTGCCGTTGTCACCACCTTCGTGCTGCGCCTGGCCACCGGAGGAGAGCTGTGATCACCGGATCCCCGAAGAAACTCAACGCCATCGGGTTGCTGTTCGGCGCCCTGTTCGGCGGCCTGTTGGCCGGCGCGAACTTGCACGAATACGACACCATCCACGCCATGCTCCGCCTCGATGAGTTCGACGTCTTCCTGCTGATGGGTTCGGCCATCGCAGTGTCGGTGCCCCTGTTGTGGCTGCTCGAACGGCGGGGAATCGTCACCCCGTTCGGGGGCCCGATGACCCTCTCCCGCTCGCGACCCGAGCGGCATCATGTTGTGGGTGGTGCCCTGTTCGGGCTGGGGTGGGCCATTGCCGGCACCTGTCCGGCACCCGCCCTGGTCATGGTGTCCTCCGGAGCGATGCTGGGCCTGGTGGCCATTCCCGGGATCTTCCTCGGCCTCCACCTGCGGGAGCGCCAGGGTCTGTCGGGGCGTCACGTCGGCGACGGCGAGCACCGGGACCTGTCCTCGGCAGGCCGGGCGTCGTGACGACCACCGCTGGTCCCGATGTCTGGGACGAGCGCTATCGAGCCAAGGACCTGGTCTGGTCCCTCGAACCGAACCTGTTCGTTGCTGCCCACCTCGCCGACCTCGCACCGGGGACTGCCGTGGACCTGGCGGCAGGGGAGGGCCGGAATGCTCTGTGGCTGGCGTCCCGCGGCTGGGCGGTCACGGCCGTCGATTTCTCCGAGGTGGCCATCGACCGGGGTCGTCGACTGGCTGCCGAGCGGGGCATCGACGGCGTCGAGTGGGTGGTGGCAGACGGTCTGGCGTGGCGGCCCGACTCGCCCATCGACCTGGTGGTGCTTTCCTATTTCCAACTTCCGGAACCGCAACGCTCGCAGGCCGTGGTCGCTGCTGCGTCATGGGTCGCCCCGGGCGGGACGTTCTTCCTCGTGGGGCACGATCAGTCGAACGTGACCGACGGGTACGGCGGGCCGACGTCGGTGGCCGTGTGCCACGACCCGACGGAGGTGGTCGACCTGCTCGAGGGGTTCGAGGTAGTGGTGGCCGAGGTGGCTCGGCGGCCGGTGGACACCGCCGAGGGCGAGCGGGTCGCCCTGGACACCGTGGTCGTCGCCCGTCGTTCCTGATTCGACCCAGACGGACAACCGGGGTTCCACGTCCCGCCTGTCGTCGGGCCTTGACATATTGTACGAATGTCCGTACATTATGAACCATGAAGCCCAGTTCGCTCGTGCCAGCACGTGTCTGGCTTGCCGGCTACCGCCGGGCCGACCTCCGTGGAGATCTCGTGGCTGGGGTGACGGTGGCCGCCATGCTGGTTCCCCAGGCCATGGCCTATGCCCTGCTGGCTGGACTGCCGCCGGAGATCGGGCTCTACGCAGCAACCGTGCCCGTGGTGGCCTACGCCGTGCTGGGAACCTCACGTCAGCTAGCCGTTGGACCGGTCGCCATCGTCTCCCTCATGACAGCCGCCGCCCTCGGGCCGGTGGTGGAGGAGAGCGGGGCCGACTACTTGGCGGTGGCCGCCCTGTTGGCGCTGATGGTCGGGCTCATCCACCTGCTGCTGGCGGCCGGTCGCCTCGGTGGGTTGGTCAATTACCTCTCACACTCGGTGCTGGTCGGTTTCAGCGCCGCGGCCGCGATGATCATCGGGTTCTCCCAGGCCAAGCACCTACTGGGGATCACGGTGCCTCGCGCTGACCACTTCCTCGACACGGTGGTCGCCGTTGTGTCCTCCCTCGGGGACACCCACCCCCTGACCCTGGCACTCGGGAGCGGGTCGCTGGCCATCCTGGTCGCCCTCAAGCGGCTGATGCCTGCGGCCCCGGCCGCTCTCCTCGTCGTGGTGGCGTCGACCGGCCTGGTCGAGCTCCTGGACCTCCGCGCGCGGGGGGTACGGGTCGTCGGCGACATCCCGAGCGCCCTGCCCGGCTTTGGCTTGCCGACGTTCTCGGGCGGATTGGTCGGGTCGCTCCTCGCCTCTGCCGCAGTGATCACCCTCGTGGGCTTCATGGAGTCGACGGCGGTGTCCAGGGTGTACGCCCGGCGGCACGGCTACGACATCGATCCAAATCAGGAACTGATCGGCCTCGGCGCAGCCAATGTGGCCGCCGGCCTGTTCGGTGGCTACCCCGTCACCGGCGGGTTCTCTCGTACGGCGGTCAACGACAGCGCTGGGGCCCGCACCCCTGTGGCGTCGTTGGTCACCGCAGGACTGGTCCTGCTGACCATTGCCATGTTCGCACCCCTGCTGTCCTCACTCCCGAACGCAGCGCTCGGGGCCATCATCGTCGCTGCGGTGGCGGGCCTGGTCGACATACGCGAGATGCGACACATCGGCCGGGTGAAGCCCAGCGATCTGGTTGGCCTGGTCGCGGCTGCCGGGGCGACCCTGGCGCTGGGGATCGAGCTCGGCATCGGTATCGCGTTGGCGGTCTCCCTCCTCGTCGTGTTCGTCCGGATGTCTCGCCCCCACCTGGCCGTGCTGGGGGCAGTGCCCGGCACCTCGCACTACCGCAACATCGACCGTTTCCCCGAGGTGGACACCCACCGGGAACTGCTCATCGTGCGAGTGGACGCCGCCGTTTCCTTTGTGAACGCGACACGGCTGAAGGGCGACCTGCTCCGCAAGGCGAACGAGGGCGGGGCCGGCGTCAACGCGTTCGTCCTCGACGCCTCGGGTATCGGCGACATGGACGCAGCCGGGTTGGACATGCTCGAGGGGCTCGTCGAGGCACTGGATCAGCAGGGCATCGTGCTCCACCTGGCCGACGTGAAGGGCCCGGTGCGCGACGTCCTGCACCGCTCGGGCCTCTGGGAGCGGCTCGACGGCCGGATCCACCCATCGGTCCACGATGCGGTCACATCGATCGCCGGTGGGGAGGCGCTCGGGACCGGGCCCAGCCCAGCTGTCGACGAACGAACCCGACCATCTGCGGAGGCGCTGCCATGAAATTCACCCAGTACTACCTGGACTGCCTGTCACAGGCCTCGTACCTGATCGGGGACGAAACCACGGGGCGAGCCGTGGTGGTGGACCCCCGACGGGACATCGACGAATACGTGTCCGACGCTGCGGCTGCCGGTCTGACCATCGAGCTGGTGGTCGAGACCCACTTCCACGCTGATTTCCTGTCAGGCCACCTCGAGTTGGCGGCCGCCACCGGAGCACAGATCGGGTACTCCTCGGTCGCCTCCCCCGACTTCGACCATCGCTCCCTCGACCACGGCGAGCGCCTGGTCCTCGGCGAGGTCGAGTTGGAGTTTCGGCACACCCCGGGCCATACCCCCGAGTCGATGAGCATCGTCGTGTGGGAGCGGGGCGGGGACGCAGTTCCCTACGGGGTGTTGACCGGGGACACCCTGTTCATCGGTGACGTGGGACGTCCCGACCTGCTGGCGTCGGTCGGGGTCAGTGGCGACGACCTGGCAGCCCAGCTCTACGACAGCCTCCACAGCCAACTGATGACCCTGCCCGATGCCACCCGGGTGTTCCCCGCCCATGGCGCCGGTTCAGCCTGCGGTAAGAACCTGTCGACGGAGACCTCTTCCACCATCGGGGAGCAGCGGTCGACCAACTACGCCCTGCATGCGACCGATCGTGACCAGTTCGTCGAACTGGTCACGGCGGGACAGGCTCCACCGCCCGCGTATTTCTCGTTCGCCGCTCGGGCCAATCGGCAGGTGCGGGAGGTACTCGACGAGTCAGCCCCGGTCCCGGAGTGGCAGCCCCAGGCCGATGGGAACCGGCAACCGGTGGTGGTGGACGGACGGTCGCCCGAGGAGTTCGCCCGCGGTCACCTTCGAGGCTCGATCAACGTCGGCACCGGGGGCCGCTTCGCCGAGTACGTGGGGTCGGTGACCGATCCTGATGACGACATCGTTCTGCTCGTCGAACCCGGGGAAGAGGTCGAGGCCCGCAATCGTTTGGCTCGCATCGGCTTCGATGGCGTCATCGGCCACGTCCCGGAGCCAGACCGCTGGCTGGTCGACCACCCAGACGACGTGGCAGTGGCTTCTCGTCTGTCGGTGGATCAGCTCAGGCGGGTCCAAGCCGAACAGGGCGACCTGCAGTTGGTCGACGTCCGCAATCCCGGGGAGGTGGCCCTCGGTTCGATCGACGGAGCGGTCGCCATTGCGGTCGGGCAACTCCCCGGCCGCATCGCCGAGCTCGACCCGGCGCGGCCCACCGTCGTGTTCTGCGCTGGGGGCTACCGGTCGTCGTTGGCGGCCAGCGTGCTCCGGCGGGCTGGGTTCGCCGACGTCTCGGATCTACTCGGCGGCTACGGGGCGTGGGTGGCCGCGGCTACCTGAGCAGCCGTGGGGCGATCGTCGGGGCCCTCGCTCCAGTAGCCCCACCACAGGGTGCCGTCCGGCCCAACCACCATGTCACCGCCGAGCTGCAAGGTGTCCTCTCCGGATCCAGCAAGGCCCCTGAGCCGACCAAGGCGTCCCCAGCCGGAACTACGCCCGATGGCCAGATAGCGTCGGGCGGCCCGCCAGCCCCAGACCCGACGGCGGGAACCGCGCCCGAGGCCGTAGGCGTGATACGCGCGCCGGTCGGGATCAGCGAGCACCTCGATGTGCGCTGGAAACCAGCTTGCGTGCTCGGCGAGCGCGGTCGGATCGGTGAAGGTGACCACGACAACGGCAGTGTCGGTGGCCATTGAAGCCCGGGCCCTGCCAACGGCAGTGACATGTTCACCGCACGGCAGTCAACGCAGGTGACGGTGGAAAATGAGGACGACCGGGTGGCCTCGTTGTTCGGACAACCGCCACACCGACCCGTCGGCTCGGAGAGCTTCGATCGAGGGGGCCACTGCGCCGACCCGTGGTCGGGTCGGTGGTGTCGTCACCCCATGCCGTCGACGATGACCGCCCGGCCGTTGGTGGTCGCTTCGAGGCGGATGCCCACCACGGCCTGGTAGTCGGCCGACTCGTAGGCGGCGAGGGCGGCTTCCTTGGTTGGGTACTCGATCACCACGGTCTGGGCGCCCGCTTCGCCCTCCTTGATGGTCGAGGCGGGGTCCAGGACCAGGATTTTGCCGCCGCCAGCCATGATGGGGGCGGCCCCCTTTTGGTACTCGCGGTACCGATCGGAGTCGACGACGTCGTAGTTCGCTACCAGATATGCGGCCATCGCCTCGGTCTAGCAGATCGCGGCGGGCCGAGGAGGGCCTGGGCCGCTGAGGATCGTCGGCAGGCGACGATCGGGCGGCACGTGTGCTGAGCGGGCGCGACCGGGTGGCGGGGTGGCAGAGTGATCGGTGGGGCCGAGGACGAACCGCCCCGATCCGTTGCCTCGTTGGGGGCAGAAATGGGGAACGTCATGGGAGAGCTGGACGGACGAGTGGCCCTGGTCACCGGAGGGGCCCGCGGTCAGGGGGCGGCTGAGGCCCGGCTGTTCGCGGAACAGGGCGCCACGGTGGTGGTGACCGACGTGCTCGACGAGGCGGGAGAACGGACGGCGGGAGAGCTCGGGGCCGAGTACCACCACCTCGACGTGTCATCGGAAGGGGAGTGGGATGCGGTGGTGGCCGACGTCACGGCGCGACATGGCCGCCTCGACATCCTCATGAACAACGCCGGCATCTTCCGACCCGCCCAGCTGCTCAACACCTCCACCGAGCTGTGGAACCTGACCCTGGCCATCAACCAGACCGGGGTCTTCCTCGGCATGCGAACGGTGGCGGCCGCCATGATCGCCGCAGGCAACGGAGGATCGATCATCAACACCTCCTCGGTGGCCGGGCTCGACGGGGTGTTCGGCTCGACGGCCTACGGAGCCACCAAGTGGGCGGTCACCGGCATGACCCGGACTGCGGCAAAGGAACTCGGTAAGCACGGGATCCGAGTCAACTCGATCCACCCGGGGGTCATCGTCACGGAGATGACCGAGACCATGCTGGAGGGTGAGCAGACGGACAAGGCCATCCGACGTCAGCCCATCAAGCGGCTGGGTACCTCTGAGGACATCGCCGAGATGGCCCTCTTCTTGGCTTCGGATCGATCGAGCTACTGCACGGGGCAGGCCTTCACCGTGGACGGCGGTATCCACGGCTGAGTTCCCAGTCGACCAGCCGAGGTGGTCGGCCAGAGCGAAACGGGTCGATCAGTCCCAGAGGGGATCGGGCGTGCCCCCTCGGCCGCTCGGCACCCAGTGGCCGGGCATCGGCTCACCGCAGTCGCGGGTCTCGGTCACGTCGATGCGCAGGTGGCGCTCGGTGAGACGCCATTCCCCGTCGCGGGGTGCTGCTCGGTCGATATAGCGCCCACGGGCCACATGGAGCCGCTCGCCCGGGTGGTCGTCATCGGCGGCCAGGACGTGGATGGCGGTCACGTAGGTCTCCACCTTCGCCGAGGTGCCGTCGTCGTCGAAGGTGATGGTCGTATTGCTGATCGAGTGCTGGGTCGCACGGTAGGTCCTGCCCAGGGCGGCCACCACGAAGGGGGCGAAGGCCTCGATGGGATGTGAGCGGGCCCCGTAGCCATGCAGCATGGCCCCTGGGTGGAAGGCCGAAGCCAGGATCTCCGGCTCCAACCGGTCGATGCCCCGGCAGTAGGCCCGAAGGGCCTCGTCGATCTGCTGGCGTGGGTCGAGGGTCATGAGTGTCTCTCTTGTTCAGGTGGTGGGCGCGCCTCGGGCCTCGTCGTCGGCGGCCATGAGGGCGTCGGCAAGGCGCTCCACCATCGCGGCCCGGCGGTCGGTGTCCCGGTCAGCGAGATCGGTGGTCTCGTCGGGGTCCGCGTCGAGGTCCATCAGTTGGTCCTCCCCGGTGGAGTGTCGGGTGTAGCGCATCCCGTCGGCGATGATCGTCCTGGTCTTGGCAGGGGTCCGCATGCGGCCGGCCAGAGCGGAGGGGAGGTCGTCCTCGATCAGCACATGGTCGCGGACCGAGGCATCGGGGTCGTCGAGCAGGGGGGTCAGGGAACGGCCCTGGATGCCGTCGTAGGCGGGCAGGCCAGCCAATTCGAGCAGGGTCGGTCCCAGGTCCACCGAGCAGGCCAGGCTCTCGGTCCGCCCCGGCGGTCGGCGAGGGTCGGCGATCACCATCGGTACCCCAAGGGTGCCCCGGTAGTGGAGAAAGCCCTTCAGCATCAGGCCGTGGTCACCCATCATGTCGCCGTGGTCGGAGGTGAACACCACCACCGTGTCGGCGGTCTGTCCCAGACGATCCACCGTGTCCAGAATCTGGCCGATCCCGTCGTCGATCATCTCGATCATGCCGTAGGTGGCAGCAATGGCGGCCCGGACCAGGTCGTGGTCACCGGCCACCCCGCAGGGCTGGACCCAGCCACGCTGTTTCGACGGGTGTAGGCGGGCCGTGGCCCGCACGTGGGCGGGAGCGCCGACCAGGGGATCATCGACGGTGGGGGGAAGGTCCATGTCGGCCGGGTCGTGTCGCTCGAACCAGTCGCCGGGTGGGCACATGGGGTGATGGGGATCCGGGTACGAGGCCCAGACCAGCCAAGGTTCCCCGGCACCGGCCGCGGCCTCGATCGCAGCGATGGTGCGATCGGTCACGAACGCCGTCGAGTGGAGGGAGGGGTCGTAGGGGGCCTGGTAGATCTGCCACCAGTCGTCACGGCGGTGCCGGGCAGGACTCTGGTCGGTCATGGGGACGACCAGGTCCTCGACCGAGGCCCCCCGCTCGAGGGCCCAGTGCAGGTGGTGGCCGGTGACCCGGGAACCGTGGTCGATGGCCAACTCCACATGATCGAACCCGTAGAAGGTCCCCTCCATCGGGGGGATCGCATCCATATAGCGCTCGAAGTCCTCCACCGTGTCCCAACCCGTCGGGTACGGGTCGGCCACTGCGGGCTGGGTGTCGACCTCGTAGACCGAGTTGCGGCTCATCCCGTGCTGGAGGTGTGACTTGCCGATCAGGGCGGTCCGGTAGCCCGCCTCACGGAAGCGTCGGACGTGGGTATTGGCCCCCCATTCCAGAGAGCGGTCGTTGAAGATCACTCCGTGGGAGGTGGGCAGGCGGCCGGTCATGATCGACGACCGGTTCGGCATGCAGACGGGGTTGGCCACCCAGGCGTTGTCGAACACGGTCCCCCGGGCGGCCAGGCCGTCGAGGTTGGGGGTGCGCACCACCCCGTTGCCCGCGAACCCTGCGTGATCGGCCCGTTGTTGATCGGTGATCAGGAACAGGATGTTGGGCCGAGCACCGGGATCCATCACCGAACGGTACTCCGAAGCGACTGGTCGACCAGGAGGGCTTCAGTCGGCGGTCGACCGGATGCTGACGGGCTGGCCCTCGAGGTCCAGCCACTGGCCCATCAGTTCCCAGAAGTGGCGGATCTTCGACTCGTTGTAGGAGGCGAACACCACCTCCTGGGCCTGCTGGGCTTTGAGGCCTTTCTGGACCAGGGGAAGGTTGAGGGAGTCCTGCTGGAAGATCTTGAAGGCCGGTCCCATCTCGGGGGCCAGGGACCAGTCGTCGTCGATCCCCAGCTCGGTGACCGCGCTGGGCGGGGGACGGGTCTCGTCATCGGGCCACGGCGGGAAGAACATGATCTCGAAGATGCACTCGTCGGGATTGTCCCCGTGGGGCCTGAATCGGTAGAAGAGCTCGTTGAAGGGTCCCCACGGGCTGAGGTTGGGGAACACCGAGTAGAAGATGGCGTCGATCATCTCGGCATCGCTGAACCCGTCGACGTCCAACTTGTCGCCCCACCGTCGACGCAGCTGGGCCCGGCGGGCCTCGGCCGCCCCGGTTCTGGCTTCGACCACGCCGCCGCTCGAGTCAGTGACCATCAGCGGCACCTGGTCCATCCCCTCGAGCAGAGGACCGCCGATCCAGATGCACATGTGGGGGTCGGCCTGGAGTAGGGGTCCTTCGATCCAGGTGCCCCGATGGTCGAACACGCTGAGGTCGCCGTTGCGGTCGGTCACCTCCACCAGGGCCGTGCCGTCGGCGGCAGCGACACCGCGGGTGTAGACGTGGCCGTTCATGGGGTGCCGCCAGCGGGCGAAATGACGTGCATCCTCGGGATGTTCGTGGCGGGCCATGTTGGCCAGGTGAGGACTGGGCACTGCGTGGGGGGACACGGCACGGGAGAAGTTGCCGAACACGTCGTAGGCCGAGTTGGCGTCTCCCAGGTCGTCCATGAGGGTGGGGTGGGTGGCCACCACGTGGTAGGCCTCCATGAAGGCTTCCTGACAGGCCTTCCAGTTGACCGGCATGATCTTGCGGACGTGGGCCCGCTTCACCCGCTTCGTGAAGGGCAGGGTTGCGAAGTGTTCGTCGAGGCCCTCGAGGAACGCCTCGAGTGGCTCGGCGGCCGGGTCGGGGTTGATGAACACGAAGCCCTGCCAGGTCCCGACCCTGGCCTGGGGAAGGTCCAGGAGCCCCTTGTCCAGTTCGGGGAAGTCCCATTCGCAGGGGATCTCCTTCAACGAACCGTCGAGGTTCCAGGACCAGCCGTGGAAGGGGCAGCGCAGGTTGGTGGCACCCCGGCCCGGCCCTTCCTTGAGCAGGCGACCCCGGTGCAGGCATGCGTTGTTGAAGGCCCGGATCTCGTCGGCGCCGGTGCGCACCACCACGAAGCTCAGGTGGGCGATGTCGTAGACCAGGTGGTCGCCGACCTCGGGGATGTCCTCCTCGAGACAGGCCATCTGCCATACCCGGCTCCACAGGCGCTCGACCTCGAGGTCGTGCCACGCCCGCGACGTGTAGGCGGCAGCGGGTACCCGGGTATTGCCTGGGGCCATGGGGGCTACCCGGGTGAGCACCTCGCTGACCGGGTGGCTGTCAGTCTCGAGCAGTTCGCTCCAGCTCACCCCGTTGGAGCGGTCGGTCCCTGTGACGGTCTCGGTCATCGGCCCCCCTGCAGTTCCGTTCTCCGACGTTATCGACCCTCACCACGTGCGATGGACAATCCGGGGCGCGGGCCTCATGGTGCGGTCATGATGGAACAACCCCGGCCCGTCAGGAGGTTGCCGTGGCCCACGACCCCCGCTCCGTCGCCGACGCCTATCTCGGTCTGCTCGCCGACCGGGGGGTCGAGTACCTCTTCGGTAATGCGGGCACCGACTTCGGGCCGATCATCGATGCCTACGCTCGCCGCAGCGAGGCGGGCGAGCTCTCTCCGGCTCCTGTGCCCGTCACCCACGAGGTCACGGCGATGGCCATGGCCCACGGCTACGGCATGGTGTCGGGGTCGACCCCGGCGGTGATGGTCCACACGGTGGCCGGTACGGCCAACGCAGTGGGCGGACTCATCAACGCCAACCGGGCTCGCCAGGCCCTGTACCTCACGGCTGGCCGCACCCCCCTGACCGAGGGTGACCGGCTCGGGGCCCGCGACATGCACATCCACTGGTCCCAGGAGTCCTTCGACCAGGGGGCAATGGTCCGGGAGTGGGTCAAGTGGGACTACGAACTGCGGGCCGGTGCTGACCTGGTGGCCGTGGTGGACAGGGCGTTCGCCATGGCCGAATCCGACCCCCCTGGCCCCGTGTACCTGACCCTGCCCCGAGAGGTGCTGGCCGCCGAGCACGACGGCGGTGCGGTGACTCCCGCCCGGACTGCCATCGGTCGGACCGTACCCGAGCCCGGCCTCGTCGCCCAGGCAGCCCGGATCCTGCGGGAGGCTGAACGGCCGGTGCTGATCACCCGCTCGGCTGGTCGCGACCGGGCCGCCCCGCCCCTGGTGGCTCGCCTGGCCGAGATGGTCGGTGCACCCGTGTACGACCCCTACCCGACCCACTCCAACCTCGATTTCGATCATCCACTGCGGATCGTCGAAGCAGCCGATCGGGCAGTGGCCGACGCCGATGTGGTCGTGGTCGTGGAGAGCGATGTGCCGTGGACGCCGCGACGGGGTCGACCGGGGGTCAGCACCACGGTCATCGGCATCGGGAGTGATCCCCTCCACGGTGGGTATCCGGTGCGATCCTTCGAGGTCGACGTGAACCTCACCGGGGCCATCGCCCCCACCCTGGCCGTCCTGGTGGCCGAACTCGAACAAGGGGGACCCATCGAGGCCGCTCCAGCGCGGCGCGCCGAGTGGAGCGAGAACGCCACCAGGTCGAGGGAGGGGGCGAGAGAGCGAGCTCGGGCCCTGGCCGACGCCCGCCCATTGGCCAAGCCGTTCGTGTCACAGGTCCTCGACGGCCTCCTGCCCGACGATGCGATCCTGGTCGACGAACTCGGGGTGGACGTGGCCCAGATGTCCCTCCAGGGCCCCGGTCGCTTCTACGGCGTGTCACAAGCCGGGGTGCTCGGTTGGAGCCTCGGGGCGTCCCTGGGGGCCAAGCTGGCCGCCCCCGACCGCACGGTGGTGTGTGTGGTGGGTGACGGGTCGTACCTGTTCGGAGTGCCCACCACCGCCCACTGGGCATCGCGCCGCTACGGCCTGCCCGTGCTGTACGTGGTGTGGAACAACGCCACCTGGGGGGCCGTCGAACGAGCTACCCGCATGGTGTACCCCGAGGGGCACGCAGCTCGGTCCGGGGAGTTCGCGTTCGCCGGCATCGGTCCGTCGATCGACCACGAGCTGGTGTGCCAGGCGGCCGGTGGGTACGGCGAGCGGGTGGAGGACCCCGGCGAGGTCGGTCCGGCCATCGGGCGCGGCCTGGCCGAGGTGGCCGCCGGGCGCCAAGCCCTGCTCAACGTCATCGCCCACTGACCACGGCACCGTCGGCTGTGGAACACTTGGCCGTCGAGCGACCGCGAGGGGGAGAGATGAGCAAGCGCATCCTGCTGACAGGGGCATCGACGGGGATCGGTCACGCAACCCTGCAACGGTTGGTGGCGGCCGGCCACGAGGTGGTGAACCTCGACGTCAAGGAGGCGCCGGCCGAGGCCTCGGCCCACCATCACTGCGACCTGTCCGACCCAGCGTCGATCGACGCCGTGGTGGCCGATCTCGACGGCTCCTTCGACGGGTTGGGCAATATCGCCGGGGTGGCCGGTTCGATGGGGGCCGAGCTGGTGTTGCGGGTCAACGTGTACGGGCTGCGCCACGTGACCGACGCGCTGTTGGCCGCCGGAAAGCTCAACGACGGCGGCTCGATCGTAAACATCGCGTCCCTGGCTGGCATGGCGTGGCAGCGCCACGTGGACCGCATCGCCGAACTCGACGCGGCTGCTGATTTCGCGGCCGGTATCGAGGTCGCCCAGGCCTACGACCGGGGCGGCCCCAATGCCTACGTGCTCTCCAAGGAGTGGGTGGTCAGCTACACCAAGCAGCTGGCCGGCCGTCTGCTCGACCGGGGGATCCGGGTGAACTCGGTCAGCCCCGGCCCGGTCAACACCCCGCTGTTCCCCTACTTCGAGACCGATGCGGGGGCCGAGCAGATGGCCTGGATGAACGAACAGGTCGGGCGGGTGGGTACCCCCGACGACGAGGCCGAGGTCGTCAGCTGGCTCCTGGCCGGGGACTGCGGCTGGGTGAACGGGATCGACCTGCCCGTCGACGGCGGTCTGTCAGCGGGGATGACCGTGGGATGGGCGGACACCCGCCAGTCGCCCGCCTCGGTGGCCCGCCGCAGCGGTGGCTGAGCCGGCCGTCCTGGGAAGAAGACAGCGGCGATGAGCGGGCAGGACTACGAGGACGTCAGGGCCTACGACCTCGACCCACAGGACGAGCAGGCCCTCCTCGAGGCCCACAACGAGTGCACCTTCATCTGGTCCAACACGGAGGGGTGGCCGGTCGGGGTCATCATGTCCTACGTGTGGGCCGACGGGAGGTTCTGGTTGACGGCCTCCGACCAGCGGGCCCGCATCCGCGCCGTGCGGCGCGACCCCCGGGTCTGTGTGGTGGTGACCTCTACAGGGAGCCCGCTGCCCCGCAACAAAGCCATCACCTGGAAGGGCACCTGCACCGTGCACGAGGACCCTGCCACCCTGCAATGGTTCTACCCCCGGCTGGCTGCCGCCCTGTACCCGAACCACCCTGAGGGCCAAGCCACCTTCGTTCGCTTCCTCGATTCTCCCAACCGGGTGGTTCTCGAGGTGGAGCCGACCCAGCGAATCGGCTACGACGGGGCGAAGATGGCCCGGGCCACCAGCGAGTGGGTGGGCAAGACCCGCTGACACCCCATCGGCTCCCTCACGTCTGGAACTCGGTGGTGGCCGCCGCGAAGCGGGCCTTGGTCTGGTCGGCTTCCGGCAACTCCACCAGGGCGTCCAGCCAGGCATGGAAACGTTGGCCGCCCTGTTCGTTGCGGCCGAACAGCACCTCGGTGCGGGCACCGGTGGCCAGTCCCCGCTGGATCGCCAGGCCCGTCGCGTAGTCCTCGTCGCGCACGACATGGAGGAGGAAGGCCTGCTGGGCGGCAACGGCCTGGGTGATCTGTTCGTCGGGTTCGGTGTCGACCACGAAGTGCTGGACGGTGCTCGACTCGGCCTGGGTCGACCCTGGATACAGCATCGACACCATGTGCACGGTGACCGGCTGCGAGCCGGACGGCCGGTCGGGGAGCCGAAGGGGGAAGGCGGCGATCGAGACGTGAGGAAACACGGTCCATACCCCGGCGGTAATGACATGGTCGGGCCACTGTTCGGGGGGTTGGTCCTGCAAGGTCAAGAGGCGACGATCAGGCGAACTGACCCGTTGATGGGGGCCCCAGGCGTCGTAAATGGCCTTGTTGGAGATGTCGGTCCCGAAGGTGTCGCGGTGCAGGATCGGCAGGTGGTAGAGGTCGAGGTATCCGTCGTAGGCCAGTTTCCAATTCGGTCCCCCGATGCGCTGAGATCCCAGATACCAGCCGTCGGCCAGGCCGAGGTGGCCGAGTGGAAGTTCGTAGCCGCACAGGTGGGTGTCGAGATCCAGGGCCTGGTCGGGGTCGATCCCCACGAAGACCAGTCCGGCCCGCTCCTCACAGGGCAGGGGTCGCAGGCCCAGGGCGTCGGGGTCCACCTCGCCGAAGTCTTCCCGGTCGAGGATGCCGACCAGTTGGCCCGATGGGTCGTAGGTCCACGCGTGGTAGGGGCATGCGAAGCGTCGGGCACTCCCCGTTCCCGGGGCCACCACGATGGCTCCCCGATGGCTGCACACGTTGAGAAAGGCGCGGAGGGTGCCGTCGCCGTCCCGGGTGACCAGGATCGGGGTGTCGAGTACCTCGAGGGCTGCATAGCTTCCTGGGTCGGCCACCTGGGCTGAGAGGGCCACCACCAAGGGGCACCGCCGAAAGACGCGCTCCATCTCGAGAGCCCACCGATCGGGGTCGAGGTAGGCCTGGGCGGGGACCCGACCCACCGAGGTCGCCAGGGGGACAGTGCCCGCCGCAGTGTGGGCCAGGGTGCGACGAGCCAGCTCGACCAGCTGGCTGCGTGCGCTGTTCGCTGCATCGTCCCGCTCGCCCACGGCACCAGTATGGTCAGCCCGGGGAGTGGGGGAGGTCCGATGATCGACTATCAGCGACTGTTCCACGTCGGGGTACGGGTCCCCGACCTCGACCAGGCGATGGCCGAACTGGGGGAGACGCTGTCGGTCACGTGGGCCACGGTGCAGCACCATCGGGCCATGACGGTCTGGACCCCGGCTGGGGGCACACAGACCTTCGACCTGCAGTTCACCTACTCCTGCGAGGGACCCCAGCATCTCGAACTGCTCCAGGGCGAGGTCGGGAGTCCATGGGACGGAAGCGGGGAGCCGGGTGTCCATCACCTCGGTGTGTGGGTCGACGACGTGGTGGCCGAAACCGAGCGATGCCGGTCACTGGGGTGGGATCTGGTCGCCGCAGGAGCCGCTCCCGGTGACGGGTACGGGGCCTTCACCTACCTGGCCCCGCCGTCGGGGGCCATCGTCGAGTTGGTGTCGGGGGCGGTGCGACCGGTCTTCGAGCGCTGGTGGGCCGGGGGTTCCCTCGGGGCCGATCGGGACGGGGGTTGACCCGGCCTCGGGGTCATCGGCCATCCGATAGCGTTGGCCCGATCGGGGACCGAGGGGGGTTGTCGTGGAAGTGACCGACGAGGTACTTGTCGATCTGCACCGCCGGATGGTGCGGATCCGACACTTCGAGGAAGCGGCCGGTCGACTGGCCGAAGAGTCCCGGTTACCGGGGTTCCTTCATCTCTACGTGGGTGAGGAGGCGGTGGCCGCCGGGGTATGCGCTGCATTGACCGACGAGGACCAGATCTCCTCGACCCATCGTGGCCACGGCCATCTGGTGGCCAAGGGTGGCGACTTCAACCGGATGATGGCCGAGCTCATGGCCAAGGAAACGGGGTACTGCAAGGGCCGGGGCGGCTCCATGCACATCTGCGACCTGGACCTCGGGATGCTGGGAGCCAACGGCATCGTCGGTGGAGGGGTGCCCATCGCGGTGGGTGCCGGGTTCGCCAACAAGTACAAGGGCAATGGCGCAGTGTCGGTGGTCTTCTTCGGCGACGGGGCGTCCAACATCGGCGCCTTTCACGAGGCGGCCAACATGGCGGCCGCCCTGCACCTCCCCGTGGTGTTCGTGTGCGAGAACAACGAATACGGGGAGTACACGCCCCGCGATCAGACCATGGCCATCACCGATGTGGTGGACCGGGCCGTGGGCTACGGCATGCCGGGGGTGATCGTGGACGGGATGGACGCGGTGGCCGTGTTCGAGGCGGCCTCGGAGGCGGTGGCCCGGGCCAGGGCGGGCGACGGCCCCAGCTTCGTGGAGGCCAAGACCTACCGGTTCTACAACCACCACGGGGTGCAGGTCCTCGGAATGAAGTACCGGAGCGACGAGGAGCTCGCCGAGTGGCGGACCCGTGACCCCATCGACCTGCTCGAGGCCCGGTTGGCGGCCGCCGGCGTGCTCGACGCCGATGGGGCAGCGGCCGTACACGCCGAGGTCGCTGCGGCCATCGAGGCGGCCATCGCCTTCGCCGAACAGAGCCCGGACCCCGACCCCTCTGAGCTGTTCAACGACGTCTACACCATCGCCGGGGGAGGTGCCTGAGATGGCGGCAACCGAGACCGAGACCCGGACCCTGGCCTATGGGGCCGCCTTCAACGAGGCCTTGCGGCAGATGATGCGGGAGGACGAGTCCATCTTCGTGGCCGGCGAGGACGTGGGGGCCGCCGGCGGGGTGTTCGGTGCCTTCGTCGGCTTGCAGGACGAGTTCGGACCGATGCGCAGCGTGGACACCCCGATCAGCGAGCAGGCCATCGTCGGCTTGGGCATCGGAGCCGCGGTGGCTGGACTGCGGCCCGTCGTCGACCTCATGTTCATGGATTTCATCCTGGTGGCCATGGACCAGATCGCGAACCAGGCCGCCAAACTCAAGTACATGTTCGGGGGGAAGGCCACCCTGCCCCTGACCATCACTACCAGTGGCGGTGCTGGCCTGTCGGCGGCCGCTCAGCACAGCCAGAGCCTCGAGGCCATGTTGTGCCACGTGCCGGGCCTCAAGGTGGTCATGCCGGGCACCCCCTACGACGCCAAGGGGCTGATGGTGGCCTGTCTGCGCGACGACAACCCGACGGTGTTCGTGAAGAACAAGCGCTTGCTGGGCAAGAAGGGGCCTGTGCCTGAGGAGCTCTACGAGGTGCCCATCGGGGTGGCCAACGTGGTCCGGCCCGGCGATGCGGTCACCGTGGTGTCCTATGGGCGCATGGTCGACGAGTCGCTCAAGGCGGCCGACCGACTGGCCGGTGAGGGGGTGGAGTGCGAGGTGATCGACCTACGGACCGTCCAACCCCTCGACATCGACACCGTGGTCGCCTCGGCTCGTCGCACCAACCGGATCGTGGTGGTCCACGAAGCGGTGCGCTTCGGGGGGCTGGGCGCCGAGATCGCAGCCCAGGTCCAAGAAGAGGCCTTCGACTACCTCGATGCCCCCGTCGGCCGGGTGGCCGCTCCGTTCACCCCGGTGCCCTTCAGCCCGGTGCTGGAGGCCGAGTACGTGCCGAACGCGGGCCGCATCGCCACAGGAATCCGCCAGACCCTCGGGCTGGCGGAACCGCCCGGGTGACCGACGGGGCGCCGGCCGCCCAGCCCGGCCCTCCCACGGTGGGGATCGTGGTGAACCCGGCAGCTGGCAAGGACATCCGTCGTCTGGTCGCCGCGGCCTCTCCGACCTCGGATATGGCCAAGGTAGGGATCGTCCGCCGGGCCGTTGTCGGGGCGGTGGAGGGAGGTGCCCGTCGGGTGCTGCTGACCGACGATCGACGGGCCCTGTCGGCCCGGGCCATCGACCGACTCGAGGTCGATGCAGAGCTGGATCTGCTGCCCGCGCCGCCCTGGGACGTGTCCGCCAACTCGACCGCGGCGGCCGCCGCGCTGCGGGACATCGGGGCGGGCGCCGTGGTGGTACTCGGGGGCGACGGTACCCACCGGGACGTGGTCAAGGGCTGGCGGGACGCAGCGCTGGTCGCCCTGTCCACCGGGACGAACAACGTGTTTCCTCGTCACCACGAGGCCACCATGGCCGGTCATGCTGCGGGCGCAGTGGCGTCGGGGGTGGCACCGGTTGCATCGGTGGCGTGGCGGGCGAAGCTGCTCGATGTCGAGATCGAGGGGACCGAGGCCGGGCGCGATCTGGCCCTGGTCGATCTGGCCCTGGTCGAGGGGGCGTTCCCCGGGAGTCGGGCCGTGTGGGACGCCGGGCGATTGCTGGCCGTGGGGGCCGGCATCGCCGAGGAGGCCTCGGTCGGAGTGTCGGCGGTAGCCGCCCGGT
>JAYPWI010000017.1:0-8201 GCA_038135065.1 Acidimicrobiales bacterium
TGCATCACCACAAGTTGGCCCTCGCTTTCGACGCCATCCTCGTGCTCGGGCCCGAGCACCGTCGGGTGTTGACCGAGGGCGGATGGGGGCAGGCGTTCTATGCAGCCGGGGCCGCCGGCGACATCGAACCAGATGCCTGCCCCGGGCTTGTGATGGCCATCGTCTGGGCTGGCATGGACACCACGGTCAACGCCATCAGCGCAGCCCTGTACCTCTTCGCCCGCCACCCCGAGCAGTGGCAACGGCTGCGAGCTGATCGGTCTCGTATGGCCAGCGCGATCGCCGAGGTGCTGCGCATCGAGTCGCCGGTGCAACGGTTCACCCGCCTTGTCACTACCGACGTCGAGCTTGGTGGAACCGTCATCGCCGAGGGGGCCCGGGTGGTGCTGTTGTTCGGGTCGGCCAACCGGGACGAACGGCGCTTCGAGCAGCCAGATCGGTTCGACATCGACCGCAACCCCACCGACCACCTCGCCTTCGGTCGAGGAATCCACCGATGCGTGGGCGCAGGCCTGGCCCAGCTCGAGGTCAGGGCCGTGCTCGAGCAGATGGCCGACCGGGTCGCGCACCTCGACATCGTCGATACAGCATGGCGACGAAACAACGGCCTCCACGGGCTCGAGCGGTTGCTCGTGACCACCCGCTGAGTCAGTCACAGCACGTCTGGGCAACTGGTGCACGCCGGCGTCGGCACGCGCACCACCCCCCACCGATGGCGGGGGGTGTCGTGCTGTGCGGTGGTGAGTGCTGGTCGATCAGTTACCGATCACGATCAGGGGAAGCTTGCCCGCCCTGTCATCGGTGGAGGGTGCTGGCTGCATCGGGACGGGGTCGCAGAGTGCTGGGAACTGCTGGCACAGGTTCGATGCCTTGGACTCCTCGTCCTGGGTCGCTTCGACGATCGGCAGCTTGCCCAGACCGACCACGGGTTCGTTGTCGATCTCGACCACCGGCAGGTCGTCGACCTCACCGAGCACGCTGTCAGGGATCTCCGTGATGACCCAGGGAGGCATCACCTCGACGGTGGGTTCAGTGCACGGCGGAGTGCAGATGACGACGACGGGCGGATCAGCGGGAGCGTCGACTGGGGGAGCGACTTCGGTGGGGTCGCCAGTGGGCTCGTCGTCGGCGGGGCCGCCGACCGGTTCGCTGTCGGCGGGGACAGGAATGGTGGGTGTGGGGTCCGCATCGTGCTGGGGCCACTCGATGACGGTGGTTGTCGGGGCCTCGGTCGTGGGGACCAGTGCTGTCTGGGATTCGGTGGAGTCGGTTCCGCCGCAGGCCACCAAGGTGGTGGCGAGGGCCAGTCCGGCTGCAGTGCCAGCCACCACGAGGCTGGTGCGTCGAATCATGTTGGTCGGGATGTTCATTGGTCGGTTCCTCTGTTCAAGGTGTTGTAGGGACACCCGTAAGAGGCCTGACTGCCGGGACGTCTAACACAAAGCTCCGAAAATTTTTTTGCGGAAGTTGTGTCAGCCGTTGTCAGTGTGCTGGCGCACCCAAGCCCGCAGCGGCTCGAGGTGGCGGGTAGTGGAGCGCTTGTAGGCCGCAACATCGGGCGGGATGGCCTCGATGCTCTGCACCAGTGCGCGTAGCTGGGCAGGTCGGTCAACGAGGCTGTCCAGCCGCTGGCGAAGGATCCGAATCGTGAAAAGGATGGCCCCGTGGATGGGGAAGCGGCGCAGTGTTTGGTACTCGACGCGCAGCCATAGACGTTCGGCGACGTTGTCGGCCGTGATGGTCGGGTTGGCTTCTTCGCTCCGGTGACCCGGCTCGAGGCGCAACGCTCCGTCCTCGGTGAGGCTTCGATTGGCTCGCCAGACGGGCCGATCCGCTCGGAGGCGGTCGAAGAACCTGGCCATCGGAGCAGCCAACTCGTCGTCTGCTCGCGGAACGGGGGAGTGGATGCGATCCAGGCGCTGACCGATCTTGGACTCGACATCCCATGAGGTGGGGATGACCACCGCTCCCGCAGTCATGATCCACCCTTCGTCCGTGCGTTGCAGCAGACAGAGGTCCTCCTGCACCAGTGCACGGGCGGCAGCCAGGGGCATCGGATCATCGGCGACGCGAGCAGGGTCGAGACCTGCGAAACGGCGGGGATAGCGGGTTCGCAAGTGGCCGATCAGAGTGTCGCGGACCTCGGCTGCGCCAGCTGTCGATCCGGGTAGGGCGAACACGCCCTCGCGGTGGCGGTTGGTCAGCACACC
Source organism: Acidimicrobiales bacterium (assembly GCA_038135065.1). Classification (GTDB taxonomy): domain Bacteria; phylum Actinomycetota; class Acidimicrobiia; order Acidimicrobiales; family Poriferisodalaceae; genus JAYPWI01. The sequence continues at coordinate 2,211 of JAYPWI010000017.1, forward strand.
GATCTCGGACATCTCGCTGTCGTAGTGATCGTCGATCAGGATCCAATTCCGGAGATCGAGGGGGCGTACTCCCAGGCGCCACCGAAACGGTGTCGGCTCGTCAGCGAGGAGATCGACTGCGGTCGGGGCCTGGCCGTGGACCTCGTCCATGATGATCAGGTCCGATGGACCGGGTGAAAGCGAACGGGCAACGTCGTCGGGCCGTAGATGAAGTTGGAGGTCATCCAGTGGACCGGCCCATCTACCTCGAGGTCGTCGAGGCGAAGAAGGATCTGCCGGAGAAGTGCGGTGATCTCGATACGTGCCAGGTGGGCGCCCAGGCACAGGTGAGGGCCGCCACCACCGAATGCGAGATGAGGGTTGGGGTCCCGGTTCAGGTCCATCCGGTGGGGGTCGTCGAACACGTCGGGATCTCGGTTCGCAGCTCCGTAGAAGACGGCGACCTTGTCGCCCTCCTCGATGATTCGCTCGCCGAGACGGGTTCGGCAGGTCGCTGTGCGGCGCATGTACACGACCGGGCTCACCCAGCGCAGCAGCTCCTCGACGGCCGATGGGAGCAGACCCTGCGGGTCGCTGCGGAGCAACTCGAGCTGGTCGGGCTGGGCGAGCAGGGCCCACATCCCACCCCCGACGAGATTGCGCGTGGTGTCGCCTCCGGCATCGATGAGGAGAAGAAACCACAGGAAGAAGTCGATCGGATCCAGTGGGCGACCGGCGATCTCCCCGTGCACCAGCAGGCTCGACAGATCGTCGGAAGGATCAGCCTGCTTGTCGGCCCACACCCGTTGGCTGTAGTCGAACATGGCCCGGTAGGCCTCTGCTTTGGCCCCGGGGGCGAGCGCATCCTTGGATGAGTGGAGGGCTTCTGTGTGTCGGTAGAGGTCGCGTCCATCGGCTAGGGGAATGCCCAATAGTTCGGCGATCACGAAGCTCGGCATCTCGCCGGCCACGTCGGAGATCAGGTCGCACCGTTCCCCCTGGACGACCTCATCGAGGATGGCTGCAGCCAACTGGTCGATGCGGTGGGTCAGCAGGGCGGATGCCCGAGGGGTGAAACGGTGGCTGATGAAGCGACGCATGGCCGTGTGGAGGGGCGGGTCGACCATCAGCATCATCTGGTGGTCGCCCATCTGGTCCTGCTGCTGGGGATTGGGGTCCTCGAGCATGATGGTGGGGCTCGAGGAGAACGTGTCGGTGTCCCGGCTGACTCTCCGTACGTCAGCGTGGCGGGTCACTGCCCAGAAGCCGGACCCATCAGTCTCAGGGTGCCAGTGGACGGGGTCGTGCTCACGGAGCCAGTCGAATTGCTCGTGGGGTTGGTCGCCTTCGTACGACCGAGGTGCAACGAGGTCGATCTCGGGACCTGACATGGGGCCAGCCTAGATGGCCCCTGACGGAGCCGAGCCAGTCAGCTAGCGTCAGGACATGGCCATCAAGTCCGTCAATGAGATGGTTGAGGCTGCCCGAGCCGAGATCGTCAATCACACCCCGGAAGAAGCCAAGCGACGCGCTGAGGAAGAAGGCGCCGTGCTGGTCGACATTCGGGACATCCGGGAGCTGCAGCGGGATGGGGTCATCCCCGGCGCCATGCACGCTCCCCGAGGGATGCTCGAGTTCTGGGTATCGCCCGACTCGCCCTATTTCAAGCCGATCTTTGCCGAGGACATCGAGTTCGTCCTCTACTGAGCGGGTGGCGGGCGGACAAGTTTGTCTGCGAAGACCCTCCAGGACATGGGCCTCGAGAAGGTGTCCCACATCGTGACCGGCTTCGGTGGGTGGAAGGAAGCTGGCCTACCCATCGTCGACTACGACACCTGGAAGGCCGACCGAGCCAAGGACTGACGATCTCGGGCCCTGCGCTGTTCGAAGCAGGCCCGAGTACCCGCGCAGCGAGGCAACTCCCTATGGTTGTCCGCTGTAGGTCCTGTTCCAGATGGAGTCTGCATGTTGGTGTCAGCCCGGTCCGAACGCGCCCGGGGATTCGTGGCCCGGGTGGCCGAACTTGGTCCCGTGTTCGAAGAGCGGGCGCACACCTATGACCGCGAGGCCTCCTTCCCCTACGAGAATTGGGAAGACCTGGCGGCCATAGGGTTTCTCGGACTGTGCATCCCCGAGCGATACGGCGGCCTCGGTGCCTCGTTCGCCGAGTACGCGGCCGTGGCCGAGGAGATCGGCCGGCACTGCGGCAGCACAGCGCTCACCTTCAACATGCACACCTGCACCTGCCTGTTGACGGGACCAATCGCCGATGACTTCGCTCTTCCGGCTGACGCCCAGGCGATGCTCGAGGCCCGCCGGGTACGGATGTACGAGGGCATCCTCGGGCAAGGGATCATCCACTCGCAGCCCTTCTCGGAGGGGCTCATGGGTCAGGCGGCGAAGGGATTGGCCACGGTGGCCGAACCTGTCGACGGTGGCTACCTGGTGACCGGTCGCAAGATCTTCGCTTCCCTCTCGGAGGCTGCCGGTATCCACGACATCGTGGCGCTGAGCCCTGGGGAGAAGGACATCCGGTTTTTGGGGGTGCCCGCAGACTCCGACGGCCTCACCATCACCGGCGACTGGGATCCCCTGGGTATGCGGGGGACCATCTCCAAGACCCTCGAGTTCGATCGGGTGTTCGTTCCCGCCGAGAACGAATGGCTGCCTCCGGGGACCTTCAACCTGCTGGCCAGCCGGTGGCCCTTCTATTTCATGACCCTCGCCTTCGCCTATCTGGGTCTCAGCCAGGCCGTGGTGGACTACACCGGTCGATACCTCCGTGGAGAGGTCGACGGCACCCGCCGGGCCGATCACCCGCAGAAGGCCGCGATCTGGGCCCAGATGAACATGCAGCTGCTCCAGGCCAGAGCCCTGTCGGATCGAGTGGTGGCCGCCGCCGGTGTCGATCCCGACCCCGCAGTGGTCCACGAGGGGTGGGCGTCGATGGTGGCCACCATGGAGGGCGCACCCGAGATCGCCTCGTTGGCTATCCGGGCGTGTGGCGGCCGATCGCTGCTGCGGCCGCAGCCCCTCGAGCGTCTGTACCGCGATGCCCGCTGTGGTGCGACCATGCTCCCCTGGTCGGTCGAGGTGTGCCTCGAGCGCATGGGCACGTATGGACTCGATGGCGGCGGGTCTTCGATCTACACCTGAGGGTCCTGCGGTAGTGAGACATTTTCGGGCCAAATGACTCAGCCTGTGGAAAAGCCTGTCGACAGAACCGCATGGCTCACGACGCCCTACCGCGCCCCACGTTCACCAACAGCGACCGGATCATTGCCCGCACGGTGTTCCGACCGTTCCAGAATTTCATGCACCAGGAGGCCGGAGGTGGGATCGTTCTCATCCTCGCCACGGTGGTTGCGCTGATCTGGGCCAACTCACCTTGGAGCGATGCCTACGCCGATCTGTGGCACGCCCACGCTTCGGTGGCTGTGGGTTCGTGGCACCTCGACCTGAGCCTGCATCATGTGGTCAACGACCTACTGATGGCCATCTTCTTCTTCGTGGTCGGACTCGAGATCAAGCGCGAACTCGTGGTCGGTGAGCTACGCACCCTGCGGGCGGCTGCCCTGCCCGCGGTCGGGGCGATCGGGGGCATGGTGGTGCCCGCCTTGATGTTCGTTGCATTCAGCGGGGGTGGGGATGCGGCCACCGGTTGGGGAATTCCCATGGCGACCGATATCGCCTTTGCCGTCGGTGTCGTCGCCCTCTTGGGTTCGAGGGTGAGCGCTCGCCTCAAGCTCTTCCTGTTGACCCTGGCCATCGTCGACGACATCGGTGCGGTGGCCGTCATCGCCATCTTCTACAGCGATGGCCTGAACTTCACCTGGCTCCTCGTTGCCTTGGTGGGAATCGTTGCCGTGAACGTGATGAAGAAGCTGCAGGTGTGGTCGCTCGCGCCGTACATGGTCGTCGGGATCTTCGTCTGGTACGCCACGTTCGAGTCCGGCGTACACGCCACCATCGCCGGCGTTGTCCTGGGCCTGTCGGCGCCTGCCAAGCCTCTGCTGGCCAGGGTCAATCAGAACGTGAGCCTCGTGCTCGGAGAGGATGCAGACGCCCGGCAGGTACGGGCTGCTGCGTGGCACGTGTCCGAGACGGCTTCGGTGGCTGCCCGCTTACAAGAGGCACTGCACCCCTACACCGCGTTCCTGATCATCCCCCTGTTTGCCTTGGCAAACGCCGGCTTGCCCCTCAGCGGGGAGGTCATCGCCGACGCCATCGGTTCCGGTGTCACGTGGGGCGTTGCGATGGGCTTGGTCGTCGGGAAGCCGCTGGGGATCACCCTTGCCGTGTTCTTGGCCGTGAAGATGTTCGGCTTCCAACTGCCGGCCGGTATGCGCTGGGCGGAATTCGTCGGCATGGGTCTGGCCGCCGGTATCGGTTTCACAGTGTCGCTGTTCGTGGCCGAACTGGCCTGGACCACTGGGGACACCAGCGCCTTCACGAGCCAGGCCAAGATGGGAGTGCTCTTCGCTTCGCTCGTAGCGGCAGTCCTTGCGGCACTCGTGTTGTATCTCGTGGCTGATGCTTCCGACGAGGACCCACTGGTCGAGGGTGCTCCGATCCTCGACAAGCCCGAGGAGTCCGAGTCCCAGGCAGTACCCCCAGCCGCTCCGTCGAGCCGCGCGCCGGGTAGTGGCGCCCGGGCCACCGATCACGAGCTGGCCGATCCCACCCCGAGTTGAGCGGGAAGGCAATCCGCCTCTAACAGGTTGCTGCCAGACGATCCATCTCGCAGCGGAGGAGGTCAGCGAACGCTGTGCCCGGGATCTTCGTCACCGGTGCGTGATGTGGTTGGCGCCGCACGGGTTGCTCGGTCGGCAGGGTGGCTGGCGCCGGATCGACAATTCGAAGGTACAGCTCATGATTCGGGGGTCGGATTCCCGACAGGGCACGTCGGTATGCCTCCTCGATTTCGGCGAATGCTCGGGCATCGCCGCCATGGTCGGGATGACATCGTTTCGCCGCCGCCCGATAGGCGGCCACGATGTCCGACCTGGTCGGATGGTCGCCGAGGCCCAGTCGTCGACGGGCCGCCCGCAGTTCGTCCATGAACGCTGTCCTGATCGGGACCCCGATCCGTGGGGTCGCTGCTGCCCTTCCATCGGCAGAGTGCCGGTGGTTCTGAGGATGGCTGGAGCTTCGGACCGAGAGGGCAAGTTCACGACTGTCCGTCATCTGCAGACAGTGGATGCCACGAGTCCTAAGACAGGCCGCTGGGCGGCCGACGGGGGGCGTGACAACAGAAACGGATTTGTACGGCGCACGGATGGCCGACCACTTCGGTGGTCATCGGTTGCGCCGTTTTGGTGATCATGAGCGGTTTGAGTGACATCACGATGCAGACAGCGTCTGCGGCTCTGGACGGATTGTCCCATCGGGCCCGTGTCCGGGCCGACAACATCGCCAATGCTGAGACGCCGGGTTATCGGGCACGTGAGGTGGACTTCGAAGCGGCCCTGCGGGCTGCATCGGATGCGCCCCGCAGTGCACGGGTGGAAGAGAGTTACCGCGCCAATGCAGTGGATGCCCGCGGTAACTCAGTGGATCTCGAGATCGAGGTGACCGAGATGGTCCAGGACAACCTGATGGTGCAAGCCATGGTGAACGGCTTCAACTACAAGGTCGGGTTGCTCCGATCGGCGATGGGGAACTGATCATGGGAGCCTTCGGTGTCATCGGTATCGCCAGGAGTGGGGTAAGCGCTGCCAACTCCTGGATGAATGCCATCTCGCACAATCTGGCCAATGTGAACACTCGGACCAGGGTCGGAGAGGAACCATTCCGTGCCCAGCGTGTTGTGTTGCAGGCAGAACAGGGTGGCGAAGGCGCTGTCGTTGCCGGGGTGGTGCGTGATGGTCGTCCCGCCAAGCTTGCGTTCGATCCCGATGACCCCTTGGCGGACGAGAACGGATTGGTGCAACTGTCGGGTGTCGACATGGCTACCGAGATGGCCGACATGATCATTGCTACCCGCCACTATCAGGTCAACCTCCGAGTGGT
>JAYPWI010000017.1:8211-59680 GCA_038135065.1 Acidimicrobiales bacterium
AGGAGTCCTACAAGGCGGCGCTGCAGATCGGGCGGCGTTGATGGCTGTTGCACCTATTGGTAGTGCCCTACCGATACCCACCAGCACCTCGACGACGCGGGCAACTCCCGGGTTCGGAGAGATGCTCTCCGACGCAGTGCAGAACGTCAGCTCCGCTGAACACCGGGCCGATGACCTGGTGCAGAAGCTTGCGCGCGGCGAAGACGTCGATCTCCACCAGGTCACCATCGCCACCACCGAGGCCGCGTTGTCTGTGCAGTTGATGGTTGCTGTTCGTGATCAGGCCATTCAGGCCTATTCCCAGATCATGAACATGCAGTTCTGATGATCGCCACGTCGTCCACGTCAGCTGCTGACGTGTTGCACGGTCTCGCTCGTTCCGTGGGCTCGCTCGATGTGTGGGCCCATGAAGGTCGGGTTGCGGGGATCAACGGCCTGGAAGTGCTGGTTCGTGGGCTTCCCGCCCGGGTGGGGGACTCGATCCACATCAGCTCCGGAGGGTCGCTCCGGGTCGGGGAAGTCATCGCCGCTCACAACGACGCAGTGTCAGTTGCCATGTATGGCCCGACCGATGCCATCGGGGTGGGGGATCGAGCGTCTGTCGGGACCGGTGGCCGCGACTGCATTGTCGGACCCGGGCTTTTGGGGAGGGTCCTCGACGGCATGGGCCTGCCCCTCGACGGAGGCCCCTTGCCGGCTGGGGTGCGTGTCGATCTCTCCAATCCAGTGCCGTCACCCCTTGATCGTCGACGCGTCGATGCGCAGCTCCCCCTTGGTATTCGGGTGCTCGACGTCATGTGTCCCCTCGGTCTGGGACAGCGGATCGGGCTGTTCGGAGGGAGTGGCACGGGGAAATCGACACTGTTCGGGATGATGGTGCGGGGCACTGCTGCTCCGATCAGGGTGGTGGCCCTCATCGGCGAGCGGGGGCGAGAAGTCCGCGAGCTGGTCGATGAGATCGGTGACGCGATGTCGAACACGATCATCGTTGCGGCCACATCGGATCAGCCGGCGCTGGTCCGCCGGAGAGCGGCCCTGCTGGCAATGCGGATCGCCGAATGGTTCGCCGACGGCGGGAATGAGGTCCTGCTGGTCGTTGATTCCCTCACCAGGTTGGCCATGGCTCAACGGGAGATCGGACTCGCAGCTGGTGAGCCGCCAACGACCAGGGGGTACACCCCGTCGGTCTTCGCGCTGCTGCCGTCGTATCTGGAGCGTTCAGGTCCCCGCCGAACGGGAACCATTACCGGCATCTTTACCGTGCTGGTGGAGGGTGACGATCAGAACGAGCCTTTGGCTGATGCCGTTCGGGCCATTCTCGATGGTCACGTGGTGCTCGACCGGCGACGGGTTCATGCTGGCATGTTCCCCGCAGTCGACCCCCTGGCCTCGATGAGCCGATTGGCGCCCAAGCTCCTGGACGAGTCACAACAGACGGCGGCCAACCGGCTTCGTTCAGCGTTGAGTGCCTATGAGGAAATCCGTGACCTGGTCGACATCGGTGCGTATCAGCGGGGAGCGAACCCCCTGGCCGATGCTGCACTGGATCTCAGGCCTGACCTGGATGCCCTGTTGCGTCAGGAGGTCGGCGAAGTAGCTGATCTGTCGCAGAGCTGGGAGCAGGCGACGGCCCTGGCTGCTCGAGTGCCGCAAGGCTGAGCGCGATCTTCACCTAACCCCGTAGCCGGATCGGCCGTTCGTTCGGGTCGACGAAGATCCGATTCCGGCCATCGGCCTTTGCTTGGTACAACATGGCGTCCGCCCGCTCGACAAGGGCCACCATGTCCGTATCGGTTTCGACCACCATGGCGCAGGCGGCACCGATGCTGACCGTGACGGAGGTCGGCCGCCCGTCCACGCTGGGGTACAGCCGTTGGACCGTGGACCGGAGGCGTTCGCCGAGAATGGTCAGGTCTGCCGGGTCACACGAGGTGACCAGGATGGCGAACTCGTCGCCGCCGTAGCGGTACAACACTTCGTCGGCCCGAACCACCTCGGCCATTGCGGTCGCGGTCGTGCTCAAGATGACGTCACCCCAGCGGTGGCCATGGGTGTCGTTGAGATACTTGAAGTGGTCGATGTCGATCATGACGACACCGATTGAACGGTTGGTGTGCGCTCGTTGGCGTCGTTTGAGTTCTCGCACCAGGCACTCATCGAAGGCCCGGCGATTGGGCAGCGCCGTGAGCCCATCGGTGGTGGCGCGCTGTGTCAACTCCTCGTTCTCTCTCTCCAGATCCGCCATTCGGAGGGCTTGTTGTCCGCTGGCCGTGAGGATCGACAGACTGTTGGACACGAGTCGTTCCTTGGCTTGAACGAGCAGATCGTCAACGCTGAGATCGTCGGGGAGACGTACGCCTGACAGCTGGGCCACCTCGATCAGGCCACCCTCGATGCCCCCCAGTTGTCGGCGGAGCGCTGGATCCAGTTCGAGTAGTTGTTCTCCGACGGAGGTGGGCAACTGACCTTTCCCATGGATCACTTCGTCGACGGTCATAGCAAGACGCATGGGGTGAGCCAGGGGAGAAGCGTCAGCGGTTGCTGAATGGTGTGCAGCGTCTCCCCGCAGTGCCAATCGGATACCGCTCACGATGGCTGGGGACATCTTCCATTCCTCGAGCACGGCAATCGTGACCTCGGCACTGGTCCAGCCGAGGGTGTTGCGCTCTCCGTCTTCGGTGGGCCATCCACCTGACTCTTCGAGTACCAGCCGGTAGGGGGTGGGGCATGCTCGGGCCAGAACGAGTGTGCCCATGTGAGAGAGCAGGCCGCCGAGAAAGGCCTCACTGGACCGGCCGGTTCCCGTTGACTCAGCCACGTGCCGGGCAACGGCCGCTCGCGTCAGGCTTCGGCGCCAAAACAAGTCGAGGTCGAGCCCACCCTCGGTGCGGCGCCCATCCAAGGAACGGTTGAGCGAGAAGCTCAGGGCAATGACGGAGATGGCACCGCGCCCGAGAACGAAGGCTGCGTCGGCCACCGTGGCGACAGGATGCTGCCGGCGGTATACCGCTGAATTCGCAGTGCTGACCAGTCGGGTACTCAGCGCTGGATCCTGCTCGATCACCTCGGTAAGGGCAGCGAGATCGCTCTCGGGTTCCTTGCTGAGGCGAAGGATCTCCAGGGCCAGAATGGGGATGGTCGGGAGATCGTTGAGCAGTCCTGAACTTCGTATGGAGTTCGAAAGACTCTCTACCTCGTGCATCTGTGTGCTCCTGCCGGGGATGTCGAGGAAACCTCTGCTTCGTTTATCGGCCTTCGGTTTATCCCCTATAGCACTGCGCATAGCGAATGATGCCTACGTTCGTCCATGGCGGTGCCTCGTCGCCTCGCCCCCCGGATCGACGTCACTAAGGATCGAAGCTCCGAATGCAGCGATGTCCCAGTGTCGCGATTTGTCGAAGTTTTTCTCACGAACGCGCTGAAACGCGCCGATTGGGGGGCTGTCGACATGGAAGTTGACATTCGCCCCCACATGGAGGAAATCAAACGTGCGAATCAATCAGAACATCGCAGCGTTCAACTCGTACCGGAACTTGTCGGTGACCAATGGTCAGCTCGGCAAGTCGCTCGAGAAGCTGTCATCTGGGTTCCGGATCAACCGGGCCGCCGATGACGCAGCGGGCCTGGTCAAGAGCGAATTGCTGCGGTCCGAAATCAACGGTACCCGCCAGGCTGTCCAGAACGCACAGGACGGCATCAGCTGGGTTCAGACGGCTGAGGGTGCGCTCAGCGAGGTGCACTCCATTCTGCAGCGCATGCGGACCCTGGCTGTGGACGCGTCGAACACGGCGACTACCGATGGTGTGCCTCAGCAGGCTGAGATCACCGAACTCCTGTCGGAGCTCACGGCTATCGGTGCGAAGACCTCGTTCGCCGGTAACACGGTGTTCCAGGACTACTCGACCACCAACCTGACCTTCCAGGTCGGTCCGAACAACGCGGCAACCAACCGGCTGAACATCACCAGCGACCTGGTGCTGTCGTCCTCGGACGTGTTCGGGACCGATGTGAGTGGTGTCGATGTGTCGTCTGATGCCAATGCGGCTATCACCACCCTGAGCAGTGCGATCTCCGCCGTCTCGACGCAGCGTGCCTCGCTGGGCGCCAGCCAGAACCGTCTGGAGCACACCATTGCGAACCTGCAGGTGGCTCAGGAGAACCTGTCGGCGTCCGAGAGCCGGATCCGTGACACGGATATGGCCCTCGAGATGGTCCAGTTCACCCGGAACCAAATCATGACCCAGGCCGGCTCTGCGATGCTGGCCCAGGCCAACCAGATTCCTGCTGCGGTACTGAACCTGCTCTAGTACCCGTCGACGGAGTCGATCTCGAGAGGGCGGTCCCTTGCGGGGCCGCCCTCTTGACGTTTCCGGCGATCAGGTGCGGTCGATGAGGCCGAGTTGCGCAGCGTGGAGACCCGAGGGGTTCAACTCGGGGGCCCCGTCTTTCACGATAAAGTCCGGGATGACACGACCCGCCCACCGCTCCTGCAATCGAGCGATGTTGTCATCGGTCCGACGGAAACGCTCGGGACCGCTGGACGATTCGTGGTGGATCAGGACGCTCGCTGGTTCGTAGACGATGCGCCACCCGGCGGCACCCAGCGAGAGACACAGGTCGACGTCCTCGTAACCGTTCCAGTAGCCCTCGTCGAAGCCACCGATGGCGTTGAACGCCGAGCGCCGCACCATGAGGCATGCAGCGGTGCAAACCGAGACGTCCCGACGTTGGTTGGCTAGTGGGTCGTTCTCGGGTACCCGATAGGGAAGGTGCTGGGCAGCGAGCGTTGGATAGTCCGGTGTCTCGATGATGACGACACCGCCGTGCTGCACCGTGCGGTCCGCAAAGAGGAGCTTCATGCCGACGGCGCCCACATCGGACTGGCTATCGAGGATGTCGACGAGGGGAGCTAGCCAGTTGGTGAGCGGTTCGGTGTCCGTGTTGAGGAAGACGACGCGATCGGCTGCAGCTGCTGCGGCACCCTGGTTGCAAGCTCTGGCGAAGCCCAGGTTTTCGTCATTGCGGATCACGGTGGCATGGCCACCGAGGGAGGCGCAGAGTTCGGGCGTGGCATCGGTTGAGGCGTTGTCCACGATGATGACCTCATAGGAATGCGAGGTCGTGTTGGCAATCAGCGCCCGCAGGCATTGCGTGGTCAGATCGACCCGGTTGAACGCAGGGATGACGATGCTGACCGCTGGCCCGGGGGCGGCGTGGGGGTTGGTGTCACTACCCATGTGTGTCCCGTCGACGGTCACGGGGAGGGCTGAAGGTCAGCTGGGCTGCTCGACCCTGATGGTGCTCAGGTTCGCAGTCGATGGCCCACCGACCATAGCGATCCCTTGGGTGGTGGGAGGAATGAGACGGATCTCCGAACCGCTCGGGGTGAGCAGGCCGAGCGGCCCGTCGGTAGCGACCGTCACCACTGCCGCTTCGAGTTCGGCTCGGGCTGCACCCCAGTCGTCGACGTCGAGGAGTTCGCCGGCGCCAATGATGAGGATGAGATCACTGGGTACCTCACGTACGGCATCGTAGGCTGCAGCGTCGTCGGTCCAGTCACCTGTGATCACATCGACGACGCGGCCCGGTAGGGCTGACACGGCCAAGCGGGTGCTCAGCGGGCTTCGGCGCTCGATGACGATGACGTGATCGACGATCGCAGAGGCCGCAGCCGCAGTGCGCGCTGCGTCGACGGGAGCGCCGTCGCTGAGGACGACCACCGTCGTTTGGCTTGCGATAGCTCGTTCGCCGGGCTCGAGGTGCCGGGAGGCCGACCGGAGCACGGCTGCCATGTCGACCTCGAGGGAGGCAAACGTGGCACTGCCGTGGTGGAGCACGACTGCGCCGTCGGCCACCCGCAGATGGCCGCCTGCAGCCATGAGCCGGTGTCCGAGTTCGTCGTCCTCGTAGTTGCCGATACCGAAGCCTTCGTCGAACCCACCGACCTTCTCGAACGTACAGCGGCGGGCGAGCAGGCAGAAGCCGATCAGCCGGTCGGTCCTCCACGTACGACCGCGTCGACTGGCCGTCCATTCTCGGGCCCACGCATGGGATGACGGCTCGACCTCTGGGCCGCCGGGAATCTGCTGAAGACCGGCAATGTGGTTACTCCTCGGCCCGACCAGCTGCGTTCCGGGTTCATCGAGGGCGTTGAGGAGTTCCGTCAGCCATCCCTGGGTCACCTCGGTGTCATTGTTCAGGATGCAGACGAACTCTCCGGTCGAACGGAGGATTCCTTGGTTGACCGCAGCAGGGAAGCCTCGTTTGCTCGGATTGGTGACGACAACGACGTCCTCGTCGATGAGTACCTGGGGGGTCTCGTCGGTCGAGCCGTTGTCCACAACGATGATCTCGAGGTCCTGGTCGGTGCTGGCTCGCAGTGCACCAAGACATGCCGAGGTCAGCTTCCAGTTGTTGTGGACCGGGATCACGACCGAAACCAGACCGGGTGTCGATTCCAGTGGCGCGATCTGGGGGATCGACGGGGTGCGAGCGGGGCGGGAGCTCTCGGGTGCGGTGAGAACGTGGCAGAGATCGTCCAATTCGCAGTGTCGATCGGCACGACCAGCCGCCAGGTCGTCGGCGGGTCCCACGTAGATCAACTCAGCAGTCGGCACGTCGCCGGCCAGGTGATGAAAGTCCCACCTAATGGCATTGGTGCCCATGAAGACGATTTTGGTGGGGCGTAGGAACCGGGCTAGGGCGTCGCTACGGGGAGAGATCACATCGGGGCGGTAGGCGTGGAGTTGCTCTCGTTCAGGGGACGGTGGCACAACGACGACACCACGTTGCCGCCAGGTTTGACTTGTCCAGGGATCAGGGGGAGTGGTCCCCGACCACTGGTACAGCACCGTTACGTCTCGGGTAGCCAGGTGGTTGAGGAGTTTGTCGAGGGTGGCCTGCTCGTCGGGGTGGCCGGTGCCGGGCGCCGGACCGCCCACGAACAGGATGCGCTCGGGGGAAAGCAGCTCCTCGAGGTCGGCTGGGTGGACGGAGGATCGTTCTTCGACCGGCTTCACGGTGAGGGCCACTGCTGCCGCAGCAAGGGTTCCGAATGGTCGATTGTCCGGTGTGCTGTCGCCGGGGACAGCGAACGGGGGGGCAAGCTCGATCCCGGGTCGGTCCGAACGCAGCCAGACGGCGTCGCTCGGTTCACCATGGCCGATTGGATCGCCGGCAGGGGTCACGTGTCCGGCGTGGAGCGACATGCCGTGAGTGTCGACCACCCGTGCTCCGTGCGGCGTACCTGTGTCGAGCGTCCGATCGATGAGATGTTGAACCCAGCGAGCGTCCGGAAGCAGCGATGGGTCGGTCATCAGCGTGACGTCGGCGGCTGTTGTCGGATCGCCGATCGAGACAGACCAGTCACTCGGCACCGATACCCGGTAGGCCAGCGAGATCTCCGAGGACAGGGGTTCGGTGCTGGTGATGGCCACCCGGAGCGCAGGCTCAGCGCTTTTGAAGTCGACGATTGGGGTTGTTGCATCGAACATCGGTCGGACGATCGTGATGCCGGTCGGGGCGACGGCTTCAGGAACGAGGCGAGCTGCAGCGAGATGTTCCGTAGCGTGGCTGGAGGCCAGACAATGACCGCTCTGTAGCGCCGTCGAGGTGATGGCCTGACCGCTGTCGTCGATATCCCACAACACTGCGACACCGGCGGGGTCGAGAACCTCGTGGAGGATACTCAACACGGCTGCACTGTCCTGTGTGGAGAGTCCCCCCACCGCAGCGTCGACGCGAACGCCTTGACGAGCCAATTTGGCCAACTGGGGCCCGAGTGGTTGGTCGGGGTCGACCCGCTGCATCCGGGGGTAGCGGCTCTCGAGTGCATCGCCCAGGGTGGGATCTGCCGTCCAGTCGAGCACCCGTCGTCGAGGTGGCACCAGGTCGGCGATGGAGGTGGCGGAGATCGGGAGCAACGAGGCGCCGAAGGTCAAGCTGATCCCGAATGAAGCAGGTTCCGCCATGTTGTCGCCGGGGACCTCGTCGAGTCCGAACTTGTCGACCAGTCGATCTGCCTCGGCGATCGACAGGTGGCGGTAACTCTCGGTGAGCACGAGTTGTTGAGAGGATGGTGTCAGCCTGGCTATGAGTTGACGGGCAACCTCGATATCGAGCGTTGTCCAGAGTTCGGCCACCGCCGACCACGAGCCCGGATGTGCGACGGCCAATTCCTCGAGGCGGTCGACCAGGCGCTGTGTTGGGTCCGAGTAACCGAGGCCCGCAGCAGCCATGGCGCCGATGGTCAAGGCGAGCAGTCGGTTGGCCGGAACCCGCAGTGAACTGGTGTCGGCCGGCGTCGTGTCCAGTCGCGCTACGAGCTGCTGTTGCTGAGACGGGCCGTTGGCCGTCCTGGCCATCACCGCGGCTGCGGTGTCGTCGTGGGGGTCGACGGCCAGCACGGAGGCGGCGGCCTCGTATGCCTTGTCTGGCTCTTCGAGTTCCAGATAGAAGCCGGCGAGCAACGACTCTAGGCGTAGATACAGGCCCGAGGAGGGGGAGGAGAGGGTACGGCCGTGTTCAGCGACGCGCGTGGCCTCGCTGATGTCTTCACCTGCGTAGGCGATCGATCGGGCTAGATCCAAGGCGGTCTTGGCCGTGGGTGTGCGCTCGTAGGCGGCAGTGGCGATCTTCACATTGCGCCGAGCCTTCGCTACCTGCGCATCGGCCCCGAGGGCGTAGCCGAGGTGGGTGAGGGTGATGCCGTCCCATGGATGGGTCGATAGGGATTCGCCGGTGTCGGCATCCACGACCTCCTCGTGGATTGCGCCGTCGAAGCGGGCACCTGCCGAGCGGAACAAGCGTTGGGCGGTGCCCACCGAGGTGGGAGCGTCCGTCCGCTCGCTGATGACCGACACAGCAAGTCCTCGCACGCCCCCAGGCATCGTGCGCAGACTGAGACGCGCCGCCGATTTGTCGGGGCAGACGAGGCGCTCGTCGGCGTCGATCCACAACACCCAGTCGGCTGCTCCGACTGCATCGAGTGCTTCGTTGCGGGCCCAGCCGAAGTCGTCGCGCCATTCTCGGTGAATGACCTCGGCGCCGTGAGCCAGGGCGATGTCGACGGTGTTATCGGACGAGCCCGTGTCGCACACGACTACCCGATCGACGAAACCTTCGAGCGATTCGAGGCAGGCCCCCAACATCGCAGCTTCGTTCCGGACGATCAGGTTGGCGACCACGAGGGAAGGCGAATGATCCTGGATCGGGCCGACACCGCACCGGCCGTCGTGGCGCAGCCCGGTGGCCACCGTGACACCGGTCAGGGCTCCGATGGCGACCTGACGATCACCGCCGAGCAGGGTGTCGGCTAGCTGGGCTGGGCGACCGATCACTGCGCAGACCCCACTGCCATGCATCGCGTCACCGGTCACCACGACCGGGTTGCCGGCAGCGAGATGAGCGGCCAGTCCTGCGCTGAGGTCGGGGGCTGTAGCCGAGGCATCGTCGTGGACCAACAGCGCTGGCTGGTCGGGCAAGAGTGCGAGGAGGTCGACGGCTGCGTCGAGGGACGACGTGGCCGCGACTGCGTCGACGGTGGATGACAAACGGTCGACGATCTTGCGGGCTTCGGGATCTGCGCCGATGGCGACGACGAGACCACCCTCGCCGACCAGCTGTCGCGCGCGCCGCACAGCACTCTTCGTTGCCCTGGCGGGCCCGTGGACCAGCAGCACGATCTGTCGGACGGGATGTTCGGAGGCACTGGTCGCGTCAGGTTGCACAGTCATCACCAGGTTGTGTCGGCCGGGACCGGGATGAGCAAAGACCCGGGCAAAGCAAAGAGACTTCGCCATCCCACCTGTCTCGGCCTGGACTGTAGGGATGCGGGTGCCGGTGCCGACCGTACTTTGTTCCAGAACATTCCTTAAGGGGCTACAGGTTTGGGCGACTGAGCACCCCAGCGGTCGTACGGATGCGACCGGTAACGCCAGTCACATGGAGGTGTCTGATGCGAATCAATCAGAACATCGCAGCGTTCAACTCGTACCGGAACTTGTCGGTGACCAATGGTCAGCTCGGCAAGTCGCTCGAGAAGCTGTCGTCGGGATTCCGGATCAACCGGGCCGCCGACGATGCGGCGGGCCTGGTCAAGAGCGAGCTGCTGCGGTCCGAAATCAACGGTACCCGTCAGGCGATCCAGAACGCACAGGACGGCATCAGCTTCGTGCAGACCGCCGAGGGTGCACTCAACGAAGTGCACGCCATCCTGCAGCGCATGCGGACCCTGGCCGTGGACGCCTCGAACACGGCGACCACCGATGGTGTGCCGCAGCAGGCTGAGATCACCGAACTCCTGTCGGAGCTCACGGCTATCGGCGCGAAGACCTCGTTCGCCGGTATGACGGTGTTCCAGGACTACTCGACCACCAACCTGACCTTCCACGTCGGGCCGAACGCCGGGGCCAACAACCAGCTCAATATCTCGACCGATCTGGTGTTGTCCTCCTCGGACGTGTTCGGGACCGATGTGAGTGGTGTCGATGTGTCGTCTGATGCCAATGCGGCTATCACCACCCTGAGCAGTGCGATCTCCGCCGTCTCGACGCAGCGTGCCTCGCTGGGCGCCAGCCAGAACCGTCTGGAGCACACCATTGCGAACCTGCAGGTGGCTCAGGAGAACCTGTCGGCGTCCGAGAGCCGGATCCGTGACACGGATATGGCCCTCGAGATGGTCCAGTTCACCCGGAACCAAATCATGGCCCAGGCCGGTACGGCGATGTTGGCGCAAGCCAACCAGATTCCCGGTTCGATTCTCAATCTTCTGGGGTAGCGGTCTGGCCGGTGGACGCGTCAAGGGTGTCGTAGTCCACCGGTAGACCACCAACCTCGAGTTCGCCGTGACTGGCGTATCGGCCGGCAGGACGGCCGATGCTTCAGCCATCGGTCGTCCTGCCGATACGTCAAGTGATGTGTGGCAGTGGCACCTCGCCAGGTGGGCCGGTCCCCGGTGGACCGAACCCGGACCGACGAACTCGAGGCCGATCTCTTCGTGAGCCGAAAGGTGACGTCCTGTGGGACTAGCTGACCACTATCGACGTGATGCGGTGATGACGGCACGACCCGACCAGCTCGTGACGATGCTGTACGACCGCCTCTTGCGGGCCATCACCACTGCTCGCGAGCTCCTCGGAAGCGGTGATGATCCGTCAGTAGTACACGAGGAACTCGTACTCGGTCAGCGGATCCTCTTGGAACTCCAGGTGACGCTCGACTTCGAGCGAGGTGGCGAGCTCGCCGCCAACCTGGCCCAGTTGTACGAGTACTGCATCGAGCAATTGGTTGCAGCGAACGTGTCCAAGAACGCTGATGACCTCGCCGCAGCAGAGCAGGTCGTGAGAGATATCCGCGAGGCTTGGGTATCGGCTGCCAAGGAGATCCACGGCTGATCCCTTAGTTGACGAGTGCTTCGGACGACGGGAACCGGGACCGGCGATGGTGTGCTGGTCCGAATTCCACGGAGGGCAGCTGTGCGAATCAACGAGAACACTTCCAGCTTCGGTGCTGTGGCCAACAGGTCGACGGTGGCCGAGGCGAGTGCCCGCGTCGGGACAGGTGCTCGTGCGGCTTCCCAACAGATTCGCGAGGGTTCAGGTACTTCAGCCCTCGAGCGCGTCGCAGCGGAGAACCGTGCGGCGGGGCTCAGCCGGATTCGTGATGCATCGCTGGCCACACAGTTGGCGTCGGTCGCTGCCCAGACCATCCGCGAGAGCGGGGAGACTGCGATCGCAGTCCAGGCGAATCTCCCGGCCGCAACAGTGGCTGCCCTCCTCGAGTCCTGAGGATCCGAGAATGGTCGATCCGGCGTTTCGTGTTGGGGGCATCGCCTCTGGCCTCGATACCGAAGGCTTGATCAACAGCCTCGTCGCCATCGAGCGCATCCCCATCAACCGGATGAACCAGCAGCGCCAGCTTGCTCAGGCTCGGTCGGACGCGTGGACGGATATCTCGACCAAGGTGTCCGCCTTTCGGACAGCAGTCGACGATCTGCGGTATCGGGGCGGTCTCGAAGCGGTCTCGGCCAGCAGTAGCGATGCGACCGTTGCATCGGTCTCGGTGACGGGCACCGCCAACCCATCGAGCCTGGCCTTCACGGTCGACCAACTTGCTGCGACACACAGCGTTGTCACGAGCGGCAGTCATGCGACCGCCGCAACAGCGGTTGGGGCAGGCACGGTCACCCTCACGATCGATGGGGTGGACCATGACGTGACCACCACGGCAAGCACCACCCTGACCCAACTGGCTGCCAGTATCGATGCGCTTGGTATCGGCGTCGATGCGAGTGTGCTCACCGTGGCGTCCGGCGATGTCCGCCTTGCGTTGACCGCCGAATCGAGCGGATCCGATGGCGAGTTCTCCTTCTCTGAAACGGGTACGTCCCTGGGTACTGGTTCGGTGGTCAGTCAGGCAGCCAACGCCCTCGTCACCATCGGCTCCGGTGGAGGTGCGATCCAACTCTCCCGGAGCACCAATACGGTCAGCGACCTCGTTCCCGGTGTCGAAATCCGATTGCTGGCCACATCTGCCTCGGCGGTCACGGTGACGACCGAACGGGATGGCGACACCATCGCAGACAACATCACCGCGATGTTCACGGCTGCAGACGCAGTGTTGACCGAGATCGACACACTCACCTCCTACGATGCCGCGTCGGAACAGGGCTCTGTCCTCACAGGTGACGCCATGGTGCGGACGCTCGACAGTCGGATCAGCGATGCGATGAGCGCAGTGATCAGTGATCTCGGTCTCGGTCTCGACGCAGGATCTCCCATCTCGTTCCGCCGTAGTGGTGGAATCGACGTGGACCGCGAGCGGCTCCTGTCGGCCATCAACGGAGAATTCAGCGACCTGTCGGCCCTTCTGTCCGGGGCATTCTCTACCTCGGACTCTCGGATTTCGGCCGTGTCGACCACGACCGAGACGTTGGAAGGGACCTACGACGTCGTTGTCGATGTGGCCGGTGGAACCGCAGAAGTCACTGGCGGTTCGTTCTCACCAGGGAACAACTCGTTCTCCCTCACCTACAACTCGGTCACCGACACGGTCGCGGTGAACGAATCCACGGCGGCGGCAGCAGCTAGCTCCCTGAACACGATTTTCGGGGCCACTGCCGGGTGGGAAAATCTCTTTGCCGAAGACGCCGGCGGTGTCGTGAAGGTGAGCGTGCCGAGCCTGACCGGGTCGTCCGTGACCTTCACCATCTCCGGCGATGTGCGGTACGACCTCAACGGCACCCACACCGGTAGCGATCCGAGTGGAACGATCGATGGTGAGACAGCGTCCATTTCGGGCGATCGCTTCACCATCAGCACAGGTGATCCCACCGGGTTGGTGGCCGATGTCGATCTCTCCGAGGTGGATACGAGCGGCGGCTCGGTGAACGTCGGGACCATCACCTACGCAGGGAGCGTGCTCACCGACCTGGATCTCCTGCTCGACGACGTCGAGGGTGTCGATGGAATCATCGCTCGAGCCCAGGACGAGCACGATGATCGAATCGACGACATCGATGACCAGATCGCTGCTATGGAACTCCGAATCGAATTGCGGGAGACCAACTTCCGACGTCAGTTCCAGGCCATGGAGAGCATGCTCGCCCAGCTACAGGGCAACATGTCGTTCCTGTCGGGCCTCATGCCTGCGAGTGGATAGGCGAGGGACATGACGGTATGCGACGACGGTCAGCGGCCAGAGGATGACGAGTGGGATGATCTGCTCGATGCTGCCGAGGACTTCCTCGACGAGGCGGAGCGAAGCCTGGCCGACGACCCGGCGCTGGCCCGGCTGCCCGTGCTCGAACACACGGCGCCCCGAGGGACACCCTCCAAGCGGCAGACCGAGCGGTTGGCGG
This sequence comes from Acidimicrobiales bacterium, assembly GCA_038135065.1. Lineage (GTDB taxonomy): Bacteria > Actinomycetota > Acidimicrobiia > Acidimicrobiales > Poriferisodalaceae > JAYPWI01. The sequence continues at coordinate 22,070 of JAYPWI010000017.1, forward strand.
CGATTCTTCGCCGTGGCGAGGCAGTCGAGGCGCTCGTCATGTCTCGACAGCGGGACCTGAAGGCCGAGATGGCGGCCACTCGACAGGTCGATCGGGCAGGGCGGGCCTACCTGTCGGCCTTTGCTTGATTGGAGTCCCTCGCCGCCGACGGGAACCGTGATCGAGGATCGACACATTCCGCGCTCATGGACGAGCTATCTCCACCGACCAGTTGGTGACGTTCATGAGCACAACCGATCTCAGTTCCGCCAACCGAACGACGGCGCTGTTGCGGTCGCTACCCATCGCCCATCGGGTGGGCATCGGAGCGGCGCTGGTGGTCGTTGCTCTCGCTGGATACGCCTTTCTCCAGTGGCTCTCGAGCCCTTCGTACTCACTGTTGGCCAGCGATCTCAGCGCCTCGGACCTGGGTGAGATCACAGCTGAGCTCGAATCGAGTGGCATCCCGTATCAGGTGGAGAACGGCGGCGATCGGGTCATGGTGCCCAGGGCCGATTTCGCCAAGGCTCGTGCAGCCCTCGCTGATGCCGGGGTGGCGACCGACGCAGCGACCGCGCGGGACCGTGGGTACGAACTGCTCGACCAACAGGGGTTCGGCCTGAGCGCCAACCTGGAGCGCATCAACGTCCAACGTGCACTCGAGGGAGAGCTGGCTCGCAGTGTGCGAGCCATGGACGGGGTCGACGACGCAGTCGTGCACCTGGTCATGCCCGAGGAGACGCTGTTCGGGGATCCTGAGGCGGCCAGCGCCTCAGTGATCATCGATGTGGGGGAGGGCTTCCGAGCTTCGGGTGCGACGGCGGTCGCCAACCTCGTCGCTGGGGCAGTGGAGAACCTCGAGACGTCGGCTATCACGGTGATCGATATGCAGGGTCGTATCCTCCTCGCTCCTGACGATCAGTCGTCCGGGGTCGATATGGGCACTGCGACCAGCCAGACTCGGGAATTCGAAAAGCGGTTGGAAGAAGACATCACCCGGCTGTTGCTGAGCGCGGGAGCCGGCGATCGCAGCACGGTGATGGTCAGGGCGACCCTCGACTTCGATCAGGTGACGCGCCGGACAGAGACCTACGACGCCGAGGGCGGCGTCCCTCTGCGGGAACAGACCCAGTTGGAACAGTTCACTGGCAATTCGGCACTGGCCCCTGGCGGTGTCCCCGGTGTCGACGGTGAACAGTTGAATCCCGAGCTCGACGGTGCGGGAGGGCTCACCTACGAGAAAAACGACAGGACGACCGAGTTCGGGGTCGACAACATCATCACCAACGAGGTGCTGGCAGCTGGAGCGCTGCAGGAACTCCACGTTGGGGTGGTGATCGACGATGGATCGATTACCGGTGCAGGTGTCCCTGACGCCGACACGGTCTCCAATCTCATCAGTAATGCCGTCGGCCTGGATCCCGCACGCGGTGACTCGATCGTGGTTGCTGCCGTACCGTTCCCAGCCATCGACGAGACCGAGCCCGTCGCTCTGACGGCTCCGGCCGCAGCCGGGGGACCCTCGATTCTGGATCTCATCCCGCAGGCAGTGGGCGCGCTGGTGCTCATCCTCGTGGTCGCCGTGGTCCTTCTGATGCTCAAGAACGCCAACAAGGGAGCTGGGGAAGGAACCCTCGACGTCCCACAGCTTGCTGCGGGGATGACGAGTCAACGTCTTGATGAGGGGTCCGAGCTGTCCCTGGGTGCAGGGGCTCCGGTATCGAGTGACGCCCGTATCCAGGTCCGTCGCTTGGTCGAAGAACAGCCCGAGGAAATTGCCAGTCTGTTGCGATCGTGGTTGGCCGATGCGTGATGGTGGAGTGCTGAGTGGCTGACGAGCAGTCGATCCTTGCGGAGTTGAGTCCGGCTCAACGCGCTGCCGCCGTGTTGGTGGCGGTTGGCTCTGACGCGGCCTCCAACGTGTTGTCGTTTCTCGAGGTCGGAGAGGTCGAGCTCATCACCCGGGAAATCATGCAACTGGGTCGGCTGCCCCATGATCGTCTCGACGCGATCATCGGCGAGCTCTCCAATGAACTTGGGCAGCAGATGATGGCCTCGGTGGGTGGTCTCGATTACGCCCGCAACCTCCTCGAGCGGTGGGAAGGGGCGAAAGCCGGCGACATCCTCGAGCGCCTGATGGCAGCTGCCAACAACCGTCCGTTCAACTTCATGAGCAAGATGGACGCAACCCAGGTGTGCCAGTTCCTCGCCGATGAGCACCCCCAGACAATGGCGCTCGTCCTCAACTATCTGAGCCCGACCTTGGGTGCCGAGGTGCTGACCAGTCTTCCCGACGAAGCCCAGGGTGAGGTCTCCCTGCGTCTGGCCACCATGGGTCCGGTGGATCCGATGGTGATCCGTGCCGTCGAGCAGTCGATGCAGGCTCGGGTGGGGGCCGTCGCAGCGACGGAAACGGGGGTCGGAAAAGAAGGCGCCGAGACCCTGGCAACCCTTCTCAACGCCGTCGATCGCTCGGCCGAGCGACGGATCTTCGAGCACCTCGCTCGTCGGGACCCGGCGTTGGCCGAGGATGTGCGAGCGAGAATGTTCCTCTTCGAGGACTTGGTCGAGCTCTACGACAAGGACATCCAGGAGATCCTGCGGACACTGGACGCCAAGCAGCTGGCTCTGGCTATGAAGGGCAGCAAGCCTGAGGTCGTCGACAAGATCTTCCGCAACCTGAGCGAGCGCGCTGCGACATCTCTCCAAGAGGAGGTCGAGTTCCTCGGGGCCGTCAAGGTGAAGGACGTGGAAGCGGCCCAGTCCTTGGTGGTTGCCGAGGTTCGTCGCCTCGACGAGGAAGGCGTCATCACCCTCAGAGGGGCCGATGCGGAGATGGTCGAATGATCGGTTCGTCCACGTCACATCTCTGGACCCAGGGTTCGGTGCCTCCCACCGGGGAGCGTCGTCGTTCCGCTCGGGTCGGGGATCCTCTCATCGGCGTGCCCACTGCCGAGCAACTCGAAAGTGAGCGCAGCGCAGCATACGAAGCTGGTCGTCGTGATGGGATCGCCGAGGGACAGGCGACCGCCCGCCAGGACGCAGACATGCTCTACGGCCAAGTGGTCCGGGAGGTGGGTCGCCTCGTCGAGGGCCAGCAGGTCGAACGCCAACAGCTGGCAGCGGGGATGATCGAACTGGCGATCGAGGTGGCCACCGCGGTCCTCGGCAGAACTCCGCACGATGGAGGTGCGGCCCTCATCGAGCGGTTGCGTTCGGCGTGTGGTGGATCCCTCCAGGCGGTAACCACCGTGCAGGTCAGCCCGGTGGATGTCGAGGCGGTGCGGTCCGCCTTGACCGGGATCAACGTGGGGGTCGAGGCCGATCCCCAGCTGGGTCCCGGGGAGGCCCGCATGTCGGGTGATTGGTCGTCCTCGGCGGCAACGGTGGGGTCGATCACCGAAGTGATCCGGCGTCATCTCGTCGAGGTCGTGGAGGCCCCGGAGACCACCACAACGAGTAGCGGAGAGATCGGATGATCACATCCCTGGATGACGACCGACAGGTCATGGTGGAACGCCTCAATGTCGATGTGACCGCTGTGCGGCAGCGAGTGCGTGAGCTGGATCGTCGGGTCACTGCGCTCCACCTTCTGACGGCTGCCGATGATGTCCGACACCTGCCCCAGGCAATCGTGGACGCTGCAACGGCGGCAACGAACCTGCACAAGGTGACCGAGTTGTTGGGTGGCAGCGGCCTGGTGGACCGGCTCGCCGAGCGGGTCGCCGCGGCGGGTGATGCTGACGCTCGCCGGGCGATGGCGGCCCTCGTGGCCGACATCGATCAGACCAGGGCCAGGGTTCGGCGATCAACCATGCTCACCACCCAGGCGGCTCTCCAACTCCACAAGCAGGTGGAGTCGGTGCTCGGTCCACTCGAGACATCGGGTGTCTATCGACCAGCCGTGCACGTAGGCGGAGTGGCTGGTGGACCGCGACTTGTGGACACGAGGGCGTAGGGAGAGACGATGTCGGTACACGCTCTGTACACGGGGTATTCCGCCCTCAACGCCTCCCGGGTGGGCCTGGAGGTGGTGTCCAACAACATCGCCAATGTCAATACCGAGGGGTACTCGCGTCAGCGCCTGGAGTTGCAGGCCTTCATGCCGACGTCGCTCACGTTCGGGCAGATCGGCAATGGCGTCGACATCTCGGACATCGCTCGATCGCGGGATGTGTTCCTCGATGAACGGGTGCGTTCGGCGACGGGTTCGCTCGGCGCGCTGGAGACTCGGGCCGAGTTGCTGGCTCGGGCCGAAGCCGCTCTCGGTGAGCCCGAACACGGCATCACGGCTGGTTTCGACGCTCTCTGGGACAGCTTCGAGGAGTTGGCACTGTCGCCCACCAATCGGGCAGCCCAGCTGACCGTGATGGAACAACTCGATGCCGTCTCGGCACGACTTCGCTCGTTGGATCACGAGATCGAGGCGGTGGGGGAGGCAACTCGACGCTTTCTCGAGGACGAACTCGACACGGTGAACGAACTCACGGCCCGGATTGCCGACCTGAACGTCGCCATCTTGCGGGAACGCGGGGGCGGATCGGCTCCCAACAACCTGCTCGACATGCGTGATGCCGCAGTCGACGAACTCGTGTCCATGACGGGCGCCTCGGCCCGCATCGATGACAACGGCAACTACCAGGTAGCTGTCAATGGGTTGTCACTGGTGCTCGGATCTGAGCACCGGACTCTGTCGTTCGACGCATCGACCGATTCGATCGTCCACGATGCGCTCGGGGCAGCGATCAATGTGGGCGGGTCAACTGGGGGCGCCCACCAGTTCCTGCAGGAAGATCTGGTCGCAATGTCCACCGGATTGGGAACGATCGCCAGCGAATTTGCCGATGCGGTGAATGCCCAACATGCGGCGGGGTTCTCCGACTCTGGGGTTGCCGGTGCTGTCGTGTTCTCCTACGACGCTACCGCGCCGGCCTCCACGATCGCTCTGGCCCTCACCGACCCGAGTCAGTTGGCCTCCTCCGACGTGGACGGCACGCCGTTCCCTGCATTCAACGGTGAAAACGCGCAGCGCCTAGCCGATCTCCGGTACACGGCGGTGGCAGTCGGCGGCACCCAGAGTCTCGGTGACGCTGCTCGCGCCCTGGTCATCGAGGTCGGGTCGCGGGTTGCAACGGCTCGCTCGTCGGCTGCCGCGCAGGCAGATTTGGCCACAGCCGCTCAGTTGAGTCGTGAGCAGGTGACGGGCGTGAACATCGACGAGGAGATGGTCGAGTTGATGCGCTTTCAACAGTCCTACGCAGCTGCCGCACGGGTGATCACAACAGCCGATGCTGCCCTGGACATCCTGGTCAACCGCACGGGAATCGTCGGTCGGTAACGGAAGGAGCTGATCATGCGAGTGACAACCGGATTTCTCGTCAACCAGTCCGTGGATCGGCTGCAGGCTCGACTTGCGTCGTTCGAAGCGGCACAGGATCGCCTCAGCACAGGACGCAACTTCCAGACCGCTTCCGAGGACTTGAACGGGATGAATACCGCATTGGCGCTGCGGAGCAGTCGTCGGTCAACCGACCAGGCCGTCCGCAACGCCCAGGATGGAGCGACCCGGATCGACCTCGCCGACACCAAGTTGCAGCAGGGCCTCGACACGCTCCGGCGGGTCAGAGAACTGATGATTCGTGGTGCGAACTCCCTGCAGAGCACCGAGGCCACGGTGATCGCCGGAGAGATCGAGAGTCTGCGGGACCAGTTGGTCGACCTGGCAAATGCCGATTACCTCGGTCACGGATTGTTCGCCGGAACGGCCGAAGGAAATGCAATATCCCTCGTGGCGGGAGTGTGGACCTACGAGGGCGACGGGGGTGCGGTCAATCGGCGGATCAGTGAGACCGAGGTGGTAGATGTCAACGTGACCGGTGACGAAGTGTTCGGGTTTGCTGGTCCGGAGGATGTGTTCAGCATGCTGGATCGGGTGTCCGGCCTCGTCACAGCCCAGGATGCAGCGGGGCTCGGGGTTGCGATTGCCGATGTGGACGCCGCGATGGACCGCATCCATGTTGGTCTGTCCGAGCTCGGGGCCAGAGGCAGCCGCATCGAGTCGACGATCCAGCGGGGTCTGACCGACTCGGAAACGGTGCGTCGACAACTGTCGAACCTAGAGGATGTCGATCTCGCAGAGGCCGTCTACGAGATTCAGACCGAAGAGGTCGCGCTACAAGCCACCATGGGTGCAGTTGCACGGGCGCTCCAACCAAGTCTCCTGGATTACCTCCGATGAGCGTCGTGTACATCAATTCTGCGATCGGCGAGGAGTCGATAATGCCCCTCGAACACTCCGAGGTCAGCCACAATGGTCACTGCTCCTGCTGTTGCGGCAGCTATCTCGAGCGAGGACACCGTGACGACTGATACCTCGAGCCTTCTCGACGAACCGATGTCCGTCCTCATCGCGAATGGTCTGCCGGGCCTGTCGTCGTCGTCGCAGTGGGTCCTGCGTCCGATGGGGTCCGACGGGATGGAGGGCTCGCCCTTCCGCACCCTGACGGCCACCGAGGAAACCGACCCCGTCACCCTCATCCTTGCCGACCCGTGGGCCTTCTTCTCCGATTACGCCCCTGACCTACCGGACAACGAACTCGAGGTGCTCGGCATCACCGGCCCAGGTGATGTGATGGTGCTGTGCCCCGTGACCCTCGACGCCGAACAGGGATGCTTCTATCTCAACCTGCTTGGGCCCGTCGTATTCCACACCGGCACCGGTCAGGCTGCCCAACTCGTGCTCGGGGACCAGGAATGGCCGATCAGGGCGCGGGTCGACGTTGGTCCCTGAGAGAGATGTCCTGAAGTCACCCTCACGCTTCGTTCGAGCGGGCATGATGTAGGGACGGAGGTGCCTCGTGCTCGTGCTGTCTCGCAGGGTTGGCGAATCGGTGATGATCGGTAGCAACGTCAAGGTCACCGTGGTCGAGACCAAGGGTGACCAGATTCGCTTGGGCATCGATGCACCCAGGTCGATCTCTGTCCACCGCGAAGAAGTCTTCCGCCAGGTGCAGGATGCGAACTCGGCTGCAGCCGCTTCTGCGGATGCAGCCTCCCCGTTGCTCCGCCGGGGTCAGCGACCCGCTGTGCGGCCTGACTCCGCTCGGTAGGTTCCCGGAAGTCCGCGTTCGAGGCCGGCGCACCGTTGCTCGACGATTCGGACTGCTGCCTCGGCAAGCGCATTCGCCGTCGTTCCGTCCTCGCGGAGCTCTTCCGTCACCGTGCGCAGTCCCTCCATAGCAGTGCGGAGGGCTTCGACCACGGCGGCGGGCGCTGCGTCGACGACCTCTCGCAACGAGGTGCCTGGTAGCAGGCCCCAAGCCTGTCGAGCTGCGGCCAGCTCGACATCGAGCTGGCCACGGACCTGATCGTGGGTGTCCACGGCGGCGATGAGGTCGGCCGTGTACCCATCGAGGTGCCGATGGTCGGCTACTGCCAACAAGTGGGTCAGGATCCGGAGGTGATAGGCCATCGCAGAGACAGCATCGGTGGTGGTGTCGAGTTGGTGGAGGACTCGCCAGGCCACCGGGTCTGACTGGGTCAGGTCGATGTCGGAAGCTGTGGCACTGCTTGTTTCGTACATGGTCAGATCAACCAGGGTTCAGGGTCGACGGCGATGCCGTCCTTACGGACTTCCAGATGAAGATGAGGGCCGGTCGAGGTGCCGGTCGAACCCACCGCACCGAGGATGTCTCCGGCGGTTACGAGGTCTCCGGTTTGAACGGAGAGGAACTGCTGATGGGCATAGCGGGTCTCGAAACCGCCCCCGTGGTCCACGATGACGAGGTTGCCGTAGCTTCCCCGCTCGCCCGCGAAGGTCACGATGCCATCGCTGATCGCAGCAATCGGTGAACCTTCGGGCGCGTCGAGGTCGACCCCTTGGTGCATGCGTACGTCGCCGTGAACGGGATGGGTACGCATACCGAAGCCCGAGACGGCGATCCTGTCCGTGCCGGGCAGGGGTGAGGCCAGGTTGTCGACCGGACCCGAGCCGTCGGGCAAGGCTGCCTGCGCGCTACGGACTGCAGCCACCTCGGGCCGCTGCCCCATCGCCCCGACGATGACACCAGAACCGATGCCGTTGACGGGCGCCACCGATCCGTTGTGGGCATCCTGGAGAGCCTGGTACCCGGGAGGAGCGAGCGAGACCGCGAACCGTTGCTGGATGGCACTGATTCGGTGAATGACCTCGGTAATGGGCATGGCCTGTCGGGGGTCAGGTCCCAGCGGACTCGTACCGGTCTCGTCGGCCGTCAGAGATCTCGCTCAAGACCTCTGATCTGGTCGTTTTCCTTGAAAACGTGTCCCATTCTTTCGAACAGAGAAGGGAGAGCGCCCCACTCGAGGATGGATCCGATGTCCGACGACAACGAGAGTGACCTGCCGGTCGATGAGGAGTCGCCGACCCCCGAACCGGAAACCGAGGAGGTTGTCGACCGGCCCACACTCAAAGTTGTCGCCCTGTGGGTATCCGACGTCTCTCGTCGGCGACTTGCCGAACGCGTGTCGTGTGAGATCTCGACCAACCTCGAGTCGCTGTCCGAAGACGTCGACGTTGTCGTCGTGTCGACCCGTTTGCCGGTGGTCCGGATGATGCCTGTCATGGAGCAGATCGGAGCAGCCCAGCCGAAGTCGATTCTGGCTCTGTGTCACCCGGGTGGGGAGGACATCGCGCTTCGGCTCGTGTCACTCGGGGCAGAGGGAACCATCGCCGAAGGTAATGAGGGTGGTCTGGCCTCCACATACCCGGAGTACGAGCTCACCGAATCGGCGGCCGACCAGCACGGTCTGATCAGCTCGCTCGAACCCCTCGACAGCGAGCTTCTGCTCACCGGGTTCCGGGAGCGTCTCGAGCGCTCTGGTCTCAGTGGGTCAGGACTGCGGTCGGATGGTCCGCCGGGCCTGCCCGGGCGGGCGGAGTTCGATCGCTTGCTCATCGATCGTGCCCGCCGAGGTCGACTTCCCCGAGTCGGGTTCGTCGAGTTCGCCAATGTCGACAGCGTGTTGGCTCGTATCGATGACCAGACGACCCAGCTCGTCGCACGTCGCTTGTCCCTGCTGCTCGAAGGAGCGTGCAGTGGAGCCGGTGCGCAACTGTTCGACATGGGCGACCTTCGATTCCGATTCATGGCCGATGATCTCGACAGCGAGGGCGGAGACGAACTGGCTGGGCAGATCGTGGTGATCGGTGCGAGCTTCCGGCCCGATGGCCTCGAATCGCTCAACGCAGCGGTGGGGCACGCGGGACCGGACATCGCCGACAACGACCGCACCTTGATGGAGATGATCGAGCGGGCAACCACCGCGGCTATGCGCCGGGGGGGTGGGGTCGTGAACGCTGGGCGCTTGTCCACGAGCGAGGCGGTCGAAGTCGAACTCAATGCCGCGTTCATGGCGGTTGCGAGCATCGAAGACCAGGATGGTCATCACCACAGCAAGGCTGTTGCGCGTCTGGCAGTCGAGTTGGCGGGCGAGCTCGGCTACTACCACGGAGATCTGGTGCGAGTACGCCTCGTCGCGCTGCTACACGACATCGGCAAGTATTCGTTGCCCCGCGAACTCCAGGCCGCCCGCGAGGGTGATCTCAGCGGCGAGGAACTCGAGACTTGGCGGAGTCACTGTGAGCGAGGGGGGCGCTTTCTCCGATACTCGGCTGGTGAGGAGATCGCGGCGGCTGTCCGCGGGCATCACGAACATTGGGACGGGTCGGGCTTTCCCGATGGGCTGGTGGGCCAAGACATCCCCCTCGACGCAAGAGTCATCGGGGTGGTGGATCATGCCGTCCACCTGCTCGCCAGTGCTTCGATGGAACAGGTGATCGAAGCCCTGCGAGGAGAGGCGGACGTCCGGTTCGACCCTGCCGTAGTCGAGGCTCTCGCCATGCTGCATGCCAAACAGCCCGATCTCGGACTTGATCTCGACGACGATCTGTCGCTCGATGCCTCGCGACCATTGACTGGCGTGAGTGCTGCGGTCTCGTGAGGACCATGTTGGTGGTTCCAAAGATCAGGAGTGCATCCGCGCCGATTGACCCCGACGGCGAGCACGGGGAGGCCCCGTGGAGCAGGTGACCGAGTCGGAGCAGATCGTCCGTCTGCAGCGTCAGATCGATCAGGAGCGGGCTGCCCGACAGGAGACGGAACAGATCACCGAGAGCGTCACCTCTCGGCTGTACGAACTCGTGAGCGACCTCACACTGTTCCGAAGTGCTCTCGAGCTCAGTCCCGAACTAGTCGCTGTGGTGTCGCTCGACGAGGACATCACGTTCCTCAACAAGGCGGCTCGGGACATGCTCCTCGATGGGGAAGATGTCCTGTTGTCTGATCTCGACTACCGGACCTTCTTCCCGCAATGGGCGCGTGACTACCTTCGCAACGTCGTGATGCCGGCCGCCGTTGCCGAGGGATCGTGGACCGGTGAACTGCCGGTCATTCGGCACGACGGGCTCGAGGTGCCGATCTCACAGATCGTGGTCTGGACACCTCCAGATGGGATCAACGCCGGTCTGTTCACCGTGATTGGTCGTGATCTGACGGAGTCGAAAATCCACGAGGCAGCCCTTCGTCGGGCTGCCTTCGTCGATCCGGTCTGTGGGGTTCCCAACCGGGCGGCCGTCATCGACGAACTCGATCAGCGACACGAGGAACACGACGGCGATCTCGACATCCGAACCACGGGCACCCTCTTCGGGCTGATCGGAGCAGAGTCGATCAAGGCGACCTACGGACACGAGGCGTGGCGACGACTCCTCATCGCCGCCTCGGACCGGCTCCAGAATCTGATCGGAACCAAGGACGTGCTTGCTCGGGTTGGGGATCACCAATTTCTTGTCGTGATGACCCGGAGTGCAGCAGAAGGCGCGGCGCCTGTTCGTGAGTTGGTGGACGGTGTCTTCGCAGCATTGACTCCCCAGTTCTCGTTGCTCGGAAGTCCCGTCACGATTCGGTGTGTTGCCGGAACGGCCCATGACTCCGGTGGGGGAGAGGCGTTGTTGGGGGACGCTGAGACCGCGCTCGAACAGGCGCGGACGCAAGGTCCCTCGTCCCACGTGCTGTTCGACCCGTCGCTACGGGTAGCGAGTGTCGCTCGTCTCGAGATCGAGCAGGAGTTGATTCTCGCAGTCCATCAGGGTCAGTTGGTTGCCTTCTACCAGCCGGTGATAGACGTGACGTCGGGCCGGGTGGTCGGACACGAGGCGCTCGTTCGGTGGGAACATCCCGTCAAGGGCCTCCTGTCGCCGACCGCCTTCATCGACCTCGCTGAGGAGTCAGGGGCCATCATCGAGCTCGGACTCTGGATGCTGCGAGAAGCGGTGAAGCAAACGATCTCGTGGAATCAACACCGCTCGCCCGATGATCAGCTGTACGTGTCGGTCAATCTGTCGAGTCATCAGCTCGGTTCGCCGGGCCTGGTTCCCGTGCTGGCCGAGCTGATCACCGAGTTGCCGCCCCATCTCCTGCAACTGGAGATCACCGAGACTGCGGCCCTCACCGAGTGGAATCGGACGATGCGGGATCTTGAGGCCATCAAGTCGCTTGGGGTGCGGATCGCCATCGACGACTTCGGAACGGGCTACTCCTCACTCACCTACCTCCAGGAGCTGGGGGCTGATGTCCTGAAGATCGATCGCTCCTTCGTGCGCGACCTCGACACCCAACGCAATCGGGCGGTGGCCACGGCCATCGTCGACATGGCGAGGGCGTTCGATATGCCGACCGTTGCGGAGGGCGTCGAGACCCATGAGCAATACCAACAGGTGTGTGCATTGGGTATCGACAGTGTCCAGGGATACTTCTTCAGCCCACCGGCACCGTCGTCGAGCTATCGGCCGGACGGCGAGCTCGGCGACAATGCATCTGTTCCCCTCCACCCGGAGGGCGAGGAGCACGCCGGTCTGAGGGGCCCTGACATCGGTTGACGGTTAGCCTCACGCCCCCGTCAACTCGGCCGATGGAACCCTGTCGAGTGAGTGTGCGGAGGCACGGTGCCCAGCGAGTACGACGAGGTGCTGATGGAGGCGGCGGCCAGTATGAAGCCGCTGTCTACCAGCGTGCTCGACCTCATCGCTGCCGTCGGCCGGAGCCAGACCGAGCTACGTGACGTTGCGCAGATCCTGCAGCAGGATCCGACGTTGTTGGCGCATGTCTTACGTGAGGCCAACTCGGTCGCCGTGGGAGGAGGGGGTCGGATCGCCGATCCGCTGGAGGCCGTGGTGCGGCTCGGCACGGCTCGGGTGGTGTCCATCGCCGTCATGTCATCGATGGCGGATCCGCTTGCCCTTCCCGTCGAGCCCTACGGTCTGGGTCCCGGAGAGCTCGGCGTCCATGCGGCACTGACGTCGCGCACGGCGGTGCTGCTGCGGGAGGTGCTCGGTGACGTCGTCCCGGCCGAGGCGAGCACGGCCTGTGTGCTGCACGACATCGGCAAACTCGTCATCGCATCGTCGTTGCGCGATGCCGACGCAGCCTTGTTCCGACGAATCGAAGAACTCGATGTCGACATGGCCGAGTTGGAACGTGAGGTGTTGGGCATGGAACACGGGGAGGTAGGGCGCGCGGTATTGGCCAACTGGAACCTTCCCCCAGACATCTCTGCTGCCGTGCAGTTCCACCATCGACCGTGGGACGGGGGCGGCACCATGGCCCATGTGGTGGCGCTTTGCAACGGGTTGGTGCACTGGATCGCCGATCGAGATCAGCCGCTGCGGCCTGAGGCTCAGGCAGGAGCCGAAGAGATCGGTCTCACCAGTGATCGGCTCCACCTGGTCGCCGGGCGTATCGTCCCAGCGTCGGACGAGGCTGAGGAGGGACGCGACCCCGTCAGTCGCGACGAAGTTCGATCTGCTCGATCGAACGACGTGCCTGGTCGGCGGCTTGACCCTCGAGGCTTCGGGCGTAGGCGCTGACGGCGAGGCGCACCAACCACTGCAGCACCATCAGGGCGATCATCAGGGCCGCCGCGCGCTGGGCCGCAGCGACCAGATCGATGGCTCCTGCAGCCAGGCGGTAGGCGATGACCCCGAGCCCGAGGAGGCCGGTCACGGCGAGCGTCTTCCGTAGCGTCTTCATCAGCGGGTCACCGGAAGTCGTGCTCGGATGGCGATGGCGACGTCGAGGGCCGAAGCGTCACGAGCCACCCGTCCGGTGAGATCGAACCCGAGTCGGAGCCCCCGCTCGAGGGCGAAGAGCACGGACTCGAACCCGATGCGTTCGTCTGTCCATGACACGGTGGCTCCCGGTTCGAGGCTGGCCAGCACGTGTGGTGACGGATCGATGACGTGAAGTGCCCGGCCGGCTCTCACCTGGTCGAGCATTGCCCATGTCGAGGGGTCGTTGGGGTCGACCATCCACCCTGCATCTCCGTCTTTCTCGGGAATCGAGTCTGCTCCGTAGACGGGGAGACGAAGGAGATCGCCCAGTCGGCCGACAGCCGTTCCGAGGACGAGTTCCGGTTCGTTGGTCGTGGGAGGAGCGCACCATGGTTCGAGCGCGTCAGCCAGGCTGATCAACCTCCCAGTGTCGCCAAGGCAGCTGAGATCCCCCAGTCCTGCCACGAACGAGAAGGGCAGCCCCATCCGTACGAGGTGATCCGAGGTGAACAGGGGCGTGCCTCGGTAGATCGTGCTGCCGTCGTCGTGTTCGGGGACCGATTGATCCTCGGACACGACGTCAGGAGTCACATCGTCGAGTTCCTCTGCGGGGACAGGCTCGACCGGGAACGCCGCGCGGTTCGTGGCGTCTTCATCTCGTTGTCGTCCTGTGGCGATGGCCTCACGGAGTCGGTGCAAGGCGTCGACGTCGAGTGGGTGGGCCACCCCCGGTTCGCCCTGTTCGGTCAGATCGATGATGTCCGCTGTTTCGGGGGTCTCGCCCCTGCCATGAGTGGGCCCGGGGGAAGACCCAACCCGGGCTCGGAGTAATTCACCGAAGGTCGAAGCGTGCTCGGCCATCTCGTCATTCCCCGGTCCTGTTCCCAGACCACTCGCCTCTAGTACCCGGTCGACGGCAGCTTGGGCGGCGTGGACCGATTCGTGAGCCTGTCGATGGGCTGGCCGTGAGTCGAGGGAGCTTGGCTCGTTGGGTAGCGCCACCTCGACCTGAAAGGTCTCCTTGCCGAAGAAGCCGGCGATTCCCCCTCGCGAAGCCTTCTCGACACCGAGGATGCGACAGCCGGTGCCCATCTGTTGGACGACTGCCTCCAAGGCGGCCTCGACGGTCGGTGCTTCGACGACGATCGATTCGCTCGACGGCGCAGTCAGGTTGGTGCTCATCAGATCCTCCCCTGTGAATGGTCAGCCTCGGTTGATGGGGTGCCCAGTGCGCGGGACCCTCCGGCGTTCAATGCGGCTTGGCGTCCGGCCACGACACCCAGGCCGACCAGATCGGTGCTCTCGGGTATTTCTCCATAGGCCAGCACGGGTACATCGATGCCCTGACTGGCTAGGAAGCTGCGGAGCGTCCGACGGATCGAGGTGCCGCACACGACAGCCGGCACGACGGCTGGATCGAGCGGCTGTGCGAATTCCCGGAACTGTCCGAGGAGGTGCTCACTGACCTCTGGATCGAGCACCAACAGTCGCTCTCCGTCGAAATCCCGCATCGCTTCGTGGAGTTCCACCTCGAGGGTGGGTTCGAGCGTGATGGCTCCCAACCTTCGACCTGTGGTCAGGCTGTCGATGATGATCGGACCGAGGGCCATGCGGGTTCGGGCGACCAACTCGGTCCGCTCGGCACCGGCGTGGGTCGAGAGCACATCGATGATCGAGCTGAGCTGGCGGATGCTGACCCCTTCGTCGAGGAGTGCTCGGAGCACCTCGTGGAGTGTGCCGACGGGAACGACGTCGTCGTCCACTTCTTTGGCCAGCAACGGATGGTCGTAGCGCAATCCGTCGACGAGAAGGTGCACATCCTGCCGCTGCAGGAGACGGGCCGCGTTGTTCCGCACCACGTCCGACAGGTGGGTGACGATGACCGACGACCGGTCGACCACGGTGGCGCCGGCGGCAGCGGCCTGCTCCCGTGCATGATCGGGGAGCCAATAGGCAGTGAGTCCGAAGACGGGTTCCGTGGTTTCCCGGCCACCCAACGCCACGAGTTCGCTGCCATCGCCGGCCGGTAGTGCCATTACCTCGTGACGAGGCGCCTCGGCCTGCGCGATCCGGATGCCGTCGAGGTGTACCGCATAGCCGCCGGACGGAAGACTGACGTCGTCTCGTGTGCGGACCAAGGGCATGACGAATCCCAGTTCCTGGGCAACCTGTCGACGGAGGGCTCTCACCCGTGCCAGTAGGTCGCCTCCGTTGGCCTCGTCGATCAGGTCGAGGGTGTCATAGGCAAGGTGGAGTTCGAGGGGCTCGACCCTGATGGAACCGATGATGGCTTCCGGATCGTCGGGATCGATGTCGATGACCGGCGCCTCTTCGTTCGGTTCGTCGTCCTGGGGAATGGGCACCCGAGTCGACAGGACGTAGAGGGTGCCCGCCACCGTGAAGAAGGCGACCTTGGGCAACCCGGGAAGCAGACCCAGCCCGAAGATGACGAAGCTCGAGATGCGGAGGGCCCGGCGTGCCTGGAACAACTGCTGCCCGACTTCGGCACCCAGATCACGGTCGGTCCCCACACGGGTGATCAACAGGCCCGCTGCGATCGAGGTGAGGAGGGCCGGGATCTGGCTGACCAGACCGTCGCCGACCGTCAACAGGGTGTACGTGCCGACGGCCTGGTTGAACGAGAGCCCCTGGCTGAGCCCGATGGCCAGCCCTCCGAAGAGGTTGATGAGCACGATGATGGTGCCTGCCAGCACATCGCCCTTGACGAACTTCGATGCGCCGTCCATCGCACCGTAGAACTCGGCCTCGGTGGCGATGCGTTGGCGTTTTTCGCGGGCCTGGGTTTCGTCGATGAGTCCTGCGCTCAGGTCGGCGTCGATGGCCATCTGCTTGCCCGGCATGGCATCGAGGGTGAAGCGGGCGGCAACTTCTGCGACCCTGCTCGCACCGTTCGTGACCACTGCGAATTGGATGACGATCAGGATGAGGAAGACCACCAAGCCGACCACGACGCTGCCTCCGACCACGAAGTTGCCGAAGGTTTCGATGACCTTCCCCGCATAGCCGTTCAGCAGGATGAGCCGGGTGGAACTCACGTTGAGGGCCAGGCGGGCCAGGGTCATGACCAAGAGAAGAGCGGGAAAGACCGACAGGTCGAGGCTGTCGCGCAGGGTGACCACACTCAGCATCACCAACACGGCGAAGGCGATGTTCAGGGTGAGCAGCAAGTCCAGAACGAGCGGCGACACGGGGATCACCATCATCATGACGGCGCCAACGACGAAAATGGGGAGCATCATCCCCATGCGTCCGTTCATGCTGCGACTCTCCTCGTGCTGCGCATCGCTCGCTGCGTACGCCGGCGGTATACGGCGGCAAGTACGACGGCGACGGCTTCATACAGTTCGGGCGGGACGAACTGACCGACCCGGCACCGGCGATACAGGGCTCGGGTGAGGGGAATGTCCTGGCGTACCACCACACCGTTGCGGTACGCCTCCCGCCGGAGACGTTGAGCGAATGCCCCAGCCCCTCGGGCGACGACCCGGGGCGCACCCTCGTTCTCGACATAGGTCAGGGCCACTGCGAACCGAATCGGGTTGATCAACAAGACATCGGCGGAGGCCACATCGACGATCATCCGATTGCGACTCAACTCGCGTGCTCGTTCTCGGCGGGCCTGCTTGAGTCGGGGATCACCGTCGCTCTCTTTGAATTCTTCGCGCACCTGCTGCTTGCTCATCCGCGAGCTCTTGACGTGCTTGTACCTCCGGTGGCCGTAGTCCACGGCTGCGATCAGGGCCGCAAGGACGGTGGCCCACAACAGCACCGCGCTGATGGCCTGGGATGTGAACGAGATCCACTCCGAGAGGCTGAGGGCGCCGGGCGCCGAGTTGATGATCCCCTGGACCGGAATCCAGAGCACCGCCACCAAGAGCGCCGTCTTGAGGATCACTCGGAATGCCTCGAACGCCATGGTCGTGGGTTTGAAGCGCTCCATACCCTTCTTCGGGCTCAGCCTCGAGAGTCGGGGCTTCAGGGCCTTCGTTGCAATAGCGCCCCTGGTTTGACCGACGCCAGCGACCACTGCGAAGACAACTGCCAAGGCGATGGGCGGTGTCAACACGGCGACCATGGTGGGTGCAATGCTCGAACCGAGTAGTCCCTCCTGGAATGCCGAGTCGAGTTCGCCCAGGAGAGAGGTGGTGAATCCGCCCAGGTGCGCCCCCATCTGAGGCACCAGGAACCGGAAGATCAGGTACAGACCACCGAGCGCCACTGCCGAGCCGACGTCGGGGCTGCGCGCGATCTGACCCTCGCTGCGGAGCTGCCGCTTCCGCTTCGGTGTCGGATCTTCGGTTTTCTGGTCCTTGGTGGGATCTGCCATCGGCTTCCCTGGGTGGACCATCCTTGGCCTGGGTTGACGTCCCTTCGTGGGACGGACGGCATGGCGCGGTGCACCGCCGTCGTTGGTGATGGTCGGCCAGGGCGCTGATGGCTAAAGCCTGGCGGGCACGGTTACCGGAGGCCGAGGAGAACGTTTTCGAACGTGTCCTCCATGGAGTCCAGGAACCACGACATCACGGAGGGGAAGGAGTTGACCGAGACGGTCACGACGATCAACACCACCATGATCTTCAGTGGCAGACCGAGGAGGAACACGTTGGCCTGGGGGAGGAGGCGGCTGGCGATGCCGAGGGCCAGTTCGCTCAACAACAAGGCTGCGAGAATAGGGACTGCGATCTGGAGTGAGGCGACCGTGTAGCGGGCCAGGGTGTCTGCCGCCATGACGGCCAACCCGTCGTTGACGGTGATGTCACCGTCGAGGCCGATGACCGAGGTGGACGTAGCCAGGCCCAAGAGGATGAGCCGGTGGCCCCCCATGACGAAGAACAGGGTGACCGCGGTGACGTCGAAGAAACGTTGGAAGACCGTCGATTGCATACCCAGTGACGGGTCGAATACGGCTGATACGGAGAGGCCGCTGGAGAGGTCGACCATGGCGCCAGCCGCAGCGAAGGCGCCGAAGATGGCGCTGGTCAACAACCCCAGGATGAGGCCGGCTGCGATGTTGAGGATCACTGACGTGACGAGGGGTGCCAACTCGAGATGGGAGGGAGTGACCGGGGTTGCGAGAAACAGCCCTACACCGGCCGTGGTGGCGATGCGCCCCGCAGTGGGAAGACGCTGGTTGAGATAGGGGCTGGCCACCAGGAATCCACCGACCCTGGCCATGGCCAACACCAGCCCTGCCGCTGCCTCGGCGCCGATGGTCACGTCGGTCATTACCTGATTCCTTGGGTGTTCGAGTGCCGGGGTCTCAGGTGAGGGTGGGGATGGCGGTCCAGAGGCGGTGGACGTAAGAGACGAACTCGGCCAGCATCCAGTTGCCGGCCAACAGCACGATGACTGCTGCGCCGATGAGCTTCGGCACGAAGGTCAGGGTCATCTCCTGCACAGAGGTGACCGCTTGGATGAGGCTGATGAACACGCCGATCACCAGGCTCGCAAGGAGGATAGGACCGGCCAGTTTGGCGGCCACGATGAATGACTCTCGGGCGATGTCGATGACGATGGAGTCGGTCATGAGGCTTCCCTAAACAACGTTGATGGATTCGACGACGGATCCGATGATCAACCCCCAGCCGTCGACCATGACGAACAGGAGCAACTTGAGGGGCAGGCTGATGAAGATGGGAGGCAGCATCATCATGCCCATCGACATCAGCACTGAGGACACGACGAGGTCGATGATCAGGAACGGAATGAAGATCATGAAGCCGATGATGAAGGCAGCCTTCAGTTCCGAGAGAACGAAGGCGGGAACGAGGACGGTGGCCGAGACGTCTTCGGGGCTGGCCGGCTCGTCGCCGCGGAGGTCGAGCAACATCTGCAGGTCGTCCTCATCAGTCTGGGTGAGCATGAACTCCTTCAGTGGCGCGAACCCGGCGTCGAAGGCCTCGCCCTGACTGAGTTCTCCGGCCAGCATCGGCTGCAGCGCGTTGTCGTTGATCTCGCTCAACACCGGACCCATCACGAACAAGGTCAGGAACAACGCGAGACCGGTGAGCACCTGGGTCGGCGGTATCTGCTGTGTGCCCAGAGCATTCCGGGTGAGACCCAACACGATCACGAAGCGGGTGAACGAGGTGGTGAGGAGCAGGATGGAGGGGGCAATTGCCCCAACCGTCAACAGAAGGATGATCAGGACCGTGTTGGACAGCGCCCCGTTCTCGCTTTCGACGGTGATGCCGATGTCGGGTCCCTCTGGGGCTGATGGTGGGGTTGGTTGGTCGACCTGTAGGAGGGTGGAGCGGGTGTCGGGGCCGGCGATCAGCGGATCGGTCAGCTGGCTGTCGCCGTCGACGGAGGAAGTTGTGGCGGGTTCGGTGAGCGCATCGGGGGCCGCTTCCTGTGCGCCCGCCGTCCCGGAGCCCGCAACGAGGAGCGCGACCATGAGGCCCAGCCCAATCAGGACAGGGGTCAGGCGCCGAGAACGGCGGCTGGGCTGCGTGAGGTCAGAGGGCTTGGTCACGGATCACCCGGGTCTGCTGGGGTGTCCGTACGGTGACGGTCCTCAGCCGATCCAACAGGCCGATCCGTGGCTGTTGTGAAGAAACGCTTCCGGTTCCGTCCGGAGTGCGTGTTGTTGCAGGGTCTGCGGCGGGTCGGGAGCTCGACAGCATCCCGGCTCCAAGGCCGCGTTCCGGTTGGGGGGTGCTCGTGCCCTGGCCCTCGCTCGGGCCGTCGAGCTCGCTCAGCAGGGTTACCTGGTGTTCGCCTGCTCCGACGAGAAAACGCCGGTGGTCGACTTCCACGATGTGGATCGAGGAGGAGCGTCCAAGTGACGCTCGGGCAATGATGTCGATCGCACCCTTACGACTCGTGCCCGGTCGGCGTTGCCAATGCTTGACACCGTAGAGCGCGGCGATCAGCAGTCCGAGAGAAATTGCCAACCGCAGCAGGGTGGCAAAGGTGAGCGTATCCCCCATGATCGTTCAGCTTCCGGGCTCTGCCCCGGTCACAGGGTGACCGCTTCGTCGGTACGCACGACCTCGGTCACCCTGACGCCCAACTCGTCATCGACCACGACGACTTCGCCGCGAGCCACGATGGTGCCGTTTACCAATACCTCGACGGGTGAGCCCGCTGTGCGGTCCAACTCGACGACGCTGCCCGAACCCAGTTCGAGCAGATCGCGGACCTTCATCGAGGTGCGGCCGAGCTCGACGGTGACCGTGAGGTTCACGTCCTTGAGCAGGGACATGTCCTTTGCCTGATGGGAGCTCGACCCCCCTGCAATCTGCGGGAACTCAGCGTCGAGGACGTCGAGGTCGCCCTTGCCGTCCGACGACCCCAGGCTGTCCAGCCGAGAAGTCACCATGCTCCCGATGGCGGAACCAAGGCCGCTATCCACACCGATCCACAGCGTCGCAGGCCCGCCGAGGCCATCGATGGTGGCGCGGACCACAGGGTCGATGGTCGCAGTGGCGTCGGCATCCAGTGGTGAGGCAGCGACGACGAGTTGCTCATCGAGGGCGGCCGACAGATCGATCGCAATCGCTGCGCCGACCGCGTCTTGGTGGGCGGACATCAGCGAGGCCAGATCGTCGCTGTCGCTGAGTCCGATGAACATCGTGCCCTCTGCTGCCCCCGCCACCGACAGGGCCATCGTGGGCGCGTCTGAGCTGGTGACGTCGGCTGCGACGAAGCCGATGCCGGGCGCGTGCTCCTTGAGCACTCTCTCGGTTGCTTCGAGGGCGAGTACCAGGGCGTTCTCGAGTGGGGTGGATGGCGTGCTCATGGCTTCCAGTCGACGATCTGAACGACGTACCGACGACCTCGATGTCCGAGATGGCCGAGAAGAACGGGTGCGTCACCGACTTCGATGATGGCTGGCTCGTCGATCCGGTGACTCAGGCGGAGAACCTTGCCCGGCGCGAGGTCGGCCAGTTCCGTTGCTGGTACTTCTGAATCGCGAAGTTTGACGCGTAGGTCGGTGTGGAGTTCGGGAACCACCTCGGTGAACGGCTGTGTGGTGTCGGCGGTCTTGCCGTGCTCGTTCCACATCTTGCGCTCGAGGTCGCCCATGGTCGGCTCGAGGGTGGAGAACGGATAACACAGACTGAAACTGCCGTCGACCCGACGATTGGTTGTCATCGACACCTGGTAGGTCAACACCAGCACCATGTCCGTCGGCGCCACGATCTGAGCAAACTGCGGACTGAACTCCAACTGCAGAAGCTCCGGCTCGACCTCTTGGAAAGGGGCCAGAGCGTCGGTCAGCGGTCGGAGTACCCCCTCCATCAGGTCGTGAAGGAGGGAGGCCTCGATGCTCGACGGCCGGCGCATGGTCGAGGGGGCTCCATGCCCTCCGAGCAGGCGATCGATGAACGAGCGGCCAAGCTGGACGCTCATCTCCAACACAGCTGGCCCCGGTAGTGGCGGCATTGCTACGACGGCCAGAACCGAGGGGTCGGGCAGTGACCGGATGTAGTCCTCGTAGGTGATCTGCTCGACTGACAGGGTCTCGAGGGTGACAACGCAGCGCAGGCGTTGGGAAAACGCACGTCCCAACTCTCGAGCGAACAACTCATGTGCTGTTCGGAGGCTGCGAACATGGTCTTTGGCGAACTTGTCCGGGCGACGGAAATCGAAGGGTTCGATGGTGCGCTCGGGCGCGAGGGCTCGGTCCCGGAGTTCAGCCAGGAGATCGTCTGGATTTCCGTCGCGGCTCGTGAACCTCGCGTCCTGCGAAACCATCATCCATGCCCCGGTCGGCCGATCGCCTGTCCGCTTTAGCCGCTGACCGGCAGCGGCCGGCGTCGAGGGCTGAGGAGCGGAGTCGGTTTCATTGGACGAGGAGCTCGGTGAGCACGACCCGCTTTGCCACCCGCTCCTCGGGTTCATCCTCGGTGGCCGGGGTGTTGTAGATGTCTCGGACCCGGTCGCCGATGCGGTTGCGAAGCATGTCGAAGCCTTCGGCACTGAGGATCTGCTCTGCCGTCATCGAGCTCACCTCAGTCAAAATCGCATCGTGTACGAGGGGAAGCTTGAGTTCAGCTAGGACAGAGTCCTGGCCCTCGACGAGCACGATGGCCACCCCGATCTTGGCGAAACGCGGGGTGTCGTTCGCCAGGTTCACCGTCAGCGAAGTGGCTGTGATGATGAGGCCCTCTTCCTCGGAGGACAGCGGGATGGTGGTGGTTGGCGCAGCCGCTTCAGCTGACCCCCCTCGTCCGAAGAAGAAGTAGCCGAGGCCGACCACGAGGAGGAGGCCGACGATCATGAACTTGAGCTTGCCGCCCTTCTTCTTCTCGCCGTCGGCTTCTTCCTCCACCGTCTCGTCGGTGGCGTCATCGATCGCCATTGTCGCTCCTGGGGTTTGAGGGAGAAGGGGGTGTTGGGCCGCCGCTCAGGTCTGCCGGCCCGACCATCGGTGTCAGGGCTTGAGGATCAGGAGTGGAGCTTTGGTCTTGCGTCTCGAGGTCGGTCTCGCCCGAGTCGGCGAAACCGAACGGAAGATCGTCGGCCCGTTCGAACGCAACGACCAACTCCACCCGGCGGTTGGTTCTCCGAGCCTCGTCCGAATCACGGGGATCGCGCGGTCGGAACTCGCCGTAGCCGGAGGCGACCATGCGACGTTCTTCGACTGCGGTTTCGTAGCGGAAGTAGTCGAGAACGGCCAGCGCCCGGTCTGCGGAGAGATCCCAGTTGTCGTACCCGCCCATGTTCAGGGGTGCGTTGTCGGTGTGGCCCTCGATGAAGATGTCGTTGGCGAATCCGGCCAGTTCCTGGCCGATCGGTTGGAGTACCTGCTCGGAGATGGACCGGTTCAATTCAGCGCTGCCGCTGGCGAAGAGCACCTCGTCAGTGGAGATCACGATCACCAGACCGCGTTCGTTGAACCCGAGTTCGATGATGTCGCTGAAGCCGTTCTCTTCAGCGGCCTGGGAGATGCGTTTGGCAATCTCCAGTAATTCGTCGATGTTCAGGTAGGTGAAGCTGTCGGGCGACTCCGGGGAGCTGGGCCGCTCAGGGGACTCCACCGATTCGGCATAGGCAGCGAGGACCGAGAGCTCGCGCACGGCCTCGAGGGGCTGCGCGGTGAGGGTTCCGCCGGCGACCGGAACGGGACTTCCCGCTGGCTGGGTGCTCGCGTTGATGGCGCTGCCTCCCTCGATGATGAGGTCGTCGTAGGCCGTGTTGCCGAAACCTTCTTCGAGTCCTTTCAGAATCACCATGAACTTCGAAGGATCGAGCGTCGACATGGCGAACAGCAGCACGAAGAACGCCATCAGTAGGGTGACGATGTCGGCGTAGGTGGTCAGGAAGCCAGGGCCTCCGCCCTCCACCTTCTTCTGCTTCTTGCGGGCCATCAGGCAGCCTTGCCGTCCGACCTGGCCTTGAACCCGACCCGCAGGTCGGGGCCCAGACGAGCCTCCAGCCGCTCGACCAGGTTGCGGGGACTGGCTCCTTCGCGGATTGCCAGGACACCTTCCACCGTGAGCTCCCGAGCGGCAACTTCGACTGCGTTGAGTTTCTCCAGTTTCGATGTAACGGGAGCGAAAATGACGTTGGCGAAAAAGACTCCGTAGAGGGTGGTCAACAGGGCAAGCGCCATGCCGGTACCCAGCGCGTTGGGGTCGGAGAGGTTGCCGAGGATGTTGATGAGGCCGATGACCGTGCCGATCATGCCGAGGGTGGGGGCCATCTCGACCATCTTCTTGAACATGCCGATCATCGACTCGTGGCGGGCCTCCATCGCATCGATTTCGGTCTCGAGGACGGCGCGAACCTCATCTCCCTCCACCCCGTCCACGACCATGGTGAGGCCTGCGCGCAGGAACGGGTCCTCGAGGCTTTCCATCTTGGCCTCTAGGGCCAGCAGGCCGTCCCGTCGAGCGGCCTCGGAGAATTCCATCATGGTGGTGACCAAGGCATCAGGATCGGGTGGGGATCCCGTATAGGCGATGATGGCCGCCTTGGGGAACCGCTTGGCATCCTCCATC
Source organism: Acidimicrobiales bacterium (assembly GCA_038135065.1). Taxonomy (GTDB): domain Bacteria; phylum Actinomycetota; class Acidimicrobiia; order Acidimicrobiales; family Poriferisodalaceae; genus JAYPWI01. Next base: position 46,109 of record JAYPWI010000017.1, read on the forward strand.
CGGTAGCCGGAGAGGACGGCGCCGAGGGTGCCGAACAGCACGAGCACGAACGATGACGGTCCGATGAGGGGGCCGAAGCTGTTGCCGTCCATGATCGTCGATCCGATGATCGACAGAAGGACGAGGCCCAAGCCGATGAAGGTCAGGGGATCCATGGGGGACGGTCAGGACTCGTTACTGCCGGGGAGCAGGGTGAGCGTTGGGCTGCGGTGTTGCTCGTCTCGCAGGTCGTCTGCTGCAACGATCACCGATGCTCTGAAGCGTCGAGCCCGATCGATGATCTCTTCTGGGGTGTCCGACACCACCAACTTCCGCCCGTCGGCGAGGGTGATCACCGTGTCGGGGGTCGCCTCGATGAGCTCGATCAGATCCGTGTTCAGAAACATGGGCTCGCCGCGCAAGCGGTGGACCAAGATCATGCCTTCACCTCCGTGTGAATGGACGAGTTGTGGGGCCCTGGGCGCTCCCGCGGCCGCTCTGTTGCACCATCGGCCTCGACGGACCGCCGTTAAGTCTTGTAACAGCACAAATGTCGAGATTGGCTGCCAAACATGGGGATCAGCGATCAAATTGACCGCTCAGCGGCCTTAGCGCTTGAGGTTCACCAGGTCGGCCAAGAGCTCGTCCGAGCTGGTGATCACCCGGCTGTTCGCCTGGAACCCGCGCTGGGCGATGATCAGGTTGGTGAATTCCTTCGCCAAGTCGACATTGCTCATTTCGAGAGTGCCAGGGGCCAACAAGCCTCGACTTGCCGTTCCCGGAGGGCCGACCAGGGCAATGCCGGACTGCGCCGTCGCTCGGAAGTTGCCGTCTCCTACCTGGAGGAGACCACCGTTGTTGGCGAATACGGCGGTGGCGATCCGGGCCAGAACCACGGTCGTACCGTTCGAGAACTGACCTTCGATGGTTCCGTCTTCGCCGATGGAGTAGCCGCTGAGCGTGCCGATCGCTGAGCCGTCGGCATATCGAGCCTCCATGCTCGGCTGGCCGCCGAACTGCGCGAGGTTTGCACCCGAGTCGAAGTTCAGGGTGATGTCGAGGGTGTCGGCTCCTGGAGGGGCGTAGCCGCCGATCGTCGTGGTAGTCGACGACGTCAGGGCGCCTTCGGTGTCGAACGTGACATTGGGATCGGCCACTGTCAGCGGGTTGCCGTTGACGGAAGCGCTCAGGGTCCAGGAGTTGACCGCAGCCTTGGTGAAGACGATCTGTACCTCGTGGGCAGTGCCCATGCTGTCGTAGATGACGATGGAGGACTGGAGCTGTCCCGCTACGGCAGTGTCGGCCGAGAGGTTGCCGCCGATCTGGACGAAGGTGGTGGCCTCGGGGTCCACCAACTGACCGGTTGGCAGGTTGATGTCACTCACTGGTCGATTCATGTCGACTGTGCCATCAGCATCGGCCATCCATCCCTGCACCATGCGACCACCAGCCGCCGTCAAATTGCCAGCATCGTCGAAGTTGAACACGCCGCTTCTGGTGTACGTCCGCTCGCCCCCGGCCTCCATGACGAAGAATCCGTCACCTTGGATAGCCAGGTCGGTGGTACGACCGGTCACCTGGCTCGCTCCCTGGGTGAACACCCGATCGACGCCGCCGAGATTGACTCCTAACCCGATCTGCGTCGGGTTGATACCGGCTCGGGTGTCCGTCGAGCCGGATGCGCCGGACAGGGTCTGGCTGATCGCCTCGGCGAAGGTGACCTGAGCGGCCTTGAAGCCGGTGGTGTTGACGTTGGCGATGTTGTTGCCGACGACGTCCATCATTGCCTGGTGGGAACGAAGGCCGGAAACGCCGGCGAACATTGAACGCATCATGTGGGGTAGTACCTCGTGGGTTGTCGGAAGTCCGATGTGGGGGTCGGGAAACTCGGTGATCGGGGGACGGTTGGTGCTGGCGTGGTTGGATCCGTGGGGGGCTCAGCCGCCTTCCTGAGCAACCCGAACGACCCGGATCACGTTGTCGAGCGCGACCTGACGGCCGTCGATTCTGAGTACGGCGCCGTTCTCGCCGGCTGCGACTTCCTGCACGATGCCCGTGATCTCGCCCTCGCCGGGGAGGTAGGCGGTCACCTCGTGTCCGATCAGCGACGAGCTGGCCGAGAAGTTCTGTACGCCGAGGAGTCGACCTTGGATCTCGGTCAGTCGCTGCATGGCTTCGACGTTGGCGAACTGCGACGTCTGCTGCAGCATCTCACTGCCGTCCATCGGCTCGAGGGGGTTCTGGTGCTGCATCTGGGCAACGAGGAGTCGTAGGAAGGTATCGCTCCCTAGCTGGCCGAGGCCGGTTTGGCTGGCGGCTGTGGCGTTGGTGAGCTCGGTGGGAATGGAGGTGATCATCAGGTCCTTCGTTCGATCAGAGCCTGACGGCATCGTCTGATGCGGGCTGGCGTGGGAGGTCTGGGGTCTCGGCCACTGGATCCGAGGGATGTTGTCGGCGGCCGTCGCGTCCGAGGTCGAACCCGCGCCGGGCAAGGTGCTCCCGGAGATCCTGCTCCCAGGCCGCTGCGGAGGAACCGTCGTCAGCGGTGACGTCGAGTTGGAGCCCTCCAGCGGTCGACGACATGCGGATACGCAACCCGGCCTGGTCGCCCAGATCGATGATCAGAGTTCGAGGTGGGGGAGCGTGCTCCAGTTGGTCGATAGCTGCTTCGATACGGGCGATGGTCGGTGGGTCCAGTCGGGTTGTGGATTGCGGCGACGTCGTAGCGGTGGGAGCGGACGTCGACGACACGGTTGTCTCCACCGCCTCGATGTGTGAGGCGATCTGCTGGCTCTGATGGTTGCGTAGGTCTCCGGCTCGAAGATGATCCGACGCCGCAGCTGAGGTGTCGGCTGTCGGCGCCGCAGTCGTTGCTGGTGCCGGCGCCTCCATTTCGATAGCGGGGTCGCGCAGATCCGACGCCGGGGGCAGTGCAGGGTCGTGGGTTGGAACTTGCGACTCGGTCGCTGGCCGCGTAACGACGCTCTCGATGCCTGTCACGGCACGTTCTGACTGAGGTGTGGAAGTTGCGCTGATCGTGCTTGGGGTGACCGTGGGAAGGGACGCCTGCAGCATCTGCGTCCCCTCGATCGACACGGTCGGGCCGCCGGGCTCCGGTAGGGCTTCGCCCGGGGCAGAGTTCAATGGGGACTCGTCCAGCAGCACAGAGCCAGCCGCGTTGTCGGTACTTGCGACAACTCCCTCAGGATCTGTCGCGCCGTCTGGGAGGGTGGCCTCGGTTGCTGCGTCGAGGGTGTCGGTCGCCGGCTGGGTCATCATGGCGGCCAGTGCGGCGGCAAAGGGCGAAGCCGTCGAGTCGTTGACGACGCCTGCAGTGGGTTCAGTGACGGGTGGACTGGGTGCGGCGGTCAGGCCAGGGAGGAGAGATATCACGTAGCGATTCCTCGGAGTCGGTCGTAGCGATCGGTGACGATGTCCACGTAGGAACGCGTCTCGGCAATGTTCGGGATCCCTCCTGCGGCCTGAACCCGTCCCGGCCCGGCGTTGTACGCAGCGAGTGCAAGCTCCACCGAGCCGAATCTGTCGAGTTGCGCAGCCAGGTAACGGGCGCCCCCGTCGAGGTTCTCGAGCGGCTCGTATGGATCGACGTCCAGCATGGCAGCGGTGCCGGGCATGAGCTGTGCCAGGCCGATGGCGCCGGCGTGGCTGACTGCGTTCGGCTTGAATGCCGACTCGCTCCACACCAGAGCGGTCAGCAAGGCGGGGGGGAGTCCGTAGCGCTGGGCAGCATCGTGGATGGGTTGGAGCCACTCCTCTGCGCGAGCGGGTAGGTCGACTCCTGCAGGTGTTGTGGGGGTTCCCGGCTCCGTTCCCGGCGCTGGGCGATCCAGCCGGGGGAAGGGTCGTAGGCCGTACGCGCTCACCGGAGCAGTTTCCGACGAAGGCGCACGACCCTGGGAAGCTTCGATATCGGGCTCGAGTCGGGCCCCGGACCCATCGATGGCTACGCCCAGGTGCTGCCGGAAGCGGGAGTCCAACACCATTGACGCCGCGTTCATCTGATTGCTGATGTCGCGAATGCGACCCAGTGCAGTGATCACTCGGTACCTCGCGTCCGACGGTGGGCCAAGGCCCGGAGCAGTGCCAGCTCATCGGCGGCGTTCTGGGCCACCCGAGTACTGATCAGTGCTGCTGCTGCGCGTCCTCGCTCGACATGTTCCTCCACGATTTCTCGCTCGGTGCGCAGCCTGTGGAGATCTCGTCGGGCTTCGTCGAGGTCGGTCGCCGACGTCACCATGAGCTGGCTCACCTGCTCGAGCTCGTCGGCAGTCCAAGCTCCGGTCATCCGGAAGGCGGCCATCCGTCGCGCGTCGACCACGGGCTGGGTGCGCTGCGACAGCAGTTGGTCCATGCGATTCTGTACCTTCGCAAGGTCGGCCATTCCTTGCGCCACGCTCCGCGCAGCCGCCTCTTCGCGGCGGCGGCGGACCTGCAGCAGTCGCTCGAGGCGCTTCATCGGGCGGCCCTCGACGCAGACCCCCGGGCGCGCAGCACGGGGCGAACGGCGCGCTGTGCTGGGAGTGTGGGGTGAGAAGGCATGGCAAAACCACAACGGCACACCGACGAGCCGCTCCTGGGGAGCGGGACATCCGTGTGCCGAAGCGAATCCGTTCTGTGTTGTCACAAGGGCCGTCGTCCGGCCCCGGCCCCGCTTTAGGCCCTGCGTTCGCCCGTTCGGGGGATCAGCTCGAAAGAGCCACGACCAGGTCGTCGACGACCTGCTCGGCGATCGCCTGGATTTCCTCGTCGGTCCTGTCCTGGATCGGATGGGGCACGAAGATGGCGCCTGGTTCGAACCCGAGTGCTTTTCCTTGGGCCGCAGCTGCGTCGACGAACACGTCGGAGGCCACGAAGACACCGGGAACGCCCCGCCGCTCGAGATCCACGATGTCGTGCACACTGCACGACGTGCAGCTGCCTCAATCGGCGAGCGCTTCGATAACTACGTGACAGTGCTGGCTGATCTCGTGTCGGAGATCCACTGGGGCAGGCTTCGAGAAGGTTGGTTTGACATACCGACGAACCGTGATCCCTCTCCCGGAGAGCAATTGTTCGAGGCGGTCGAGGAACACGTCGCCCCGGGGCTTGGAGATGTCGAGCAAGCCGACGGTGAGTCCGTCCAGACTCGCCGGCCTCACCGGGCGCTCGATCATGGCCGGAGATTGCTCACCGGTTGGATCCAACAAGATGTCGCTCATCTGGCTACTCCCTCACTCGCTGGTCGTGTGATCGCCGAGTCGCTCAGACCCGGATTTCCACGGTTGTCGGTTCGCTCCCCTTGTCGCCAGCCACCCACCCCGAGAGGATCGAGGAGAACAGACCGGCATCACCGCCTGCGTGCACGATCAAGGGTACTCCTGGGCGGAACTTGGGCACGCTGGTCCCGGCCAGGAACTCGGGGAGTCCTTCGGTGATGCCTCCTGCGCCGCGCACGGCGTGGTTGCCATCCACCATGAGGAGGGGTTCGAGTTCGGCCCTGAACCGCTCCTTGTCCCAGCTGGCCTCCCGGAACACCCGCATGTGCTCCGGCCCGATGACCAACATGGCGTCGAATCCGACGGCGAGTTTCGGGTGGAATGTCGCCGACAGACAGGCGGCCAGGGTGCGGGTGAGGGACTCGGGGTCGCGACTCAGCTGGTCGACAACGGGGGTGGGGCCCTGCCCGGCAAAGACGGTGACCGTGTTGGCCGAAGGAGCGAAGCCTCGCTCGACGGACAGTGACGTCCAAGGGCTGGTTGTTTCGAGCTCGGCGAAACAAAGGCCCAGCTTGGACGGCGCGCCATGTGCGGAACGGTCGATCTCGCCGGGTCGACCCCCTCCCACGTTGCGGACCACCAGCTGCAGCGCCCGGCCGATGGTCATGTTCGCCCGGTTGCCCTGCCCAAGCACGTTGCCGCCGGCGTTCATTCCGATGGTCGAAGCGATCGGTCCATTGACCACCACGATGGGACCGCAGTGCATCGTGGTGGCCAGCACCCCGTGCATGTTGAACGAATCAGTGCACGCCGCTTCCACGGCAGCGAGGACAACGGGGAGGTACTCGGGTCGGCACCCGGCCATGACGGCGTTGATGGCCACCTTCTCCACCGTGCATTCCACCAGGTCAGGGGGTACGAGGGCCACGACCTCGTCGGGATCCCGCGTCGTTCCGGCGAGCATGCGCAGGACGCGGGCCTCGGTTGGTGGCACCAGGGGCAGCCCATCGGACCAGCCTCGGTCGAACATGGCCTCGATCTGGTCTTCGAGGGTGCCCACCTCGACCCGCCGGGCGGCGAGGCCTGATCCCCCGAAGCGGGCGGCGAGAGCGTCCGCCAGGTTGGGATCCACGCTGAGCGACCCGCACCCGGGACGCATGTCAGGAAGTTCGGTGCCTAGGCCGCTGCAGCCGGACAGTTGTTCCCAATGGTTGCGGGACCAGCCGACCGTGCGCTCGACCTCCTCGCCGTCGACCACCCGAACGAGGGTGGGGACGGTCTCGATGTCGTGGTGCCAGCTCACGGCGAGGTCGGTGTCGTCGATTGGTTCGACGGTGGCGGGAAATGTGGGGTCGTCCTGGCAGTAGACGGTCAGGGATGGGGCGTCGTTGCCTGTGACCAGCTGTTCGAGAACTGGCTCGATCAGGACACAGGTAGGGCAGTCGCGCTTGACGAAGGCGACCAGACCGTCGGGCAAGGCGGGTCGAGACATGGGCGAACCCTAGACCGCGGGTCGGTCCGACCGAACCGCCTCGTTAGCCTGACACGACGTCGTGCCAGCCGGCCGAACGCTGGAAAGGGACCATCGTGAGCATCATCCACCGCAGCCCCCTCCCTGATGTGGACATTCCCACTGTCACCATCACCCAACACGTGCTGCGTCGATCAGCCGAACTGGCTGATGTCGTCGCCATCCGTGATGCCGCTGGAACCTCGGCCTACACCTTCGGGCAGCTGGCCGGCCTGATCGGTTCGTTCGCCGGTGGGCTGCAGGCTCGGGGATTCGGCCCGGGGTCCGTGCTCGGGTTGATGGCACCCAACATTCCCGAATACGCCGTGGTGTTCCATGGCGCAGCCACTGCGGGCGGGGCGGTCACCACCATCAACCCGACCTACGGGCCCGGCGAGGTGCGCCACCAACTCCAGGATTCGGGGGCCAGCGTGCTGGTGACCATCCCCATGTTCCTCGATGTGGCTCGTGAGGCGGCCGAGGGAACCTCGGTCACCGATGTCGTGGTGCTCGGCGAGGCCGAGGGAGCGACCTCGCACATGGCCTACCTCGGCGCGCCGATCGAGCAGGTTCCCGTGGACGCCGAGACGACCGTCGTATTGCCCTACTCGTCGGGTACCACCGGTCTCCCCAAAGGGGTCGAGCTCAGCCATCGCAATCTGGTCGCCAACATCGAGCAGTGCCGACATGCCATCCACTACCAGGACGGAGAAGCGGCCCTGGCCGCCCTTCCCTTCTTCCACATCTACGGCATGCAGGTGCTCATGAACGGTCTGTTGGCCAACGGGGTACAGGTCGTCACCATGCCCCGCTTCGACATGGTGGAGGCGCTCGAAGCCGTGCAGACCTACGGCATCACCCGGTTCTTCGCGGTACCTCCCATCGTGTTGGGCCTGGCCAAGGCCCCCATCGTCGATTCCTACGACCTCTCGTCCATCCGGCAGATCTTTTCCGGGGCTGCCCCGCTCGGGGCGGAACTGGCCGAGGAGGCCGCCCGCCGGGTGGGTTGTGAGGTCGTCCAGGGCTACGGGATGACCGAATTGAGCCCTGTCAGCCACGTGACCCCCGAAGGCGACTATCGGCCGGGAACCAGTGGGGTGACCGCATCGAACACCGAATGTCGCCTCGTCGACCCCGACACCGGCCAGGACATGGGTATCGGGGAACGGGGAGAGCTGTGGGTGCGGGGGCCTCAGGTGATGAAGGGCTACCTGAACAACCCTGACGCCACTGCCGAAACCATCGACGAGCAGGGATGGCTGCATACGGGTGACATTGCCGTCATCGACGACCACCACCACGTGGCCATCGTCGATCGGCTCAAGGAGCTGATCAAGTACAAGGGGTTCCAGGTTCCTCCGGCCGAACTCGAGGCCGTGATCGTTGCCCATCCCAAGGTGGCCGACGTCTGCGTCATCGGTGTCCCCGACGAAGAAGCGGGCGAGCTGCCCAAGGCCTTCGTGGTCCCTGTCGAAGGTCAGGAGGTCACGCTCGAGGAGAGCCAGGCCCTCGTTGGTGAGCACCTGGTGGGTTACAAGCAGGTGCGGTTGCTAGAGATCATCGATGCCATCCCCAAGAGTGCGGCGGGCAAGATCCTGCGACGCGAACTCAGGGACCGCTGAACGAGCAGAACTGCTTCAGCCCGCTGATGGGAACAACCGTCGGTGGACTGCGTCCCAGTCCCCGGGGTCGACGGATGTGGTGGTCGGCTGGCCATCGACGGGTTGGGTGACCCTGTCCTCGAGGAGGGTGAGCCGACCCTCCGCTGACAGGCGGGTGACGAAACGCTTGTCGGTCCACAGCAGCCCCGGTGTGGTCGCCAAGTAGTCGTTGGCCGGCGTGAAGTGGGCCAGCGTTCGCGGGTGTTCGTCGATCAGGTAATCGGTACGCCATGTGAGGGCGCCGGCGTCGTCGACGCGTTCGGATTGCAGGGACCGTCGGTGGTCACCCGCCGACGTGGCGACGCGGAACCTTCGGCCCGCCCCGGGGTCGTCCTGCGCTTCGGCTGTGTCGAGGGCCAGTGGCCGGGTGAACGAATCCCCGAAGCCGACGTCGACCAGGTATGGCCGTTCGAGCTCGACCCGGAGACAGAGGTGGTCGTCCATGGGGCTGATGTTCGCGGTCATGACCACGAGAGCGGCCCAGCGGGTGACCTCGAACCCAAGGGAGTCGAGGAGGGCGGCGAAGGCACCGTTGAGAACGAAGCACCAACCGCCGCGACCCTGTACGACCGCCTCGACCGACCAGGCCAGATCGGTGGACACGGGGAGGCCGTCGTAGACGTCGAGGTTGGTGAACGGGACGGCAGTGAGATGGGCATGTTGGAGCCGGGCCAGACCCTCGACGTCGAGGGAGACGTCGGCGGGTCGAATGCCGAGCCGATCGAGGTACGCCGTCGTCTGCGCCTCGGTCAGGGTCATGGTTGGCGTCCGAGCCGGGCGGCCATCCGTTCGGCGATGGCGAGCACCGTGAAGTGGGTGTTGGCCCTGGGACACGAGGGGAGAATCGACCCGTCGACCACCAGCAGGTCCTCCACCCCTCGAACCTGGCAGTGCGGATCGACGACGGCGTTGTCGCCATCGCCCATCACACATCCACCGACGATGTGCTGGGTGTCATAGACCGATGTTGCGAGGAGGTCGTCCACCTCGTCATCGCTGAGATCGAGGAAGCGGCCGACGTCGTCGATGGGGACCGAGCGGCGGCCGTAGGAACGTCGACCCGGTAGGGCGGTGACGGCTGGGTGGGTCACCACCTCGACCAGACGTCGGAACCCTGCTCGCATGCGGATCCGATCCCGCTCGTCGTCGAGCATCCGGACGTCGATACGGGGGAGCTGCCGGGGGTCGGTGTCGACGAGGGTGATCTCCCCGCAACTGAACGGCTGCCACAAGGCGACCTGGATCTGGGACAGGAAGTTGCCGTCGGGCCGCGGCCGGGGATGGGCACCGGCCAGCCAGGCCAGGTCGTTGACCCCACCGCCGGCCAGTCCGGAGGACCAGCGGCCGAAGCAGTTGATGTGACGGCCGTTGCTCGGTGGGACAGCGTCGGCCTCGGGGGTGAGGATCTGGATACCCAATCCAGGATGGTCCGAGATCTGACGACCGACGCCGGCGATGTCAGCGACCGAGCCTTCTGGGCCGATCCCCGACCGCAGGAGGATGGTCGGGGTGAAGGGGGATCCCGCGCAGAGAATGACCTGACCACCGCCGGCTGTTTCGACGACGTCGGTCCCGCCCTCGCGCAGGTATGTCACGCCGGCCGCTCGGTCACCCTCCACGATGACCTGATCGACCAAGGCCTCGTCGATGATCGTGAGGTTGGGTCTGCGCCGTGCCTCATCGAGGTACGCGCTGTTGGCCGAGACTCGGACGGGGGGACTCACCGAGGTGTCGATGTTGGCCGCATATGGACCGACGCCCGTGCTGCCGGGCCGATTGTGGTCGGGACACCATGGGTCACCGAGGTCCCGGATGGCATGGAGAGCGGCGAGCTCGACGGCTCCCCAACCATCGAGGCTTGGACGCCAGACGGGAATTCGTCCCTGGTCGCCGTGCCAGGGTTCGCCACCGAACTCGAGATCGGACTCGATGGCGTTGAACCACGGCAGCATGTCCCGCCAGCCCCAACCCGTGCAGCCAGCCGCCTCCCAGGCGTCGAGGTCATCGGGCTCGGGACGGACAGCCAACATGCCGTTGATGGAAGAACTGCCGCCGCTTCCCCGCCCCCGCCAGAGCATCATCGGTTCCTGGGTGTTGGTCCGGTGGGCTTGGAGGTCGTCCCATCTGACACTGCCCTCGTCGGAGGAGGTCAACACCGTCATGGGGGAGATGTCCTGGACCGCCCGAGGTGCCTGTGCGCTGGGGTAGTCGGGTCCCGCCTCGATCAGGGTGACCGACACGGCGGGGTTCTCGGTCAGGCGGTTGGCCAACACGCACCCGGCAGAACCGGCGCCGACGATCACGTGGTGCCGGGAGGTGGGGCGTCGGGGCTGCACGGGCGCAGGCTAGCGGCGCCCCATCGACTGGGGTTCTAGGCTCGCCCCATGGAATACGACTGGATGCGACTGGGAGACGTACCGGCCCGGGCGGCCGAGTTGTGGCCGGACCGTCCGGCCGTGATCTTCGAGGACCAACGCTGGAGCAACGCGGAGTTCGCCGCAGACGTCGATCGAGTGGCCCGTGCGCTGATGGCCGCCGGGGTCGAGCTCGGTGACCACGTTGCGGTGTGGATGACCAATTGCCCGGAATGGCTGACCCTCATGTACGCCATTCCCCGGGTCGGGGGGTGCATCGTGCCCCTCAACACCAGGTACCGCAGTGACGACGTCGCCTACACGGCTGCCCAATCCGAGGCCGTGTTGATGGTGCTACGTGATCGGTCCGGACCGATCGACTACCGAGCCCTGCTGGCCGAGGCCCGGTCGGAGATCGAGGCCGCCGGGCACCTGCGCCACATCGTCATGCTCGGCGAGCAGCTCGAGGGCAGCCAGCCCTGGGATGCCTTCCTCGAGGCGGGGGAGTCCGTGTCGGATGAGGACTTCGCCGAGCGGGTCGGCCAGGTCACCCCGGACCATCGGATGATGCTGGCGTACACCTCGGGCACCACGGGTCACCCCAAGGGGGTGGTGCATACCCACCATGTGTTGCGCAACACCCGGGAACGGGTGATGTTGCTGGGTCACACCTGCAACGACGTGCACATGAGCTACCTGCCGCTGTTCCACCTCTTCGGCTACGGGGAGGTGGCCCTCGTGGCGGCGCTGACCGGTGCGTGCCAGGTCGTGTTCGACACCTGGGATCCCGATGCCGTGCTCGATGCAGTGGAGCGCTACGGGGGCACCGTGCTGCACGGGTTCGACAGCCACTGGCGTGAGTTGATCGCGGCCCAGGACGGTCGGGCGCGGGACGTGTCGTCGTTGCGGGTCGGCACCCTGGCCGCCGGCATGGAGTCGACTACACCCATCGCTCGGCGGGCCCAAGAAGTGTTCTGCCCCACGGTCAGCGGGTTCGGGATGAGCGAAACGTGGCCCTTCCTGTCCTGCAGCCACCCAACGGACACGATCGAGCAGCGCACTGAAGCATCGGGCTACCCGATGGACGGGGTCCGCTACGAGATCAGAGACCCCGACACGGGTGAGCTCGTCCCGGTGGGAATCCCAGGAGCTCTGTTCGTGAGCAGCTACACCCTCATGAAGGGGTACTGGCGCAAGCCCGAGGCAACGGCCGAGGTGCTGTCCGATGGCTGGCTGGAAACAGGCGATATGGCCCGGATGCGACCGGACGGCCATGTGGTGTTCATGGGCCGCTACAAGGACATGCTCAAGGTCGGCGGGGAGAACGTCTCACCGGCCGAGGTGGAGGGGTATCTGCTCGAAGTCGACGGGGTGCAGGACGTGGCCGTCGTGGGCTATCCGGATCCACGACTGGCCGAGGTGCCCCTGGCCTACGTCGTGCGTTCCGAGGGGAGCACGGTCACCGGTGAGGAACTCATCGACCGCTGCCGTGGGCGCATCGCCAGCTTCAAGATTCCCCGCCATGTGTTGTTCATCGACGAGATGCCCAGCACCCCGTCGGGGAAGATCCGCAAGGTCGAGCTTCGCCAATGGGCCCTCGATCAGTTGGGGGATCCAGCGACCGCATAACCCCGAGAAACCCGACCGCATGGCTCCCAGAGGGGCCTGCGATCGAGTTTCTCGGTTGGGTTGGGCTGTTCGTTGAACAGATCTTGGCGGGATGCCCTATCAGGCGCCGGTGAAGGTCGGGCCGCCCCGGGTGTACTCGACGGCCAGCCCGGCCGCACGCTCACCCTCGCGGTTCTTGGCCTCGGCCCGGGCCACTACGTGGTGATGCACCTCGTCGGGACCGTCGGCCAGACGAAGGGTCCGCTGCCCGTGCCACATCTCCGACAGGGGGAACCACTGGCTGATGCCCGCGGCGCCGTGCATCTGCATGGCCTCGTCGATGATGTCGCAGCACTTCTCGGGGACCATCGCCTTGACGGCGGAGACCCAGACGCGAGCCTCGGAGTTGCCCAGGGTGTCCATGGCCTTCGCCGCCCGGAGGACCATGAGGCGCATGGCCTCGACCTCGATGCGGGCCCGGCTGATGACCTCCATGTTCTTGCCCAGGTTGATGAGCTTCTTCCCGAAGCCCTCCCGGGAAAGTCCACGGTCGACCATCATCTCGATGGCCTTTTCGGCTGCCCCGATGGAGCGCATGCAGTGGTGGATGCGGCCCGGGCCGAGGCGGAGCTGGCTGATCTCGAACCCGCGTCCCTCGCCCCACAGCACATTGTCCTTGGGAACCCGGGCGTCGTTGAAGCGGATGTGCATGTGCCCGTGAGGAGCGTCATCGTCGCCGAACACGTGCATTGGGCCGAGGATCTCCACACCGGGATTGTCGATGGGGACGAGGATCTGGCTCTGCTGCTTGTAGGTATCGGCGTCGGGGTTGGTCTGGACCATGGTGATCATGATCTTGCAGCGAGGATCACCGGCCCCTGAGATGTAGAACTTCTCGCCGTTGATCACCCACTCGTCCCCATCGAGGACGGCCTGGGTGCGCACCTGCTTGGCGTCGGAGCTCATGACGGCTGGTTCGGTCATCGCATAGGCAGAACGGATCTCGCCCCGAAGCAGCGGTTCGAGCCACTGCTTCTTCTGCTCGGCCGTGCCCACCCGCTCGAGGACTTCCATGTTGCCCGTGTCGGGGGCAGAGCAGTTCAGGCACTCCGAGGCCAGCCGGTTCTTGCCGAGTTCGTTGGCGATGTAGGCGTAGTCGAGGTTGCTGAGGCCCTCACCGGTGTCAGCGTCGGGGAGGAAGAAGTTCCACAGCCCCAGCTCCCGGGCCTTGTTCTTGGCTCCGT
>JAYPWI010000017.1:59690-75573 GCA_038135065.1 Acidimicrobiales bacterium
GCGATCGGTCTTTTCCTTGTCGAGGGCGTGAAACTCCTCGGTGATGGGATCGACCTCGGTGCGGATGAAGTCCTTCACTGCCTCGTAGAGAGGCTCTACCTCGGTGGACATCCGCAGATCGAAATCGTCCATGCTCGCTGACTTGAGTGCACCGCCGACCACGCTGGCTCCCTTTCATCGTCACCGTGACTTGGAAGCACCAGGGTGGTGCCGCAGAGCACGGCCAGGCCAAACCCTACAGAACTGCTCGGATCGGGTCACTTCCGACCTCGGTGCCATACGGCCCTCGAGGTCCGACCTCGGCCTCACCACCGAAGGAATGTGTCTGGCACTGGAGTCTGCGACCATCGTGTCGATAGGGACTTGATGCGGCGCGCGGTAACCAGAAGGGGAGGTCGGTGACTGTGGAGGTGGTGTCGTCCATCGACGAGCTGCGGAGCCTGCTCGGCCAAGCGCGACGCGAGGGCCAGCGGGTGGGATTCGTGGCCACCATGGGCTCGTTGCATGCCGGTCACGCTTCCTTGATGCAGGCCGCCCGAGTCAACGAACTCGTAGTGGCCAGTGTGTTCGTGAACCCGCTGCAGTTCGGGGCGGACGAGGATTTCGACGCCTACCCCAGGGACCTCGACGCGGATTGTGCGACAGCGGAGGGGGCAGGGGTCGACGTGGTCTTCGCTCCGGACGTCGCGGAGATCTACCCAACTCCCATGGCAACGGTGGTCTCGGTTCCCTCGCTCGCCTCGCAATGGGAGGGAACGGTTCGGCCCGGTCACTTCGATGGCATGGCCGCGGTGGTGACGAAGTTGCTCTCCATCGTCGGTCCGTGCAGTGCCTATTTCGGGGAGAAGGACTTTCAGCAACTCCAGATCGTCCGTCGGGTGGTCAACGACCTGTCCTTGCCCGTCGAGGTGATCGGATGCCCCACTATCCGGGAAGCCGACGGGTTGGCGCTGTCCAGCAGGAACTCCTACCTGACCCCAGCCGAGCGGTCGGCTGCCGTCGTGCTGCGAGCTGCGTTGGATCACGGCATCGACCTAGTCGTCGACGGCGAGCGTGATCCGGCCCGCATCGCCGACCGCATGGCCGAGATGATCAGGGGCGAGCCCTTGGCCCAACTCGATTACGCGACAGTCGTGCGAGCTGGTGATTTGGTCGTGCCCGGGCGACTGGCCGGCGCAGTGCGTCTGCTCGTCGCTGCACGATTCGGTACAACACGCCTCATCGACAATGACGGATTGCTCTTGGGTGGGAGCGAGGCCTCCTGATCGAACCGACCATCCGTCGTCGAAGGTCGGCGTAGCACTAGGTTCCCGCAAATGGACCGCTGTGCTCGGGGAACCTGTGGACGGTTTGCCGTGACGGGCTTGGTCTACGACCCCGTCGGTCGGTCGATGTGGTTGGTCGATCTTCCTGCCGAACGGCACGAACTGCTTGCGTTGTGTGGTGCTCATGCCGACAACCTTGTGGTGCCTCAGGGTTGGACGTCGTCGGATCATCGAACCGGTTCACCTCGTTTGTGGAATGTCGCCCCTGCATCGGAAGCGGCCGAGGGGGAATCCGAAGCTCGTTCGGTGCGCCGACCGACACACCTCGATCAGGCACGAGCTCGCCGACAGACCACGGTGGAGCCGCTCGCGCTGTTCGACCCCGATGAGCTCTGTGACGGCCCATCCGCCAATCCTCGCTCGGTCCTGATTCCTGGGACGGCAGCACCTTCCGAGGTGACCGAAGCGTTGGACCACGAGAGCACACCGCTGCTGGCTCGAGCGTTCCGGGGCAACCGGGCTGGCTGAACTGTTGTGGTCTAGAGAAGATCGCTTCCTCGGACGTCGGTGATCATCAAACGCCCGTCGGGTGCGATCGTGCCGGTGAACCGCGGCCCCAACTCATCGGCCAGGACCAGGGTTCCCGCGTCCGTGTCCACGCGCAGGTCGGTGTCCACCTCCTGCTCGAGCTGACGTCGCGCGGCTTCGAGTGCTTGTCGAAGGTTGCGCCGTCGCTCGGCCTCGATCAGATCGAGGTCGAATTCGACGAAGTCCCCGGGTTCGGTGCCAGTACGCATCTACTGCTCCGGGCGGTGCTTCGTAAGACGGATCGACGACCCTCCGTGGCCATCGGCTGTCACCTTGGCCTCGTCTACCAACAGGTTGACCAACAGCAGACCGAAGCCGCCTTCTCGGTCGATGTCGTCAGGTCTCCCGGGTTCGAAGGGTGGTCTCTCGTCACCGATCATCAGGTGGACTGCGTCGTGGAGAACCTCGATGGTGAGCTCTGACTTCACACCCGTGCCCGTCCGCTCGAGCACGTTGGTGAGGATTTCGGTGAGGGCGAGCTGGAGCTGGGTGATCTCGGCATCGAGTAGCCACGACGCGTGGAGCTGCTCTTCGAGCCAATCCCGGGCATCGTCGAGATCGTTGGGATCACTGCCCACATAGAACACCGGCCGGTCGCCCATGGTGGGTCCAGCCTGACACATGTGGGTGGCTGGCAGCGCCTATCGGGACTCTCCGGTTGGCCGGTAGCGTGGGAGCCGTGGACATGGTCATCCCCTTCGTGGTGTCCCTGATTTTCATCTACGTCGTCTACCGAATCGGATTGGCCATGATGGCGGGGTTTTCCCGATCGGTTCCGCCGCCCCCGCCCCCGGGGGAGCTACGGCAGGTGAAGCTGTCATATCGGTGTTCGTTGTGTGGCACCGAGGTGAGGATGACGCGAGCCCCACAACAGGTCCCCGAGGCGCCTCGGTGCTGTATGGAGGACATGGATCTCCTGAGAGACCACAACGCCTGAGCCCCGTCCCCAGGATGTGGACAGCATGTGGAGAACTACACAGGTGTAATTCGGCTCAACGCCAGCGTGTTGCCGTCACGATGCCCACCAGGACGAAGCCGAGCCCTCCCAGGATCCACCCACTCGAGGGTGCTCCCGGCAACCAACTCATGTAGTTGGACACGATGAGGATGATGCCGATGAGGAAGGCGATTCCGATCAGATAGCCCATCCATGCCGGACTTGCGCCCGGTCCCGACGACATCGGCGCCCTCGGAGGTGCCTGACCTTCGGGGCGGGTGCCCTTCGGTGTGATCCGACTCGTGTTCTTCGGCCTGGCCATCGTCCCAGGATAGATCCGCTGGCCCAGGAACGATCAGGGAATGGTCGTGGTGGTCGTGGTGGTCGGCGGCACGGTGGTTGTGGTCGGTGGTGGTTCGGCCACACCGATGAAAATGACGATCTCGCTTCCCAGGATGAGATCGGTGCCGGGGGATGGGTCGAGGTCGACGACCTCGCCGTCCGTGGGGTCGTCGAAGGGGACACTCCGGTCGGAGCGCTGCACCACGAACCCCAGGCTGGTCAGGATCGAGGTCACCTGGTCGGGGTCGGTCGTTCCCAGTTGATCGAGGGTTGGGACGACCGCACTCTCCGGCCCGTCGGACACGACGATGCGGACCACGGTGCCCCGTTCGACGGTTTCACCGCTGGCCGGTTCGGTACGGATGACTGTGTCAGCCGCAAAGTCTTCGGAGAACTCTCGGACGGTCTCGTCGAGGAGGCCCTCTCGGGCGAGGGCGACCCTGGCGTCGCCAATCTCCTGGCCCCGAAGATCGGGAATGATCACCTCGCCGCGGCCGACTGACACGGTGAGGGTAATGGTCGTGCCCTGGGGTCGCTCCTCGGTGCTGGGCACCGATTGGGCCATCACGATGTCCTTGGCTACCTCTTCGCTCTCCTCGTCGATCCGCTCGACGGTGAAGCCAGCCGCCACCATGATGTTCTCGGCCTCGTCGAAGACCAAGCCCTCCACGGCCGGAACCCTCACCACCCCTACTCCCTTGCTCACGAAGAGCTCGATGGGATTGTCGGGATCGTTCGGTTCGGCGAGTAACAGTCCGGCCCGTGGGTCTTGCTGGAAGACGATGTTCTCGTCGACGTCGTCGCGTTCCTGGAAGGTGATCCTGATGTATTCGAACCCGTCGGCCTGCAGTTGATCCTGCGCGTCCTCCCAGTTCAGGCCCACCACCTGGGGAACTCGCAGCCGCAGATCGCCCGGGGTGCTGGTGGTGGGTGAGGTCGATGAGCCGCCGAGGTTGTTGACCAACAGGAAGATCAACCCGACGACCACGATCAACATCACCACGAGCAGGGTGATCCACAGGGGCGTCCGGTCGGGTGGCTCTTCGAGTGGGGGCGTCAGGGGAGGTGGCGGAGCGGCAGGCGGTTGGCCCTGGATCATCTGCGTCGGGTCGCCGGCTGCCACCGACGGGGTTGGCCCGCCACCGGGGGGTGGGATGGTCGGCACCATGACGGTTCCCTCGGGATCTGGCGGCGTGGGAGCGGCGGCGACGGCTTGTACGGACTGTCCGGTCCGGAAGCGCCGCAGATCACCCCGCAGGTCCTCGGCTGACGGGTAGCGGGAACGGGGGTCCTTTGCCAGACCGCGCAGGCAGATGGCTTCGAGGGCCGGCGGAACATCAGCATTGAACGAAGATGGGGTTGGCGGTGGCTCCTGGACGTGCTTGTAGGCGATCGACACGGGGGTGTCACCCGTGAAGGGTGGGCCAGCAGTCAACATCTCGAAGAGGACCACGGCGAGTGAGTAGACGTCGCTCCGAGGATCTGCCGGTTGCCCCTGGGCTTGTTCGGGAGAGAGATAGGTGGCCGTTCCCATGACCGAGCCGGTCTGGGTGAGGTTGTCCTGAGGTGACCCGGTGATCGCCCGGGCGATACCGAAGTCGGTGACCTTGACCTGACCTCCGGTTGTGATGAGCACGTTGCCCGGCTTGATGTCTCGGTGGACGACACCATTGCGATGGGCGAATGACAGTGCAGCGGCGATGTCGGATGTGATGTCAGCAGCCCGATCGGGGTGGAGTGGGCCCTCTGACCGGATGATTTCGGCCAGACTCCGACCCTCGACGTACTCCATCACGATGTAGTAGGTGCCGCTCTCCTGACCCCAGTCGTAGACCCCGACCACGTTCGGTTGGTTGAGGTTTGCGGCAGCCTGGGCTTCCCTGCGGAAACGCTCGACGAAGTTGGGGTCGGTTGCATATTCGGGAAACAGCACCTTGACGGCAACCGGGCGGTCGAGCAGCTGGTCTCGGGCTAGGAACACCTCTGCCATGCCGCCACGAGCGATGCGCCGATACAGCTCGTATCGCCCGCCGAAGATTGGTCGCTCGGTGTTTGACATACCTGGTTCTCCAGGGAGTTCCGACCCGAGGGGGGTCGAGCTCGTGGTATCAGTCCGCCGGGGCGGGTGTACCGGTTGATGTTGGAACGTGCAAAACGGCTTCGATCACCGACCTGGCTATAGGTCCGGCAACGCTACCGCCGGTCTGCTGACCGGTGGTGTCGTCCCCCTCCACAAGTACCGCGACTGCGACCTGGGGGTCGTGCACCGGGGCGAATGCGATGATCCACGCGTGGGTGCCATCGGTGCCGTCGATCTCGGCGGTGCCGGTCTTGGCCGCGACCTCGACACCAGTGATCTGCAGGGAGCGGGCGGTCCCGTTGGTGACGACGTCGGCCATGAGGTCCTGGAGCTGCTGCGCTATGGCAAAGCTGATGGGTCGGCTGTCGACCCGAGCCTGCAGCACGCGGAGAGGGGTCCCGTCGAAGGAGGTGACCTGCTCAACCACTCGGGGTTGCATCAGGGTGCCATCGTTGGCGATCGCTGCGGCAACCATTGCCATCTGGAGTGGTGTTGCAGCGACCTCGAACTGGCCGATAGCTGACTGAGCAAGGAGGGGAAGGTTGTCGGCGAAGAATCCCGCCTCGGGAATCACCGAGGCGGTCGGGTCTGGGAGGTCGATTGCGGGCTCCGAGTTGAACCCGAAGGCCTCGGCCGCCGAGATCAGCCCGTTTGCGCCGACCTGGATGCCCATCTCGGCGAATCCGGTGTTGCACGACACACGGAGCAGATCACCCAGGTCGCCGCCACATGACGAGCCGCCGAAGTTGGTGATCGGTCTGGTCGTCTGGGGTGCCAAGTAGCTATCGGTGACCGCATAGACGGGGGCATCGAGGGTGACCGTTCCGTCGGCGAGGGCGGCGGCCGCAGTCACGACCTTGAACGTGGAGCCCGGGGCGAAGCGTTCGCGGTAGGCGCTGGAACGGAGGGGGTTGGCTGGATCAGCGAGGAGCCGAATGCGCTCCGTGCGCGCTGCAGCGAGATCGTGACTGGACAGAAGATTCGGGTCGTAGGTCGGCCAGCTCCACATGCTGAGCACGGCGCCGGTGGATGGCTCGATGGCGACCACGGCACCCCTGCGATCACCGAGAGCTGCGCGGGCCACCAACTGGACATCGTGACGGATGGTGAGATGGAGTTGCCCGGTCCGATCCCGATCGATGAACAGGTCCGAGAGATTCTGGATTCGGATGTCGAGGTCCCCGCCGGACAACTCGTCGTTGTACTGGCGTTCGAGCCCATCGGCTCCGTAGTCGAGGGACAGATAACCCGTGAGGTGGGCGTAGAGCTCACCGTGGGGATAGATCCGGAGCCGCTCGAGATCGTCCCGAGTCGCCACCGTCTCTGCGATGAGTTCGCCGTCGGCGGTGCGGATCGATCCCCGCGGCTCGGTGAAGGACATCACGATGTCGCGTGTGTTCGCCGTGTTGGACCGGTAATCGTCTGCGTCGACCAGTTGGATGCGGTTGAGCTGGACGAACGCAAGCAGGTAGGCGGCGATCAGCACCACGCCCAGGCGGGAGATCTGCCGGTTCACGCGGTTGACTCGGCTGTGGACGAAGCCTGCTCGACGACTATCGGGTCCCGGGCAGAGATCCGTAGCAGCAGGGCGAGCAGTACGTAGTTCGCGAGGAGGCTCGACCCCCCATAGGACATGAACGGCAGGGTGATACCCGTCAGGGGTACGAGGCGGAGGATGCCGCCGATGATCAGAAAGGACTGGACTCCGACGATCGTCGTCAGACCGGCGGCCAGCAGGGTCTCCACACCGTCGTGGCTGTGGAGGGCGATTCTCAGGCCAGCGCCCACGATGAGCATGTACGCGGCCAGGATGGCAGTGGCCCCCATGAGGCCTAGTTCCTCTCCGACCACCGAGAAGATGAAGTCGGTCTCTGCGGCGGGAATCCGACCTGGGTTACCAACCCCTGGACCCGTACCTGTCAGGCCGCCAGCGGCTAGGGCGAAGGTCGACTGGGCGAGTTGGTAGCCGGCTCCGGTCACGTCCTGCCAGGGATCCAGCCACGTACTCACCCGCTGCTGGACGTGATCGAACAGACGCCAGCCCGCGACCGCTCCGCCGCAGAACAGGAGTCCGCCAGTGAGGAGGTACGAGGTGCGCCCGGTCGATATCCAGAGCATGACCAAGAACAGGGCGAAGAACAGCAGGGATGAGCCCAGGTCCTTGGCCTGCACCATGATCAGCAGTGAGGTGGCCCATGCGGCGAGTAGCGGTCCGAAATGCCGGGGATCGGGAAGCAGGAGGGGGCCGACGCGCCAACTGCCCAGGGCAAGTAGCTCGCGCTTTTCCACCAGGTAGCCGGCGAAGAAGATTGCAAGGGCGATCTTGGCGAACTCGCCGGGCTGGATCGTGAACCCGGCGAGGCGAACCCACAAGCGGGCGCCGTTGATGGTGCGACCGATGCCGGGAAGCAACGGGGTGAGCAGGAGAACCACTCCGACAAGGGCCATGATGTATCGGTAACGGGCCAGGTCGCGGACATCGCGAACGATGATCAGGGTTGTTGCGAAGGCAACAATCCCCACCATGGTCCAGACGGCTTGGAGCCCTGCCAGGTCACTGTCCAGGCGCGCAATGAAGACGTAGCCGATGCCGTTGAGCAGAGCGGCCAAGGGAAACAGGGTGCCGTCGGCTGTCGGGGCCAACCGACGGATGGCGAGATGTCCGAGGGCGAGCAGTAGCAGGACGACGACCAAGAACGGAACGATGTTGGCGGGTAGCGAACTTCGTTCTCCGAGGCTGGCCAGGCCATATCCCGTGACGGTTACGATGCCGGCCACCAGCAGCAGACTCAGTTCCAGGGTGCGCTGCCGGGTCACGTCACTCCCCGTCGCCCCCGTCGCCCTGGTCGTTGTCCGACCCGCCCGTGCCGAACGCGGCACCGATGTCGGTTCGGGTCGCGAGGTCTGCAGCGAAGGAACGAGCACCCTCGATGCTCTCCACCTGGTACCCGTCGGTGACCAGCGCGACGTCGTCAGGCCCCAGGTCGGATAGCAGGATGCCGGAACGCTCTTCGAGGGTGGGGTCGAACCACAGCCACCCGCTCATCCGTCCCCTGTAGATGACCACCTCGTCACCGAGCGAACTCACGAAATAGCCGCTCCGGGCGTACCACGCCGACCCGATCAACATGGCCGTGACCATCCCGACGAGGGCGAGCGAAACGAGTATCGACCGGAGTCCGATCGTGACGGGCTCGGTGAGCCATCGAAGTGCTGGTCGGCCGCTGCGGCGGTTGGGGTTTCTCCGGCGACGAGTGTGAGGTGGAGCGGGGCGCTCGGGAATGGTGGGCACCTCGACGGTTGGAGCATCGTCGGGATAGAGCAACTCGTCGCCGACCGGCTGGGGCACCGTTGCATCGGCATCGGCATCGGCATCGGCGGACTCAGTCGGGTCGACGTGCGGACCCTTCTCGGTTGCGGTGCCGGCTTCCTGGGTATCGCCGTCGGGGGCGGGAAGCTCGGTGGTGTCGATGAATACGTCGATCACCAGCACGGTGATGTTGTCCCGACCACCGTTGAGGTTTGCCAGGCGGACCAGAGCGCGAGCGGCAGCGCCAGCCTCGGGGTTCCGGTTGAGGATGGCTCCGATCTCTTCGTCGCTCACTTCGTTGGTCAGACCGTCCGAGCAGAGCAGGTAGCGATCACCGGCCTCTGGGTCGAGCTGCCACTCGTCGACTTCGACGGTGTCGTGCACGCCGACTGCTCTGGTCAGCATGTTCCGATAGGGATGTTGGGCGGCTTCCGCCCCGGTGATCTCGCCCCGACGCATCAGCTCCGCCACGTAGCTGTGGTCGAGGGTGAGCTGGGTCAGGATGCCGTTGCGTTGTCGGTAGATCCGGGAATCCCCGACGTTGACCAGGCCGAAGTGGGGATGTGACTGGTCTCCGATCACTGAGATCGCCGTCAGGGTGGTGCCCATACCGTGGAGGTCGGGTCGCGTGATCGATGCGTCGTGGACGACCCGATTTGCGGCGACAACCGCATCGAGCAGGGAGGGAGCGTCTCCGTGGCGCTCGGAACTGATGGTCCGCACGGCCAGATTGGCCGCCACCTCGCCTCCCTGGTGGCCTCCCATCCCGTCGGCAACAACGAACAGGCCGCGATCGGCGTACATGGCGTCTTGGTTGGTGGAGCGAACCCGACCCTGGTCGGTGGCTCCTCCCCAGGCAAGTCGGAGGCGGCGTTGCTCGTTCATGGTTGTCTAGGGCCAGACTGACAGATCGCTGCCCGGAACATCGTGCGGGCCGTCATGTGACGACCTCGAACACGGTGGATCCGATCTGGACCTGGTCGCCAGGCCGGAGCGGGGCAGCGGTGGTGACCGCAGCTCGGTTCAAGTAGGTCCCGTTGGTCGACCCCAGGTCTTCCAAGAGAAAACCGTCCTCCTGTCGGTACACGCGGGCGTGGATCTGACTCGCGTAGGCGTCCTCGAGGGTGATGGCACAGCCCGCTGCTCGGCCCATGGTGATCTCGTCCTCGAGGTCGTACCTGGTTCCCTGCTGGCTCTCCGGCGTCCGAACGACCAGCGCAGCGGGCGCAGTCGCTGCCCTCGAGGCCCGGGGACGACGACCAGATGGACCACGTGTTGCTCCGACACTGACCCAGACTGCTCGAAGCACACGGAAGAAAAAGACGTAGATCAACAGCAGGAGACAGACGGTAAGGAGCCGGATGAGCTGAGGAGACACTCAGTCGACCTCGAATCGCAGGTGGTGATCACCGATGGTGATGATGTCGCCGTGCCGGAGGGCGTGGCGTTCGACCTGGCTTCCGTTGACCAGGGTGCCGTTGGTGCTGCCGAGGTCGGTAAGTACGAGTCCGTCCTCGAGTGTGATCTGGGCATGTCGGCGACTGACGTTGGCGCCCCCGAGTGCGATGTCGCACTCGTCGAGACGCCCGATCACCGTCGGTGGTGTGAGGGTCTCCCCCAGGCCATCGGGTCTGATCAGTCGGCCACCGATCGGTGTGCCGGCTTCTTGCAGTTCGGCGACGAGTTCGAAGCGGCCGGGCCGAAGCGCTGGGTCGGTCGCGAAGTTGACGTCGATCGGCCCCATGAACCCGTACTGCCGGTCGGCGGCGTGCTCACGCGCCACCTCGCTGATCTCCCGGCGTAGCGCTTCGTTGATGGACGCGAAACGTTGTGCATCCTCCGTGGCGAGGATGAAGGTAAGACGGTTGGGCACCACGGTCCGTCCCCGCACGTCGACCGTGCGCTCCTCGTCGAGCACCCTGGTCACTCGGCGGCCCAGCTCGATCGGTCGGAGACCGGAACGAAAGGCACGCGAGAATGCTCCTTCGACCATGCGCTCGAGGCGCCGCTCGACATCCTTCAGACCCATGACACCCTCCGAGTGTACGACCGACTGTCTGGGGCCGGTCGGAGGTCCCGGTTGACGCTGCGCCCGAGCCAGCCGCTAATCTGACGCTTCCACTCGCGCGAGTGGCGGAATTGGCAGACGCGCAGGCTTCAGGTGCCTGTGCCCGTAAGGGTGTGAGGGTTCAAGTCCCTCCTCGCGCACCAGACCACTCGGTGGGGAATCGGCACCACCTGAGGGTTCGCATGGTCCACAGTTGGGGAGTGACCGACTCGGGACCAGATTCCGACGCCAACTCCCTACGACGCGCAGTGTCTGGGCCGATGCTCCTACTGTTGGTTGTCGGGGACATCCTGGGTGCTGGCATCTACATCCTCGTCGGCGACGTGGCCGGGGAGATGGGTGGTGTGGCGTGGCTCGCGTTCCTGTTGGCCTTCGCGGTCGCTGCGTTGTCGGCTGCCTCGTATAGCGCGCTCGTCACCCGCTTTCCGGGGCCTGCCGGATCGGCCTTGTACGTCCAGAAGGCCTTCGATCGGAGTGCCCTGACCTTCGTGGTGGGTATGGCGATCATGTTGAGCTCCCTCTCCACGGCTGCAACGACCACCCGGGCGTTTGCCGGCGAATACCTGAAGGAGTTCGTTGACGCTCCGGTCGTGGTGGTCGCCGTTCTCCTCGTTGGTGCGCTGACCCTGCTGAACATCCGAGGGATCGAGGCATCGGCCCGGGTCAACGCAGTGATGACGGTGATCGAGATTGCAGGGCTGATCGTCGTGATCGTGATCGGTCTGGCGGCCCTGACAGGAGGCGCGGGGGATCCATCGGCGCTCACCGACTTCGGGTCGATCCAACTCGATCCCCTCCTGACGGCTACGGCGCTGGCCTTCTTCGCCTTCCTCGGGTTCGAGGATGCCGTGCACCTCAGCGCCGAGGTGCGGGATGGGCGAACGGTCTTCCCCCGGGTGATGTTCGGGGCTGTGGCCATCGCATCGGCTCTGTATCTCTCGGTCGTCGTGGTGTCGACGCTGGTGGTGCCCCCACAGACCCTTGCTGCGTCCGACGGTCCTCTGCTCGAGGTCGTGCAGGAAGGCCCACTGGCTGTGTCACCCCGCTGGTTTGCCCTGGTTGCTCTTGTCGCAGTGAGCAACACGTCGCTCTTCGCTCTGGTGGCCTCCTCGCGGCTGGTGTTCGGCATGGCACGCGATGGTGCGCTGCCAGCCCGTCTCGGTCGTCTCGGATCGAGATATCGCACCCCGGTGGCCGCGTCGGTGGTCGTATCGGCCGGGGCGGCCGTCTTAGCGACGACCGGGGCTGTGGGCGAGTTGGCCACTGGCGCGGTCACCCTGCTGTTGGTCGTGTTGGTGTTGGTGAACTTGTCGGCTGCCCTGACCCGCAACCATCCCGCCGCTCAGCACGCGTTCCAGCCACCGGTAGCGGTTCCCGTGCTCGGATTCCTGGCGTCGAGCGGTCTTCTCTTGCACCAACTGGCGACGTCCGATCGGGGTGCGTGGCTGCGTCTCGGTGTGCTGTGTGGAGTGGTCGCCGTGCTCGGGGTGCTCCGGACGGTTGGGCGGTCGGACCGTTCGGGGTCTTAGGACAGCGGTACCGACCACATCAGCACGCTGCCTCCACCCGCGCTCGACTCGAGACGGAAATCGCCTCGCAGTTCGGCTGCTCGATTGGAGAGGTTCCCGACACCATCCCCGTTGTCGGTGGCGTCCGATTCCACACCGACACCGTCGTCGTGCACCTCGAGCCGAAGTGTCTGCCCAACCCGGCTGACGACGACGGCCGTGTTGCGGGCCCCCGCATGTTTCACGATGTTGGTGAGGGCTTCTCGCAGGGTGGGTACCAGGTGGTCGGTGATGTCGATCCCGATGTGGTCGAGGTCTCCCACCAGGGTCAGGGTCGCCGGCGCTTCCAGAAGGTCGTCGAAGGAACGGACCACCTCTTCGAGTTGATTTTTGAGTTGGCCAGCTAGGGGATCTCGCAACCCGAAGATGGTGGTTCGCACGTGTTTGATGGTGTTGTCGATGGCATCGACGGCTTCCGATACGCGCGCCGCACCGGATGCATCGGAGATGAGGGGCAGGGTCGCCTGGAGATGCATGCCGGTGGCGAAGAGTTCTTGGATCACGGTGTCGTGGAGGTCGCGGGCTACCCGCTCGCGGTCGCCGAGCAGAGCGGTCTGGCGCTGTGCCGTGGCCAGGGCAGCGCTTGCCTCGAGTCGCTCGGTCATGTCTCGAACGGTGGCGATGGTTCCGGGAGCACCACCGGGAAGCTTGACTGGACTGAGGGCTACCTCGACGGGGAATTGCGAACCATCCAGCCGCTGGCCACTCAACTGTTGAGCAACACCCATTGCCCGGACCCTGGGAGCTGCGGCGAAGCCGGTGCGGTGGGCAACGTGGCCGCCCCGTCGGTCTGCGGGCACCAGTTCCTCGATCTGGCGACCCACGAGATCCCCAGGCGGGTAGGCGAACAGATCGTGTAGGTGTTGGTTGGCCAAGACGATCGCACCGTCGCTGTCGACTACGAGGAGGCCATCGGGGATGGCGTCGAGCAGGTCTGTGACCTGAAGGGACGAGGGCTCGATCGCCATGTCATAACGCTAGCGGTCGCCGAGGTCAGGACCTTCGACCCTTGGCTCGGCGTCCCGCAATGCCGACCATGGCGGAGATCGATGTCAGCGGGGAACGGCATGGGAAGCAACCGGATTCTGGTCGGTACGGATTTCACTCCCACGGGCGAGGGGGTCGTGAGGTGGGCAGCAGCGTGGTGTCGCCGCCACGATCGCAACCTCACCGTCGTGCATGCATGGTCGTATCCGTGGTGGGCGGCCGGGCCAGGGGGGCCTGAGTCCGGTGCCTCGGTCGACGAGTTACCCTCGGCCGCCCGAAGGCGACTGTTGGCCAGTGTTCGTGCACATGGATCGGCTGATCCTGCCGACACCGAGTGTTGTGTGGTCGAGGGAGAGCCGGCCGTCGTCCTGCGCGATCTGTCCGTGGACGCCGACGCAGTCGTCCTCGGGTCCGATGAGCGGCACCATGTGCCGGGCTGGATGACCGGATCCCTGGCCCGTCGGCTCGCGGGCAGTCTGGCGGTTCCCCTCATCGTGGTGCCTGACGGGGCCGGGTTGTCCGGTGGGCCCGTGGTGGTCGGAGTTGACGGCTCGGCCAACTCCATTGCTGCGCTGGAATGGGCCTGCCAGCACGCGTGTGCCGGTCAGGAGGTTCGGGCAGTCAGCTGCTGGACGGCCAGCTTGGCTCATTTGGCAGGTGTGGTGACGACGAATTTCGATCTGGCGGAGGACGAGGCGCGACGGCGGGTGGAGGATGCGGCGCAGGCGGTAGCGGGCCGGTCGGGCCTCGGGCGAAGCGTTACCACCTCGACGGAGTTCGGCGATCCCCGCGAGGTGCTGCCCCGATTGGCGAAGGACGCAGCGCTGCTGGTGGTCGGCACCCACGGCTCGACAGGATTGGCATCGCTGGTTCTCGGTTCCGTGACGTCCGCTCTCCTCCACCACCCGGCGTGTCCGTTGGTGGTGGTGCCAGGGTGATGTCGTCACTCACTCGAATCGACGGCGGGTTCGTTCTTCGAGCCGGGCGGCGAAGGCGGCTGCTTCGGTTCGCCGACTCATTCCGAGCTTCGCCAACATGTTGGACACGTAGTTCTTCACAGTTTTCTCGGCGAGATACATCTGCTCGGCGATCTGACGGTTGGACATGCCTTCGCCGATCAGATCGAAGATGCGACGTTCCTGTTCGGTCAGACTGTCGATCCGGCCTTGCTCGCTGGACTTCAGACGTTCCATCCCCATGCGCACCGATGCAGCGTCGAGGAGTTGGGCCCCGTTCGCCACCCGCCGGATGGACTCGAGGATGTCGTTTCCCCTCACCTGCTTGAGGACGTACCCGGCTGCTCCGGCCAGGGATGCATCGACCAGAGCTCTGTCGTCCGCGAACGAGGTCAGGATGAGACACGCCACGCCAGGATGATCCGACCGGATGTCTCGGCACACCTCGATGCCGTTGCCGCCGTCGTCTCCGAGTCGTACGTCGAGGACGGCAACGTCGGGGGATGTGGCGGCTACCCCGATGAGCGCCTCGTCGGCAGTACCCGCTTGGCCGACCACCTCGAGGTCGGGCTCGTTCTGGATCAACTCGGCGACTCCCCTGCGGACGATCTCGTGGTCGTCCAGAAGGAACACCCTGATGGGACCGGCGCTGGGTTCTCGGCTCGGCATGACCTCATCTTTTCACGGGTTGGGAGCCTGTCGTCGGATCGCCGCCGTTCACTAGGGACTTAAGTCCCTAGTCGGCGTTGCTTGCTCGCGGTGTCATGGTTGTCGCCCGGGCAGCGCCGTGCCGGGCAGTGCGACATGCTGATTCTGACTGTGGAGGTGGCGACGGGTGTTCGTTCATGACTTCGTCACGGTCGCGCGCCCCTTCGGAGAGGTTGCAGCCCGGTTCCATAGCCTGTTGTGCCAGGAACTTGCGCCCATGGTGATGGCTGCGTCCGCTGCCACAGCCTCGCGCTGGGTTCCAACGGTGGTGATCGGCGATGCGCAGCACACCCTCGACGCAGTGGCCGTTCCCGTGGAGTGGACTGATGGGACCAGTGGTTGTGCAGTGGGATTGGAAGGGAATCTCGAGCTGAGCATCATCGACCAGGCATGCTGCGATCTCCACCTCACGGGGACCTGTCCGGTGAGCGAAGGCGATGCGTCGGTCGACGAACGTCGACGTAAGCGAGCTGTGGTGTTGACGGTGCGCAGGGTTCTGGAGGGCCTCCGCGAGCAGCTCGAGCGACCACAGCTGTGAGCCCTGCTCCCGGGATGCTGCGACATCACCCCTAGGCTTGGCGCATGGGAACGAGTGATCAGAGCGGTACTCCGGCAGGGGCCGGGGGTGATCTCGCCGCGGCGCTGGCCGCCTTCAACAGTGGTGTCGTTGCCAGTCGTGAGATCGCTGCGCGGGCCAAGCGGGTGAGTGCGGCAGAGCGCAAACGCAACGAGGCTGCCCAGGCGGTGCGCGTCGTCCGAGGGCAGGAGCACACGAGCGAGCAACTGGCTGCGGCCGAGGGTGCGTATCGGGCTGCCCTGGACGAGTGGAGATCCCTCGTGGGCGAGGAGGCCAGTTCCGAATCCGCTGGCGAAGGCGAGCTCGGGGCAGACATCGTCGACCATGAGGGAGCGTCGCCAGACTCGTCCCCCCTCGACGATGGGGGAGAGGCCGGGTCCTGATGCCCGAACCGGTCGACCGGCTCCGCTATACAAGAGGGCTATGAAGCTTCGACTGTTGTTGGCTGCCCTGCTGTTGATCGGACTCGCCGCCTGTGGCGGGGGAGACGACGATGG
>JAYPWI010000018.1:0-2284 GCA_038135065.1 Acidimicrobiales bacterium
TTCACGGTGGTGGCGACCAACGCGAACGGGAACAGCCTGGACTCGTTGGCGTCTGATGCGGTGACGCCGGACGCAACGGTGTCCGCCAGCGAGACAGACGGGTACTGGATGGTCCGATCCAACGGGGAAGTGTTCGCATTCGGCGGTGCCGAGCACCACGGAGAGCCCCTCGGCTCCCTCGCCCCTGGTGTCTCTGCGGTCGCGATCGCTGGACACCCCGACGGTGGCGGCTACTGGGTCCTGGCCAGTGACGGCGAAGTGTTCAATTACGGCGCGGCCTCGCTGTACCCGGCCGGAGGACCTATTGCTGCGTTCGAGAGCGGGGAGCAGGCGACTGCCATCGCCAGTCACCCAGACGGAACCGGGTACTGGGTCTTCACCTCGCGCGGCCGGGCCATCAACCACGGAAGCGCTGCTCATTTGGGGGACCTCGTAGCACTGGACATCGTTCCGAACTTGCCGGTGATCGCTGCCTCGGCAACTGCCGCGGGTGACGGGTACTACATGGTCGGCGCAGACGGCGGCGTGTTCCGCTTCGGGGATGCCACGTTCTCGGGGTCGATCCCGGGAGTCCTCAAAGGGGTTCCGCTGAACCAACCGATCGTCGGCATGGTCACAGATCCCGATGGTCTTGGCTACTACATGATTGCCGGAGACGGCGGCGTGTTTGCCTTCGACGCCCAGTTCAGCGGTTCACTCCCAGGGATCGACGTGGTACCCGTGCACCCGATCCGGGGCATGGTGCCCTTCGGAGGTGACGGCTACATTGCCGTGGGCGGAGATGGCGGCCTCTTCAGCTTCGGCTCGGACGCTCGCTACTTCGGCAGCCTGCCAGACAGCGCCATCGGTCCCTTTGCCCTCGTCGACGACGTGGTGGCCGTAGCCGCATCATACGGTCAGGATTCCTGACCGGTAGCCGGATCCAGAAGCCGATGAGGAACCTTCAACCGTCAGTCGAACATGCTGAGAAGGGGCGGCGACGGTTGCAGCCGGTGCCCGACATCGACTCGTCATTGATCCCCGTTGCCGCTTTCGGTGACGTGGACGTCGATCGATGCTCCGAACAGGCCCGGCTCGCCGGGTACCGGATCACAACGGTAGATCCCGAGTTGCCGAGCCACCGCCCGGCGGGGGTCGACCGTGTGATCCTGTCCCCCGACCAACTCGGAGCGCGGGGCCAGCATCGAGTCGCATGGCTCGACGACGTCGAGGAGATCTTCGTTGCCTGGCCCGACGGCCGTGCATTCGGGACCACCGCTGGGGGTCGAAGGGCGCGGATCAAGCGTGGGCTGGACGTGGTGGTTGCGGTGTTGGCCCTTGCGATCTCAGCACCCGTACTAGCCCTGGCGGCAGCGTGGATTCGTGTCGACTCGCGCGGCCCGATCATGTTCCGCCAGACTCGGGTTGGTATCCACGGACGAAAGTTCGAACTCCTCAAGCTCCGCACGATGAACGCTGACAACGACGACAGCGAGCATCGCCGCTACGTGAAGCGTTTCATCGAGGGCAGCGTCGACTCTACCGATGGTCGATTCAAGCTCGCTGCGGACCCGCGAATAACCCGGGCCGGCCAGTGGCTTCGACACTTCAGCATCGACGAGCTCCCCCAGCTGTGGAACGTGCTGCGCGGTGACATGAGTGTGGTGGGCCCGCGACCCAGCTCGCTACACGAGACATCCATGTACGACGCTACGGCCTGGCGGCGTCTCGAGGCGCTACCCGGTATCACCGGCGTGTGGCAGGTGGCGGCGCGAGGAACCGTCCCCTTCGACACCATGATCGCCATGGACCTCGAGTACTGCCGCACGTGGAGCCTGCGGCTCGATCTGAGCCTCATCGTCCGAACCCCGTTCGCCCTCCTGCGCAGTAAGGGGGGGCGGTGAGATCCCATCCACTGGCGTCCGGGGATAAATGGACGCCCGAACAACTGTGGGCTGCAGGGTGGGGCCTCGACCCGGCCAAGCGACGCAATCGACTCACGGTTCGGCTGCTGCTCACCCTCACTCCACCCCGACGCTTGCCTCACCCATCGCTCCAGCGCCTCCGCGTCAAAGCACAACGGGCGGTGTCCACGTTGGTGGGATGCGACTTCCGAGCAAAAACCTTCGGGTCCGACCTCTTCCTCCCCCACCCCTTCGGCATCGTGGTGCACGCCAAAGCCGTCATCGGGAACCGAGTGACTCTCATGCAGGGGGTGACGCTCGGCGAGAATCAACGAGTCCCCGGCGTTCCGATCGTCGGCGACGACGTGACGATCGGGGCCGGCGCAGTCGTTCTCGGGCCC
>JAYPWI010000018.1:2384-15723 GCA_038135065.1 Acidimicrobiales bacterium
GACTCCCTGTTCTTCGTCGGCTGGCACGACAAATCGCAACACCGACCACCGGCAAAGCCACAAGCGCAGCCAAGCCCAATAGCCCACCCCGGACAAGAGCCAACAGATAGTCGTTATCCAACCAAAGCGACTTGATGCGTCGGCCTTCGACCAAACGTGTCCCGGTCGCGCTGAACTGACCATCGCCTAGGCCGAAGAGCGGCCGTTCCGCAACCATCGCTCGGACCACTTCATAATCACTGGCCCGACTAGCCGTAGTGAGGCTCTCCTCTTCGTTGGAGAAGTTGGTCACCACCTGCGAGAACAGATAAAGCGACGTCGGCATCACGATGA
Source organism: Acidimicrobiales bacterium (assembly GCA_038135065.1). Taxonomy (GTDB): domain Bacteria; phylum Actinomycetota; class Acidimicrobiia; order Acidimicrobiales; family Poriferisodalaceae; genus JAYPWI01. Next base: position 2,718 of record JAYPWI010000018.1, read on the forward strand.
GAACAGCCAGCAGCACCGCACCGGCCCGTCGAAGGAGCTTGCGCCGGAGTTCCCCGTCGAGCGCCCTGACGGTCAAGACCACAGCGAAGAGCAGGCCGACAATGCCGGTACGGCTCACTGCAAGGGGCAGGCTGGCCACGATCAAGATCGCCGCGACACCTCCCACACGTCGCATCGCCATCGTCGGGGCGACCAACCACTGACCGACAGCCAGCGGAAGACCGATCGCCATGACTGCTGAGAACTCGATCGGGTTGTGGGCAATCCCCGCCCTCCGCTCGACCCCGAAACGCTCGGGCAGCGCATTGTTGGCCTCGGCAGCGGTGAATCCCGGCAGCCGGAGGAACGATGTGAGTTCTCGCCCTAGCAAGAATTCAGCGACAACGACGGATGCGACGAAGATGACGCCGAGCAACACGAGATTAAGGAGCCAGTAGAGGCGTCGCTCGAGTCGAACGACTTCGATGATGAACAACGTCATTCCCAGATAGGACACCCAGAGCACCAGTTCGCGGTCGGCGGCGATCACGGCGCCGGGAGAACGGAACGAATACGCACCAACGATGTAACTAACGAGGGTGGCAAGGACCACGACGTACAACACCACGTCGAGGGCTCCGAACCGCCGTTCAGCCGGGCAGCCGGCCACCATCCGACCCGAGAACCACAAACCGAACGCCAACAGCCCTGCCGCCATGATGAGCGAGAAGCCAGCAAGGCCATACCGGCTGGGTACGACGAAGGTAGCGATCACAACGAACACCACTGCAAACTCGGGACGCTGGGTCGCCACAACTAAGACAATCCCCACCACCAAGGCAAGTGTGAAGGTTCCAGCGAGCGGGAGCACCAGGGTGTTGGCAATCAGCGCCGCCACGAGCAGGCCCCCCAGCACCCGAATATCGGTGACGACCGTGAATACTTGTCGCACCCTCGGGAGGCGGGACACCGTCAGCGCCGACCCGACGCTTCATCGGTGACACCCTGCAGGGTGCGACGCCGACCTCTCGACCGGGCGAGCGAATCGAGCACAAGTGCGACCCCGACGGCTGCCATGAGGCCCAACAGGGTCGTACCAATGACCAGGCGGTCCCGGGACCCGTACAGTGCTCGAGCCGGATCCAGGGTCAGCGGATACGTGGTGAAGCGGTCCTCCACCGTCACACCGAGCTCGTCCTGCATCGCCTCGAGCTCCTCAGCCAGAGCCTCCACCAGGCGGTCGCGAGACGCAGCAGCAAGCGTGCGATCATCAGAGGTGACGCTGATCGAGATTGTCGGTGTGCTCCCGTCCCCGGCATCGATGAGATACCGACGCTCGAAACCCTCGAGCACCAGGCCATCGCGCCAACGGACACTGTTGACGTTGTGGGAGATCACCGTCGCGACGATGCTGTTCGACCTAGACGACAGTTGTTCGAGAGGGTTCTCGAGTTCGTCGATGTTGGAGCGTCCCGATGGAAACACCACCACGACGGCGTCTGCCTCGAATTCGGGCTCCACGGAGACCCAGAACCCGACCCCAGTCGAGACCGTGATAACGAGGATCGCCACTGTCACCACCCAATGCCGAAGCATGACTTGAACGAGTCCAACAAGGCTCACCGGATACTCCTCGCTGGGATCGGCTGTTAGTGGAATATAGGGCAGTCATCGACGGCGCGACATTCACCTAGTGCGAGCGATTGCCCCTCTGAAGGCCTCCGCGACACGTTCCACATCACCAGCCTCGAGCCCATGATGGATCGGCAAAGAGAGGCAACGAGCCGCGGCAGCACGGGCACGCGGGGTCTGGCTCGGAAGCACTCCGGGGTGGTCACGATACAACGGCACATCGTTGAGCGCCTGTGGGTAGTACACCCCGGGGAACACACCGGCCTCCGCCATAGCGGCGAGGACCTGCCCTCGATCGAGCTCGTCTGGCACCAGGACCGTGCACTGGTGCCAGACGTGGGTGCGGTCGTCGGGCTCACGGGGGAGAACTACGTCGTCCAGATCCTCTAGGGCCTCGACCAAGAGCCGGGCATTCCGGCGACGACGATCCGTGATGTCTGCCAAGGACTCCAACTGGGGAATCGCGATCGCAGCCTGAAGTTCGGTCATCCGGGCATTTCGCCCAACGCGGACGTACTCGTAGCGGCCGGCCATGCCCTGGTTCCGGATGGTGCGCATCACAGCAGCCCACTCGCCATCCTCGGTAGTCACCACCCCACCTTCGCCAGCCATGACGTTCTTGGTGGCGTAGAACGAAAAACACGCCGCACCGACCGCACCGACGACGAGGGCGCCGGACGCGGCGCCGTGGGCTTGAGCAGCATCCTCGACAATCGGAATGTCGCCTGCGATGTGTGCCAACTGCGCCAGGTCGACCGGCAGACCATAGAGATGGACGGGTACCACGGCACCGACGTTCAGCTCCGGCAACGCATTCGCTGTCGCATCCAGGTCAAGGAGATAGTCGTCGTCGATGTCGACGAACTGAACCAACGCACCAGCCCTGAGTACCGCATTGACGGTCGCCGCAAACGTGAACGGGCTCGTCACCACGACCTGGTCAGCCTCGAGGTCGAGAGCTTCGATCGCAACCTCGAGGGCATCCGTCCCGCTACTGACAGCCACAGCATGTGCCACGCCGGCCATATCCGCGCAGAGGCCTTCGAAACGCTCCACCATCGGCCCTTGAGCAAGGCGCCCGCTCGCCAATACCTCTGCTACCAGCTCACGAGCCGCCTCCCCGACGACTGGTGACGCGATATGGATGTCACGCCGGTCACCCATGGTCAGTCGCCCATTCTGCGACGTCACCCGACGTCGGCGCTGGCACATCACCGCGGAGCACCACGCGACCCGCACGATCGACCCAGCCCAGCCGGCGAGCTGGGTTGCCAGCCACCAACTCGAAGGGCTGGACCGGTCGGGTGACCACTGATCCGGCTCCCACCACGCAGTACGCACCGAGATCCCGCCCGGCCACGACCGTCGCATTGGCACCAACCGAGGCGCCCCGAGCGACGACGGTCGGGGTCAATTCCCAATCACCCACCGCTCTCGGATACACGTCATTAGTGAAGGTGGCCTTCGGTCCGAGGAAGACATCATCGTGCACCTCGAGACCCTGAGGCAGGTACACGTGGTTCTGCGCACGGACCCGATCCCCGATCGTTACACCGAGGTCCACGAACACCCCCTTACCGAGGGAGACATCGGCTCCGATCCTCGCACCGGATCGCACATGGCAGTGGTGCCACACGTTGGTGCCAGCACCTATCGAGACATCGTCCTCGACGATCGCCGTCTCATGCACGTAGAAATCCACGTCCGTCACTGGTGTCCTTCCACAGTTCCCCGGTCATGTACACCATCGGTCGACAACGGTCGTTGATGAGTCCGAAGAGAGGGTTAGGCAGCCCGGATTCGAGGGGGCACCAAGGGCAGGCCGTCTGACTTTCTGAACAACCGACCGGCAAGGATCGGCCCAGATCCTGAGAGCTCAAGATCAATTTCGAAACGGACCGCAGCACCTGCTTCCACCTGCTCCACGAAGGTGCTCTGGTCGGCATGGCTGGCCACCACCTGGACACGCCCCAGTCCTCGCAACACGATGGTTCCATCATCATCGATCCCGTCGACGATGTCATCAATGTCGGTGAGTACACTCCTGCCGCCCACTGCGGCGGTTGCCAGCCGCTCCGAGTCAACCCCGGCCACCAACGTTTCGACTGCGTGGGTGACTTGGTGAGCCACGGTCATCGATGCCCGCTCGGCATCGAGATCGACGGCCCCTTCGATCATGTCGATGAAGCGATCGAGCTGATTCGCCAAAGGCTCGCCGCTCGCACGGATAAACGGAATCTCGACGACGGTCTCAGAGCGATATCCGGGGCCAGGACCGGGGTCGCGCTGGCTGACATGGCGGTAGACGGTGATGTCCTGGCGGAGCAGATCAACCTCGAAGAGTGAACGCTCCGTGCAGACCGACATCGTGCGGATCTTCCGTTGGCTCATCCGACTTGCCGAGAACGACGCCATCGATCCGTCCGAGAAGGCGAGGGTGCAGTCAGCGATCTCGCCCCATGTGTGCTGTCGCGGTCCGGGGGACACAGACCCCGACACCGCTGGAAGTACCTCGGCACCGAGCTGATCGCTCATGAGCTGCAGGGCGATGTCGATGTCGTGGATGAGCAAATCGGATACCACACTCGATCGGATCTGGTCAGCAGGGGGACTGTGACGAGTCGCAACGAGATGAATAATCGGACCATCGAGCAAGTCCCGAATCGTGGTCACCACTGGGTTGAATCGCTCGACGAACCCGCACATGAGCGGCACGTCCATGGCCCGGGCTGCCTCGATCATCAGCTGCGCCTCGGGAAATGTCGGCGCTATTGGCTTCTCGACCAACAACGGGACCCGGCGGTTGATCAGGCTGAGGCCGAGATCGAAGTGATGCTCTGTGGGTACTGCGAGCACGACAGCATCAGCGTCCACCTCGTCGATGGACGAAGCAGCTTCGGCGCCGTAGGCACGAGCCACAGACTGTGCGCGCTCCTGGTCCACGTCGACCACGGCGACCAGCTCACTTCGGCTGCTCTCCGCCACCACACGCGCATGGCGGTGGCCCATATTTCCCGCACCTATGACCACGATCCTGGGCAATGACATCACCAGACCGCCAATTCGGTTTTGCGGCGCTGGATCATCACGCGGGCCCCACTCGTGCCATCACTCACGGTGAGATCTGAGCATGAAAAGTGAGGCATTGTCAATATCGGTCGGCACAGAAAGCACGTACAGTTGCAGAGAGTGTGGTAGCGAACACACTTGGTGATAAAGGGCTCACCCACGTGACGACACACTAATTGCTGAACGCCCGGATTGGACGCATTGTCGGCCCTGTCATCGACGGTCCCAGCGCGTCCGAGGGTTCAACCCCTGACGCCCCCTGAACAACGCGGTGCGCGCATAGCTCAGCAGACCAACATCCATCCCGCGATGGGCGGACGCAACGTTCGGGACGGCCCAGGGGACGAGTCCGGCGATCATCCGCAGTACACAGATGGGACCAGCACCGGACCGCCGCACGGCATCGCGGCCCCCAGGGCGTCTCGACGACCTAGTGCGTAGAAGGCGGCGACATCACCCGACGCCAATTCAGGATGTCGACCCGCAAAGGAACTGTTGTCCCGAACGGGAGCATCAGCGAGCACATCGGCGGTCGGCAACCCTGAAGGAGTCACAATGCTGGCCATGCTCTCCACTGGGGCCTCGGCAACCTCTTCGAGCCGAAACACCAGCACCCGGTCGGGGTGCTCGAGACGAGCAGCTTCGGCCGCTCTGACCTAGCTTCTCCACAACAGGCCGACCCCGACGGGATGCCAGAGACGATCGTTGACCGCTCGGCCTTGCTCAGAACGTCTCTCTCCCGCATGCTTCTACGACAGCAGGAAGTCGTAGGGATCCCGAATGACGGTCACCATCTTCGCTTCGGGAACTGCCTGGAGAATGCGGTCGACGTGCCGAACGTGATGGGGAGTCTTCTCGACAACGACCGACGCGCCAGACCCGTCAGCCAACACGCCGCACACCCGCCGGAACAGGTCCCCGGGCTCGATTGGCACCTCCACCGCACCGAACAGGGAGCGCAGGCGTTCGTGTGCCTCGGCAGAGTCGACGTGGTCGATCCAACCCGGCCTGCCTGTGGGATCGTCCGGGCGGCGGAGGTTGGAGTTCAGCGGATTCGCAAGCAGCCGATCGACAACCATGGCAAGTTGCGCAGCATCGAGTACCCCGCCGGGGCCCGGCTCGACCCAGTTACTGCCGAAGAAGGCAGATTCTCCGAAGCCCATCACGCCGGGGCGTTGATGCAGTCACCGCAAGAGAACGGCGATTGCGTCGCGCGAAACGCCCGCAACGGAATGAACGGTGGGGGCGCCTGCTCTGCCTGTCGGAGGTTGACAACCGCGAGCCTGCATCAGGACGCTCAGCGTGGATACGGAGGATATTCGGCACACATCGCAGCGACCTCTGCCCTCACCTCTGCCACGGCCGCGGGATTGTCGCGATGTCGCAGGATCCGAGCTGTAAACCCGGCGATACGGCGCATCTCCGTCGGGCCCATGCCCTGAGTGGTGACCGAAGCTGTTCCCATTCGCAATCCACTCGTCACGAACGGTGACCGCGGGTCGCCTGGGATGGAGTTCCGATTCAAGGTCACGCCACCCTCGTCCAAGACTTCCTGGGCCATCTTGCCCGTGACCTCGCTGTCGAACGAACGGAGATCGATGAGAACGAGGTGGTTGTCGGTGCCCCCGGCAACAAGGCGGAACCCCTCCGCCCCGAGTCCGTCAGCCAGGGCACGGGCATTGTCGACGATGCGGCGCGCGTAGTCAGCGAAGCCAGGGTCCAGCGCCTCCCGGAAGGCGACCGCCTTGGCTGCAACCACATGGTCCAAGGGGCCACCCTGACTGCCCGGAAACACGGCGGAGTCGATCTTCTTGGCGAGCTCCTCGGAGCTGAGAATGCAACCGCCCCGGGGGCCGCGCAGAGTTTTGTGGGTGGTGAAGGTCACGACATCGGCAAGGGGGACGGGATTGGGATGTTGACCTCCCGCAATGAGCCCGGCGATGTGGGCAGCGTCGAACATGTACAGCGCGCCGATCTCGTCGGCGACTTCCCGGAAGGGCTCGGGGTCGATACGGCGTGAGTATGCAGTGGCCCCGGCGACGATGAGTTTGGGCCTGTGCTCCAGCGCTAGGGCGCGCATCGCCTCGTAGTCGATGCGTTCGTCGGATGCGGTCACGCCGTAGCTGACGAAGTTGTAGAACTTCCCGGAGGCGTTCACAGGCGAACCATGGGTGAGATGACCTCCCTGATCGAGGCTCATACCCATGACGGTGTCACCATGATCGAGCAGCGCCAGGTAGACGGCTGCGTTGGCCTGGGACCCCGAGTGCGGCTGCACGTTGGCATGCTCGGCACCGAACAGTTCCTTGACCCGATCGATGGCCAACTGCTCGGCCTCGTCGACGAAGAGGTTCCCTCCGTAGTAGCGGCGCCGGGGGTACCCCTCGCTGTATTTGTTGGTGAACACACTTCCCGTCGCCGCCATCACTGCCGGGGATGCGAAATTCTCCGAAGCAATCAATTGCAAGGTCGTGGCTTGGCGTTCGGCCTCGGCATCCAGCAACCGGTTCATCTCCTCATCGGGGGAGACTGTCCATGGAGTGGGTTCGGTCATCTCGATATTTCCTCGTCTTCGATCGGGGCGATCGACGTCTCGAGCGCAGTGATCTTGGCCACCCGACCGGAGTGCCGCCCACCCTCGAACGCAGCGCCAAGAAATGCGTCGAGGGCATCGAGGGCGGTCTGTTCCCCGACCAGTCGCTGCCCGAAGCAGATCACGTTCGCATCGTTGTGTTCCTTGGCCAGCCGGGCCGTTGTCGCGTCATGCACGGTGGCCGCCCGTATCCCGGCGATCTTGCCCGCCGCCATTGCGATACCGATGCCGCTGCCACAGACACAGACACCGACCGTCGCATCGCCCTTCGCGACCGCAACGCCGACAGCTGCGCCGAAGTCGGGATAGTCGACACGCTCCTCGTCGAACGCGCCCAAGTCGAGCACCTCGTATCCCCGGTCGACGAGGTGGGCGCTCAGCACACCCTTGAGCGCAAAACCTGCATGGTCCGAACCAACTGCGATCACGGACACAGCAAGTCCACCGGGTTCGCCAACTTCATCGATGTCATCAGTTTCATGGGTCCTGTCAACTGCTGTCCCAACCCGCTCGGGCAAGGCCCTGATCTTCGCGCGGCGACAAGGTGTACATGGGGACGGACAGGGGCGGCATCGGTCACTCTGTCGGGCCAGACTGCTCCGCCGAACCGAGCTCTACGGCCCCTGCTCGCAACACCGTCACTCGGTCGCCCACGACCTCGACCACCGTGGAAGCAGTGCCCAACACAGGCGACCCCGGAGCGGAGACGACGGTCGTGACGCCCAGAGTTCGACCAGCGTCCCGTGGATCATCGAGGGTCTCCTCGCCGTGGAGGTTGGCACTCGAACCGGTGACCGGACCAACGTCGTCGATGAGGCGCCGGAGCCAACCCATCGCGGGCACCCGCACTCCGAGGGTGGCAGCCCCATGGACGGGGTCGGGACCCCCTCGGCGAGCGGCCACGATCGTGAGGCCACCCGGCCAATGCTCCTGGGCCAGCATCCGCCCTCGCTCGCCGAGGTCCACGAGTCGCTCGGCCTGCTCCCAGCCCGACACCAGGATCGGGAGTGGCTGGGCCTCCGGTCGCCGCTTCACTCGGTACACGGATCGAACGGCCGCCTCGTCGTCGTACCGCGCCAACAATCCTGGGATCGTGTCGGTCGGAGCGACGACCACCCCACCTGCGGCTAGGACCCGCACGGCCTCGTCGATCTCGCTGGCCGGCGGCCCAGCGAGCGGTCGGCGAGCTACGACGGCGCGGTCACGACCAGTCAGATCTTGGTGGACTCGGGCATCGACCAGACCCCGCCGACCAGCGAATTCGCGCACCCACGCCGCTTGATCAGGAGCGCACTCCACCACCAACAGACCTCCAGGGCGCAGCCAGTCGGACGCCCCGTCCACCACTCGTCGAAGATCGCTGAGCCCATCGGGGCCGGCAAGGAGGGCGGACAGCGGCTCCCAATGGCGGACGACGTCGGGCAACTCGTCACCCTCGGCTACATAGGGGGGGTTCGAGATGATGAGATCGATGGTGCCCCCCAGCTCTGAAGGGAGGGCCTCGAACCAATCCCCCTCGTGCAGCAACACCCGGGATCCGGCCCGGCCGAGACCCGCCAGGTTGGCCCGAGCCAGAGCCAGCGCATCCGTCGATCGATCGGTACCGTGCACGGCGGCACCCGGAACCTCCTGGGCAAGCGCAAGGGCGATTGCCCCTGACCCCGTCCCGAGATCGACAGCCACCGACGCACGGCCCAGGCCCAGCAGCTCGCCGACTCCGATGCCGGCCACCACCTCGGTCTCTGGTCGAGGGATCAGGGCCCGTCGATCCACAGCGAGATCGAGCCCTCGGAAACCCCAGCTACCCACCACGTACTGCAGCGGCTCCCCAGCCATGCGTCGGGCCAGGAGGGCGTCACCATAGGCCACCATCCGCTGGGTCAGCGCCTCGTCGCGAGCGGCCAAGTACGAGGCAGCACTGACACCGGCGGCTGCCTCGCCGACACGCCGGGCGCTGATCTCGGGGTCGACCACGCCGGCAGCTCTCAGTTGCTCGACGGCCGCGCCGACGAAGGCGCCAAGGGTCAACGTGTCGGCGCTGTCCTCGTTCACGTCTCGGCCTCGACAGCCGCCTCCAGCTGCTCCTGCCGCTCGTTCATCATGAGCGGCTCGATGACCTCGTCCAGGTCGCCGGCCAGGATCCGGTCGAGCTTGTAGATGGTCAGCCCGATGCGGTGATCGGTGACCCGGCTCTCCTTGAAGTTGTACGTCCGGATCTTCTCCGAGCGACCGCCACCCTTGACCTGCTCGCGCTTCGCCGCCGCCTGACTCGACGCTTGCTCGTCCTGTTGGAGTCGGAGCAGACGAGCGCGCAGCACCTGCAGCGCCTTTGCCTTGTTCTGCAACTGGCTCTTCTCGTCCTGCATCGACACGACCAATCCAGTCGGCCGGTGGGTGATCCGCACGGCAGAGTCGGTGGTGTTGACCGACTGGCCCCCAGGTCCCGAGGACCGAAAGGTGTCGATGTCGAGGTCGTTCGGATCGATGTCGACCTCGACCTCGTCCGCCTCGGGTAGGACGGCGACGGTGGCCGAGGAGGTGTGCACCCGACCCTGGGACTCCGTCACGGGTACCCGTTGGACCCGGTGCGGACCTCCCTCGTGTTTCAGGTGTGTCCAGACCCCGTCCCCTCGGGCTGCGAAGGTCACGTCGGTGAAACCGCCCATGTCGCTGCGGTGCCCTCCCAGAACCTCGATCGACCAGTTCTTCACGGTCGCGTACGCCCGGTACATCTCGAAAAGGTCCCGCGCCCACAGGTTCGCTTCTTCTCCACCCTCAGCCCCCCGGATCTCGACGATCACATTGCGATCGGCGTTGGGATCCTTCGGCAGCAGCAGCAGGCGGAACCTGTCCTCCAGGTCTTCGGCGCTGGCTGCGCTCAGCGCCTCGAGCTCACGCAGATCGGCGATGTCTGCACCGTCGGCCTCCTCCACGAGCTCTCGGGCAGTCGCGACGTCAGCCAGCGCTGCTTCCCAACTCCGACCTACACCTACGACCTCTGAGAGTTCGGCGTGCCGTCGCCCGATCTCGGCGAACCGCTGACGGTCTCCTGTCACCTGTGGATCACCAAGCTGCGCCTCCACGTGGGCGAGCTCGGTTTCGAGTTGACGGAGGCGGTCGAGCACCCTGTCAGGCTAGCGAGGAGCCGTCGGACCACTCACGCCATCGATCGTCGACGGCCACCACCCGGGCCGGTGCCCGCAGCCACTGCGCCATCGCGAGCGTCACCTCATGGGCGTCACGCGCCGGTACGGCGATGACGAGATCGGCCGAGTCTCCACCCAATGCCTGGGCATCGGCCGCGAACGGGACAAGGTCGAGGTCCACACCTACTGACGTCACGACGACCATCGGGACTCCGTGCTCGTCAACGCCCCGAGCCACTGCCGGGACCGGCTCCTTCAGATTGGTTCTCACCACGGGCGGCTCGGCCGGGGCCAGGCGAGCGGCCCCCACCAACGCTGGGCGCTCGATCAACCGAGCCCGCAACCACCGCTCGGCACCCAATCGGTTGAGGGGATGGGGATCAGCTCCGGGCGCCCGGTGGGACCTGACAAGGGTGGCAACCTGTCGAATGGCATCCGGCGTCGGGACGTCACCGTGCAACAACCCGAACGCTTCCCGATCATGAGCACCGACTCCGACCTCCAGTCGGTGCCCGTGCTCGTCGGCCACGACGCGGGCCACTTCGAGTCCCTGGACCTCACCGATGACGGTTCCGTGTTCCACGATCACATCGACGTCGGCCAGCTCGAGCAGGACGGTCAATTCGGGGACCTCGGGGGGAGATGGCGCCGCGACATGAACATGCGCATCGGCCCGATGAGCGGAGCGCCCTGAGAGGCCCCACACATGTACGGGGAACTCGAAGAGTTCGGCCCGGCGAGCCAACACCCCTGCGCTTGCTGCGGCGAACACGTGGAGCTCGCCGACACCGTAACGGCGGGCGGAGGCCAAAGCAGCGCCCAGACCCCGCTCGGGCCGCTCCTCAGCTAGGGCAACCCCGATGCGCTGACCTGCGGAGTCCTCGGCGCACCCCACAGCCCCGACATCAGTGCCTGTGACCTCACGAAGGTCGGCGCCGAGATGTTCCTGGGTCAACGCACGGAGCTTGAGTCCGTGAAGTTGACGCCGCCGGTCCGGATCGAGAGCCATGACCCGACCGGGCTACTCGCTATCGCTGCGGTCCTTGCGACGCCGTCCATAACGGCGCTCGAAGCGCTCCACCCGGCCGGCCGTATCGACGATCTTCATCTGACCGGTGAAAAAGGGATGGCTGGCGCTCGACAACTCAACGGTGGCCAGCGGGTACTCGTTGCCGTCCTCCCATACGACCGTGTCGCTGGTGGCGATGGTCGACTGGGTGACGAACGAGAAATCGGCGCTCGGGTCGCGGAACACGACGGGCCGATATTCGGGGTGGATGTCCTTTTTCATGACGTTGTCCATTCTGGCGTGTCGGACGCACAAACTCCACTCGACGGCGTCACTACCGGGCAATCAAGCACCGGCCTTGCCGATCTCGTCGAGAAACTGATCATTGGAACGCACTGCGGAGATGCGTTCGGTGAGAAGTTCGAGACCGGCCCCCACCCTCTGCCCGTCGTCGGCCAGGCCTTGGAGCACCTTTCGCAGACGTGCGACCTGATCGACCCGCTTCCGATCCATCAGGAGCTCGGGCCGCCGGGTCGAGGACCCGTGCACATCGATAGCTGGATGGATCCCCCGTTCGGCGAGCGAGCGGTCGAGGCGGAGCTCCATGTTCCCCGTCCCCTTGAACTCCTCGAAGATGACCTCGTCCATACGGGAACCCGTCTCGACCAGGGCGGTAGCCAGGATGGTCAGCGAGCCTCCGTCTTCGAGGTTGCGGGCCGCCCCGAAGAACTTTTTCGGGGGGTACAGGGCGCCGGCGTCGACCCCTCCCGACATCATCCGCCCGGTGCCGGGAGCGGCCATGTTGTATGCCCGCGCCAACCGGGTGATTCCGTCGAGCAGGATCACGACGTCGGATCCGGCCTCGACCATGCGCTTGGCTCGCTCGAGGGTCAGCTCGGCAACGGCGATGTGCTCGTCAACCGGGCGGTCGAACGTCGAGGACATCACCTCGCCCTTGATCGACCGCGCCATGTCGGTGACTTCCTCGGGACGCTCGTCGATCAGCAGCACGATGAGATGGATGTCCGGGTGGTTCTTCTCGATCGAACGAGCAAGCTCTTTCATGATCGTGGTCTTGCCCGCCTTGGGCGGCGAGACGATCAGGCCGCGCTGCCCCTTACCGATCGGGGTCAGCAGATCGATGACGCGAGGGGTCAGGTCCCACGGCTGCTCGGCCCGCTCGAGGGTGATCCGCTCGTCGGGGAACAGTGGCGTCATCTCGTCGAAGTGGGGGCGGCGAGCGGCGTCCTCGACCGGGCCGTTGTTGATCGTGTCCACATTGAGCAGGGCGGGGTTCTTCTCGTTGCGGGTCGCGGGCCGCGCCGAACCAACGATGCGATCACCCTTGCGGAGCCCCAGCACCCGCACCTGCTTGGCAGCTACGTAGACATCGTCGTTCGATGGCAGGACACCCCGAGTGCGCAGGAAGCCGTACCCCTCGTCACGGAGGTCGAGCACGCCCTCACAGGCCGCAGGCTCACCCTGCCATTGCTCTTCACGGTCACGTCCCCTCCGCCGGCGCCGACGGTTTCCTGGCTCGACCGGCTCCGCGTCGCCGTCGCCATCGCCCTCGGCGGC
>JAYPWI010000018.1:15733-75455 GCA_038135065.1 Acidimicrobiales bacterium
CCACGGGGTCCGTTCCGCCCGCACGCGCCTCACCGCCCCGAGCCCTCGGCTCCCCGCTACCGGAAGGGGCCTCGCGGCTCGCCGAGGCCTCACCATCCTGGTTGCCCGTTGCCAGTCGCACCCGTCGAACGGTGCCGGGTACTCCCTGACCGTCTCCTCCAGGAGTCGACGTCTCTTCGATCGCCCCGCCGCCGCCGGTGACACCTTCCTGCCCTTGATCAGGCGCTTCCTCGGCCTCGGGCGGGGTGGCCTCCTCGGCCGTGACGCCTCCCGCGATGATGAGGTCGATGATCCCAGGCTTGCGGATACGAGGCGGCACCGACAGGCCCAACGCACCGGCGATGGCGACGAGTTCGTCACGCGACTTGGTCTCGAGCACATCGCGTTCAGGAGCGGTCATGGATGCACACCTCGCTGTCGGCCGAAGCTGGCGACGGCCGTACCGAATCTGGGTACCCGGGCCCGATCGCACCTCGATGAGCAAGTCGGGACTGCCGGATTCGTGGCAGAGCACGGGCAGCGGGCGTCTTGGAGGGTATCCAGCGTCGAGCGACGGGACAACCGAGGGATCAGGCTCCGATCGCGGCGACGTGGTCCATCACCGCAGCCAGATCGTTCGGGAGCTCGACGCAAAACTCGGGACGGTCGACGACGGCAGCCAATCCGGGCGGCAGCTCGGGAGCATGTCCCACCGCTCGACTCACCACCTCACCGAACTTCGCCGGATGTGCGGTCGCCATCACCACGCTGGCTCCCTCGAACCGTGGGGCCCGTCGCGCTACGGATACCCCAACAGCGGTGTGCGGGTCCACCAGACGGCCCGTCTCGCGGTACACGTCGGCGATCGCCGCCTCCACCTCGAGTTCACTGGCCCGATCGGCCTCGAACAGGCGACGGAGGTCGGACATGACGTCGTCCGGTAGCCGCAGTGCTCCCGCCGCCCGAAACTCCGCCATCTGTCGTCCAAGTTCGGGGCCGTCCCGCCCCTGCAGTTCGTAGAGGAGACGCTCGAAGTTCGACGACACACCGATGTCCATGGCCGGGCTCGTCGACGGCACCACAGGCTCGAGCGTCATGACACCCGTCTCGTACGTCCGGGCGAGAATGTCGTTGTGATTGCTTGCGATGGTCAGTCGTTCGATGGGCACCCCCATCATCCGGGCGATGTGGCCAGCCAGCACGTTCCCGAAATTGCCCGTCGGCACGGTGATGGCAACAGGGCGGTCCGGTGCTCCCAACCGAACAGCCGTCGTCACGTAGTACACGGTCTGCGCAGCCACCCGCGCCCAGTTGATGCTGTTGACGGCAGCCAACCGATGACGATCCCGGAACAATGGATTGCCGAACATCGCTTTGACCAGATCCTGGCAATCATCGAACGTGCCGTCGATGGCCACGTTGTGAATGTTCGATGCGCTGACCGTCGTCATCTGACGGCGCTGGATCTCGGTGACCCGTCCCTGGGGGTGCAGCATCACCAGCTCGACACCGCGTCGCCCGCGACACGCTTCGATCGCTGCGCTGCCCGTATCGCCCGACGTCGCCCCCACGATGGTCACCTGGGCCGACCGACGTCCCAGCTCGTGTTCGAAGAGGTGCCCGATCAACTGCAGCGCAACATCCTTGAACGAATAGGTCGGCCCTCGATACAGCTCGGCCAACTGGAGATCGCCGATCGAGCTGATCGGCACCACATCGGGATGGTCGAACGTCGAGTACGCAGCATGGACCATGCGCTCGAATTCGTCGCCGTCGATCTCCCCACCAACGAAGGGGGTGAGCACCCGAACGGCGACCTCGGGGTAGGACAGATTCCCAAACGAGGCAAGATCCGCCGGGGACAGGCTGGGCCAGTGCTCGGGAACGTACAGCCCCCCATCGCTGGCCAAACCTTCGAGGAGAACGTCCCCGAACCCGAGCACGGGGGCGTCGCCCCGGGTGCTGACGTACCGCACCTCAGTCGCCGATGACCCGGATGAGCGCGCCGACGTCATGAACCTGAGCGAGCTCGCGCAGGTCGTCGATGGTGGCCTGCATGTCAGCTTCGCGAGCCCGGTGGGTGATGAAGACCAGATGGGCCGTGGAACCCTGCCCTTCCTGCTCCATCGAGCGGATCGACACCCCGTGATCACCGAACACACCGGCCACCGCAGCGAGGACCCCGGGCGCGTCGACGACATCGAGTTGCAGGTAGAAGGCGCTCGATGTCTCGTCGATTGGCCGAATGCGGGCATCCGTCATGGCACCGAGCCCATCGGACACCCCCCGCTGGAGGTTCAGCGAGGCTCCGATGAGGTCGCCGAGCATTGCGCTGGCCGTCGGGAACCCTCCTGCCCCGCGCCCGTAGAGCATCAGATCGTCGACAGCTTCGCCCTCGAGGAAGACCGCGTTGAAACTGTCGCGCACCGCAGCCAGAGGGTGGCTGACCGGGACCATGACTGGGTGGACCCGTACCGAGATCTCACCGGCATCGAGTTCGGCCAGGGCCAGGAGCTTGATGACGTGTCCCATCGCCCGCGCAGCATCGATGTCGGCCGGTTGCAGACGGCTGATGCCCTCTTGGTAGACGTCTCCCGCCACCACCCGAGCACCGAAGGCAACCATGGCAAGAATGGCTGCCTTCGCGCCCGCATCATGACCCTCGACGTCGGCCGTCGGGTCGGCCTCGGCGTACCCCAAGCGCTGCGCATCGGCCAGCACGTCAGCGTAGTCGGCACCGTCCTCGGTCATTTTGGTGAGGATGTAGTTGGTCGTCCCGTTGACGATGCCCATGACGCGGCGCAGGCGCTCGCCGACGAGCGACTCCCGAAGGGTTCGGATCAGCGGGATACCACCGGCAACAGCGGCCTCGAACAGCAGGTCGACCCCGCCCGCCGCGGCGGCCTCGAACAGCTCGGCCCCGACATTGGCCACCAGCTCCTTGTTGGCTGTGATCACGGGCTTGCCAGCCTTGAGGGCATCGAGGATCAGCTGGCGCGCAGGCTCGATCCCGCCGATCGTCTCCACCACCACGTCGACGTCGGGATCGCTGACCACCGCATGCGGATCGCGAGTCAACACCCCTGAGGGCAGATCGACGGCCCGGGACGCAGAGAGATTCCGCACGGCAACGCGGGTCACCTCGAGGCGCACACCGGTACGGGCGGCGATGGCTGCCGCATCGTCGGAAATCAGCTTGATCAGTGATCCTCCGACCGTGCCGCAGCCCAGGACACCGACGCGCACCGTGGGAGAGTCGCTCACCGCCATAGGAGCCAACATACCGCCGGAGCGAGGACGCACCCCGTGTGTGACCGTTGCCGTCGGCTCAGCTGACATCGCGGGCCACCACGTCATCGAGTGACTCCCCTCGAACGACGAGACGCGCCTCGCCTCCAGCGACGAAGACCACGGGCGGACGTCCCACCCGGTTGTAGTTGCTGCCCATCCCCTGCCCATAGGCTCCCGTCACGGGGGTGGCCACCAGGTCGCCGACGCGAAGATCGGCTGGCACCGGGGCGTCTGGGACCAACACGTCACCAGACTCACAGTGCATGCCCACCAAGCGAACACGCTTCGAACGGGGGGCATTGGCCCTGGTGGGCACGAAGGTGGTGTAGTCACTGCCGTACAGCACGGGCCGAGGGTTGTCCACGAAGCCACCATCCACCGCTGCATAGGTGCGGATGCCTGGAAGTTCCTTGATGGTTCCCACCCGGTAGACGGTCACAGCAGCAGCCGCTGCGATCGAACGGCCAGGCTCGGCCGACAACGTGGCCCGCAGGCCTACTTCGTCGCAGGCGGCATGGATGAGCTGACCCCACTCGGTGATCGAAGGAGCCTCCTCTCCCTCCACATATGCCACACCGAGACCACCACCGATCGACAACTCCGGCAGGCCATAGGACTCGGAGAAACGGGACACCACCCGAAAAGCCTCGGCGAAGCTCTCGACCCGCAGGACTTGGCTACCAATGTGACTGTGCAGCCCGACGAGCTCCACGGCTGCGGACCGAAGCGCCCGATCAACCGCGGCGGCAGCTGCCCCCGAAGACACTCCAAATCCGAACTTGGTGTCGTCCTGACCGGTGGAGATGAACTCGTGGGTCTCCGCTTTGACACCGGGAGTGACCCGGATCAGCACCCTCGCCACCTGGCCGTCGTGGCCGTGGAGGGCCTCGAGGCGGTCGAGTTCGTCGAAGGAATCCACGACCACCCTGCCCACTCCGTGCCGGCGGGCCATGATCAACTCGTCGCTGGATTTGTTGTTGCCGTGCAGGACGATGCGCTCCCCTGGTACCCCAGCCACCATGGCGGTGTGAAGCTCACCACCACTCGCCACGTCGAGGAGAAGGCCTTCCTCGTGCACCAGGCGGGCCATGGCCACGCACAGGAAGGCCTTTCCTGCGTAGGCGACACCGTCCCCGAAGGCGGAGCGGGCTTCTCGGCAGCGGCTCCGCAGATGCTCCTCGTCGTAGATGAACACCGGCGTGCCGAACTGCTCCGCCACCTCTGCAACGTCGCACCCACCGACGGACAGTCGACCCTCGGCATCGATAACAGCGGTGTCGGGGAGCAGCCCGAGGGGGATGGGCCCGCTCCTGAGGTCGAGCCCGTTCACATCTCCTCCGGCGCAGCGACCCCGAGCAGATCCAGACCGATCGCGAATCCGAGGCGGGCCGCCTCGACCAACCACAGACGAGCCTGCTGCAGTGCAGGCGGTACATCGGAACGCAGCACAGGGCAGTCGTGATAGAAGCCGTGGAAGGCAGCCGCCAGATCTCGGACCCAGGTCGAGACCTTGTGGGGGGCCCGCTCCCGGACCGCCAGTTCGAGACACTCGGGCAGGGTCGAGAGGACTCGGAGCACTTCGAGTTCCCGCTCGGTGGCCAATGCGCTGAGGTCCGCGTCGTCGAGCTCGCAGCGTTCGATCCCTCGCGTTGCCGCCTCCCGCCCGATGCTGTGGATGCGGGCGTGGGCGTATTGCACGTAGAAGACCGGGTTCTCGTTGGCCCGGGAGGACAACAGATCGATGTCGATCGTCTGTCGGGTGTCGATCGACTGCAGCAGGTAGGCGAATCGGGCGACGTCAGGGCCCACTGCGTCGATGAGGTCTCCCACCTCGATCATGGTTCCTGCCCGCTTGGAGATCTTCACCTCGGCCCCGTCGCGCACGAGGGTGACGTTCTGTCCGATGATCACCTCGTATGCCTCGGGCGGGTGCCCCAACATCTGCATGGCGGCCCGCATCCGACCGACGTAGCCGTGATGGTCGGCCCCGAGGATGTCGATCACCAGATCGCCACGAGTGAATTTGTCGTCGTGATACGCGATGTCAGGCACGAAGTAGGTGGGCTCGCCGTCTCCCTTGATCAGCACCCGGTCCTGGTCGTCGCCGAAATCGGTGGTCCGTAGCCAGGTCGCCCCGTCTCGTTCCTCCACGTACCCTCCGGCCCGGAGCCGTCCCACGACCCGTTCCATCGCCCCGCTGTCGACCAAGGCCTTCTCACTGGCCCAGCGGTCGAAGCTGACGTTCATGGAACCGAGGGCCGTCTCGACATCATGCAAGGACCGTTCCAGTCCCCACTGCACCGGTTCCGCCCCATCAGGCATCTCGGCCGCCCACTGGGCGATGTAGGCCCCCACGTAGCCGTTCTCGGGGGGCGGCTCACCGTTGCGGGCCGCAGTCAAAGACGCCCCGAACAGGGTGGTCTGCACCCCTCGATCGTTCACGTAATACTCGCGCTGCACCCCGTAGCCACAGCGGGCGAAGATGCGGGCCAGGGTGTCGCCGAAAGCGCCCCAGCGTCCCCCACCAGCATGGAGTGGACCTGTCGGGTTGGCCGACACGTACTCGAGGTTGACAACCGAACCCTCGCCGACGGCGAGTCGGCCGTAGTCCTCACCCCGAACTGCCACGTCCCGTAGGACATCGTGGAGCCAGGTCGGCGCAAGACGGAAGTTCACGAAACCCGGGCCTGCGAGTTCCACTGCGATGACGTGGTCTGGCAGATCCGCCGACAGACGTTCGACAAGGTCCTGGGCCAACTCCCGCGGTGGGCGTCCGGCCGCCTTCGCACTGGCCAAAGCGATGTTGGAGGACCAATCGCCGTGCTCCCGACGGGCGGGGCGCTCGAG
This sequence comes from Acidimicrobiales bacterium, assembly GCA_038135065.1. Taxonomy (GTDB): domain Bacteria; phylum Actinomycetota; class Acidimicrobiia; order Acidimicrobiales; family Poriferisodalaceae; genus JAYPWI01. Next base: position 21,851 of record JAYPWI010000018.1, read on the forward strand.
GTGGACAGTCTCGGGCCGAGTCTCGATTCCCAACGATGCGAGGCACTCTGCCAGCGCCGATGTGAGCTGATCTCGGATCACGATCCGTCTCTCCGTGAACTGTTGATGCGGCCCGATGGCCCGAACCGACGATGGTACCGGTGGCCCCGGCCCACACCCCCGACCGTTGTCGTGGGCGTAGCCCATCGCAGTCTGATCCGTCATTGGGTCGGGCGGCCCAGGAGCGCTACATTGCTCATTCCCGGGCCTCGGCCCAGGGCCAGCCCTCGTAGCTCAGGGGATAGAGCAGTGGCCTCCGGAGCCATGTGCGCAGGTTCGAATCCTGCCGAGGGCGCAGTACCCCCCGCTGGCGTTCATCCTGCAGCGCGCCAGCCGGTGAGTTCGGTCCGCTCGATCACGATGGCGGGACCGACCGGCCGTCGTTCGGCGTACTGGGGGTACCGCTTGGCCAGCAACTCCACGGCATGCTCCCACTCCGGCCCCGAGACGTGCACTCGCGCTCGACCGCGCACCCGGACCCACCACAGGGATTCCCAGTCCTCATCGTCGTAATGCTCGACGAGCAGGGTCACCTCGGGGAACTGGCGCACGTTGTCGAGACGCTTCAGCTCGGTGGTGCTCTTGGGCTTGTGATCGACCGCAGTTACCACCACATCGCCGTCGAAGGCGAAGGTGATGGGTACGAGATCGACCCGCCCGTCGGAACGGATGGTGGCCAGGGTGGCGACCCGACCATGTTCGAGCAACTCGAGGAGCTCGGTCTCAGTCATGTGTCCTCAACGCAACAGGGGCCTCCCGCCCCGTGGGGCTCCGGCGGAAGACGGCAACGAGCCGCCAACACTAGCCCTATGGGCTGCCGACCCCAACCGGGCCCCGCAAACCCGGGGGGCTCTGTCAGAACGGGTTCCGCGCGATGCCCTCGGGTGCGTAGTCTCTCCTGCATGGCCGTCACCGACACCCCCAGCCCGGCTCCAGCCAAGGAGCGGTGGACCTTCCAGTGGAAGGAACTGCACGAGGAGGTCATCACCTCGGGGCTCTGCACCGGCTGCGCAGGATGCGTCATCAGCTGCCCTCACGACGTGATCGGCTACGACCACGTCCAGGGCGGGTTCAAGCCATTCCACATCGAAGACGAGCTGGGACCCGACGACTGCGGGCACGGTCAGAAGGGCTGCACAAGTTGCACCCGGGCTTGTCCCCGCTTCCGGACATGGGAGGACGAAGCCGACAACTTCCTCTTCGATCGGACCCGGAGCGTCGACGAGCCGTCGGGGGTGTACAAGGACATCATCCTCACGAGAGCCTCCGATGACTTCGTCCACCAGACCGGCCAGGACGGCGGGCTGGTGTCGGCCATCCTCATCTGGGCACTCGACCACGGCTACATCGATGCTGCCCTCACCTCCTACGTGGGCGAGGGCGAAGGAAACCAGTGGACGGCGTCACCGGGAGTTGCCTACAACCGGGAGGACGTACTGCGTGGAGCCGGAAGCCGCTACACCTATTCGGCGAACACGCTGGCCTACAACGAGGCGATCGAGTCCGGCGCCAAGAACATTGCCCTGGTCGGGATGAGCTGTCAGAGCTCGATCGTCCCGGTAGCCAAGTCCCGCAAGATCGGCAAGGTGGGGAACCGCTTCGCCCTCAACATCGGCCTGCTGTGCTCGAAGTCCTTCGACGAGGCCATCTTCGAGGAATTGTTCGAGCAGAAGTACGGCCTGGATCGAGAGCGGATCCGAAAGACCAACATCAAGGGCGTCTTCCAGATCTGGACCCACGACGACGAGTACTACGAGATCAACCTCAAGGAATGCCACGCCTGGACGCGCGAAGGCTGCAACCACTGTCCCGACTTCGCGGCCGAACATGCCGACATCTCGACCGGGGGAATCGGGAAGTACAGCGACTGGACCCTCACCATCATCCGGACGCCCATCGGCCGGGAGATCATCATGAAGATGCTGGAGGACGGTTCGCTGATCGGTCGGCCCGGTGACGACGATCCGGGAGCAATCGCCCTGATGCACCGCTTGAGCGAGCGGTCCAGGGCCCGCTGGCCGGGCTTTGCCTGGGAGAAGCCAGCCCTGTTGCCCAACCCGACACGCGCCTGAGCCCGGCCTCGGTATCAGAGGCAGGTGTTGATCAGGTCCACCAGGTTGGGCTGCACGTCGGCAGACGCAAGAAAATCGGCGAGACGGTCCTCGGGAATGACGTCTTGGGCGCGTCCGGTGGAACAACGGCAGAGGTCGGTCAGTCGATCCGAGCCTTTCGTACAGGCCTCTACGTAGGTCGCGATGGACGCCTCGCTCCAACCAACCGGCGGAGCAGCATCACGACACTCGACCAACGAACCAGCGATCTCCGGGGCGAACTCGTTGCGACCACTCAGCCGATCCTCGAAGATCACCATCTCCGTTTGGTCGAAATCGCGTTCCAGCCGGTCGCCAGCGCAGTGGCAGGGGCCGACCAGACCCTGCTCGATGATGCACCCATCGAGAAAGGCCACCAACGGCTCGACGGGCAGCCGGAACTGGGGTGCCTCGCTGGTCGTCGTCGGCGGCACCAGGGTGGCGGGATTGCCTGTGACGGTCTCATCCCCTTCCTCGCTGGCATCAGGGACCTGTGATCCGGACCCCGAGCAGGCGGACACGACTGCAACGACGGCGACGACCCACCGAAGACGCTTTCTCACCTCAGTGACCCTAGGCCGATCCTGCTCGGGTGCTCTTCACCCCAGGCCTGCCAGGTCCTTGGCCGAGAGGAACACCTCGTCGAGCATCGCTGGTGTGAGCCGGCCGGTGAAGGTGTTCTGCTGGCTCGGATGGTACGAGCAGACGATCGAGCGCTCCGCTGGCGCTTCCACCACCACGCCGTGACCGAATGCTGGCCGCGGGCGAATCCCGAGCACCGAACACGCCACCTGATACCCGAATTGTCCGAGGGCCACCACCACGGTCATCTCGCCCAGCAGGGCCAGCTCCCGCTCGAGATAGGGACGGCAGGCATCCCGTTCCTGCGGCGTCGGTTTGTTCGCCGGCGGGGCGCACCGCACGGCTGCCGTGACGTATACCCCACGCAGTTGGAGACCGTCATCGACCGCCAGCGCCTCGGCCTGGTTGGCCAGGCCGACACGAAACAGGGAACCGAACAGGAAATCGCCTGACCGGTCCCCGGTGAAGACCCGCCCGGTGCGGTTGGCGCCATGTGCGGCCGGGGCAAGTCCGACGATCAGGATCGACGCGTTGGGGTCACCGAATCCGGGAACCGCCCTGCCCCAGTACTCCTGGTCTCGGTAGGCCGCTCGACGCTCGACGGCTACCTGCTCGCGCCAGGCCACGAGCCGCGGGCATGCTCGACATGCGATCACCTCTGCGGCCAGATCCTGCAGTGAGTCCACGTCCCAACTGTAGGAACTCCGACCCCTCGGCGGTCGGCTTCGCCTGGGTGCCCCAGTGCAGCTACCGTCACGGCGTGGCCCGCACCGACGCCCCGACCCTCGTTCTCCTCGTCCGGCATGGACGCACACCGACCACGGGCGTCGAACTGTACGGCCGTCGACCCGGGGTGCACTTGGCAGAGCAGGGCATGGCCCAGGCAGACGCAGTCGCAGGTCGCATCGCCGGCCTCGGAGCCGGGCGGGTCAGCGCGGTCTATGCGAGCCCACTCGAGCGGACCCGAGAGACGGCCGCCCCCATCGCCCGTGCGGTAGGCAAGAGAGTTCGACGAGATGCCGGTCTGCTGGAGCTCGACGTCGGTGACTGGACAGGGCGCAAACTGCGCGACCTTCGCAAGCTCAAGTCGTGGACAACCGTGCAGCGGTATCCCAGCGGCTTCCGATTCCCCGGCGGTGAGTCGTTCCTCGAGATGCAGACGCGCATCGCAAGTACCGTCGACCGGCTGGCCACGCGCCATCGAGGGGAGACCATCGTTGCCGTGTCACATGCCGACCCCATCAGGGCCTTGGTGGCCCACGCAATGGGAACCCACCTCGACCTCTTCCAACGGATCGTGGTCTCCCCGTGTTCGGTGACCGCCATCCTCTACACCGTCGGCGGGCCGGTGGTGTTGGCGGTCAACAGCACCTCGGACCTCGCCGAACTGGCCCCGGCGTAACCTCCAGACAAGGCACCTGATGAGCGACAGCTTCGAACTCCGCAATCCCGACAACTTCGTCGCCGGCACGGTCGGCGAGCCGGGGGCGCGCATTTTCTTCCTCCAAGCCCGCGAGGAGAACCTCACCCTCACCCTCAAGTGCGAGAAGGGGCAGGTGCAGGCCCTGGCCAGCTTCCTGGCCGACGTGCTCGAAGATCGGGACCTACAGCCGCCTCCGACCCGAGTGGCCGACATGACCGAGCCGGCCATCGCTGCTTGGACGATCGGTGGCATTGCGATCGGCATCGAACCCGACAGCGATTCGGTCGTCGTCGTTATCCAGGAACTCGTCGACAACGAAGGTGACGAGCCAGCCGAAGCACGGATTCACCTCGACCCCGGTCAGGCCCGCGGGTTCATCGATCACGCCCTGTTTCTGATCGAGTACGGGCGCGACTTCGGTCGCCAGAACGGCCACCGCCCCCACCACGACTGAGATCGAGGGGCGAATGAGCGAAGGTGACGGCCCGCAAGCCGACGACGGCCATCGAGTCGACCTGGACACGGCTCGGCGCATCCTCGAGGAGGGCGAGCTCGAATTAGCCGCCCGCATGCCCTACAGCTCGAATGCAACCTTTCTGGTCACCGTCACCACGCCCGACATCACGGCGGCGGCCATCTACAAGCCGGTGCGCGGGGAGCGACCCCTGTGGGACTTCCCGGCTGGCCTCCACCGGCGGGAAATCGCTGCCTTCGAGCTGAGCAACCAGCTGGGCTGGGACATCGTGCCCCCGACGGTCGCCCGAGACGGACCACACGGCATCGGATCGGTGCAGCTGTTCATCGACAGCGACGAGGAACAACATCACTTCACCCTCGTAGAGGACAGCCGTTTCCACGCTGACTTGCGGCGGATCTGCCTCTTCGACGCAGTCGCTAACAACACCGACCGTAAGTCGGGACACTGCTTGCTGTCCCGCTGGGGCCGTATCTACGGGATCGACCACGGCCTGTGCTTCGCGGAGGACGACAAGCTGCGCACCGTGATCTGGGACTTCGCCGCTGAGCCCATCGAGGACCAATTGCTTGCGGACATCGAGGCCCTGATCAGTGACGATCTCGAGCCGCTACAGCCCTGGTTACACCGCGATGAGCTCGAAGCTCTCCGAGTTCGCGCTGCGCGGCTCGTCAACGACGGGCGGTACCCCGTCGATGATCACGGCCACCGCTGGCCATGGCCGCTCGTGTGAGGGGACGCTCGTTCACGCCCCTGGTCGGGTGCGCTCTCAGCGGGCCTTGAGTGCTTCGATCAGGGCAGGCATGACCTTGTGGACGTCTCCCACAATGCCCAGATCGGCAACACCGAAGATGGGTGCCTCGCTGTCCTTGTTGATGGCGACGATGGTCTTGGAGCCCTTCATGCCCACGAGATGCTGGGTTGCACCCGAGATACCGCAGGCAATGTAGATGTCGGGCTTGACGACCTTGCCCGTCTGGCCGACCTGCTTGGCGTAGGGCACCCATCCGGCGTCGACGATGGCCCGGGAGGCTCCGGATGCAGCGCCGAGCAGATCAGCCAGCTCCTCGACCATCTCATAGGCCTCGGGCTGACCGAGCCCGCGTCCACCGGACACGACCACCCCGGCTTCACCGAGCTGGGGGCCGGAGCGTTCCTCTTCGAAGCGACCGGTCACCCGGGCAGCTCCTGCCCGGCCAACGTCGGGCACGTCCACCGCCTGGACTGCGGCAGGCCCACCACCCGACGGCTCGGCCTCGAAGGACTTCGGGCGGAACAGTGCCAGGGCCGGACCGCCGGAACGGAACGCCGTGAACACGTTCTTGGTGCCACCGAAGACCGGTTCCTCGACCACCAGGGTGTCGCCCTCGAGTTCCGCACCCACGTTGTTGGTTACCACCGGCTGATCGAGCCGGACCGAGAGCCGGGCAGCTGTGTCGCGACCGTTGGGTGTCTGACCGAAGAACACGGCACCGGGCCCGTTCGCAGTGACAAGCGCTTCCAGAGCGGCAGCAGCGTGCACGCCGACCAGACGGTCGTCGAGGGCCCCTGTGCTGTACACGGTGGACACCCCGTGCGCGCCCAGGGCGTCGGCCAGGGATGCACCGTCACCCGCGACGAAGGCATCGACGGTGTCGGCCAGGGAGCGGGCCTTGGTTACCAACTCCAACGTCAGGGTGGAGGGACCATCGCCCTCGGCTTCGGCGAAGATCAGGATTGTTCCGAGTGCCATGTCAGTCTCCTCAGATGACCTTGAGTTGGGTGAGCAGTTCGACGATTCGTTCGTGACCGTCGCCCTCGTCCTCGATGATCTCTCCGGCCTGACGCTCCTCGGCGTCGGTTACCCGGACGGTTTCCTGCCGAGCGCCAGCCCCACCGACTGCACCCGCGTCGACGCCGGTCGCAGCCAGATCGAGTTCTTCGACGGGCTTCTTCTTGGCAGCCATGATGCCCTTGAACGACGGATACCGCGGCTCGACGACACCGGCGGTCACCGATACCAGGGCGGGGAGCGCGCACTCGACATCGTCGTAGCCCGCCTCGGTCTGGCGCTGGACCTTGACCACCCCGTCGGCAACCTCGATCTGCTTCGCGAAGGTGATGGACGGCATATCCAGCACCCCAGCGATCATCTCGGGGACCGTGCCCGTGTAGCCGTCCGACGACTCGACGCCGGCCAGCACGAGATCCGGTTCGTAACGTCCAATCGCCGAGGCGAGGATCTTGGCCGTGCCCAGAGCATCCGTTCCGGCCAGAGCATCATCGCTGACCAGGATCGCATCATCGGCGCCCATGGCGAGGGCCGTCCGAAGACCTGAGGTTTCGTTCCGGGGCGCCATCGACACCAACGACACCTGACCGCCGCCAGCCGCTTCCACGAGCTGGAGAGCCATCTCCACTCCGTAGGAATCGGACTCGTCGAGAATCAACTTGTCATCTCGCTTCAACAGGTTGGTGGCAGGATCCAACTCGCCCGGCAGCGCCGGGTCGGGGATCTGCTTGACGCAGACAACGACCTTCATGAGATCAGAGTCTGCCGAACTCGGTGCACATCGCCAACTCCGGCCAGCGGAAATAATCCGATGACGCGCGCCAGCGAGCAGTTGGGCAACACTTGAACAGTGCGACTACTGCTGTTGGTGAACGGATCGGCATCCTCGGTCACCGCTCGCACCCGGGTCATGCTGCAAACCGCATTGGCTCGTCATCACGATGTCGAGGTGGCGCTGACCAGCCGACGCGGTCATGCCATGCGGCTGGCCCGTGGGGCGGCCGCCACCGGCACCGAATGCGTCGTCGTGCTCGGGGGAGATGGCACCCTCAACGAGGCCGCCAACGGCCTGGTAGGCACCGATTGTGCGCTGGCCGCACTGCCAGGTGGATCGACCAACGTGTTCGCCCGAACGATCGGCACCCCCGACGATCCCCTTCAGGCGGCCGACACCGTCCTGGCTGCCCTACATGCCGGTGCAGTACGGCAGGTCGGCCTCGGCGAGGTGGGCGGCCGCTACTTCCTCTTCCACTGCGGTGTCGGCTTCGACGCCGCCGTCGTGGAGCAGGTCGAGCGACGCGGCTCGTTGAAGCGGTACGCAGGCCATCCGTTGTTCGTCTACGCCGGCTTCGCAACCTGGTTTCGCCACTACGACCGCACCGCCCCTGCGATGAGCGTGCGTCACCGGACCGGGGGAGTCGACGACGCCTACCTCACCATCGTGCTCAACACGGACCCCTACACCTACCTGGGCAGCCGTCCCCTCTCACTGGCCCCCGAGGCGACCCTCGACAGGGGTCTCGTCGTCGTGGCCCTCAGGACGATGGAGTTCCGGCCCCTGACCCGACTGATCGGTGGCCTCGTGACCGGTCGGGACCTCCATGAGGACCCCGGCCTGTACCGGGCTATCGACCTCGAGGAGATCGAGGTGGTGGGCCACCGCCCGGTCCCGCATCAACTCGACGGTGACCATTTGGGCACGGTCGATGCACTCAAGTTTCGTTGGCGACCCGATGCGTTGAACCTCGTCATGCCCATCAGCGAGGAGGCATCAACACCTGGAGAGCCCGTTTCGGATCGTTGGTGATCACCCCGTCCACACCCAGGTTCTCGAGGTCGACCAATCGGCGGGGGTCGTCCACTGTCCAGACGTTCACCCGCACCCCGAGGTCGCGGGCAACTGCCATGAACACCTCGTCCACCATCAGGTCGTGGGGATGGGCCACCCGATGGCCAGCCCTGACCAGTCGCCGGAGACACTCGGCAGGGTCGCCCCGGTCGAAGAGGTGGGCGGTGTGGGCCGTCGGATCCAAGCGGGACACTGCATCGATGGTGGCCAAGTCGAACGAGGAGATCGAATACGCGTCTGGTCCCCACCCAGACATGACCGACAGCACTCGCTCGGCGGTTGCCACGTCACCGACGGAACCCCGGCGCTCTGCATCGACTTTGATCTCGACGTTGACGTGGAGATCGCGACAGGCGTCGATTGCCTGCTCGAGCAGTGGCACGACGGGCGGGAGCTCAGCCGCCCGAAGGGTGGTGATCCGGCGCCCGTCGGGCAGGCGAGGATCGTGATGAACGGCCAGACGACCGTCGACCGTCGACCGTACGTCGAGTTCCACGCCATCGGCTCCTACCGCTACCGCCGCCGCGAACGCAGCAATCGAGTTCTCGGGATGATGTGCCGACGCGCCCCGATGGGCGATGACCTGCATGGATCACTGCCTTCCGACACCGGGGTGGCGGCAGGCCGGAGGGACCCGGACGCGTTGCCAAAACTTTTCCTTGTCCGGCGTTGACGAGCGAGGCTACTCTCTTCCTTCGCTGCGGAAACGCGGCCACTCAGGTGCCTGCCTCGTACTCGGGTACGGGAACTGCATCCCCCGCCCACGGCCACGATTTTTCGTGTGTGCACCTGGCCGTAGCCCGTCTTCGGACGTGGCTGCTCAGAATTCGACCTCGCATGTGAAAGATTTCACGAGCGTAATTTGGAGGAAAACCCTTGAGCGCAAGAGGGACCCTGCTCCTCGAGAGCGGTGTGTGGCGAAACTCGGCCAAATGTCAGGACACTGATCCGGCCGTCTTCTTCCCGATCGGCACCACCGGCGCCGCACTCGACAAGATCGCCGCCGCCAAGGCAGTCTGCGACAGCTGCTCGGTGAAGGACCTGTGCCTCGAGTTCGCACTCAAGACGAACCAGGACTCCGGCGTCTGGGGCGGCACCTCCGAGGAAGAGCGGCGTCAGATCCGCCGAGAACGGAACGCAGCCCGCCGCCGAGCCAGCTGATCCGCTGCTCACTGGCTCTCTGGAACTTCCTCCCGACTCGGTTGGCGCACCGGGACTCGAACGACCGCCTCGGCTCCCGGGCTATCGCTCCTGTTGTTGAGCGTGAAGGTTCCGCCTAGATCCGAGGTGACGAGGGCACCGATGATCGACGTCCCAAGACCATGCTGGTTGTCGACGTCGAAGTCTGCGCCCACCCCGACCCCGTCGTCGCGCACCGTCAGCTCGAGCCAACCGGGCTCAGGTACGCCGATCACGACATCGATTGCACCGATGTAGCCACCGTCGCTGGATGATCTTCCCGGGAATGCATGATCCACTGCGTTCTGCAACAACTCGTTGAGCACGACGGCCAACGGCGTCACGACCTCGGCGTCCACCACACCGGAGTGACCTTCGACCGAGAAACGGATCCGGCGGTCTGCTGACAGATAACCCTCACCGATCGTGTCGACCAAGCGGGTCAGCACTTCCTTGAGATCCACATCGTCTGTCGACTGGTTGGCCAGGGTCTCATGGACGAAGGCGATCGCACCGATCCGCCGAACGGATTCGCCGATGGCATGTTTGGCCTCGTCGAGTTCGAGTCGACGACTCTGCAGTCGGAGCAGTGAAGAAATCGTTTGGAGGTTGTTCTTCACCCGGTGATGGATCTCACGGATGGTGGCGTCCTTGGAGAGCAGCAATCGATCACGGCGTCGCAACTCCGACACGTCGCGCAGCAACACGACCAAACCGTCGGACCTCGCTGACCCGAACTGCGGCAACACCATCACCTGGATGGTCACGTCACCCTGTTCGACCTCCATGGTGGCCGGGGCAAGGGTGGTCAAAGCCTTGCCAACGGGAGCCTGGTCGAGTCCGACCTCGCCGAGTCGTCGACCGGCCACGTTGCCCACCACCCCCACCCGGTGAAGGGTGCTGAGGGCGTTGGGGGACGCCCACTGGACCTTGCCGTCGACACCGAGAAGGAGCATGCCGTCCCCCACCCGCGGAACCTCGTCGAGATCGACATCGTCGCCCCGATACGGAAAGGTGCCAGCTGCGATCATCGCGGCGAACCGGGCAAAGGTGTCGAGATATCGGCGTTCCAGTTCCCCGGGGTCCCGCCGTGTCTTGAAGTCGGGCGACACCTCTCTACTCAGGACGCCGATCACCACCTCGTCGTGTCGCACCGGGACTGACAACACCCTCGCTCGGCGCCCCGTCGCCGACAACCGAACCTCCCCCTCGACGATCTCACCCAACGCATATGCCCGCGCAACCAGTGGGCGATCGACGTCGTCGGTGGTCACCCCGACATGGTCATCCTGATAGATGGTCTGGCCGGTGGTCGGTCGGATCTGACCGACCACGGTGAACGAGCGAGACGCCCCATCGACCGGAGCGAAGAGCAGAAGGTCGGCAAAGGCCAGATCGGCAATGAGGCCCCACCACGACACCAGGCGCTGGAGATGAAGGAGTTGGCGAGTGGAGAGCCCAGTGCCCAACCGTGCCAGCTCCGCGAGGGTGGCCATGAGAGCGAAACGTACTGCTACCTGAGCCCAGCGACCAACATCGGCCGAACGCCGAACCCCTCAGCCGACGGCCGGCCCAAGGTCGAGCTCGGCTGCGATCCCAGCAAGGACATCAATCGACGCAGGGGGACGATCTCGCCGCTCGACCGCCGCCCAGGCAGGCATACCGTCACCCGCAAACGCTTCGCTCATCCGGGTCCGGTCACCCACCACCCGCTCGTCGTCCCGTTCCATACGCTCGAGTCCCCGCCGAACGAAGCCCTCGACCGCCTGCTCCAGCCCCTGGGGACCCTCGGCCCCCTGCTCAGGTCCACAAAGGCCCTCGATCTCGGCGATCACTGCAACCGGATCGACATCGAAGGTCGGTCGCTGCGCAGTGACCAGGTTGACCACCGAGGCGCACCAGTCAGGACCACCGACTTCGGAATCGAGGGAATCTCCCAGAGCGCGAGCGTGGATCAACGGACCGGATTCCGGGGAGGTGACGATCACGGCAGCGGCCCCGTCCAACGCCGCCTGCACCCGATCAGCCCGGTCCAACAGACCCTCGACGAGACCCCCAGCCAGCCTGAAGAACTCGACCAGGTCGCCGACGAACCCTCGTCCCAACACACGGTCCCCAACCGCCCGGAATGGGCGAGCAGCCAGGTCGGTGATCGGACCACCAGAGGTGCCCGTGAACCACGACAGCGACCGGAGGGTGAGAAAGGACCGCATGCGAGCTGGGCCGGCCAGGAAATCGAGCCCCCGCACCGAAGGGGGCGTGTCGACGATGACCGTTCCTTCAGCCCGCTGCAGCAGATGGAACAGGCGCTCGACGGCGATGAAATCGTGGCTCTGGACGAACTGCCGGGTGACCGCTCGATACATCGAGTTCTGGCGCAGCAGCGCTGCTTCACCAGCCCCGAGTTCTCGCGACACCAGGTCGTCCCAGGCCTCGGCGGGATCGATCATCTCGACGATGAGCCGACCTCCGTCGACTCCTGCCGGTGGCAATGTGATTTCGATCGGGCCAGGGGCGGCATCCAGTCCGTACACCGACGCCAGTCGCCGGGCTGGATCGACGGTCAACACAGAGGTGGAACGGCCCAGCCCGTGACTGGCACCGAGTCCCAGGGCGGCGGCAATGGTTGTCTTGCCGACCCCTCCAGATCCCATGGTCAAGACGAGGCTGCGCTCCGCCAGGATGGTTCGCAGGGGCGAACTCATGTCACCACTCCCCCTCGAGGATCTCCACCAGTGCCTCGAGGGTCGGATCGCCGCCCAGATCGGGCAGGGACCAACAGATCAACGGGTCGAGCCGCTCGGCCAGACGACGGAAGCAACCCAGAGCCCGATCACCTCGATCCCGCAGATCCACAAGATGACCCACCATGGCCGACAGGCCGGGGGACGCCGAATCCGATCCGCCCTGTGCAATCGCATGCTCGACCCAGTCCAAGAGGCGGAGATCAGCGGCCAATCCGGGAGCGGCAGGCATGCGATTCACGACACCGCCCACGAGTCCGACGGGGGTTGTAGAGGGAATGCGATCGACCAGGGCCAGGGCCTCGTCCACTGGTCCGTCATCAGGGGTCGCCACGACGAGTGCTCCAGCCACGGTCGGGTCACTCAGCACGTCGGTCATCCACGAGGTCTGGTCGGCCAGCAAGCCGCCGGCTGCCAATCGACCCACCGACACCGGGGCAGCGAGATGGCCCACAACATGTCCGGTGGCCGGACCGTCCATCACCACCAGGTCGTAGGTCCCCTGGCGGACGAACCACAGCAGCTTGCCGACGGACAGCACCTCGCGGACACCAGGAGCTGCCCGGCCCATGAGATCGAGGCCACGGCTGACGGGACCCAGGCGCGACACCACGGGGATCGGGGTGAACGTGGCCAGGTAGTCACGAATGGCAGCCTCGGTATTCATCTGCATCACATCGACACCGGGTGCCACAGGGACGGGCTCGTAGCCCTGCGCAGGCGAGCCGAAAGCCGCCGCTACATCACCGCTCGCGTCCAAGTCGCAGATCAGCACCCGTCTGCCGGTGCGAGCGGCCAGCGCACCGACCGCGGCTGCGACCATGGACTTTCCTACGCCACCCTTTCCCGTCACCGCCAGAAAGCCGAGTGACAGCGGGTGGGTCACCATCGGGGACCCGGACCCCTCAGCTGCCGAAGCCGATAGGCCGACCCGTCGCAGAGCCGAGCTCGACGTAGGCCATGTCAGCCACCATCACTGCTGTCCGCTTGCCGTTCCGATCGGTGATCCACAGCACGGGCTGCTCACCGTTGAGCGCTGCTTCCACATCTGCGGACACCGACGTCGCATCGTCGTCGGCGATCTCGATGTTGAGTTCCCGGGCCACGTTCTTCATGCCGATACGAATGTCCACGTCGTGTACCTCTTCGGTTCCGGGGAGCAGCCGGAAGCTGGTCTGTCAGGGCCCAAGTGCCCGGCATCATGCTAGGGGTCCCGGCGTGGTCCGCCCACCGCCGATCACGAACTACACGACAGTTGCGAACACCCGACCCGGGTCCTGGCCCAATCAGGTCGTTTGTCGCCGTAGGCATCGGGCTCAGTGGGCTCGTCGTACGGGCGACGAACCACGTCGAGGAGTCGCCGCACCTCGGACGGGTCACCCGACTCGGCTGCATCGATCGCCACCTGGGCCAGGTAGTTGCGTAGCACGACCCGAGGATTAACCCTGTTCATGGCCAGGCGTCGGCGCTCGTCGTCGATACCCAGGCTCGTCATCCGCGCCGCATACCGACCGGCGAACGACACCAACCGGTCCCGTTGGGGGCCAGTGACGGCGTCGGGTCGGTACAGCGCCGACTCGAGGACGGCAGCCCTCTGCCCATCATCCAGTTCCGACGAAGTGCTCAGGTCGGCCAGCGAACGCCAGAAGATGGTCATGTCCGTCTCACATTGGCCGAGAACGGCCAGCGATTCGTCGGCCAACCATCGATCGTCATCGGAGTCGAGAGCACTCAGGCCGAGCTTGGCGGCCATCATGTCTGCCCAACCCGCCTCGAAGATCCCGGCGTAGGTGTCCAGCGCCTCCTGGAGGGGCTCGACCTTCTCGACCAACGGGTACAACGCGTTCGCCAACTGCACGAGGTTCCACTGTGCAACCCGGGGCTGCATGCCGAAGCGGTACCGGCGGGTGGCCGCATCGGTGGTGTTGGGGGTCCACTCGGGGTCGTAGTCGTCGAGCCACCCGTAGGGCCCGTAGTCGATGGTGAGGCCGAGGATCGACATGTTGTCGGTGTTCATGACCCCGTGGACGAAACCGACCCTCAGCCATTCGACCATCAACAGGGCCGTGCGCCGGGTCACCTCGACCAACAGGTTCGTGTAGGCCTCAGGGCGGGAACACCCATCGGCCAGGTCTGGGTATTCGGTGTCGAGGACGAAGTCGGCCAGGGTGGTCAGCGTCTCGATGTCACCCCGGGCAGCCAATATCTCGAAGTTGCCGAAGCGCACGAACGATGGGGCGACACGGCACACCACAGCACCGGGTTCGGGACGAGGGTGACCGTCGTACAGCATGTCTCGCACGACCTGTTCGCCGGTGGTCACCAGGCTGAGCGCCCGGGTGGTGGGGACGCCGAGATGGTGCATCGCCTCGGAACACAGGAACTCGCGGATCGAGGACCGGAGCACGGCCAGACCGTCGGCTGAGCGCGAGTACGGCGTCGGCCCTGCTCCCTTCAACTGCAACATCTGATGATTGCCGTGCGCGTCGATCACTTCGCCCAGGGCGATCGCCCGCCCGTCGCCCAATTGCCCGGCCCAGTTCCCGAACTGGTGACCGCCGTAACACATAGCGTGAGCATCCATGCCGTCGAGCAGCCGATTCCCCCCGAATACCTCGGCGAAGGCAGGCTCTGCCACCCACGCCGGGTCGAGGCCCAACAGGCTCACTACCTCGTCGGAGACCGCCATCACCTGGGGGTCGCGGACCGGGGTAGGGGCCACCCGGGAAAAGCAGGCACCCGACACCTGTCGCTGGCGAGACCCGCTGAGGGGATCAGCCGGCAGCTGCGCGGTCAGTCGATTATCGAACCGCAGCGGCGACTCCACGATGCTCATCAGGCTCCGCCGCCCAGGATGTTGAGGCCGGCGTTGTACCGACGGGTCGGTCGGTGTTCCTCTTCGAGCAGGCGGGCCATCTCGGCGAACACCGAGGCGGCCTCGCTCGTCGGCTCGGTGACCGTGATCGGGGCACCCACGTCACCACCCTCCCGAAGGGCAGGAACCAGGGGGACCTGACCGAGTAGGGGGACGTCGAGGAGATCGGCGAGTTCCCGACCTCCGCCGCTGCCGAAGATGTCGTAGCGCTTCCCGTCGTCGCCACGGAACCAACTCATGTTCTCGATGACGGCCCGTACCTGCAGGTTCACCTTCTCGGCCATGAAAGCCGCCCGCTGGGCCACCTTCTGGGCCGCCGGCTGCGGGGTGGTCACCACGATGAGTTCGCTGCGCGGCAAGAACTGGGCGAGCGACAAGCTGATGTCGCCGGTGCCCGGAGGTAGGTCGACCAACAGATAATCGGGCTCATCCCAGTAGACGTCGGTGAGGAACTGCTCGAGGGCCTTGTGCAGCATCGGACCGCGCCAGATCACAGGCTGGTCTTCGCGGGCGAAGAATCCCATCGAGATGCAACGCACTCCGTGGGCTTCGACAGGCACCACCATCTGGTCGATCACCACGGGAGGTCGCTCGACACCGAGCATGCGGGGGATAGAGAAGCCCCACACATCGGCATCGATGATGGCGCTCCGCAAACCCCGGGCGGCCAGGGCCACCGCCAGGTTGGTCGTCACGCTGGATTTCCCGACACCACCCTTACCGCTCGCGATCAGCAAGACCCTCGTCGTGTTGCCCGGCTCGGCGAATGGGACCGCTCGGCCCTCGGCGTGGCCGTGACCCTGGTGGGATCCGGCGGTCTCCTCTGGCTCACCGATGAGCTGGATTCGCAGGGCTCGCTGCTCGGTCTCGTCCATCACCGTGAACTCCACGTCGACCGACCCGACGCCCTCGACCGCGGAGGCCGCGGCGATGATGGCCGATGCAAGCTGCTCACGGACCGGCCACCCGGCCTCGGGCAGGGCGACTGCCACCTGCACAGCCGAACCGGCGATACCGACTCCTCGGAGCATCCCGAGCTGCACCAGCTCCTTCCCGAGTTCTGGGTCCACCACTGCGCTCACGGCTGCGGTCACGTCGGCGTCGGACAGGCTCATCGGCCACTCCCGGTTGCTGGTCCTGGCCGAGCCCGGCCCGGCCACCGGTAGAATCTACCGGCGTGACGACAAGGGCACTCACCCCCGAGCAGTTCTCAGCTGCCGTGGCATCGATCACCTCGTCGTTCGGCGATCCGACCCGGCGAGAGATCTACCTGCTCGTCCGGGAGGAGGGTGGCGGCATGACAGCGTCGGAGGTCGCCCGGCGAGTCGACGTGCATGCCAACGTGGCCCGGCACCACCTCGACAAGCTCGCGGCGGGCGGCCACCTAGTCGTCGACGTCCAAGCTGGTGGTGGAGCGGGACGGCCTTCGAAGCGGTATCGGACCACCAGGACCGACATGCAGTTCGAGTTTCCCGTACGCCACGACGACCTGCTCGGAACCCTCCTCGGGCGTGCCCTGACCCGGCTCTCCCACGAAGAGGCGACAGCCCTCGCAGAAGAGGTCGGCGAGGAGTACGGCCTGCACCTCGCAGCACTGATGGAACCCGGCGAGGCCCACCGCTCGCTCGAAGCAGCGGTCGGGGCGGTTGCCGATGCCCTGACCAGCCATGGATTCGCAGCTCGCACAGTGGGCACTGCGAACGAGCTTCGCATCGTCTCCGAACACTGCCCCTTCGGCCAAGCGGCGGTCGACCATCCCGTGCTGTGCGCCATCGATCGTGGGTTGGTCAAGGGCATGCTGGCTGGTTTGCACGGCGAGACCACTCCCCAGCTCGAAGGTTCCGTGCCCATGGGCGACACTGTGTGTACGACGTCCGTGTGACCGGGGCCGAGCACGTCCGAGCAGTTGTCGAATCGTGATCGGACGTTCGTGAACATCCACCTCGTCCGTCACGCCAGCGCGATGCCGCGGACGGCACACATCCTCGATGACATCGACCGACCGCTCGACGAGCGCGGGACCGGCCAAGCCGCAGTGCTCGCAGGCCTTGCTCTGTTCGACACGGTGCATCGCGTCCTCTCCAGCCCGGCCCTGCGCTGCGTCGAGACCGTACGTCCCCTCACTGAACGGCTCCAGGTTGCTCTCGAAACCGACCACCGGCTCTACGAGGGCGGCGATCCGGGATTCGTGCTCGACCTCGCAGTCGGGGCATCGGCCGGACAAGGAGATCTGGCGCTGTGCTCGCACGGTGACCTCATTCCCGAGATCCTGCGGCTCGCGACACTGCGCGGGGCGGAACTCGTCGGACAGCGAATGGTCGAGAAGGGTTCGGTCTGGTCCCTGTCCTTCGAGGACGGACGGCCCGTCTCGGCCCGCCACACCCCGGCACCGGCCTGAGCTCAGCCAGCGGCCAACTGCGCCTCCATCTCGGCGATCACTCCCTCGATGACCTCGACCATGGCTGGTGGTGGGCCCAACTCGAGGGCACGGCGGTACAGGTCGATGGCCAATGGGAGATCACCCTCGATCACCCGGGCCGTCACCCCTCGGAACATGTAGGGATCGGGGACCGTGGGCTCCAAGGCGATAGCGGCATCGAGGGAGGCAATCCCCTCGGCGATGAGGTCGACCCCCTCGGTCGACCGAATGTCGTCGACCACGGCCGGCGGAAGGTTGACGAGGACCCACCCCCGGAGGGTGAGGGCATCGATGTGCTCGGGATCCCCTTCGACGATGGTGTCGAGCAAGCGCAGGGCAGGCTCGATCTCCCCCTCCCGGACATGGATCTGCGCTGACAGCAACTGGGCCTCGACGAGATCCCGGTCGTCGATCAGCACTGCGTCCACCTCCTCGCGGGCCTCGCTCAGGTGTCCCTGCAGGAAGAGTGTCTCGGCCCGGGCGAGCCGGGTTCGAACCGATTCGTCGATCTCTCCGGTGATCGTGCCGCCCGGTGTTCGCTGCCCGGCTGCCTGGGCCAACGAAACCCCGGCCACCACCGCAAGGACCGCTACTGCGACCAGGTACGCCCACCAGGGCGAGCGCCGCGCATCATCACGGGTGAGATCATCCAGACCCGCTTCGATGGCCCGTGCCACCTCAGCCGTCCGTCGCACGTAATCGTCACGGAGGACCCTGTACTCGCCGTCCGACAACTCGCCGAGTTCGTGTTCGCGATCGAGATCGTCGAGAGATGCCAACAGGAAGTCACGGTGTTCCTCGAGTTCGGACAGACGATCCACTCGTCGACCGGCGGCAGTCATGAGCCGTGCCGCAGTCGGGCGACGAGATCCCGATCCTCGTCCGTCGTCCCGACGCGGCGTCCAGCACGCCAGCGGGAAAACGACCAGGCCAACCAGACGAGACCCACCGCGACGACAACCACCGGGAGGACCCACACCAGCGATGCAAACCCCGTGGACGGCGGGCTCGCATCGACCCCTCGACCGTACTGGCCGGTGAGGAACTGACGGATCTCCTGATCCGAGCGGCCCTCGTCGACCAGTTCGTCGATCTGGGACCTGATTGCCGCAGACACCGGGGCGTTGGACTCGAGCACGTTCTGACCGTCGCACTCAGGGCACAGGGTGGTCTCCTTGAGCCGGTACGCACGCTCGTCGAGGGTGGCCGGCGGATCCTCGGCTGCCACAACAACGGCAATCGACACCGCGGTAGCGGCAACGACGACGAGCCAACCGATGCGGCGCCCCAACCCAAGCTTCACCCTGCGCCCTCCTCGGCTGAGGTGAGGACTGCAGCGATGTAGTCGTCGACGAAATCAGCGGAGATCTGTCCGATGAACCGATCGACGACGATGCCGTTTGGGGCGATCAGAAATGTCTCGGGTGGTCGCAGCACGGCGAAGTCGACAGCCAAGGCCGCCTCAGGGTCGGCCATCACCGGCCAGTCCCCTCCGTATTCGTCGAAGAAGGCCCTGGCGTTGGCCTCGGTATCTCCGAAAGGAACGCTCACCACGAGACCGTCGTCGGGATGTCGCCGTGAGAACTCCACCAGTTCGGGATGCTCCTCCACACATGGAACGCACCAGCTCGCAAAAAAATTGATGAGCACCCATCGGCCCCGCGCATCGTCGATGTCGAACGTGCCGCCGCCCAGGGTGGGACCGACCACCTCGGGCACCAGGCGACCGATCAACGGACTCGATCCAGAAACTCCGGTATCGGGCTCCCGGGTCCACAGCACGGCAAGTAGGGCGACCAAGGCCCCGGCCACGACGAGAGCAACCACCCTGACCGGCGACTTCACGAGCCGGACTCGCCGATCGAGGCCGGGACGTCGGCATCGTGGACGGCTCCGCCGTCGGACGATCCGACCGATCCCCTCCGGCGACGACCCGCCGGCACCAGGGCGAGCAGGGTGCCGATCCCCATCACCAGCCCGCCGATCCACATCCAGGCGACCAGTGGCTTCACGAGGACCCTCAGGGCAACGTCGTCGTCACCGTCCTCCGGCAGCACCGACATGACCAGGTACACGTCACCGGCCAGGTCGCTCGACACGCTGGGCGTGGCGATCGGCCGGCCGAAGGTGGGATAGCGGGTGAGGGCGGGGGCGAACACGCCGCGACCGTCGACGTCCACCAAGGCCCGCACCACCAGGTTAGGTCCGTCCATCTTCTCTTCGAATCCGACGAACCGAACGGTGCGACCGGCAACCGAACCCGACTCGCCGGGGGCCAGGACGAACTCTCCCTCCTCGCCGTAGGCAGTGCTGGCCACGAGACCGATGGCCAGCAATGCCACGCCCAGATGGGCCACCATCCCTCCGCCGGCCCGACCGGTCAGCCCCCGCCAGCCCTGCCGGCGAACGGCCAGCGCCAGGTGTCGGACACCTGAGCCGATGACGAAGCCACCGAGTCCGAACCCCACGAGAGCCAGGACCCCATCAGCCCCGCGCAGAGCAGCGACCACCATCGCTCCCGCCCCGAGCGCTGCGGGACCCAAGGCCCGACTGGCCACGACCTCAGCCGACGTCGATCGCCAGGTGAGCAGGGGCGCGATGCCCATCAGGAACAGCAGGGCGATCCCGATGGGCAGCAGCATCCGGTCGAAGTAGGGCCGACCCACTGCGATCTGATCGCCGTTCACCGCCTCGACCAGGAGAGGAAACACGGTGCCCAACAGGACAACGAAGGCAAACGCCGCGAACAGGAAGTTGTTCGCAAGGAAGGCTCCTTCCCGGGAGACCGGGGAGTCGATCGATCCCGGAGAGCGAAGCCGATCTCCCCGCCACCCGATCAAGCCGACGGACACCACCGTGACGAGCGTCAGGAAGGCCAGCAGGGTGGGGCCGAGTTCGGACGACGCGAATTCGTGCACGGAGTCGATCACCCCGCTACGGGTCAGGAAGGTGCCGAAGATGGTGAGGGCGAAGGTCGACAGGAGGAGCGAGAGGTTCCACACCCGCAGCATTCCTCGTCGTTCCTGCACGATGACGGAGTGGATGAAGGCCGTTCCCGTGAGCCAGGGAAGGAACGAGGCGTTCTCCACGGGATCCCAGGCCCAGTAACCGCCCCAGCCCAGCACCTCGTAGCTCCACCAGGCCCCCAGCACGATCCCCACGGTCAGACAGCCCCAGGCGATCATGGTCCACCGGCGGGTGGCGATCAGCCAGCCCTCGCCGAGACGCCCCGTGATCAGGGCCCCCACCGCGAACCCGAACGGGACGGTGAAACCGACGTACCCGAGGTACAGGGCCACTGGGTGGATGGCCATCAGGGGATGGTTCCGCAGCAGGGGGTTCAGACCGTTGCCATCAGCGGGGGGAGCGTCGAGGGTCCGGAACGGATCGGCTGGACGGACGAGGAGGTAGAGGAAGAAGAGGGCGACCACCACCATGGTCAAGAGAGCCCAGGCGACGATGCGATCGTCGATGCGGCGCCGGAACGAGACCGTCACCGCTCCGATGTAGCCACAGAGCACGAGAGCCCAGAGCAACAGCGATCCCTCGAGGCTGCCCCACAGGGTGGCCACCTTGTAGATCAGAGGGGTGTCTCTCGTCGAGTTGGCGGCCACGTAGGCGAGGGAGAAATCGTCGCCCAGCAGGGCAACCTCCATGGCCAGCGCCGCTACCACGACCCCCGCCACCATGGTGGCCAGCCAGGGGAACACCCGGGCGTGCCGTTCGGGTCGTCGCTGGGCCAGCGCAAGGGCCAGGGTGGCCAGCGATCCGAGGGCGGCTGCGAAGGCGACCATCAGGGCGATGGCCCCGACGAGGGCAGTCACGACACGCTCGCCTCGAGTTCGGCAGCCCACGGCGCAGGGCAGTCCGAGAGCAACCCCTCCGGGGCCTCGGAGGCCACCCGGTATTCGTTCTCGGCCCGGTACTCCTCCGTGTGCTTCACCAACATCGTGTCCGACAGGAAGAAGTAGTCGGCCTGCCCGGCCACCGTCGCGGTGCCACCGTCCTCCCAGCGACCCTCGAGCACCACAGGGATCCACGGCGATTCGAACAGCTCGGGCGGGTCCGTGACATGACGCACCGCAGCGACCTGACAGTTGTGCACCACCTCGAAGGTGGTGACCCCCCCGTCGGCGCTGACCGAGGTCGGGATGACCCTCCCCTGCAAGCGGAAGCGGCGATCACCGAGGTCCTCCCGCTGTTCGATCGCTTCGTCGACATTGCGGAAGAACAGGGTGGCATTGCGCAGCCCTTGGACGAGCACCAAGGCGGCAACGACGACCAACCCGAGTGCGATCAAGGTAACCCGGGTCGTTCGGGAACGAAGGACGCTACGGCGAACCTCCTCCACCTCGTCGAGCTCGTGACGGGGGCTCAGGTCCATCGACCGTCTTCCTGTCCGTTGGGGCCTCCGGGATCGCCGATACCGAGCTCTCGTCCGATGGAGCGCCCCCGGGCAACGATCCATGCGCCGTAGACGGCCACCGCAACCACGGCAAGTCCGTAACCGGCAACGACGCTGGCCACCTCGCTCATCAGCCGACCACCTCTCCCCGCCGCTGCTCGAGGGCCACTGCCAGACCGGCTTCGTCGCGGAGTTCCTCGAGTCGGATGACCCGATATCGATGGATCATGAGCCAGGCGGCCACGACCGACACAGCCAAGGTGGAGTACAGGAGGGTCCAGTACATCTCGCCCGTGATCTCCGGCCGGCGCCCGATCCGCAGGCTGGCCGGTTGATGGAGGGTCCGCCACCAGTCGACCGAGAAATGGACGATGGGGACGTTCACGAACGAGACCAACGCCATCACCGCGGCCCTGCGGGCTCGAACCGTCGGCTCAGCCGGCAGGTTCCGCAGAGCCAGGTAGCCCACGTAGGTGATGAAGAGCAGCACCGTGGTCGTCAGTCGGGCGTCCCACTGCCAATAGGTTCCCCAGGTGATCTTTCCCCACAACGACCCCGAGACCAGGGTGATCGCGGTGAATACCACACCACACTCGGCTGCTGACCCGGCCAATCGGTCGTAGTGGCGGCCGCCATCGGAACGCCGACGGCCCCTCCACAGCAGGAGGGCACTCGCCAGGCTGGTGAGCCCGAACGAGCCGTAGGCCACCCAAATGGCGGGTACGTGCACATACAGGAGGCGGACGGCCTCGCCCTGGACGACATCTGCCGGGGAGACGACCAAGCCAAGCACCAGCATCAGCGCCGCTGCTGCCGCCGCCACCACACCGAGGACCCGAGTAGCCACCGACGCCGTCATCGACCCTTGCGCTGTCGAACCCAACTCCTCCGACATCGCTAGCCGTCCTCCACGAGGGGCCCGAACGCAGCGAGCCCGGCGACGGTGTACACCGCCGTCATCACGAACAACAGGCCGGTCCAGTTCCAACCCGCATCAGTCGTCACTCCGGTAGCGGCCTCGAATGCCCGGGTACCCGCCAACAACGCCGGTGCCAAGACTGGGAGGAGGAGCAACGGGAGCAGCGTATCCCGCACACTCACCCCCGCGGCCAACGCGCCGTACAGGGTTCCGCACACGGCGATGGTGGACGTGCCAGCCAACCCCGCACACCCCAACAAGGGCCAATCGGCGACACCGACATCGAAGAACACGACGAGACCGACCCACAGCACCGTCTGGAGCACCAGGAGTTGCACAGCCAGCGCCATCGCCTTTCCGAGGAAGATCGACCCCGGATGGAAGCCCGACAGCCGCAAGGCGTCCTGGTTCCCGTCGTCACTCTCCACGTCGAAGGCTCGCTGGATGACCAGAACAGCACCGAACATCACAGCCACCCAGTACAAACCAGCCGCTCCCTGAGCGAGCAGCACGGCGTTCGCATTGAACGCGAAGGCGAACACCACCAGGATCAAGACCCCCAGGGGAGCGACCTGGGTGATGGTCACCCTGGCCCGAAGCTCGATCCTGAGGTCCTTTCCGGCTACGAGCAGAGCGTCACGCCACACGACGGTCCCCCACGACCCGGCCGCCACCGAGATCGACGACGCGGTCGGCCACCGCCTGC
The DNA here is from genome assembly GCA_038135065.1 of Acidimicrobiales bacterium. Taxonomy (GTDB): domain Bacteria; phylum Actinomycetota; class Acidimicrobiia; order Acidimicrobiales; family Poriferisodalaceae; genus JAYPWI01. The sequence continues at coordinate 45,327 of JAYPWI010000018.1, forward strand.
GCCCGCTCCACCTCGTGGCTCGCAAAGACGACGGTGGCACCCGCCGACGATGCTTCCAGCAGCAGGTTGTCCAAGACGTCACGTCCCCGCGCATCGAGTCCGGCATGGGGTTCGTCCAGCAGCCACAGGCGCGGGCGCCGCACGACGAGGGCGGCCAGCGCCACCCGGCGCCGCTGCCCGGCGGACAGCCGACGGGTCGGCACCCGCCACAGGCGCGACGGCAACTCGACCAGCTCCATGGCGCGGGCCACCTCCTGCGCATCGGCCCCCACCGCAGCGGCCCGAAACCGCATGTGATCGCGAACCCACAGATCGGCATAGAGATGGTTGTCATGCCCGAGCATGCCGACGTGCCGGCGAACACCCCGGCGGTCGGCCCGAAGATCTTGCCCCAGCACCTCGGCCGTTCCGGCCACGACGGGAAGCAGCCCTGCAACGGCCCGCAGCAGACTCGTCTTGCCTGCACCGTTGGGTCCTTGCAGCAGCACCCGCTCGCCGGCGGACACCATCAAGTCGGCACCGGCCAGGGCGGGGAACCGACCCATCAGGGCAACCGCACCCTCGAAGCCGATAACGCAGGTCATGCACCCCTGATGCTACGGGTCACCGTCGGTCGTCCACCATCCGCCGGGACCCACCGGGGCGACGGCCCTAACGACCGCCGGCCTGGTCCCCGGCGTGGAAATTGAACACGGCACCTTCCTTGATCCCGCTCGGCCAGCGGGCCGTCACCGTCTTGAGGCGGGTGTTGAACCTCACCCCTTCCATACCGTGCATGTGATGGTCGCCGAACAACGAACGCTTCCACCCGCCGAAGGAGTGGTAGGCCACCGGCACCGGTATGGGAACGTTCACCCCGGTCATGCCGATCCGGGCCCTCAGGCTGAAATCTCGAGCCGCGTCCCCGTCCTGGGTGAAGATGGCGCAGCCGTTGCCGAACTCGTGCTCGTTGACCAAGCCCAGAGCTGCCTCGTAATCGGGGGCCCGAACGACCGACAACACAGGACCGAAGATCTCCTCGCGGTACAGCGCCATCTCCGGCGTCACCCGATCGAAGAGACACCCCCCGATGAAGAACCCGTCCTCGTGTCCGGGCACGACGACCCCCCGCCCGTCGACCACCAGGCGAGCCCCAAGTCGCTCACCATCGTCGATATAGCCGTGGATCCGTTCGAGGCTGTCTCGCGACACCACGGGTCCCATCTCCGAGGCCGGGTCGGTGTACGGAGCCACCCGCAACGCGGCCACCCGCGGCGCAAGGGCGTCGATGAGACGATCGGCGGTCTCCTCCCCGACGGGCACTGCGACCGACACGGCCATGCAGCGTTCACCGGCCGAACCGTAGGCCGATCCGATGAGCGCGTCAGCCACCTGATCGAGATTCGCGTCGGGCATCACCACGAGATGGTTCTTGGCCCCGCAGAGGGCCTGTACCCGCTTCCCGGCTGCCGCCCCCTTTGCGTAGATGTACTGGCCGATAGGGGTCGAGCCCACGAAGGACACTGCGTCGATTCCCGGGTGATCCAGGATTGCGTCCACCGCTTCCTTGTCCCCGTGCACGACGCTGAACACACCGTCGGGTAGCCCTGCTTCGGCCAGCAACTCACCAAGACGGACCCCGGCGCTGGGATCCCGCTCGGACGGCTTGAGAACGAAGGCGTTGCCGCAGGCCAGGGAGACGGGCAGCATCCACAGGGGCACCATGGCCGGGAAGTTGAACGGCGTGATGCCAGCGACCACCCCCAGGGGTTGCCGCAGGGCGAAGCTGTCGATGCCGTCGGCCACCCCCTCGGAGTACTCGCCCTTGAGCAGATGCGGTATCCCACAGGCAAACTCGACAACCTCGACACCCCGAGCCAGTTCACCCCTGGCGTCGTCGAGAGTTTTCCCGTGTTCGGAGGAAATCAGCTCGGCGATCTCCCCAGCGTGGGCGTTGAGGAGTTCTCGGAATCGGAACATCACCTGGGCCCGGCGGGCCGGTGGCGTCGCACCCCAGGCCGGCTGGGCGGCCAGGGCGATGCGCACCACGGCATCCACATCGGCCGTGGACGCCAGGCGCACTTCCGCCTGGGTTGCCCCTGTTGCCGGATTCATGACCTGGGCGGTGCGGGTCGAGGACCCCACCCATGGCTGTCCGTTCACCAGATGATCGATCGATCGCATGCTCGACCTCCTCGCCGGGAGATGTTGACACAGCCGGACCTCGGAGACTGCCCGCCGCCTGCGACCGGCCCGCTCCCCCGCCTGGATAGCCTGCCGAAGGTGATCAATTGGAGCCGGGTCGTCGGCAACATCGGCCGCACGCTGATCACGGCTGGCGCCCTGACCTTGCTGTTCGTTGCCTATCAACTCTGGGGTACATCCCTCCAGGAACGGCGAGCCCAAGCCGATCTCCGCAGCGAGTTCACGTCCTCGCTGAGCGAGAACCCGACCACAGCCACCCTGACCGAACTGGACAACAGCGACCTTCCCGCCCGCATCGAGTCACGAGTGCTGTTGGCAGCCGACGACGACCGGCAACTCAGGTCCGGCACCGTGCTGGTCGACCCCACAGCGTTGGTCATCGACCCGACAGCGGCCGTCTTCGGCCCTCCCCCTCCCCCAGCCGACGACGGCGAGGCGATCGCCCGATTGCGGATCCCGGCCATCGACCTCGACAAGGTCGTCGTCGAAGGCGTGGGCTCCCAAGCACTCAAGGAAGGGCCCGGCCACTACCCCAGCACCCCGTTACCGGGCCAGGCAGGCAACGCGGCTATCGCGGGACATCGGACCACCTACGGTGCACCGTTCCACGATCTGGACCAGTTGAAGGAACACGATCTCATCTACGTCACGACCCGTCAGGGCGCGTTCCAGTACGCCGTGTCAGCCACGATGATCGTCAGCCCCGACGACGTGTCCGTGCTGGACTCCACCGATGCAGACCAACTCACCCTGACCACCTGCCACCCGAAATATTCGGCTCGCCAACGGCTGGTCATCGTCGCCGATCTCATCGGGCCGCCTGCGTCGTTGAACCCAGACGACTTGGGGGGCAGCCCACGCCCCGAACGAAACGACGACGGGCGGACAGCCAGCGAGGGGGAGAGAACTGTCGAGGCAGAGAGATCTGCCGACGCGGACCCGGTCCTAGCAGTGCCCTCCACCTCAGGGGGCACGGGGAGCCCGGTGGGTGACCAGCGTTCGAGAACGACCGAGCTCGATCTCGACGGGATCAGGGCCCCCGTCTGGCCCGCCGTGCTCTGGGCCCTGCTGGCTGGCCTGCTCTGGGCGGCAACCTGGGGAACCGGAAGGTTGTGGAGGCGCTGGCCGGCCTACGCCATCGGCGTGCTACCCGTCCTCGGGTCGCTGTTCATGTTCTTCGAGAACTTCTCACGGCTGTTGCCACCCGGCATCTGACCGCGACCCGAGCGTTCGCTGCCCGGTCAGCTGGCGATGACGGCGACCACGTCGCCCTCGGCGATCTGATCGCCTTCGCCCACTCTGAGTTCGGCAACCGTGCCCGACGTCGGAGCCTCGACAGGGATCTCCATCTTCATCGACTCGAGAATCATGAGCTCATCGCCGGCGGACACGGTGGCCCCTACCTCCACGACGATCTTCCAGACCGACGCGGTCAGCTCGGCACGAACCTCCATGGAATCCCTCCTCGATCCGGGTGACGGACCGACAACCTAGTGCCTGCATGACCAGCACGCCCGAGACACGCGCCCCGCGACGGTAGCCTCGGCCACCATGTTCCTCGTTCCCCTCGCCCTGGTGGTGGGCTTGCTGGTCGCGCTGGCGAGGGGTGGTGGGGTGTCCCAGGTTCGGCGGGCCGAGGTACGGGCCGCCCCTGTCGTCGTCGGGGCCATCGTCCTGGCCATTCTGGTCGCTCTCGGTCCCGATCTACCCGGTCCGCCGTGGTGGCTGGGGTCGAGCCTGGTGGCCGGGGGGGCGGCCTGTCTGCTGAACCGTCACCTGACGGGCCTGACGATCGTCGCCCTGGGCTGTGGGCTCAACCTCATCCCCCTCGCCCTCAACGGCCACATCGCCGTGGACCCGGCGGCAGTGGCCGCGGCCGGCATCGTGAGCGATGTGGGCAACACAGCGATCGAGCCAGGGTTCGCTCGATCCCTCCAGGACGCCGACACCGTTCTCCCTGTACTCGGCGCCGTCATCCCGGTGCCCGGCGTGCACGTCGTCGTGAGTTTCGGAGATCTCATCGTGACTGCCGGTCTCGCCAACCTGGGATTCCGCTTGGCGCGACCGATGGTGAAGCGTCCGCCGCGCCGGGCCCCCGACCCCGCCGAACCGGGGCCGGGGCGACGGTTCCTCGCCCTCGCCCGACCGGTTCCCGACAGCATCGAGCAGTCGCCTTCCACCGATATCGCTGCCGATCGACCACAACCAGGGTTGTCCAGATGAACGCACCGCACGACGCCAACGACCCCGTCCTGGCCCGCCGGGCCACAATGGAACGACTGGCCAGCGGAGGGCAACGAACCGGGTACGCACTCTTCGCAGTAGCCATGCTGCTGTTCGTCGTCGGACTGATCGTCGGCTACAGCCAGTCGCTGACGACGGCAGTGGTCACCTGCCTCGTTCTCGGTTCAGCTGTCCTGGCCCCGTCCATCATTCTCGGATACGCCGTCAAGGCAGCCGACCGCGAGGACCGCGGACTGCCACACGGCCACTGACGCAGACCGGAGTGAACACGTGACTGCGGGACACCGGTAGCCTCGGAGAGGTCCCCCTCGGTGATCCTCCCTCATGTCAAGCCGCCTTCCCGCTGCAGAACGCAGAGAACAACTCCTCGACGCCGCCATGACCGTGTTCTCCGAGCACGGGTACTACGGGGCGTCGATGAACGAGGTCGCCGGCCATGCGGGGGTTACCAAACCCGTGCTCTACCAACACTTCCCCTCCAAGCGGGACCTCTATGTGGAGTTGGTCGAAGGGGTGAGCCGCAAGCTGGGTGACCAGATCACCGATGCCGTGCGGGGAAACACCGAACCGCGGCTCCAAGCAGAGGCAGCCCTGGGCGCCTACTTCACCTTCGTCGAACAAAACCAGCGCGAGTTCCAACTGTTGTTCGGCAGTGGGGCGCCGAGAGCCGATGAATTCGGCAGTGGGTCGAGGTTGGTGGAGGACCATATGGGCGACACCATCGCCGGTCTGCTCGACCACCGCATAGAGGCCGATGTCCGGTTGTTGATCGGACGGGCCATCGTCGGGATGTCCGAGGGCGTCTGCCACCACTGGCTCAGTCAGGACTCGCGCCCCAGCGCGGACTCCGTTGCCAAGCAGCTGGCCGTGTTGCTCATGGACGGGCTGGGCGGCTTCACTCGCTGAGCGGTTCGGCGGCACGATGCCCTGTCGGCTGCCATGATGCGCCCATGGAACAGGGAGCGCTGACCGGAGTTCGCATCGTCGACCTCACCACCGTGCTGATGGGACCCATGGCCACCCGGATGTTGGGGGACCACGGGGCCGACGTGGTCAGGGTGGAATCACTCAGCGGTGACTCGACCCGTAACGGCCTCCCTGCTCGCAACCCCGGCATGTCGGGCTTCTCGCTGAACCTGCAGCGCAACAAACGCTCGGTGGCCCTCGACCTCAAGCATCCGACCGGGGCTCGCATCATGGACGAGTTGGTGGCCACCGCCGATGTGGTGGTCACCAACATGCGGGCTGGCGCGCTCGAACGACTGGGACTCGACGCAGAGACGCTGTGCGGCCGCTATCCCCGCCTGATCCATTGCCGGGCCAACGGCTTCGGCAGTGGGGGTCGCTACCGGGACAAGGCCGCCTACGACGACGTCATCCAGGCCGCATCGGGCATCTCGAGCCTGATCGGCCAGGCCCGCGACGTCCCCGACTACGTGCCCTTCGTGATGGCCGACAAGATCACCGGCCTGCACATCGTGCAGGCGGTCATGGCCGCCCTGCTCCACCGCCACACCACGGGTCGGGGTCAGCGCATCGAGGTGCCCATGTTCGAGACCATGGTGGCCTTCAACATGGTCGAGCATCTCCGAGGCGCCGCCTTCGAGCCCCCTGAGGGCCCCTTCGGCTACCAGCGACTGCTGTCGGCCTTCCGGCGGCCCGTCGCCACTGCCGACGGCTACATGTGCCTACTCCCCTACACCGATGCCAACTGGCGCGACTTCTTCGCCTTCGTGGGCCGCGCCGAGTTAGCCGACGACCCACGCTTCCGGGACCACAACTCGCGGATCTCCAACACCGACGAGCTCTACGAGATGCTCGGACAGCTCAGCCCCGGCCGGACCACGGCCGAGTGGGTGGCCTTCTGCGACGACCACTCCATCCCAGCCGCCGCCGCCAACGACCTCGGCGAGATCCATCTCGACCCTCACATCGACGAGGTCGGGCTGATCGAGATCGCCGAACACCCGACCGAGGGGGCATATCGCTACGTCCACGATCCGGTGAACTTCTCCGACAGCCCGACCGGGCTGCGTCGACACGCCCCCCGGCTCGGCGAACACACAGCAGAAGTGCTTGCCGAGTTGGGCTATGACGCCGCCCAGGTCGATGCCCTGGCCCAGGACGGCGTCGTCACCGGAGCCCGGGCGGACTGAACGTCAGCCGGCGGTCGGGTCGACCAGGACCTTGACGGCCGGGTTGCGTTTGGCGGCCAGGTCCTCGAAGGTCGATGGGAGGTCATCGAGGGTCACCACCTCGTTGCGCAGGGGTGCCACCTCCAGTCGACCGTCGGCCACCAGGGATGCCACCCGAGACATCTCGTCCAGGGTGAAGGCCAGCGAGGTGTCCACCGCGACCTCCTTCATCATCCACCGCATCGGGGTCACCTCGGCCTTGCCGCCGCTCACCCCGACCACGCACACCGAACCCCCCGAACGGACCATGTCGACCGACTGCTGCATGGTCTGGGGGATCCCAGCGCAGTCGAAGGCCACGTCGACCCCGAGCCCCGAGCTGATGGCGGCCACCATGTCCCGGGCCTCCTCGCCCGGCGCGGCAGCCGAGTCGGCCCCGGTCTGCAGGGCGAGCGCGCGGCGAGCCGCATCCGGCTCGACCACCATCACCGAGCCGGCTCCGGCTACCCGGGCGCACTGGGCGGTGAGCAAGCCGATGGGGCCGCACCCCACCACGGCGACCCGGTCACCTGGGGTCATCCGACTGCGTCGCACGGCGTGGAAGGCGACCGATGCCGGTTCGATGAGGGCTGCATCGTCGACGTCGATTCCCTCGGGAATGGCCGTGACCCGCTCCCCCCGCAGGGTCAGGTACTGGGCGAACCCGCCCGAGGTGGGACCCAGGTCACCCCAGTAGTGACCCATGGCCGTGCGGCAATATGAGGGCAGGTCGGCCCGGCACTCGGGGCACGCACCACAGCCCGGAGCGATCCCCCCGGTGACCAAGGCCCCGTCCTCGAGGTGCGACACCGCCGAACCCCGCTCGACGATCCTGCCCACCCATTCGTGCCCGCACACGGCGGGCGCGTACCGCCAGCCCTCCTGGTAGGCGTGGAGGTCGCTACCGCACACCCCACATCGTTGAATGGCCACCACCACGTCGTGGTCGCCCGGATTGGGGTCGCTCACCTCGACGAGCTCGAAGCGTTCCTTGCCCGTCACCAGTCCTGCTCGCATGCCCTGCTCCCCGTCGTGTCGTCAACTGATGGGAGTCTTCCACGGCGACGGTCGCGCGAGCCCGCAATGTCGACCTCAGCCCAGCAGGCGGGCGACTTCCAGCAGATCGTCGTAGGCGGCTGGGCCGGCGGCCTCGTCGACCTGGGCCACCTTGATGGCCACTACCTCGTCGGCGAGCCCCTCGTACTCGGTCACTCGGGCCGCGCATTGTTCGGGGGTCCCTGTGACGGTCATGGTGTCGATCACCTCGTCGGGTACCCGGGCCATGGCCTCGCTGGTCTGCTTGGCCGGCATCAGCCGAGCCAGATCGTCGGCGACGTCGGCGTACCCGAGTTGGCGGAGCTGGGAGTCGTAGTACGGATGAGGCACGGGGTGGAACAACCCGGCCACCGCCAGACGGGCGGCCCGGCGGGCCGCGGCCTCGTCCCGGTTGACGCTCAGCTGGGTTCCCATGGGAAAGGCCAGTTCGCCGGGATCGCGTCCCACCGCTCGAGCCGCCTCGTGGGCTTGGGGGCGGACGTGTTCGGCCATGAAGGTGGTGGAGGACATGATGCCGATCCCGATCCCGTCGGCCACCTCGGCGGCCACCCGGCGCAGGTTGGGACCCGATGCGGCCAGGTGAACGGGAACGCGAGCGCGATGCGGGGCGTAGGAGGCCCGCCAGCGCATGCGGTGGGTGTCCCCCTCGAACCGCACGGCCTCACCGGCCTCGGCCGCGACCACGGCTCGGACCACCTCGACGAACTCCCGCATGAACTGCAGGGGTCGGCTGGTGTCCATCCCCATGTACCAGTCGTTGAAGTGGGGGTTTCCCGTCCCCACACCGAGGGTGAACCGTCCTGCACTCACCTCGTCGAGATCCCGGGCCGCCAGGCCGGTCAACCACGCCGACCGGCCGAAGGCGTTCACCACGTACGTGCCGATGCCGATCTCGGTGGTGGCCAGGGCCACCGCAGTGGCCGGCACGAACGCGCTGCGCCCTGCTTCCACCAGGTGAGCCGACGACATGCCCGCCTCCTCGGCCCGACGGGCCACGGTCACCACCGTGTCCAGCGAATCCTCGAACCCCAGCAACACCCCGAACCGCATGACCCCTCCCGCCCGACGGAGGCTAGTGCTCGACCAGGCCAGGTGGCGGTGGCCGAGCGTCGCCGTCGTCGATGCGCGACGATGAGCCCACGTCGATCAGGAGGACCGCCGTGACCAAGGTGGCCGTGACCAGTGGGCTGTTCGCCGCCATGCCCGAGATGGCGGCCCGCATCCGGGTGCGTTTCCCAGATGCCAAGATCGTGGAGGGTCGACCTCCTACCAGCGAGGATGAGGTCATCGAGTTCGTTCGGGGCCACCAGGTGGTGGTGGCCGGTATCGAGCGCTACACGGCCCGGGTCCTCGACAACCTCCCCGACCTCGAGGTCATCGCCTGCTGTTCGGCCGGGGTCGACCATCTCGATCCCGCCCTGTTGCAGGCCAGGGGCATCCGGATGGGTTGGATCCCCGGGGTCAACAAACACGCAGTGTCCGAGATGGCCCTGTGCTTCATGATCGACATCCTGCGGGACATCCACGTCTCCAACACAGCCCTGCGCGAGCAGCGGTGGTCACGAGCCCGGGGCCTGCTGCTGCGCAACCGGGTGGTGGGCATCCACGGGTGCGGCAACATCGGCAAGGAGGTGGTGAAGCTCCTCCAGCCCTTCGACTGCACGGTGCTGGCCTGCGACCGGTCTCCCGACCATGCCTTCTACGAGCAGTACGGGGTGCAGCACGTCGAACCCGAGGAGCTGTGGAGCCGGTCCGAGGTACTGACCCTGCACCTGCCCCGCAACAGCACCACCATCGGGCTGTACTCGGCCGAGGTACTCGATCAGTTGCGCCACGGCGTGTACCTGGTCAATACGGCCAGGGGCAGCATCGTGGACGAAGCCGCCCTGGCCGAACGGCTCGGCGACGGGCGCATCGCAGCGGCCGCCTTCGACGTCTTCGCAGTGGAGCCCCCCGACGAGTACTCCCTGATGCAGCTGCCGAACTTCCTCTCCACGGCCCACATCGGGGCAGGGGCCGAAGAGGCCTGGGTGGCCATGGCCGAAGCGGGCATCCGAGGAATCACCGACAACGCCGTGCCCCAGCCGGGGGTCTATCCCTTCGACTGAAGGGCCCTTGACTGAACGGCCTCGACTGAACGGCCTCGACTGGCCGGTCTCGATCAGCCGGGCAGGTGGTGGTCGACCCCCCACTCGGCGGCCGCGTCCACGAAGAAGGCCACCACGTCGCGGTGGTAGGGGATTCCGTTGGCCCGCCGATCCTGCTCCGATTCGTGCTCGGCCAACCCGGCATACAGGACCCGGTCGTGCCCGGGGGCAGGTGGTGTGTCCCGCAAGCCCCGCAGGAAGGTGGCCATGTGCTCTGCGAAGGCATCGGGATCACAGAAGGCGTCGACCCGGTAGGCCAGGAAATGATGGCCGACGTCCCCGGGCACCCGGAGGAATCCCGGCGGATCTCCAGCCAACACCCCGCACAGCATGTCCACCATGGCGGCCAGCCCGTACCCCTTGTGGGAGCCCCCCTCACGGGTTCCCCCGGTGGGCAGCATGAAGAACTCCTCGGGCACCTGCGCTTCGTCGAGGATGGGCGAGCCGTCAACGTTGGCGATCCACCCGGGGGCCACCGTGGAACCGAGACGGCGGGCGATGCGGATCTTGTTGCCCGCCACCGAGCTCATCGAGGCGTCGAAGACGAACGGGGGCTCCTCCCCGGCCCCTACGGCGACCGCGATGGGATTGAGCCCGACCATGGGCCGAGCCCCGAAGGTGGGCAGGACCTGGAGGCCGCCGATGGTCATCGACACCCCGACCATGCCATGGGGTACAGCCCGATGGGCGTGGTACGCGGCAGCCCCGTAGTGACGACCGTTGGTGACCGACACGGCCCCCACCCCGCACTCGGCCGCCTTGGCGATGGCCAGGTCCATGGCCCGAGGCCCAGTGGCCAAGCCCAGGCCCGTATGGTCGTCGATGGTGGCCACGGCCGGGGCTTCCCGAATGACCTCCGGCTGGGCTCGAGGGTCGATGAACCCCTCGCGGAACCAATGCAGGTAGTAGGGGAACATGTTCGACACCCCGTGGGAGTCGATACCCCGCAGATCGGCGTAGAGGAGCACGTCGGCGGCCTGCGCGGCGTCGACATCGCTCATCCCGACTGCCCCGAACAGGTTCTCGACGGTGGCCCGCATGTCGGCTTCGGGGACCCGAACGGCCAGGTCGTCGGGGACCGAGAATCGGTTGGCTGCCACGAACGGGCCTCCCTGTTGGCTCAGGCCGTTTGGAGACGGCGGGTGCTCTGGATCGCCGGGGTGGAGGGGTCCATGGCGAAGCGTGGTGCCGCCAGTTCGACATCCGCTCCACAGACCACCGCGACCAGGCGATACACGGGCTGGATCCCTGCCGTGCCCAACGCAGCAGGGTCGTAGGTGGCCAGGTCGGCTCGGCCCCGGTCGGCCGAGCTGTGAACGTAGCTGGGATCGACCTGCACGATGGCCGGGTCCGCCCCGCTCACCCGGGTGAGGTGAAGGTTGTCGAACAGCTCGAGGTCGGCCCCGGCGATGGGCTCGGGGTCTTCCAATCGGGCGTCGAGGGCCACTGCGCCGTCGATGGTCACCGTCCCCGAGACGAGGTTGTGACGGCGGGTGAGCTGCACGTCGGCGGCTGCGACCCGGTACCCCCACCCGTCCCGGAGGGCCGAGGCCGCCTCGGTCGAGTCGCAGTAGGCCTGGATCAGCAACCCTCGGGGGCGTATGCCGGCTCGCACGATGAGCCGCACCATGGCCAGGGTGAAGGGACCGACCGGGCTGGTCGGGCACCGCATGAAGCTGAACGCTGCGTAGGGCGGGATGCTCGGGTGCAGGGCGGGCGGGGTGATGGCCAGGGCAGGCCCCTCGTCCACCTCATAGGTGACCTGCAACACGGTGGCCCCGGGCAACTCCCAGGTCGGCGGATCGAACCCGTCGACCTCCGGTGCCTCGGCCAGTGCCGCCTCGACGTCGAGTGTGCCGAACAGGGGCATCAGGCGCCGCCCCCGGCGGCCAAGCTCGCGGCGGCGGCCGCCTCGTTGCGGGCCACCTCACGGGACCGTTCGGCGGCTTCGTCGTCGGTGAAGTGGGGCATGACCTCCTCGGCGAACAGGCGGAGGCTGGCCAGCACCTGCTCCTGGGGGATCGACTCTGCTGCGTTGAGCAGGAACTGCACCCGGTCCACGCCGGTGGCCTCCCACTTCTTCAGCTCCCGGATGATCTGGTCGGGGTTACCCACCGCGATCCCCTCGGGCGGCTCCTTGAGGTCTCCGGGGCTCGATGCCTGGCGACGGGCGTTGGCCAACAACCCAGCCGAGGGATACGCCCGTGTGGGGTATACCTCCTTGGCCATGTCCAACTGACCGGCCATGTACTGGAACTGGCCCATCATCTTGCGACCCGTGGTGACCCCGACCTCGCTGTCGTCGTGGCAGAAGAGGAAGTTGATGGTGTTGAGCTGATCGTTGACGAAGGCGCCCGCCGGCTCGCAGTACTGGATCCGCCGCCGGTACTCGCGCACCTTGCGCTCCTGTTCGGCGAAGGTCGTGAAGTTGACCCCCAGGCAGCCCATCCCCCGATCGGCAGCGTCGTCCTCGGTGCCGGGGCTGGACACGGCGACCCACAGCGGTGGGTGGGGCTTCTGGATCGGCTTGGGCAACACGGCCCGCGACGGCATCGAGAAGAACTGCCCGTCGTGGCGGTAGCGCTCCTGGGTCCACATCTTGGGGATGGCGGGGACGAACTCGTCCCAGCTCTTCTTGGTGGTGTCCGGGTCGGCTTGGAAGCCGCCCAGCTCGGTCCAGGTGGCCGAGCGGCCGGTGCCCATCTCCAGTCGACCACCCGACAGCACGTCGAGCACGGCGGCCCGTTCGGCGATGCGGATCGGATGGTTGAACTCCGGGACGCAGGTCACGATGCCGTGGCCGACCCTGATCCGCTCGGTGACCATGGCGCAGGCAGTGAGGAACAACTCAGGCGCCGAGCAGTGGGAGTACTCCTCCAAGAAGTGGTGCTCCACCGCCCACACCTGGTCGAAGCCCAACTGGTCGGCCAGCTTGACCTGCTCGATCGCGTTCTCGTACACGATCCGCTCGTTGTCCTCGAACGGACGCGGCACTGACAACTCGTAGAAGATGCCGAACTTCATGGTTCCCCCTCGGTCCCCGATCCGATGGGGAAATCCTACGGCACTGCGGCAACCCGACGCAGGGTCGGAGACCACCGTGGTGGACAGGGACCGCTCGGGCGACAAATGTGCAGCCATGAACGGCAACGAACTCATCGCCCGCATCCTCCAACGGGAGGGTGTGGAGTGGTTGGCCTGCTTCCCCAACAACCCGCTCATCGAGGCCTGCGCCAAGGTGGGAATCCGCCCCATCGCCTTCCGCCACGAGCGGGGCGCGGTGATGGCCGCCGACGGTTACAGCCGGGTGAGCGACCGGGCCCGCTTCGGCGTGGTAGCCGTCCAGAGCCAGGCTGGGGCCGAAAATGCTCTCGGGGGCGTAGCCCAGGCCTATGCCGACAACATCCCCATCCTGGTGTTGCCCGGTGGGCCCGCCTCGGGCGAGATCGCCGTGCGCCCCAATTACTCCGCGGTGCGGAACTACGAAGGCATCGTCAAGAGCGGCGAGTCCCTCCGTCGATCGGCCGACATCCCCGCCGCCATGCGCCGGGCCTTCGCCGCCCTCCGCAACGGGGCGCCCGGACCCGTCCTCGTGGAACTGACCGCCGATGTGTGCGCCCAAGAGGTCGACGACCGGGCGCTCGAGAGCTACCACCCCCCCACTGCGGTACGCAGTGCCCCCGACCCCGCCGATGTCGAGGCCGCCCTCGACGCCCTCTTGGCCGCAAAGGAACCCGTCATCTGGGCCGGTGGCGGGGTGCTCTTCGGCGGGGCGACGGCGGAGTTGGTCGAGTTCGCCGAACTGGTGGCTGCTCCCGTGTTCTGCACCATGCAGGGCAAGTCGGCCATCGACGAGGCCCACCCCCTGTCCCTGGGCGCAGGCGGCATGACCACCACCGGTCCGGCTGCCCGCTGGCTGGGCGACACCGACTGTCTGATCGGCCTGGGCACCAGCCTGACCCGAACCCCCTACGGACAGCGTGTGCCCAGAGGGGCGACCCTCATCCAGCACACCCATGATCCGGACCAGATCGGCAAGGATGAAGGGGTCGACATCGCCCTGGTGGGCGATGCCCAACTGACTCTGCGGGCCCTGATCGAAGCGGCCCGGGAGCGCCTGGGGCACCCCGGACGGGACCGTGGCCCGATCGAGGCTCGCGTCGGCACGGCTCGCGGCGAATGGCTGGCTCAGTGGGCACCCGCCCTGCACTCCGACGAAGAGCCCCTCACCTATTACCGGGTCATCGCCGAGCTGAACCGGGGCCTGGACCGGGACAACTCCATCGTGACCCATGACGCAGGGGCGCCTCGGGACTGCATGGTGCCCTTCTATGCCGCCTCCACCCCCCACTCCTACGTCGGCTGGGGAAAGACGACGCACCTGGGGTTCGGCATTCCGTTGGCCATCGGGGCCAAGCTGGCCCACCCCGATCGGTTCTGCTGCAACGTGATGGGTGACGGCGCCTTCGGCATGTCGGGCACCGACATCGAAACCGCAGCCCGGTCTGGGGTGGCCATCACCACCATCGTGTTGAACAACGGCCACATGGCCACCTATCCCCACGGGTCACCCATGGACCCCGTGACCGCCCGGACCACCTACGGGGTGACCACCATGGCCGGTGACTACGCAGCCATCGCGACGGGGATGGGGGCGACGGGCATCACCGTTCGCACCGCAGCCGAACTGACCTCGGCCATCGCGACGGCCAGGGAGCTCAACGCAGATGGCACCACGGTCTTGCTCGACGTCCACGCCAACATCGAGGCCCGCCGGTCCCCCAACAATCCGCCGAGCTGACCCCGGTCGGCGGCAACGGCCCGTTCTCGCGCCTCGAGGCCACCTAGGCTCGGAGCATGAGCGACGCCGTGGTCACCGCCCTGCACCTCCATCCCGTCAAGGGGTGCCATCGGGTGGAGGTCGACACGGCCACTGCCACCGCCTCGGGGTTGGCCGGTGACCGGCTGTGGCAGGTGGTGGACGCCGAGGGAACCTGCGTCACCCAACGCACCCACCCGGTCATGGCCACCCTGGCCACGGCCATCGACGGGGACGGCGTGGTGACCGTCGGGGACGCCGAGCGGGGAACCGTGACCCTCGACCGACGAGGGGCGCCACCGGCCCAGGTGGCGTCCAGCCTGCTGGGCGTCGAGGTCCAGGCGGTCGACGGAGGTGAGGACGCAGCCGAGTGGATCTCGGACATCCTTGGTGGTCCGCACCGGTTCGTCGCGCTGTCAGACGAGGGCTACCGGGTGCCGTCCAAGATCGACCAGTTCGACCAACCCGTGTCCTTCGCCGACCTGGCCCCCGTGCTGGTGGCAAACGAACTGTCGGCCCGGTGGCTGAGCGATCGAGCCGACGAACCGTTCGGGGTCGACCGCTTCCGAGCAAACATCGTGGTCACCGCCACCGAGCCCTGGGTCGAGGACACCTGGGCCAGCCTGACGATCGGCGAGGCCACCCTGTCAGTAGGGCTGCCCTGGCCCCGCTGTGCGGTCCCTCAGATCGACCAGGACACAGGCCTGCGCCAGCGGGAGCCGGCCCGCGCCCTGCGGGCCCATCGGTGGTGCGAGGAAACCCCTGGCCTCGAGGGAGCGCTGAGCAGGATCGTCACGGGCAAGGGCCTGTTCGGTGTCTCCGCCGGCATCACCCCGGTCGGAGCAGTGATCACGGTGGGCGACCCGGTCACGGTAACTGCGACCCGCGAGCCACTCCTGGCCCCACCCACCTGATCTTCGCCCCTACCAGATGGCCCCGGCCACCTTCATCTCGATGATCTCGTCCTCGGAGTAGCCGAGCTCGGCCAGCACCTCATCGGTGTGCTCCCCGTAGTCGGCGGCCAGGCCCCGGACCCCCCGATGGTCGTCAACGTCGAAGGGGCTGGGCGGCCCGACGAACCCGTCGTCGAAGGTGACCAGGTACTCGTTGTCCAAGATGTTCTGGTCGTGGGCCAGATCCTCGAGGCGATTCACGGGAGCCACCCAGGCCCCCGACGGGCGCAGCGCCGCCCACCAGTGAGCGGTGGTGTTGGTCCGCAGGTGCTCGGCGAAGAGCACCCGGAAGTCGTCGGCATTGCGCTGCACGGCGACGAACCCCTCGAAGCGGGGATCTTCCAACATCCACTCGAGCCCGACCGCCTTGGCGATGCCCGGCCACTGGGGGGCCTGCAGTGCAGCGATGGCGATCCAACCGTCCGAGGTCTGGTAGGTGGTGAACAAGGGGTTGGTGGCCCCCATTGGATCGAACCGCTCCAAGCGGGCGTCGAGGTTGGCGGCCACCCCCATGGTCTGCAGCTGCATCCACAGCAGGGCCTGGGTCTGGGAGGTTCCGACCACACAGCCACGACCGGTCCGATCGCGCTTGACGAGCCCGGCCAGCACGGCCGAAGCCATCTGGGTACCGGTCAGGATGTCGCTCATCGAGCCCGGTGGATAGTTGGGCACCTCGGTGGGCGCAGTGGCGTCCATGAAGCCGGCGTAGGCCATCCCCACCGTGTCCTGACACAGATCGTCGGCCAATTCTCCCTTCAGCCCGAACCCACCGCCCCGGCAGTACACCAGCCGGGGGTTGATGGCCATCAGGCTGTCGGGGTCGGCCCCGTAGCGGGCGAGCCCGCTGGCTCGGAGGTTGGTGATGAACACATCGGCTTGTTCGATCATCCGCTCGAACACGGGCCGGCCAGCCTCGGACCGGATGTCGAGGACGAGGGACCGCTTGTTGCGGTTGAGCGACGCATACATCCATTCCCGCCCCCGGTCGTCGAACACGACCCCGAACGCACTGTGGAAGCTCCGCATGTAGTCGGCCTGGCCGACCTGCTCGATCTTGACGACCTCGGCCCCCAGGCTGGCCAGGGCCAGGCCGGCAACCGGGCCCTGCACGTACATCGAGAGCTCGACGACCTTGATCCCGGCCAGGGGCGTCTCGTCGTCGGCTGGTTGCTGGTGACCGTCGTCCATAGCCGAAATATCCCACATGGGCGACCGATCCCGCTCGGCTCGTAGTGTCGGTCCATGCAACTCGGCGCGATCATCGGTCCAGGCATCGACGGGGGCGACCCCGCAGCACTCCCCGACCAGGCCCGACGGTTCGAAGCCGAAGGGTTCGACGCCCTGTGGGCCGTGCACACCGTGGGCCGGGGGTTCATGGTCGCCGACCCCCTGGTCACCCTGGCCGTTGCCGCAGTGGTCACCGACCACGTCGAGCTGGGCACCGCCATCGTGCAGGTGCCCCTGTCGTCCCCCGGGATGCTGGCGCACCGCACCCTGTCCGTGGCCCAGTTGGCCGGACCCCGACTCACCCTGGGGGTGGGTGTCGGATCGACCGACAAAGATTTCGCAGTGTCCGGCGGCGCCTTCGCCGACCGCTTCGCAGCCTTCGACGCCACCATCGGCGACCTGCGCCAGACCCTGGCGACGGGGGCCACCGACCGCTACGACCTGGCCGCCTGGCCCTCCGTGGTGGGCCGGGTACCCGTCGTGCTAGGGACCTGGGGAGCCGGGGTCGAGGTGGCGGCCCGTGACTACGACGGCTGGATCGCCTCCAACGCCTACCGAACTGCCGACGAGGTCGTGGCCGCCCACGCCCGCTTCCGGGCCGCCGGGGGTGGACGAGCCATCGTGTCGACCATCGGCGTCGGGGCCGACACCGACCTGGGCGAACTACGCGACCGCCTGGCTCGCTTCGCCGACACGGGCTTCGACCAAGCCGTCGTGCTGATCCGCCCCGACGGCCCGACCCCCGCCGTGGTGCGTGACCTGGTCCCCTCCCCCTGAGCTCGATCCCGAGGACTATCGTCGCCCCATGGGGGTACTCACGGGCTACCGCGTTCTCGACCTGTCCATCCTCGTGCAGGGACCGCAGGCCGCCTCGATGCTGGGCGACCTCGGCGCCGACGTGGTGAAGATCGAACTGCCCGTCGTGGGCGACCTCGGACGCTGGCTGACGGTCAGTGACGATGACGGACGGTCGCCGTACTTCGAGGGCAGCAACCGGGGAAAGCGATCGGCCACCCTTGACCTGCGCACTGCGGGCGGTCGCCGGGCGTTCCTCCGTCTGGCCGAGCAGGCCGACGTCATCATCCACAACTTCGTTCCGGGCACCGTCGAACAGTGGGGCATCGCGTACGAGGACATCGCGGCCATCAACCCCGGCATCGTCTATGCCGGCGGCTCTTCGTTCGGTCCACGCGGGCCCAACGCCACCCGTGAAGGGGCGGACATGGTCGGCCAGGCAGAGGGCGGCATCGTGTCGGTGATCGGCCATGACGACGGCGACCCGACCATCGTGGGAGCCACGATCGCCGACCACCTCGGGGCCCAGAACATGATCACCGGCATCCTGGCCGCCTTGCTCCACCGGGAGCGGACGGGGATGGGGCAGCGGATCGACGTGTCGCTGGTCGGGAGCGCCATCTACGGCCAGATCTCCGAGATGACCCAGTCGATGCTGACCGGTCGCCACGTCGGCCGGCCGAATGCCGGCCACACCGTCATCCGAGCCCTCATTCACCGCTGCCCGACTGCGGATGGCTACATCTACCTCCTCGGTGTGCCCGAGCACCTGTGGAACGCCTTCGCCGACTGCATCGACCGACCGGACCTACACGACGATCCGCGCTTCGCCACCCTGCTGCAGACCCCAGAGAACTTGGCCATCCTCCGCGACCTGCTCGACGAGGTGTTTCCGACCCGGTCCACCGACGAGTGGGAGGCCCGACTCCTGGCCCACAACCAGCGCTTCGGCCGGGTGAAGACCTACCCGGAGGTGTTCACCGACGAGACCAACCTGGTCAACGGGTACGTGCAGCAGGTCGAGCACCCCGAGTACGGCTCGATCACCGTGGTGGGCAATCCGATCACCATGTCCCTCACCCCCACCGAGGTGTCGGTGGTGGCCCCCCACCTCGGCGAGCACACCGAGGAGGTCCTGCTCGAGGCCGGGTTCAGCTGGGAGGACATCGACGCCCTGCGAACCGACGGGGCATACTGACCGCTCAGGGGGAGGTGCACCGTGCAACTCGAGATCACGGCACTGGACAACGAGCCGCTGGGGGCGCTGGTCACGGGCTGGCAGCCCGAGGAGACGCTCGACGACGCTACGGCCCAGCAACTCAGGAGTGCGCTGGCCGAGCATCTGGTGCTGGTGTTCCGAGGTCACCGACAGCCCACCGACACCGAACTGGTCGACTTCGCGGAAACCTTCGGCGACCTGATCAAGGGATCGGAATGGTTTCGCGATGTCGGCGACCGTCCAGAGATCCTGCCCGTCACGAACGCCCTGGGAGCCGACGGCCTTCCCCAGGGAACGGGTGGGGCCGGCCCGCTCGAGTGGCACGCCGACTACTCCTATGTTCCCCGCCCGGGCAAGGAGAGCTTCCTCAACGCAGTCGAGCTGCCCCCCGACGCGCCGAGGACCTACTTCTGCAGCCAGTACACGGTGCTCGAGGATCTCCCGCCCCAGCTCGTCGACCGGTTGCGAGGACTGCGCGCCGTGCACTCCATCACCGGCTACGTCAAGCGTGACGAGGGCCCCGACGATCACCGGGTGCGCAACGAGTTCCTGGCCAAGAAGCGCCGGGACGAGGCGGCTGGGGTGGAGCGGCCCGACATCCCCGAGGCCGAGCATCCCGTGATCGTGCGGCACCCCGAGACCGACCGGGAGATCCTCTACGTCAGTCGGGGCATCACCAAGCAGATCCTGGGCATGGCTCGCGAGGAGAGCTCCGCCCTGCTCAAGGAACTCCACGACCGCTCCACGGCCGCCGAGCGCGTCTACGCCCACGAGTGGCAGGTGGGCGACATGGTCATGTTCGACACCCTGGGTGCTCTGCATCGCCGTGACGCCTGGGACCCCTCCGGCATTCGGGTGATGCGCCAACTCAGCACCACCTGCTGAGGCGACCGACGGGAGCGCAGCCTGCTCCTAGGATCGCTGAATGGCTGACTCACCATTCCGCATCGAACGGGTAGACGACGGCGTCAGGTTCTCCTTCGACGTGGCGGCGGCCGCCGGTGCCCGGCAGACCAAGCAGGCTTGGTTCGATGCGTTCGAGATGTTGTGCGACGAGAGCGCAGCGGTGGGCGGTGACAACAGCGCTCCACCACCCCTGGCCTACTTCGGGGCCGCCCTAGCCTTTTGACTGCTGACCCAACTCGCCCGGGTCGGCGAGGCTCGCAACATCGACATCACGAGCGCCCAGATGACGGTGACCCCGTCGTTCACCATGTCGGGGTCGATCGGCGCCGGGACCGCCCGTCACCGCCTCGACGGTGTGGCGACCCACCTCGACGTGGAGGCGGACGCCGACCGGGCCGCCATCGGGGCCATGGTCGCCCTGGCCGAGGACATGTGCTTCGTCCTCGATGCCATCCAACACGCCCACCCGGTGCACCGCACCACGGTGGTGAACGGGAAAGAGGTCACCCCCGACTGAGGCTGCGGTCCTCGTCCATGGCGGCCAGCATCTTGTGGACCGCCTTGGTCCAATGGGGGTGGGTCAGGATCCAGAACTCGTCGTTGGCGATGGCGTCGCGCACCATCGTGCCGACCTCGTCGGGGTCCATCCCGTTCTCCAGGGTGTCCTGGATGGACCGGGCCACCCGGCCCGAAGCCTCGCCATCCGCCTTGGGTTTGCCTTGACCGGGCCGGTACTCGACGGAGTGACGGCTGATCGCCGTGTTGATCGGCCCAGGGCACAGCACCGAAGCGTGGACCGGGCTCTTGCGGGCCCGCAGGTCACGTTCGAGGGTGGCCATCAGGGCCACCACCCCGTGTTTGGCCACGTTGTAGGCCCCCATCATCCGAGTGGCGATCAGACCGGCCATGGACGAGGTGGCGTTGATGTGCCCCTCTCCCTGCTCCTCCATGAGGGGCAGGAACACATCGACCCCGTAGATGGGACCCCACAGGCACACGTCGACGATCCACTTCCAGTCGGCGAGCTTCATGTTGTGGGTTGCAGTGGGAATACCGATGCCGGCGTTGTTGCACAACACGTGCACCCCACCGAAGGTCGACATCGCGGCATCGGCCAGGGCCTGGATGTCGTCGTGGTTCGACACGTCGCAGCGTTGGGTGATCACCTCGACCCCAGCGGCCGAGAACTCGTCCCGGGCCGCGCCCATGGCCGCCTCGTCGAGGTCGGCGATCACCAGGCGCATGCCGTCACCGGCCAGGGCCCTAGCAATGCCCAGCCCGATACCACTGGCCCCACCGGTGACCACGGCCACCTTGCCTTCGAAGTTCTCCACGACGCCTCCCTGGTCGCACCAACGGACCCGGTTGCGACCCCTCGAACCCTAAACCACGATGCCGATCCCTATTCGATCCGCATCCCGCTGATAGCCCGGCTGATCACCAGCTGCTGGATCTGCTCGGTGCCCTCGAAGATGTCGTAGATCTTGGCATCGCGATGCCAGCGTTCGACGGGGTACTCCCGCACGTAGCCATAACCGCCCAGGATCTGGATGGCTCGCTCGGTGGCCCACACGGCCACCCGGCCGGCCTTCAGCTTGGCCATCGACCCCTCGGCGTTGCGGAACTTGCGCTGCTTGCCCAACCAGGCGGCCCGCCACACCAGCAGCCGGGCGGCGTCGATCTCGGTGGCCATGTCCGCCAGAGTGAACGCGATGGATTGGTTGGCGATGATGGGCCGACCGAACTGGACCCGCTGCTGGGCGTAGTCCAGGGCGTACTCGTACGCGGCCCGAGCCACCCCGATGGCCTGAGCTCCCACTGCGGGGCGGGTGGCCTCGAAGGTCTGCATGGCAGCCTGGGAGGAGGCCGCCTTGCCCTCCCGCACCCGGGCCAATCGTTCGTCGAGGCGTTCCTTGCCCCCCAGCAGGCATCGCCCCGGCACCCGGCATCCGTCCAGGACCACTTCTGCCGTGTGGCTGGCCCTGATGCCGTGCTTGTGGAACTTCTGCCCTTGGGACAGCCCCGGCGTGTTCGGTGGCACCACGAACGAGGCGTGGCCTCGAGACCCGAGTTCGGGGTCGACCACGGCCACCACGACATGGACGTCGGCGATGCCTCCGTTGGTGATCCAGGTCTTGGTGCCGTCCAACACCCACTCGTCGGTGGCCTCGTCGTAGCGGGCCCTGGTCCGGATGGCCGACACGTCGGACCCGGCGTCGGGCTCGGAGGAGCAGAAGGCACCGAGCTTGACATCGTCGGCCGTGCCGTAGCACTGGGGTACCCACTCGAAGATCTGGTCCTTGGTGCCTGCTGCTGCAATACCTGCTGCGGCCAGGCCCGATCCCATGATGGACAGGCCGATCCCTGCGTCACCCCAGAACAGCTCCTCGAGCATCACTGCCATGGTGAGCCCCGTGGCGTCCCGGCCCGCTTCGGCCATGAACTCCCAGCCGTACAGGCCGATCTGGGCTGCGGCCTCGATGATGGGCCACGGGGTCTCCTCCCGTTCGTCCCACTCGGCAGCCGCGGGCCGGATTACGTCGGCCGCGAAGTCGTGCACCCATTGCTGGATCTGGAGCTGGTCGTCATTGAGCTCGGGGGAGAAGTCCATCCCGGTAAGTTACCGATAAGTAACCTCAGCGCAACTCAGCGCAGGGCTCGCTGGCGTCGTTCCCCCCCGAACACGACCACCCGGGACCGGCCGCCCCGCTTGGCCTCGTACATGGCTTCGTCAGCCTGGCGGACCAGATGCTCGGGGTGTGCGCCCTCGGTGGCCGAGAAGGCGACACCGATGCTCGCCGACAACCGCACCCAGGTACCCGCCAACTCGAAGGGCTCGTCGAGTCGCTCGAGAATCCGTTCGGCCACCACCAGGGCCCCGTCGACATCGTTGGCTCCTGGCAACAGGACGGTGAACTCGTCACCCCCGAGACGAGCCACCAGGTCTTCAGGTCGCACACACGACTCGAGGCGTCGGGCCACCGCCTCCAACAGCACGTCACCGCTCTCGTGGCCCAGCCTGTCGTTGACCGCTTTGAAGCCGTCGAGGTCGATGAACAACACGGCCAGGCCATCCCCGGGAGGGCGCCGCCGCTCGGACTGCGATCGCAGATCGATGTCGAAGGCAGCCCGATTGCGGAGCCCGGTGAGGGGGTCGTGGTACGCCCGGTGCTCCAGTTGCTGGCGGAGCCGCTCAGCCTCGATGAAGGCCTCGGCCTGACCGATCACCGCTCCGGTCTGAGCTGCCAGCAGTTCGAGGGCCCCATGGACTTCGGCGCTCACCGGGGTGGACACCGCGATACGACCCCGCAGGTGTCCGTTGGTCATGATGGCCAGTCCGAGGTGATCGGGAGGTACGGGAGCCTCGGGGGACAGGATCTTGCCCGTCGCCCCCAATCGCTCGATTGCCCGGTGCAACACCGAGCGGACCCGGGACAGATCGAGGGTCGTCATCTCCGCCGCCGCCTCGGCCACCACCGACATCACGGATGACCGCCGTTCGGCGTCGACCCGAACCCGGCGCTGCTGAAGCGCACCGGCGGCCAACCGTTCCTCGAGACTGCCTGCGGCCAGTGCGACCACCCACAGTGCGGCGATGCGCTGCACGACCACCCCGAGCCCGAACCCGACCTCCTCGTAGAGCAGGCTCACCACCAAGTCACGCCCCGCATACACGGCAGCCATCGCCAGGCTGGCCGCCACCAGGCCGCGCACCCGAAATCTCAGGGCCGCCTCGATCACAGGTAACAACAACAGCACCCAGAGGCTGCTCGTAGGATCGAGGGCCACCAGCCACACCACCGACCCCATCACCACGGTGTCCAGGGCGACTTCGACGGCAGCCCAACGCTCCACCGACTGCCGATCTAGCGCCCGGGTCACCGTTGGATCGAGGAGGTTGACCAGCAGCAGGACCGCGCCCATCAGTATCCCGAAGGGAACCGGGGGCATCAGGGGAGCCGGAACCCCCGTCGTGGGTTCGGCCCACAACAACAGGGGAAGGGCCACAGCCGCCAAGCCACGGGCCCGGCGCAGCAGTTGGGCATCCCGGCGCAACTCGGGGGGCACCGCCGAGGCAGTGCCCCCCGCGCTGTCTCCCATGATGGGTCGACCCCTCACCCCCACCTTCGGGCGCCGGGCATCGGCTGGTCCGCTCTCAGGGGTGGTCTCGACGTCCGTCATCACGCTTCCGTTGTCGATCTTTCAGAGTACGCACCACCGGTCCCAGTGGGTGGGAGGCCTCCGACGCGCCCGCCTCGATCGGGCCGGGATCCACGTTGGGCAGCGACCAGCCTGCCTGTACGGTTCCTCCCCATGTCGCAGGTTCCCGACAAGCCGACCGTCGACGGTCTCGAAGAGAAGTGGTCCGCCCAGTGGGAAGCCCAGGGCACCTACACATTCGATCGCACCCGAACACGCGACGAGGTGTTCAGCATCGACACCCCGCCTCCCACGGTCAGTGGCTCCCTCCACGTAGGGCATGTCTTCAGCTACACCCACACCGACACCATCGCCCGCTACCAGCGGATGAGCGGTCGGGAGGTCTTCTACCCGATGGGGTGGGACGACAACGGGCTGCCCACCGAGCGTCGGGTCCAGAACTACTTCGGTGTGCGCTGCGACCCGGGCCTGGCCTACGACCCCGACTTCGTACCACCGGCCGACGGGGGCGATCAGAAGGCCATCACCGCCCGTGGCGAGATCAGTGTCAGCCGACGCAACTTCGTCGAGCTGTGTCATGTGCTCACCACCGAGGACGAAAAGGCGTTCGAAGCCCTCTGGCGGCAGCTGGGGCTCAGCGTCGACTGGTCGATGACCTACGCGACCATCGACGAGCACTGCCAACGGGTCGCCCAGCGGGCCTTCTTGCGCAACCTTGCCCGGGGCGAGGCATACCAGGTCGAGGCCCCCTCTCTGTGGGACGTCACCTTCCGCACCGCAGTGGCCCAGGCCGAGCTCGAGGACCGCGAGGACAGCGGGGCGTATCACCAGATCACCTTCCACCGGGCCGATGGCGATCCTGTCGTGATCGACACCACTCGGCCCGAACTACTCCCCGCCTGCGTAGCCCTGGTCGCTCACCCCGACGACGAGCGGTACCAACCCCTCTTCGGTTCTACAGTGACCACCCCCCTGTTCGGGGTCGAGGTGCCCATCCACGCCCACCAGCTGGCCGACCCCGAGAAGGGGACCGGCATCGCCATGATCTGTACCTTCGGCGACACCACGGATGTGACCTGGTGGCGTGAGCTGAACCTACCCGTGCGCGCCGTGATCAATCGGGCCGGCCGCTTCACCGAGGAGCCTCCTTCCGGCATCGATTCGCCCGACGGCCGAGCGGCCTACGCCCAACTAGCCGGAGCCACTGTGTTCACCGCCAAGAAGAACATCGTCGAGATGCTTCGGGCCAGCGGCGATCTCATCGGCGACCCGCGACCGATCACCCACGCCGTCAAGTACTTCGAGAAGGGCGACCGACCCCTCGAGATCGTGACCAGCCGGCAGTGGTACATCCGCAACGGCGGGCGGGACGCAGACCTCAACGGCGACCTCATTGGTCGGGGTGATCAGATGAGCTGGCACCCGGCCTACATGCAGAGCCGCTACACGAACTGGATCGAGGGTCTCAACGGGGACTGGCTGATCAGCCGCCAGCGATTCTTCGGGGTGCCGATCCCCCTGTGGTATCCCCTCGACGACAGCGGGGAACCCATCTGGGACTCGCCCATCTCCCCGTCCGAAGACCGGCTCCCCGTCGACCCCTCCTCGGACACGCCCGATGGCTACCAGGAGTCGCAGCGCCATCAGCCCGGCGGGTTCGTCGGCGAACTCGACATCATGGACACCTGGGCCACCTCGTCGCTGACCCCTCAGATCGCCTGTGGTTGGGAAGAGGACGACGACCTGTTCGCCCGTACCTACCCGATGGACCTCCGCCCACAGGGGCACGACATCATCAGGACGTGGCTGTTCTCCACCGTGGTGCGAAGCCACCTCGAAGCCGACACCGCGCCCTGGTCGAACTGCGCCTTGTCGGGCTGGATCCTGGACCCCGACCGCAAGAAGATGTCGAAGTCCAAGGGCAATGTGGTGACCCCCAAGGACCTCCTCGATCGGTACGGCTCGGATGCCGTTCGCTATTGGGCCGCCAACGGCCGACCGGGCACCGACACCGCGTTCGACGAAGGGCAGATGAAGATCGGGCGCCGTCTGGCCATCAAAATCCTCAACGCCTCCCGGTTCGTCCGAAACCTGGCTGGGACCGAGGCGGCTGACGGCACGGTCACCGATCCCCTCGATGCCGCCCTCCTCGATCGACTGGCCGACCTGGTGGAGACGGCGACCACCGCCTTCGAGGGATTCGACTACGCCCGAGCACTCGAGCGGACCGAAGCCTTCTTCTGGTCCTTCACCGACAACTACGTCGAGTTGGTGAAGGGCCGGGCCTACGGCACCCAGGGAGACGATGCGGCTCGATCCGCCCATGTCACCCTGACGCTGGCCCTGGACACCCTGTTGGGTCTGTTCGCTCCCTTCCTGCCCTTCGTGACCGAGGAGGTCTGGGGCTGGACCAACGAGACGTCGATCCACCGCTCCCGCTGGCCCATGGCCGGCCCGCTCCGCACCGCTGCCGGCCAGGCCGACCAGGCCGTGCTCGACGTGGCCGACGAGGCGCTGTCCGAGATCCGCCGGGCCAAGACCGAGGCGAAGGTCAGCCTGCGGGCCGAGGTCGAGCGGGCGACCGTCACCGATACCCAGGAACGTTTGTCTCTGATCGAGGCAATTGCTGCCGATCTGAAAGATGCCGGAAAGATCGATGAGCTGGTGCTCGAGATCGGAACGACATTCGACGTCGACGTGACGCTGGCAACTGGGAGCTAGTTCCTCGCACTCCTCCCGGCTAGGGTCGACCGAGCAGCGGAGGATTCAGTGAGGACCCAACCCGGAGCCCGGAAGCGAGTTGCCGGCGTGCTGGCCGTCGTCCTTGCCCTGACCGCCATCGCGGCGCCAGGCGTGGCGGCCCGGGTCAACGAACACCTACCCGGCGACGCCCCCTCGGGATACGCCCTCGCAGCAGCCTCCAGCAGTGATGTCTACAGCTTCGGCGACGCTGAGTACTTCGGCTCGCCATCCGACCAGGACAGCACCGAACTCGTCGTCGACATGGCGAGCACCCCATCGGGGGAGGGCTATTGGACGGTCAGCGAAGCGGGCGTCGTCCATGCCTACGGGGACGCCGCACACCACGGCGATCTCGGGCACCTCGACCTTGCAGCGCCGGTCGTTGCCATGGCACCGACATCGACCGGTAACGGCTACTGGCTGTCTGGCGCAGACGGGGGTGTCTTCACGTTCGGTGACGCCACCTACCGGGGTTCGGTGGCCCACCTCCGGCTGAACGAACCGATCGTCGGCATGGCGGCAACCGCCACGGGACAGGGCTACTGGCTCGTCGCCACCGATGGAGGGGTGTTCGCACTCGGGGATGCCGTCTTCCACGGCTCGGCCGGCGGGATCGAACTGAACCAACCCATCGTTGCCATGGTCCGCCCTCCAGCGGGGAACGGCTATTGGCTCGTGGCATCCGATGGTGGGATCTTCAGTTACGGCAACGCACCGTTCCACGGCTCGCTCGGCGACCACCCGCTGGGCGAAGAGCGAATCGTGGCCGCCGACATCGCCCCGGATGGTCAGGGCTATTGGATGGCCGGCAACCTCGGGTCGATGTTCGCGTTCGGCAGCGCCGACTACCTCGGTGGTCTGCGCGCGGGGCGCGAGGAGCCGATCAGCGCGATGGCTGCCCGGCCCCAGGGCGACGGCTACTGGCTGGCATCCGCTCCCGGCACGGACTGGCTTGGCCCACCTGTCCCCGCGAATTCCGGCAGCGGCCGCCGCATCGTGTACGCCAACGCCGCCCAGCGGGTATGGCTGGTCGAAGGCGACGGATCCGTGTTCGACAGCTACCTGGTCAGCGGTCGGTACCGAGATCCACGGCCGGGCGACTACACGGTGTTCTCGAAGTCACGGTACGCATTCGCCGGACACGACGGCATCACGATGGACTGGATGGTGCGCTTCGCTCACGGGCGCCGGCTGGCCATCGGATTCCACGGGATACCGAAGTACGCCGATGGTCGACCCATGCAAACCGAGGAGCAACTCGGCACATACCGGTCGAGTGGTTGCGTCCGGCAACGCCTCGACAAGGCAGAGCAGCTGTACCACTGGGCGCCGGTCGGCACCCCGGTCATCGTCCTGCCGTGAGTCGACCCGCCACGTTGCCCGCCCCTGCGATAGCGCGCTGAGGGGCTACTGACCCTCGTTGCGAATCCACAGGGTGCGCTGTGGGAAGGGGATCTCGATGCCCGCCTCGTCGAACGCCTCCTTCAGACGCCGGCGGAGAATCCGGGCCGCCGCCCACTGCTCACCGGGGTCCGTCCGGAACGAGAGCCGGATGCTGATGGCATCCGCTCCGAAGTTCTGCACCCCGAGCACGGCGGGTTCATCGAGAATGGTTGCCTCGTCGAGCCGTTCCTCCCACAGCGAGTCTGCGGCCGCCTTGATGGTCGAGATGGCCAGATCGAGATCCGTGTCATACGCCACGTCCACATCCAAGATCGTCCGAGCCCACAGCTGCGACATGTTTCCGACCCGCCGGATCTCCCCGTTCGGCACATGCCAGAGCGTGCCCTGCACATCGCGCAACCGGGTGGTCCGCAAACCCACCGACTCGACGGTTCCCGTCGCTTCGCCCACGTCGATGACGTCGCCCACCCCGTACTGATCCTCCACGAGCATGAAGACGCCGCTGATCAGATCCTTGACCAGCGCTTGGGCCCCGAATCCAACGGCAATACCCAGGATGCCCGCGCTGGCGATGAGCGGGCCGAGGTTGATGTTGAATTCGCCCAACAACATCAAACCGGCCAGAGTGAACACGACAACGGTGATGCCGCTCTTGAGCAACACCCCGAGAGTGCGAGCCCGCTGCCGCGACCGCTCACTCCGATCGTGGAGGTGCGCCAGTCGGGAACTGAGCAGTTCCCGACTCCAGCCATCTCCTCCCCCGCCCTCGCGTGCCTCCTCGGCCGCCTCCCGCTCGCTCGCCTCGCGCTGCTGCACCAGACGTTCCACCAGGGAATCCACCGACCGCTTGGCGAACCGGCGGATCACCATGGCCATGACGACGATGAGGATCACCTTGGCAGGCTTGTCGATGACCCAGATGCTCACCTCGGCTGCCGTGGTGCTCCCCGTCCAGTCATAGATCTGCTTGCACAGCCAACCAGGGTCGAGACCACACGCATCGAAGAGCTCTTGGGCGCCATCAACTTGGTTCAACACACCCGCGACGGTACCGGCCACCGGGCAGCGCGACCGCCACCGCTAGGCTCCGACCCGTGACTGATGCTGCCCTGTACGAGGTGAGCGGCGGGGTGGCCACCATCACCCTGAACCGCCCGGAGAACCGCAATGCCCTGAGCGTCGAGTTGGTCAATGCGGTGGGAGACCACTGGCATGCTGCCCAAGCCGACGACGCCGTCCGGGTGATCCTGTTCACCAACGTGGGGAACACGTTCTGCGCCGGCGCGGATCTCAAGGCGGCAACCCCCGGAGTTCCTCAGCCAGCCACCCGTTACAACTTCGTCGAGATCCTCGACCAGATCATGGAATCCCCAAAGCCGGTCGTAGCTCGTCTCGCCGGCCACTGCACGGCCGGTGGGGTTGGGCTCGCTGCGGCCTGTGACATCTCCATCGCGGCCGATGACACCATCATCGGATTCACCGAAGTCCGTATCGGCGTCGCCCCGGCCGTCATCTCGGTCGTGTGCCTCCCCAAGCTGCGCCGGGCCGATGCGAGCGAACTCTTCCTCAATGGCGAACGCGTGCCTGCCACAAGGGCAGCCGAGGTCGGCCTGATCAATCGGGCAGTCCCGCGTGAACAACTCGATGTCGAGGTACGGGACGTGCTCGACAAGCTGGTCCGTGGCGGTCCCAATGCGCTCGCCGCAACCAAGCAACTGATCACCCGGGTTCCCCAAATGGCTCGGACAGATGCCTGGGACTGGACTTCCGGGCTCAGCCAGTCGCTGTTCCGGAGCGAGGAAGGGGCAGAGGGCATCGCTGCGTTCAAGGAGCGTCGGGATCCTTCTTGGGTGCCGCCGACCTCGTGAGCACTCGGCTCATTCCACGACGACGGCCTGGCCGACTCGGGGTAGGGCAACCCACGTAGCACCGACGCCGACCGACAGGGGCATGCCGTCGACATCGAGCCATTCGGTCGGACTCTCGAGACCGGCTCGCCGCCACGAACCCCGAACCAAGGTGCCCTCAGAGAGAACCCACAGCTCGCCACTGCCGACGAGCTCGGCCTCTGGCGAGCGCCCGTCTGCCGCGCTCCGGC
>JAYPWI010000019.1:0-17434 GCA_038135065.1 Acidimicrobiales bacterium
TCCATCAGCATGGGTGCGAGGGACAGGGTGAGGTAGCCGTGGGCGATCGTGGTGCCGAAGGGCCCAGCCTTGGCCCGCTCCTCGTCGAGGTGGATCCACTGGTGGTCACCGGTGGCGTCGGCGAACTGCTGGACCTGGGTCGGGGTGATCTGGTGCCACTCGCTGTAGCCGAGGTTTTGGCCCACCCGTGAGGTGAGGTCGTCGATGCCGTCGATGATGGTTGCCATGGGGCCAGTGTAGGGATCGGGCCTGTGCACCCAACGTCCAGTGGTTCAGCGGAACCAGATGCGGCGGTACTCGCGCGAGATCGGGTGGAAGACCAACACCACGAGAACGATGTCGAACATCAGACCGATCAGCAGGCCGGCTTGGGGTATCCGCCCGAGCCGGATGATCAGCCACACGGTGGCGACAGCGGTATACACGGCGGCACCGGCAAGGGCGCGATGGCCCCACTTGCGCTCGCTGGATGTGCCCAGGCCACCGGCCACCATCGCGCCCAGGGCCACAAGGGTGATGAGGTCGGCGGCCAGATCACCCACGCCCACGAGCTGCCCGACGTCGTAAGCCAGCAGCTTCAGCTCGAAGTTCGCCGACATGCCGATCAGCAGAAAAAAGGCCCTGATGTAGGACAGTAGGACGGCGCTGGTGAGGGTTTGGGGTTGGCTTGGGTTGTACCAGCGGAGATCACTCACGGCGATCCAGTGTGCCAGGGGCGGGTTCGAAATGTGTTCAGGCCCGTTTCCGTCGGACCGTGATCTGCTGGTCGGCCCGGAGTTGGCCACAGGCCGCGTCGATGTCCGACCCGCGGGTGTTGCGAATCGTGGCGTTGACCCCTAGGGCGGCCAGTTCGTCCCGGAAGTCCTCGATGCGCTGGTGCGGGCTGTCCCGGTAGCGGTACCCGGGCGTGGCGTTGAGGGGGATCAGGTTGACATGGGCCCGGAGGGGGCGGGCATAGGCGGCCAGTTCGTCGGCGTCCCGGTCGCTGTCGTTGACCCCGTCGATCATGGCCCACTCGAAGCTGATCCTCCGGCCCTTGGCGGTCAGGTAGCGCTGGAGCGCGGCGGCCAGATCCCTCAGGGGGTACTGCCGTCCGATGGGAACCAGGCGGTTGCGACTGCGGTCATTTGCTGCGTGGAGCGACACGGCGAGGTTGACGGGGAGATCGGCGTCGGCCAGGCGGTCGATGCCGGGGATCAGGCCGACGGTGGACACGGTGATGTGACGGGCTCCGATGCCGATGTCCCGATTGATCCGTTGCACCGCCTCCCACATGGGGTCGAAGTTGGCCAGTGGCTCGCCCATGCCCATGAACACGACGTTGTCCACCCGCCGGTCCCCGGCCGCCCTCGCCGCCCGGATGACCTGTTCGACGATCTCGCCGACGGTCAGGTGTCGGTCGAACCCAACCTGACCGGTAGCGCAGAAGGTGCACCCCATTGCGCAGCCGGCCTGGGACGAGACACACACCGTGGTGCGATCCCGATAGTGCATCAGCACCGACTCGACGAGCCGCCCGTCGCTGAGAGACCACAACTGCTTGACCGTCTCCCCACGGTCGCTGACCGTCTCCCGCACCGGGGTCAGACCGGGGGGGAGCAGCTCGGCCAGGGTGCTCCGCAGGGCCTTGGACACGTTGGTCAGGTCGGCCGGCTCGCGGTGCTGGGCGTAGAGGCCTTCCCACACCTGGTCGACCCGGTATCTCGGCTCGCCGTCGAGGAGCTCGGCTAGTGCGGCCCGGTCGAGGTCGTACAAGGTGGTCACGGTGTTCAAAGGATAGGGGGTCGCTTCGGTGGCCGGTATGGTCGGACCATGGCCCGCCATCGTCATGATGATCACCACCGGGACGTGCACGGAGGGGGGCTGCGAGCGGCCGTGTTCGGAGCCTCCGACGGTCTCGTATCCAACGTGCTGCTCATCATCGGGCTGGCGGGTGCCAGCGCCTCGGCCGACGTGGTCATGGCCGCGGGCATCGCCGGGCTGTTGGCCGGGGCGATCTCCATGGCGTCGGGCGAATACGTGTCGGTGAGGGCCCACAACGAGGTGGTGCGCAGCGAGTTGGCGCGTGAGCGAGCCGCGCTGGAGGAAGACCCCGAAGAGGAAGCGGAGGAACTCGCCGAGCTGTACGTCGAACGGGGCGTCGAGCCCGAGCAGGCCCGCAACATCGCCGACATTCTCATGCGGGACCCCGCCATCGCCCTGGAAGTCCACGCCCGGGAGGAGCTCGGGGTGGACCCGAGCGCCCTGGCCTCGCCGCTGGGGGCAGCGGGCTGGTCCTTCGTGGCCTTCGCGATCGGTGCCTTCGTTCCCGTCGTGCCGTGGTTCCTCGCCGAGGGGTCTGGTGCCACATGGGCCTCGGTGGTGCTCGGTGTGCTGGGGGCAGCCAGCATCGGCACCGCGCTCGCCGTGACCACGGGCCGTCCAGTGACCTCCAACGTCACCCGTCACGTTCTCATCGCTGTCGGTGCAGCCGGGGTGACCTGGCTCATCGGCAACGCCCTCGGCGCTGCCGTGTCGCTCTGACTCGGGCGTCGCTCGATCAGTCGGCCGGTGTGTAGAGGCGGCGCACCACCGCCACCTCGAGGCCGATGTCCCGGTACAGTGTCACCGCAGGCGTGTTGTCGGCGTCGACGTACAAGATGCCCCTGGTGATGCCCTGTGCCGCCAGGTGTTGGTACCCGGCGAGGGTCAGGGCACGTCCCAGCCCGGTGCCGTGGAAGTCGGGGTCGACGGCGATCACGTAGACCTCACCGGCGGGTGGATCCTCCTCGTGATGCACCTTGGTCCAACAGAAGGCGGCCATTCGGCCGTCGCGCTCGTGCACCCGGAAGCCGTCGGGATCGAACCATGGTTCGGCCTGCCGTTCCCGCACCATCTCCATGGTCCAGCCGCTCTGCTCCCGGTGCCATGCGAATGCCCGGTTGTTGACCTCGATCCATGCCGCCTCGTCGCGGCCGACCTCGAACGATCGGGTGGTGATGTCGGTCGACTCCTCGAGGGGGAGTGGACGCTCCATGCGGTAGAGGTCGCGGCGTGGCGCTAGCCCAATGGTGGCCATGGCATCGTCGAGGTCGGGCGAGGGGTGGTCGATCCAGACGGACACGGTGGCGCTGTCGACGATCGCCGTAGACAAGGCCTCGACGAGGGCCGAGGTCGTCCACCCGGTTGCGTCCGTCTCGACCACGGTTCCCTCCCGGTCGTGGCCGATGGTGATGTCCGGGTGGGGGTTGTCGCTCACGCCGGGCAAGGATAGGTCGCCCCGTCACGCCCCCGGTGGGGTAGAACTGGCCCCCATGGGAACACCGCGGTCACCCAAGGGACGAGCCAGGGTCACCCACGAGCGGTTGGCCCTGGAGTACGAGGCCATCTGCGAACTCGACCACGGCAATCCCTTCGAGCTGCTCGTAGCCACCATCCTGTCGGCTCAGTGCACGGACGCCCGGGTCAACATGACCACCCCGGCCCTGTTCGCCCGCTACCCCGACGCCCAGTCGCTGGCCGCTGCCGATCTTGCCGAACTGGAGGAGCTCGTTCATCCGACGGGCTTCTACAAGAGCAAGGCCAACAACCTCGTGCGTATGGCCCAAGCCCTGCTTGCCGATCACGGTGGCGAGGTCCCCACCCGTCGGGAGGATCTGGTGCAGCTGGCCGGGGTGGGCCGAAAGACAGCGAACGTCATCCGGTCGGTGGCCTTCGGCCTACCCGGTTTGCCGGTCGACACCCATGTCGGCCGTCTCGTTCGGCGTCTGGGGATCACCGATGAAGAGGATCCCGTCAAGGTCGAGTTGGCCCTGAACCCGATGATCCCTGCAGCCGAACGAGGGGCCTTCAGCCTGCGGGTGATCCTGCACGGCCGGCAGGTGTGCGGGGCCCGTAAGCCCCAGTGTCATCAATGTGTACTCAATGATTTCTGTCCGTCATCGGAGGTATGACCCATGACCGTTCGTCGCTCTGCTCATTTCGTGCCTGGGGCCAACGAGAAGATGCTCACCAAGTCGTTGGCGACCAATGCCGACACCCTCATCCTCGATCTCGAAGATGCGGTGACTCCCGAGAACAAGGACTCGGCCCGCACCACGGTCAGCGGTTGGCTGGCCGACGTCGACTTCGGTCGGCAGGAGCGGGTGGTGCGGATCAACCCGATCGCCACGCCGTGGTTCGAGCGGGACGTGGCGGAGACGATGGTCGCGCCACCCGATGCGTACCTGGTTCCCAAGATCAACAACGCGGCCGAGGTTGCGCACCTCGACGAGCTGATCACCGCCCACGAGCGGGAGCACGGTCACCCCGAGGGTGGCGTCAAGCTTCATGTCCTGGGTACCGAGACCCCGATGGGCTTGCTCCACATCCACGACCTGGCAGCCAATGACAGGGTCGAGGTGCTCACCTGGGGGGCCGAGGATCTTTCGGCCGCCATCGGCTCCAGGGGCAATCGCGCACCGGACGGGTCCTACCTGTCGGTGTTCGAGTACGCGAAGGTCATGTGCCTCCTCGGCGCGACTGCATGGGGCAAGCAACCTCTCGACACCGTGTTCGTGGACTTCAACGATCCTGATGGCCTGCGGGCCGAGTGCCTGGCCTCGGCGACCATCGGGTACACGGGCAAGATCACCATCCACCCCAACCAGATCGACATCGTGAACGAGGCGTTCACCCCGTCCGAGACCGAGGTGGCCGACGCCCGAGAGCTGTTGGCCTTGTTCGAGGAGAATCAGGCCAAGGGCATCATGGCCTTCGCCTTCCGCGGCGAGATGGTCGACGTGCCCCACCTGACCCGGGCTCGCAAGATCGTTGAGCTGGCTGCCTCGCTCGGCGTCGACTGAGCAGCGGCGCCCTGTCCAGCGGGTCAGCCCCGCAGGCCGTCGCTGGCTCGCATGAGTCGTCGCCGCGCCGTCCGCAGGCTCCGCTCGGCGTCGTAGAGATCGGATGCCACGTCTTCGTTGGGTGTGCCCATGAGGCCGTCGGCCCCGGCTGCGATCCGCTCGGCCAACTCTCGCAGGGCCGTTTCGAGCGAGGAGAGTTCGGCCCGGGTCACCATTGCGGCGACTGTAGCTGGCACGAGGGCAGCTGGGAACCGGCTGCCGGTCTCGGAATTGGTGGGGTTCGGGCCGACGGGCGCCGGTACGCTCGACGGTCGTGTTGCGCCGACTCGATCTCCGTGGTGTCCAGGGTGCTGTGGCGGACCTGCTCCCTCGCCCCGATCTCGACGCCAATGCGCCCACTGACCAGGTGCGTGCCCTGCTCAGCGAAGTCCGCACCCGTGGCGATGCGGCTGTTCGGGAACTGACCGCTCACTTCGACGGGGTCGAGGTGCCGGTGACCGCCGTCGATCCGGACGACCTGGCCCGGGCGTGGAGCAATCTGGACGATGCGACCCGCGCAGCCCTGCAGGTTGCCCATGATCGGGTGCTCGGCTTCCACGAGGCGGAGGCTCAGGGCTCCCATGTCGTGGAACGGGACGGTATCTCGGTCAGGTCGATACCCCAGCCCGTCGACCGAGCCGGCGTCTATGTCCCCGGAGGCCTTGCTGCCTATCCCTCCACGGTGCTGATGACCGTGCTGCCGGCTCGGGCAGCCGGTGTCGACGACGTCGTCGTCTGCTCGCCGCCGGGGCCCGCTGGTGAGCTCCTGCCCATCGTCATGGGGGCAGCTCACCTGTGCGGCGTCTCCGAGATGCATCGGGTTGGCGGGGTCCAGGCCATCGGGGCGTTGGCCTATGGCACGGAGACCATCCGACCGGTCGATGTCATCGCCGGGCCGGGCAACCTCTGGGTGGCGACGGCCAAGCAGGAGGTGGCCGGCCGGGTCGGTATCGCTTCGGCGTTTGCCGGTCCGTCGGAGATCGTCGTGATCGCCGATGCCAGCTGTCCGCCGACGTCGGCCGCTGTTGATGTCGTGCTCCAGGCCGAGCACGGACCGGGCGGGCGGGCCTGGCTCGTGACATGGGACGAACACTTCGCAACCGCAGTGGACGAGGCGATCGCCGACATCGTCGATGCCTCCCCTCGGCGTGAGGAGACCCTGGCCACCCTGGCCTCGGATGGCTACCTGTGTCTTGTCGATGGTCCGGAGGCCGCGATCGACGTGGCCAACGGGGTGGCCCCCGAACACCTTCAGCTCATGTGTCGGGACGCCGCGGCGTTGGCCGAGCGAGTGCGCCACGCCGGCGCGGTGTTCGTCGGTCCGTGGGCCCCGGCGTCGATCGGCGACTACGTGGCTGGCCCCTCCCACGTGCTCCCGACCGCGGGGACCGCCCGCTTCAGCGGAGCCCTCACCGTCGAGGACTTCCAGAAGCGGATGCACATCGTCGAAGTCTCCGAGGCCGGATTCGACGCGGTGGCCGACGCCGTTGTGGGGTTGGCCGAGGCCGAGGGCCTGTGGGCCCACGCTGCATCGGTTTCCCGGCGCCGGGCATGGGCCGATGGCGGTGTGCGATGACGACCGGCCGGCCTCGCCCGACCGTTCGGCCCGATCTCGCCGTCTTGGAGGGCTATCACTCGCCGCAGATCGAGGTCGAGGTGCGACTGAACACCAACGAGGCCCCCAGTCCGCCCCCTGATGAGTTCACCTCGGCCCTGGCCGACGAGATGGGGTCCGTGGCCTGGCATCGATACCCCGATCGCATGGCGCGGGAGCTTCGCCAGGACCTCGCTGACCTGCACGGAGTGGGACCCGAGCAGGTGTTCGTTGCCAACGGTTCGAACGAGGTGCTCCAAACCCTGTGTCTGACCTATGGCGGCGCAGGCCGCACGGTGGCCACCTTCGAGCCCACCTATGCCATGTACGGCCAGATCGCCCGCACCACGCAATGCGGTGTCGCTGAAGGAGAGCGGGACGAGGAGTTCCGTCTCGACCTCGACGAACTGGACCGGGTCGTGGCTCAGCACCAGCCCCACCTTGTCTTCCTCTGTTCGCCCAACAATCCGACCGGCACTCCTGAGCAGCCCGAAACAGTGGCTCGGGCCCTCGACGTTGCTCCTGGGCTGGTCGTGGTCGACGAGGCCTATGGGCAGTTCGCCTCGTTCAGCGCCGTCGATCTGTTCCGGAGCGACCCCGAACTGCCCCTGGTGGTGACCAGGACCTTCTCCAAGACCTGGTCGATGGCGGGAGCCCGTCTCGGCTACTGCATCGCCCCGTCGTGGATGGTGGACGAGTTCGACAAGGTCGTCCTGCCCTACCACCTCGACAGCGTCAAGCAGTTGGCTGGTCGGGTTGCCCTGCGGTACTGGGAACAGATGGAGACCCGGGTAGCCCACATCGTCGCAGAACGGCAGCGGGTGGAGGGGTCCATGCATGACCTCGGGCTGAGGGTGTGGCCCTCGGAAGCCAACTTCGTGCTGTTCCGGACGAGTCCCTGGGGGGTCAGCGGGGACCAGGTGTGGCAACAGCTGGTCGATCGATCGGTCCTGGTCCGTAACTGTTCCGGCTGGCCTCGTCTTGCCGACTGTCTACGTGTCACCATCGGTACGACCGACGAGAACACCCGGTTCCTGACCGCCCTCGAGGACATTTTGGAGTCCCTGCCATGAGAGCAGCCACCCGCCAGCGCACCACCAAGGAAACCGACATCGACCTGTCCCTGACCGTGGATGGCGCCGGTCAGGTCGACGTGGAGACAGGGCTCCCCTTCTTCGACCACATGCTGTCCCAGTTGGGCAAACACGCCCGCTTCGACCTGCGGGTCCGATGTGAGGGGGATCTCGAGATCGATTCCCATCACACAGTCGAGGATGTGGGGATCGCCCTGGGAGAGACCTTTCGGGAGGCCATGGGGGACAAGGCCGGCGTTCGGCGATTCGCATCGATCACCGTGCCCCTCGACGAGGCCGCCGTCGAGATCATCCTCGACCTCTCAGGGCGACCGTTCCTCCACTACGACATCGAGCCCCCTGGTGAGAAAATTCTCGGCGACCCTCCCTTCGACCCCCAGTTGTGTGAGGAGTTCTGGCGGGGCTTCGTGATGGCCGCCGGCATCACCCTGCACATGGTGATGCTCAGGGGCAGGAACACTCATCACATCATCGAGGCGTCGTTCAAGGGCGTGGCGCGAGCCCTGTTCGACGCCAAACAGGTCGTGGATGACGTCCTGCCGTCGACCAAGGGAGTGTTGTGAGCCCAGGGGGCGCCGAGCGACCTCTTCTCGCCGTGCTCGACTACGGCATCGGCAACCTGCGGTCGGCTCAGAAAGGCTTCGAGCGGGCAGGGGCCGATGCCCGGCTCACCGCCGACCCGGGGCTCATCGGGGAGGCTGCGGGCATCGTGCTGCCCGGGGTGGGTCACTTCGCGACGTGTATGGAGCGCCTGAGGTCCAGTGGGTTGGAAGGCCCGGCCCTGGACGCCATCGAAGATGGGCGGCCCTTCCTCGGGATCTGCGTGGGAATGCAGATGCTCTTCGAGGCCTCCGAGGAGGCTCCAGGGGTCCCCGGCATGGCCGTGCTGCCCGGACGGGTGCGGCTCATCCCCCCGGGCCTACCGCGACCCCAGATGCAGTGGAACCGGCTCGACGTCCGTCGGCCCAGCCCCCTACTCGACGGGCTGCCCGACGAGGTGTGGATGTATTTCGTCCACAGCTACGCAGCCGACGCAGACCTCGACCATGTGGTTGCCACCTGTGAGTACGGGACCGATCTCGTGGCCATGGTCCAACAGGGAGACAACCTGTTCGCCACCCAGTTCCACCCCGAGAAGTCGGGTAACCGGGGCCGACAGGTCGCCGAGAACTTCCTGCAGGTGGTCCGGCACGGTCAGCGAGTGCAGCAGTGACCTTCGAACTCTTTCCCGCCATCGACCTGCGGGCCGGTCGATGCGTGAGGCTCCTCCAGGGCGATTACGACCGAGAGGTTCGCTACGACGCGGACCCCGTCGAGGTGGCCCTGGCCTTCCAGGCGGCGGGGGCGCCGTGGATCCATGTGGTCGACCTCGACGCAGCTCGTTCCGGCGAAGCGACGAACCGTTCGGTCATCGGGGCGATTGCCGAAGCGGTCGACGTGCCGGTGCAGTCAGGGGGTGGGGTTCGGTCGGTCGACGCAGCTCGCGCCCTGTACGACGTCGGGGTGACCCGCTGCGTCATCGGCACCGCGGCGGTCACCGATCCCGATCTGGTGGGCCGCTTGGCCGCAGGCGGTGGTCGGGTGGCCGTCGGTCTGGACGTGCGCGGGGACGAGGTGATGATCAGGGGCTGGGAGCAGGGGAGTGCCCTCACCATCTTCGAGGTGCTGCCCCGGTTCGCCGACGTTGGGGCCGACGCGGTGGTGGTCACCCAAATCCACAATGACGGAATGGGTACCGGGGCCGACGTCGGTGGCCTCGAGGCCGTGCTGGCAGCCACCGACCTCCCCGTCGTTGCATCGGGCGGCGTCGGGGCCGTCGAGCACATCGAGGCATTGGTGCGGGTCGAGGTGGCCGGGCGAGGACTGGCCGGCGTCATCGTAGGCAAGGCCCTTCACGACGGTGTGCTGACGGTGGACGATGCCGTGGCAGCCAGCCGGAGGCCCACCCGATGAAGTCGGTGCGGGTGATTCCATGCTTGGACGTCGACAACGGTCGGGTGGTCAAGGGGGTCCGCTTCGTGGACATTCGCGACGCAGGGGACCCCGTCGAGCTTGCCCGGGCCTACGACCGTCAGGGGGCCGACGAGGTGGTCTTCCTCGACATCACCGCGAGCTCCGACGACCGGGACACCATCGTCGAGTTGGCGGAACGCACGGCGGAGGAGGTGTACATCCCCTTCACCATCGGCGGCGGTATTCGATCGGTGGACGACGCCCGGCGCCTGCTGCGGGCCGGGGCTGACAAGGTCTCGGTGAACTCCGCGGCGGTCGCGCGCCCCCAGTTGGTGGCGGAGATCTCCGGCGAGTTCGGAAGCCAGTGCTGTGTGGTGGCCATCGATGCGAAGCGGGTGGCTGACGGTGAATGGCACGTCTTCGTGAAGGGCGGCAGAGAGGACACAGGCCTCGATGCGGTGGCCTGGGCGGCCCGTGTCGTTGCGCTGGGGGCGGGGGAGATTCTGCTGACGTCCATGGACGGTGACGGCACGAAGGACGGCTACGACCTGGCCCTGACCCGCGCAGTGGCTGACGCAGTCGACGTTCCCGTGATCGCCAGCGGAGGGGTGGGTACCCTCGACCATCTGGTGCAAGGGGCGACGGTCGGGGGAGCAGATGCTGTCCTTGCCGCGTCGATCTTCCACTTCGGGGAACATACGGTAGCCGAGGCTAAGGCGGCCCTTCTGGCCGCTGGCGTCCAGGTGCGCCCCCCTGACGCCTAGGACCGGCTGATCTGGTTCGCTATCGTCGGCCGGCATGAGCTATCCCGGCATCTACGCCCCAGACCACCCCGACCGGCCCGCTGCGATCATGGCCCGTACGGGAGAGGTGCTCACCTACCGAGAACTCGATGACCGTTCGGCCCAATTCGCCCAACTGATGTACGCAGCCGGTCTGCGCCCCGGCGATCACGTGGCCATCTTCGCCGACAACCACATCCGGTACTTCGAGGCGTACTGGGGGGCGATGAGGAGCGGCCTGTACTTCACGACGGTCAACCGCTTCCTCACCGCCGAGGAAGCGGCGTACATCGTCAACGACTGCGGGGCCCAGGTGCTCGTGGCGAGCCCGGCGGTGCGCGACGTCGCGGTGGAGATGCTCGGCGACATCCCCGATTGTCCAATCCGACTGATGTTTGACGACCCGGCGCCGGGGTTCGAGTCGTTCAACGACGCCATTGCCGCCCACCCCGCAGAGCCCCTGGCCGCCCAACCCCGCGGCTCGACCATGCTGTACAGCAGCGGCACCACCGGTCGCCCGAAGGGCATCAAGCGCCCGTTGGCCGGGGATCAGATCACCGACAACGACGTCGTGGGCGGGGCCCTGGTGGGTGGACTGTTCGGGGTCAACGAACAGAGCGTGTATCTGTCGCCGGCTCCCCTGTACCACTCGGCGCCCTTGGGCTTCACCACGGGTACCCAGTCGATGGGCGGCACGGTGGTGGTGATGGAGAAGTTTGATGCCGCCGATGCCTTGGACTACATCGAGCGATACCGAGTGACCCACAGCCAATGGGTTCCCACCATGTTCAGCCGGATGCTCAAGCTCGACCCGGCAGAACGATCTGCCCGCGATCTCTCCTCCCACCAGGTGGCGATCCATGCGGCGGCGCCCTGCCCGGTGGAGGTGAAGCGGCAGATGATCGAGTGGTGGGGCCCCATCATCCACGAGTACTACGCAGGCACCGAGCTCAACGGCTTCTGTTACATCAACTCCACCGACTGGTTGGCCCATCCCGGATCAGTGGGAACGCCCCTGATCGGGGTCATCCACATCTGCGACGAAGCCGGCGTCGAGCTCCCCACTGGTGAGGCGGGCACCATCTACTTCGAGCGCGAGGTTCCCGCCTTCGAATATCACAACGATGCCGAGAAGACGGCCGGGTCGCGACACCCAGATCACCCTCTGTGGTCGACGCTGGGTGACGTGGGGCGGGTCGACGAGGACGGATTCCTCTATCTCACGGACCGTAAGGCGTTCATGATCATCTCGGGCGGGGTGAACATCTACCCGCAGGAGATCGAGGATTGCCTGATCATGCATCCAAAGGTCGCCGACGTCGCTGTGTTCGGCGTTCCGAACGAGGACTTCGGCGAAGAGGTGAAGGCCGTCGTCCAACCCGCCCTTGGGGTCGAGGGCGATGATGCTCTGGCCCGGGAACTGTCGGAGTACGCGAAGGAGCACATCGCTGGCTACAAGGTGCCAAGGTCGATCGATTTCCGTCCCGAGCTTCCCCGCCTGCCCACCGGGAAGCTGTACAAGCGACTGCTGCGCGACGAGTACTGGGGAACCGAAGGTTCCCGCATCGTCTGAGGTCCACCGAAGTGCGGCGGTTTACAGCGAGCTGATAAAGCCCTCGACCTCGCCGACCACGAGGTGGGTCCGGCCCATGAGGAAGTGGTCGCCGCCCTCGATGGTGGTCACCGTTGTCGCGGCCCACTCGGCGGTGACGTGGGCCGCTTGGTCCGGAGTGCGGAACTGGTCGTGCTCGGGCACCAGCAGCAGCGTCGGACGGGGGTCGGTGGCTGCAGTCATCTCCGCCGGGTCGACGATGGCCAGGGGTGCGGCGATTGCTACCCAGGCGGCGTGAAGGTCGCTGTTCACGGCCAGGGAAACGTCAGCCCCGAACGACCACCCAACCGATACCAGCGGACCACTGGCCCCGAGTTCGGCCCCAGCCGCCAGCGCGGCTGCTACGTCCTGGCGTTCTCCGACACCGCCGTCATGGCTGCCCGAGGAAGCGCCCACTCCACGGAAGTTGTACCTCAGGGTGGCGATGCCGACCTCGGGCAGGGACATGAACAGGTGTTGGATCAGGGGGTTGTGCATGTCGCCCCCGTACTGGGGGTGGGGGTGGGACAGCACGACGGTGGCCCTGGCATCCGCCGGGAGGTGGTACTGGCCCTCGAGGGTGACGCCCTGCTCCACCTCGATGCTGGTCATGGTCGCTGTTCCGACTACCGCGTTCATCGTCGGAAACGGTACCGTGCCACCGTGGCTGACGAGTCGACACCGGATCCTGCACCCCCTCCCGCCTCCTCGAAGGCATCGGGGCCACGCCGACCGATCAAGATGCTGCACGACCGCATCCTGGTACGAATGCCCCAGGAAGAAGCCGAGCGACGCAGCAGCGGGGGCATCCTCATTCCCGCCACCGCGCAACAGCAGAAGCGACTGGTGTGGGGAGAGGTGGTCGGAGCGGGCCCCAACGTGCGTAGCGCCGAGGAAGGTGATCGGGTGTTGTTCAGCCCCGAAGACCGTCACGAGGTCGAGGTCCAGGGCGAGGACTTCTTGATCCTGCGCGAACGCGATGTACACGCCATCGCTGCACCGCGGGTCGAGCCGGGCTCGACGGGCCTGTACCTGTAGTCGTCATGTCCGGCACGCGTACCTTCGTGACCCTCGGAGGGGTCGAGGTGGTCGCGACGTCGGCACCCATCGACGCAGCACCCGTCCTCGAGGATCTCATCGATCGCCTCGATGCGGCCCGGGGGGTACTGCTGTCGTCGAGTTACGAGTACCCGGGGCGCTACACCCGTTGGGACATGGGCTTCGTGGATCCGCCGATCGTGGTGACCGGTCGAGGTCGGGAGGTCGAGGTCGAGGCGCTCAACGATCGAGGCACCGTGCTGATCGAGCCGATCGCTCGGGCCCTCGAAGGGTGCCAGGGCGTTGTGGACCTCCAGCAGGGTGACGGGGTGGTGCGGTGCCGGGTGGAAGAGCCGGGTCGTCGCTTCGAGGAGGAGGAACGCAGCCGACAGCCATCGACGTTCACGGTCGTGCGGGCGTTGGTCGAGTTGTTCGGGAGTGACGATCAGCACCTGGGTCTCTACGGAGCATTCGGCTACGACCTGGCCTTTCAGTTCGAGCCGATTCCCCAACACCTGCCTCGGTCGGCCGATGCCCGCGATCTGGTGCTGTACCTCGCTGACGATCTCATTGTGGTCGACCATCAAGGAGGAATCGCCGAGCGGATCACCTATGACTTCACCACCGGCGATGGCACCACGGCGGGCCGTGGCCGTGGCGGAGAGCGATCGCCCTATGAGCCCGACCCGGACGCGACCTCCAGTCGGGACCATGAGGCCGGTGGGTACGCCCAAGGGGTCCGCCGTGCTCGCGAGTACTTCGCGCGGGGTGATCTCTTCGAGGTTGTCACCAGCCAGACCTTCACCGAGCCCTCGCCCGAACCTCCAGCCGAGTTGTTCCGTCGCCTCAAGGAACAGAATCCGTCGCCGTATGGGTTCCTCATCAACCTCGGACACGACGAGTGGCTGGTGGGGGCGTCGCCG
The DNA here is from genome assembly GCA_038135065.1 of Acidimicrobiales bacterium. Classification (GTDB taxonomy): domain Bacteria; phylum Actinomycetota; class Acidimicrobiia; order Acidimicrobiales; family Poriferisodalaceae; genus JAYPWI01. The sequence continues at coordinate 13,838 of JAYPWI010000019.1, forward strand.
GAGATGTACGTCCGTGTCGAAGGCGACCGGGTCGAGACGTGTCCCATTTCGGGAACGATCGCCCGCGGTCAGGACCCCATCGACGATGCATCGCAGATCCTTGCCCTGCTCAACTCCGAGAAGGAGGAGTCTGAGTTGACCATGTGCACCGACGTCGATCGCAATGACAAGAGTCGCATCTGCGTACCCGGGTCGGTGAAGGTGATCGGACGGCGCCAGATCGAGATGTACAGCCGCCTGATCCACACTGTCGACCACGTCGAGGGACGCCTACGCGACGGGTACGACGCCCTCGACGCCTTCCTCAGTCATACCTGGGCGGTGACGGTGACCGGGGCGCCCAAGGCCAGGGCCATGATGTTCCTCGAGGAACATGAGCGGAGCCCACGGGCCTGGTACGGGGGAGCGATCGGCAAGGTCGGCTTCGACGGTTCGCTCAACACGGGGCTGACCCTTCGCACCATACGGGTGAAGGACGGGCGGGCCGAGGTGCGGGTAGGGGCGACCCTGCTGTGGGACTCCGACCCCCTCGCGGAGGAGGAGGAAACCGAGTTGAAGGCATCTGCCTTCCTCGATGCGCTGCGCATCCCCCGGCGGCCGTTGCCCGCCGACAGCCTGGAGCCATCGGCCACTGGTCGGAGCGTCCTGCTGGTCGATCACCTGGATTCATTCGTGCACACCCTGGCCAACTACTTCCGCCAGACGGGTGCCGAGGTGGTGACCCGGCGGGCCGGGTTCCCCCTCGAGGAGATCGCAGCAGACGCCCCCGATCTCGTGGTGCTCTCTCCGGGTCCAGGTCGTCCCGGCGATTTCGGCTTGGCAGCGACCATCGAAGCTGCCCTGGCTGCGGGCGTTCCCGTCTTCGGTGTTTGCCTGGGCCTGCAGGGCATCGTCGAGTACTTCGGTGGCGAACTCGGACAGCTGGCAACCCCGATGCACGGCAAGCCGTCGGCGGTCCGGGTCGAGGGAGGCCACCTGTTCAGTGGCTTGCCCAGGGAGTTCCGCGCCGGGCGCTATCACTCGCTGTTCGCTCGACGGTCCGAAATGCCGGCCGAACTCGAGGTCACGGCCGTCTCTCTCGACGACGACATCGTCATGGGCGTAGAGCATCGCGACCTACCCGTCGCCGCCGTGCAATTCCATCCTGAATCGATCATGTCGCTCGACGACGGCATCGGGCTGGCCCTGATCCGTAATGTGATGAACATGCTCGCCCGACCCGATTGACCGTCGTCGCTGCTCGAGGAGTCACCTGTGCCACCGATCTGCACTGTCATCGACCGGGATGTCGTTCTCGTCGAAGGCCCTGAAGCTGCCGCCTACCTGCACGGGCAGGTGTCTCAGGACGTGCTGGCTGTCGACGTCGGGGCGTCCGTGCTGTCCTTCCTGCTCGAACCCCGGGGACCTGTCGAATGCCTGTTTCGCTTGACCCGGGTCGATCACGATCGATTCGTACTCGACACCGAACCGGGTGGCGGCGACCTGCTGGCTTCGTCCCTGAACCGTTTCAAACTGCGTACCAAGGCTGAGATCGAACTCGCTCGCTGGCAGATGGCCACGATTCGCGGTGCTGGGGCGGCCGACGTCGATCTGTCCGGGGTGGATGGTGCCGAGGTGGTGGCGTGGCCGTGGGACGGGAGTGGGGTGGACCTGCTGGGGCCCGCCGTCGAGGTACCGGCTGGGGTGATGGTCGGGTCGGTGGAGGAGTTCGACGCTGACAGATGCCAGCACGGTCTGCCTGCGATGGGTTCTGACGTGCAAGTGGGGGACATCCCCAATGAGACGGGGTTGGTGTCGCTCGCCGTGTCGTTCACCAAGGGCTGTTACCGGGGGCAGGAGTTGGTCGAACGCATCGATGCCCGAGCTGGCGGCCGACGGGCGCTGGTGCGATTTCGAACAACGGGAGCTGTGGCTCCTGGAGATCGGCTCTATGGGCCAGTGGGCGACGAGTCACGCTCGGAGGTCGGTGAGATCAGGTCGAGCTTCGTGGTCGGCGGGGCGAGCGGAGAAAGAGTCGGTTTTGCCGTCGTGTCCGGCGGACACCAGGCGCTGGCTTCAGCCGATGGGGCGACCGTGACGATTTCCCCGGTTGGGCGTTCCTGAGCAGTGGGCGTGCCTCCTGATCGGGCGCACCCGATCGATGGTGACCTCTACGGCTTGCTCGGCATCGAGCCCCATGCTTCGGAGGCACAGATCAGCGAGGCGTATCGAGCCCGAGCGCGGGAGGCCCATCCGGACCGTCCGAAAGGCGATGCGGAGCTGATGGCCCGCATCAACCAGGCACGCGATGTCCTGACTGATCCGCAGCGCCGCCGCGAATACGACCGCACACAGGCCGCCGCTCGCCCTTCGACGACACCCGATCCGCCTCCCAAGAGCTGCACAGACGACGCAGCTGACCTGTTCGTCGGCACGGAGGGCGGTACGCCACTCGGGCGCCTGCTCAGCCGCCTCGTGGTCGTCGGTCCGCTCCTGGCCGGGAGCGCAGCCGTGCTTGCCGTGGTCGGGGCCCTCGTCGGCTTCCCGGGTCTGGTCGGGGTCGGGGTCGGTGGCTTTCTGCTTGCTCTTGTGTTGATGGCAACCCTCCCATTCTTGGCGATGAGCGGGAAGCGGTAGCCTCCCCGGAGAGGTATCGAATCGCTCGTGCCCATGACCGACGGGGGATGCACCATGACCAAGCCTGCACTACTTGCCAAGCTCACTGCCAAGGACGGTATGAGGGACGATCTGCTGGCCGTCATCGCCGATATGGGGATGAAGAACGTGTCCGGCGAGCCGGGCACCGAGATCTACGCCGCCCACAAGGACCAGAACGACGACAACGTGGTCTGGTTCTACGAGCTCTACACCGACGGTGATGCACTTGCCGCCCATGGCGGGTCGGACCAGATGAAGGAGTTCGGCCGAGCGACTGCGCCGTTCATGGCCGGGCGCCCGGACCTCATCTTCCTCGAGCCCGTGGCGGCCAAGGGCTTCGACCTCTAGGGGACGGCCCACCCGTCGTCACCCTGCCCAGGAGCTGCTCGTGGCCACGTATCTCGACCGGATCATCGCCGAGCACCGGGCGGCGGCATCAGCCGATGTGCGCTCCGTCGAGGAACTGACGGCTGCTGCCTTGGCGTGCGCGCCTGCCCGTGGGTTCGAGGAGGCCCTCCGGGGCGGCGGATTGTCGGTGATCAGCGAGGTCAAGCGGCGGTCACCTTCCAAGGGCGACCTGTTCGGTGATCTCGACCCGGCGACGCTTGCCCAGCAGTACCAGAACGGCGGCGCAGCTTGTCTGTCGGTGCTGACCGACGGCCCCAATTTCGGTGGCTCGGCCGCCGACCTGGCTGCAGCTCGCCAAGCGGTGTCCCTGCCCGTTCTGCGCAAGGACTTCACCGTCGATGTACGCGACGTACTCGATGCCCGTCTGATGGGGGCCGACGCGGTCCTGCTCATCGTCGCCGCCCTCAGCGACGAAGAGCTCGCACTCTTGCACTCGACGGCCATCGACGTGGGGGGGGGGGAGGCGGGGGGGGACGCCAACCCAGCCGCGACCGGGGCGCCCCTGGGAGGGGGGGGCGCGCGGGTGCGGGGGGGGGCGAGGGGCCCCGTGTG
>JAYPWI010000019.1:17444-21155 GCA_038135065.1 Acidimicrobiales bacterium
CGCCCCGCGCGCCCCCCCCCCGCCCCCAACCCCCCCCCCCCTCCCACCCGCCGGCCATGGGGGGGGGGCCCCGCGGGGGGGCCCCCCCCCCACGACGAAGCGGAACTGGCCAGAGCGTTGTCTGTCGGGGCGACGCTGATCGGGGTCAACCAGCGTGACCTGGTGACCTTCGAGGTCGACCATGAGCGGGCCCGTCGAATGGGGTCGGTGATGCCCGCCGAGGTGGTGTCGGTTGCTGAATCGGGCGTCCGGGGTCCGGAGGATGCTACGACCCTGGCCCTGGCAGGCTACGACGCCGTGCTGGTAGGCGAGAGCCTGGTGACCAGCGGCGACCCCCGGGCGGCGGTCGAGGCGATGGTGGAGGCCGGACGTTGTTCGTGAAGATCTGCGGTATCACCACCGAGGAGGACGCCCTCGTCTCGGTTGCGATGGGGGCGGACGCATTGGGCTTCAATTTCGTTCCGGGGTCGGTCCGCCAACTCAGCCCCACCGCTGCCAGGGATATCGTTCGCCGCCTTCCTGCCGGTGTGCTGGCGGTAGGAATTTTCCGCAACGAGCTCCCTCAGCGGGTCGTCGACATCGTGAACGAGGTCGGGTTGGGGGCGGCCCAGCTTCATGGACGCGAGTCCACGCAGGACACCCGGTTCGTCGCTGAGCGGATCCAGACTGTGATCAAGGCGTTCGTAGCCGGTGATCGCTCCCTCGACCGTCTGGCCGACTACGGGGCGTCCGCCGTGCTGATCGACGCCCCCGAGCCAGGCTCCGGTCAGGTCTTCGACTGGTCGGTCCTCGACGGGAGGGAACGTGGGCTTCCCTTCCTCCTTGCCGGGGGCTTGAACCCCGACAACGTGGCAGCTGCGATCACAGCCGCCCGACCGTGGGGGGTTGATGTGGCCTCTGGGGTCGAGTCGGCGCCCGGCCGCAAGGACCCTACGCTCGTTCGCTCGTTCGTCGTTGCTGCTCGACAGGCGTCCGCCCAACTCGGCCTCGAACCCGAGGAGATCTTCGTTGATCTCGACAGCCCGCGTCCCTATGACTGGAGGGACGAATAGGGGTCGGGCCGAGTTTGGCTCACTGATTGGCGTGGCGGCGCTCCCTGGGGCACTTTTGGGGCATGGTGATGACAGAGCCCTCGCCCGATGGGCGTTTCGGGGAGTTCGGTGGCAGATTCGTGCCAGAGACCCTCGTCGCAGCATGTGAAGAACTCGAGGCTGCGTTTCGTGAGGCGTGGGCCGACCCAGACTTCGTCGAAGAGTTCCACACCATCCTCCGGGACTACGGCGGTCGGCCATCTGCCCTCACCGAATGCCACCAACTCGGTAACCAATTGGGAATACGGCTCCTCCTCAAGCGAGAGGATCTGAACCACACTGGATCCCACAAGATCAACAACGTGATCGGACAGGCCCTGTTGGCCAAGCGGATGGGCAAGACTCGCCTCGTCGCAGAGACCGGTGCTGGTCAGCACGGTGTTGCATCAGCGACCGCAGCGGCCCTTATGGGCATGGAATGCAAGGTCTACATGGGTGCAGTCGACGTCGAGCGTCAGGCCCTGAACGTGTTTCGCATGCGCCTGTTGGGCGCCGAAGTCGAAGCCGTACACTCTGGCAGCCGCACCCTCAAGGACGCAGTGAATGAGGCGATGCGGGACTGGGTGGCCACCGTCGAGCACTCGGCCTACTGCTTGGGGTCCGTGATGGGCCCCCACCCGTATCCGTGGATGGTCCGCACCTTTCACCAGGTGATCGGTGATGAATCCGCGGCCCAGTGCGACCATCTGCTCGGTGGACCGCCGGATTACGTCGTGGCCTGTGTCGGTGGGGGTAGCAACGCTGCTGGCATTTTCTCGGGGTTTGCCGACACCGACGCTCGCCTCGTCGGCGTTGAACCGGCAGGCGGCGCAGCCGTGGGGCGCGGGGTGCCCGGCGTCGTCCATGGCATGCGCTCGTACCTGATGCAGGACGAGCACGGTCAGGTGCAGGAGGCCGAGTCCATTTCAGCAGGCCTCGACTACCCGGGAATCGGCCCCGAACACGCCTATCTGTCCTCCATCGGTCGAGCCGAGTACCCGTCGGTGACCGATGCGGAGGTGATCGAGGCGTTCCAGTTGCTGTCACGTACCGAAGGCATCATCCCAGCGCTGGAAAGCGCCCATGCCATCGCCTGGGTCGCCCGGGAGGCGCCGGCTATGCAAGGGGCGACCGTGTTGGTCAATCTGAGCGGCCGGGGCGACAAAGACGTCGACCAGATGATCGACATCCTGGGTGATCGCTACGAGGTCTGAGCCTCGTCTGGGCCTCGCTCTAGGAGAAACACCTGACCTGTCGTGGCCCCTCTGCGTGTGTAGGTCCCGATGTCGGTGGCCCGGATGGAGGGGTTCTCTGCCAGGAATTCGTCGAAGGCCAATTTCTCGCCGAGGTTGCGATCGCTGAGCCCGAACGAGTGCCAGTCATCGAAGACGATCACCGATGTCGAGGCCAGCAGTGGCGCACAGAACGTGAGGGCCTCCCGAGCGGAGGCGTAGATGTCGGAATCGACCATCACGACGCTCACCTTCTCGATACCGTGCGCGGCGATGAATCCCGGAGTCAGGGTGTCGGTAAACCAACCCTTGACCAACACGGTTCGTTGCCAGTCGACTCCAGCTCGGGTCAGCATCGCCCGGCACACTTCCTCGTCGGCACTGAACTGACCGGGCACCCAGGCGTCGTCGCTGTCCCCTTCGGTCTCGGGGGGAAGCCCCTCGAAGGAGTCGAAGCCGAAGAGACGCATGTTGTGAGCGCCGATACGGACGGATGCTCGGTGCATGCAAGCCATGGAGGCGCCGTAGAAGACCCCGAACTCGAGGTAATCGCCGATCGCGGCGCTCCCACCTTCGTGCTCGGCCAGGCGCTCGAGGATTTCGTCGAAGATCGGTTCGACCTGTTCCTCGTCCGAGAGTGCGTACATCGCCTGACCGGGCAGCAGAGCTTGGACTCGTGGCGGGAGCTTTTTGCGCAGCGATGATTAGGAACGGAGCAGGTTCTCCTGGGTCTTCCATTGGACCCTACGGGCCCTGAAATAGAATGCCATGGCGAAGGGGTTGCGGCGGATTCGGGCAAGTCTGTCGGAGCCGCCGTTCTGATCGCTCATCTCTGACCTCGAACTCGTAACCCTGTGGCCCCTATCGGTTCGGGACGTGGGGGAGCCTGTCCGGCGGTCGGCTGTAGGGAATGCTGGGCAGGGACGGCCAGCCAGGTACCGTGATCGGGTGACCAATCTGTCGCTGTGCCACCTAGGTACCTCGTGTGACGACGGGTGCCACTCGGGCCACACCGCTCGCGGGCTGCTCTGATGGGGCCTCTCGAACTCCATCTTCGGGCTCGGCGATCGAGCGGGGCAAAGCTACTGGTCCCGTACGTGACGGGCGGTTTCCCGGGCTGGGAGGATGCTGTACGGGCCGCTGCCGCTGCCGGTGCCGATGCGATCGAGATCGGTGTGCCGTTCAGCGATCCAGTGATGGACGGGCCAGTGATTCAGCAGGCGTCACAGCAAGCGCTCGATGTCGGCACCACTCCGCAGAGCGTGCTGCGAGCGGCGGCGAGTCTGGACACGGGCGTTCCCCACGTGGTGATGACCTACTACAACCTGTGCCACCACGAAGGCCATGAACGTTTCGCAGCAGAGTTGAGCGAGGCGGGCATCAGCGGGGCCATTCTCCCAGACCTCCCT
>JAYPWI010000019.1:21165-73149 GCA_038135065.1 Acidimicrobiales bacterium
TGCTGCTCGCCGCCCCCACCTCCCCTGGGCACCGGTTGAGAGAGTTGGGCGCGGCATCGAAGGGGTTCGTATATGCGGTGGGGCTGCTGGGAGTAACAGGAGAGCGTCGGGCGCTTGCCGCTACGGCCACCGAAATTGCCGGGCGTTGTCTGGCCGTCACGGATACGCCCGTGCTCGTCGGGGTCGGCATCGGCTCGCCGGATCAGGCGGTCGAGGCGTGCACCGTGGCTGATGGGGTCATCGTCGGGTCCGCCGTGGTCCGCCAACTGCTCGACGGTCACGGTCCCGAAGGGGTGGGTGATCTGGTGGCCTCGTACCGTCGTGCCCTCGATGCCGGGTAGCGTCTGAACATGCCCCTCGCCGCTGTCGGAGACAACCTCTACAACGTCTTCCTCTTGCTGCACGTCGTGACTGCCTTGATTGCCCTCGGTCCGGTGACCGCTCATTCGCTGGCCCGAGGAGAGCAGTCGGCGCTGACCGTCGGCTCGATCCGTCGTGTCTATGGACCCGCTCTCTTGGTGAGTGGCGTGCTGGGCTTCGGCCTGGCGGGGCTCTCGGACAAGGCGTTCAAGATGAGTCAGACATGGTTGATGATCGCTTTCGTGGTGTGGGTTGCTCTGAACGGGGTACTCCACGGGGTCGTCGTGCCTGCTGCTCGCTCGGCGGCAGAGGGGCAGCCCATGGCGCAGCGTCGCCTCGACCTGGGGGCGACCATGGTGTCCCTGCTCCTGGTCGTCATGCTCTGGACGATGATCTTCAAGCCTGGCTACTGAGGGTCTGGATGACCTGACGGGCCATGTAGCCCACGGGTACCCTCCCATCCCTGTGAGCGCCGGCATGGATCATCAGGGTGACCCAGGACCGTTGGTGGATGGCTGCGAGTTGTGTGAAGCGGCTCGTTTCACCCACTGGTACCACGAGGACGACGTGTGCTGGGTAGCGGATTGCGAGGCATGCTCGACTCCCATGGTCGTATGGAAGCGCCATGGTGTGGACCCGCCGCCCACCGACGTCGAGCACATGCTCGCTCGTCTCGCCGCGGCTGCCGAGCAACGGTTCGATGGCGAGGAGGTGCGGATCGATCGGGTGATGCGTCAAGTGCCGGAGCATTTCCACGCTCATGCCCGGGACCGACGCTGGTTGGAGCGTCGATGGACCGACGTGCCCAGCCGCTACTCCGGCGTCGGTGGCGCAAGGGAACTCATCCGTTGAACTGGATTGCCCAGCGAGTGGCCCTCGCTGCCCTGGCCGGCCTGACAACTGTGGCCGTTGCCTGTTCTGGCGGGGGCGATGCGGCTGCCCCAACCGTCGACGAGACCTACGCCCCCGCCGTCCTGGCCGAGGGAAAGTCGATCTACGACCAGACGTGTGCCGCCTGCCATGGGCGCAACGGAGGCGGGGGGATCGGTCCCGAACTCCGCTCGGTGGCCGGTCGGTTGACCTTCGAGGAGCATGTCGAGGTGATCCAGCGGGGTCGCGGATCGATGCCCGCGTTCGGAGCCACCCTCACCACCGGCCAGATCGAGGCGGTGGCCGCGTACGAGCGGGTGTGGACTCCCTGACCCTGTTCTATTGTCGAGTTCATGATCGACGTTGGAGATCGAGCCCCGACATTCACCCTGGTCGACCAGCACGGCGACAAGCAGCGACTGACGGACTTGCGGGGCCGTCGGGTGATGGTCTTCTTCTACCCGAAGGCCAACACGGGCGGGTGCACCACCCAAGCTTGCGGGCTGCGGGACATCCGGGACCGGATCGGCGATGTTCAGATTCTCGGTATCAGTCCCGATGCACCGGAGTTGCAGGCCAAGTGGGATGCCACACACGGATTCGGATTCCCGCTCTTGTCTGATCCTGACCATATTGTGGCTGCCAAGTACGGGGCCTGGGGTCCGAAGAAGCTCTACGGCCGCGAGTACGAGGGCATCATCAGGTCGGCGTTCCTGATTTCGCCGACCGGGCGCATCGAACAGGCCTGGCGCAAGGTGTCCCCCGCGGCCACACCGGACAAGTTGCTGGCCGCAGTGGAGGCGTAGATGTCGTCGATGCCCGACCCTGCCGACCTGCTGGCCCACCGTGCGCCGTTCCTGTTCGTCACCCGAGTCGTCGAACTCGACCCGGGGGTGTCGTGCACCGCCGAATGGGACCTGACCGGTGACGAAGACTTCTTCGCCGGACACTTTCCTGGCCGCCCCACCCTCCCGGGGGTGTTGATGATCGAAGCCCTCGCCCAGACGGCGGGCGTGGCCGCTCTCAGCGCACCGGGTTTCGAGGGCAAGCTGCCCCTCTTCGGTGGGATCGACAAGGCGCGCTTCCGCCGGCAGGTGGTCCCAGGTGACACGCTCACCCTGCAGGCCACCCTGGGTCGGATGAGCGCCAGAGCCGGCAAGGGTTCGGGCACGGCCTCGGTCAACGGTGAGGTTGCGTGCACGGCCGAGATGATGTTCGTCATCGCAGACGCATCCCAAGTGTGACGCCGTCCCCACGCCGTCACCTGCGCGACAGTGTGGTGCTAGGCGGTGCGGTCGGGTTGTTCGGTGTCACCTTCGGGGTCCTGGCTACCACCAGTGGGCTGACCGTCTCCCAGGCGTGTGCCATGTCGCTCCTGGTCTTCACAGGGGCGAGCCAGTTCGCAGCGGTGGGAGTGGTGGCCGCGGGGGGAGCTGCCACATCGGCAGTCGCAACCGCCCTGCTGCTGGGTGCCCGTAACGGCGCATATGCCCTCACGGTGGCTCACCTGCTGCCCAGATCCGTGCTGGGGCGCCTCGCAGGGGCCCAATTGATCATCGACGAATCAACGGCCATGGCGCTCGCCCAGGCGGACGAGCGACGTGCCCGGCAAGCGCTGTGGGCCACCGGGATCGCCGTGTACGTCTTCTGGAACCTCGGAACCGTCGTGGGTGCCCTCGCCGGCGACGTGATCGGCGACCCGACAACAATCGGGCTCGATGCGGCCTTCCCGGCCGGTTTTGTCACCTTCGTCATGCCACACGTGAAGCAACGACCTGGACTGGTCGCTGCTCTGCTCGGCGGGGCAGTCGCCGTCCTGGCCGTGCCGTTCACCCCAGCTGGTGCCCCTGTGTTGCTGGCCGGGGTCGGGGCGGTAGCGGGAATGGTGATGGTGGTCCGCGGCGGTGCCGTTGGTTCACACGGTGCGTCGTCGTGAGCTGGATGGTGCTCTTGCTGATCGCGGCGGGCGCCTATGGCGCGAAGGCGGCTGGAGCCCTGGCAGGCACCCGGGTACATGGTCAGGGGCGTCTGCAGCAACTCCTGATGTTGTTGCCGCCAGCCCTGTTGACGGCCCTCATTGTGGTGTGGACCCTCGACGGGGGCTCACGGTTGGTGCTCGATGCGCGGGCCGGTGGTGTTGTAGTCGGCGGGTTGGCCGCCTGGTTCCGCGCCCCGTTCCTGGTCGTCGCGGCGGTGGCGGCAGCCACAACAGCCCTGCTACGCCTGCTCTGAGCCGCCGGTCTGGCCGTGCTCGGAGGATGTCGTTCAGACGGGCGGCCCGATGACCAGGCAACCGTTGTGGCCCCCGAAGCCGAACGAGTTCGACAGCGATGGTCCTGGTTCCCAATCGGCGGCCTCCCCGTGCACGAGATTGATCTCAGGTAGCTCGGGGTCAGGGTTGGTGAATCCGGCGGTGGGTGGGATCTTCCGGTGGGCCATCGCCAACAGCACCGCGGTGGCCTCCAACGCACCGGCCGCGCCGAGTCCGTGCCCTGTGATTCCCTTGGTCGAGGTCACGAGGGGCCCGGGCGACCCGAACAACTTGTCGATGGCGATCGCTTCTGCAGCGTCGTTCAGGGGTGTCGACGTTCCGTGGGCATTGATGTGGGCGATGTCTGCCGCGGTGATGCCTGCGTCCTCGATAGCTAGTTGCATGCAGCGGATAGCGCCCTGCCCACCCGGCGACGGTGCGGTGATGTGGTGGGCATCTGCGTTCGAGGCTGATCCCATGATCTCGCCGTAGATGTGGGCTCCCCGTGCGGTAGCGGAATCCCACTCCTCCAAAACCAGGGTGGCCGCCGCCTCGGCCATCATGAAGCCGTCACGGTCGCGATCAAAGGGCATCGAACGACCAGTGCTCGACAGGGCTGTCATGTTCGCGAAGCCGGCAACCCCGACTGGAGTCATGGCAGCTTCGCAGCCTCCGGTTACCACCACATCGCAGCGACCTGACTGAATGAGCCGAGCCGCGTTGCCGATGCTGTGGGTGCTGGCAGCGCATGCAGTCGTGATCGTTTCGTTCGGGCCCTGCAGGCCGAAGGTCATGGAGATCGCGGCTCCTGCCGCATTGGGCATGAGCATGGGGATCATGAAGGGGCTCACCCGCCGGGCGCCCTTTTCCATCCAGACCTTGACCTGTTCCTCGAACGTGGCCAGACCGCCTACTCCCGTCGCGTAGATGACGCCGTGACGGGCGGGGTCGCCGGTCAATTCACCCGCATCGGCCATGGCCATGACAGCTGTGGCCATCGCGAACTGCTGGCTACGGTCGGCGCGGCGGGCCTCTTTGGGGTTTGGGTACCACTCGGTGGGGTCGAACTCGGGTATCCGGCGCTCCCCCTCCGGAGGTGCGCCGTTGAGGCCGCGCCAGTAGTCCTCGATGCCCGTGCCGGCGGTCGAGAGCACCCCGAGTCCGACGACGGCGACCCGTCGTCGGGGGCTCACAGTTTCGACTCGACCAGGGCGACCGCGTCAGCCACCTTGGCGACGCCTTCGAGTTCTTCCTCTTCGACGCTGATGTCGAACTCCTCTTCGAGCGCCATCACCAACTCGACCAAGTCGAGGCTGTCGGCTTCGAGGTCATCGGCGAAGCTGGCCTCCATCGTCACCTGTGACGCGTCGACCGAGAGAACCTCGACGGCGCACTTCGTGAAACGGCTCAGGGTGTCGGACATGTTGGGGGTCTTCCTTCAGGTTGTGCTGATGCGAGTTTACGCAGATGTGGTCAATGGCCCATGCCGAGGCCACCGTCGACGGGAATGACCGCTCCAGTGATGTACGCCGCGTCGTCCGAGGCCAGAAATGTGATGGTCGCTGCGATCTCGTGGGGCAGGGCCACCCGCCCCAACGGAACTGCGTCGGAAACACCCGCTCGCTGCTGCTCGGTGAGCTCGTTGAACATGTCGGTCTCCACCGGGCCGGGAGCTACCACGTTGGCGGTGATGGAGCGGGATCCCAACTCTCGGGCCAGCGATCGGGCCATGCCGACCAGCCCAGCCTTGCTGGCCGCATAGTTCACCTGGCCTGCGCTGCCCAGGAGCCCGACGACCGACGACACGAAGATGAGGCGGCCCCACCGAGCACGGAGCATCGGCCGAGCTGCCCGCTTGGCCATACGAAAGGCCCCGGTGAGATTTATGTCGATCACGTCAGCGAAGTCGTCGTCGTCCATCCGGAGGACGAGCTGGTCGTTGGTGACACCGGCGTTGGCTACCAACACCTCGACCGGCCCGAGTTGGCTGTTGACCTGCTCGAACGCAGCATCCACCTGCTCTGCGTCGGATTGGTCGCAGGCGACGGCCAGCAGTCGGTCGTCGGGACAGTCACCGCTGCGTGACGTGACCGCCACCCTGTGCCCGAGATCGGCGAACCGTTGGGCGGTTGCCAAGCCGATACCACGGCTCCCGCCGGTGACCAGCACGGTGCGCGGTTCGCCCGCTGCTGTCATGCCGCACCCCAGTCGAGCACCATCGATGCGGAACTCATGCCGGCGCCGAATCCGACGAGGAGGACCTTGTCGCCATCGTTGATCCGACCCTGCTGCAGGGCGTCGTCGAGGGCCAGCGGGATGGAAGCCGAACTGGTGTTGCCGGTGCGGTGGATCACCATCGCGGTTTTCTCGTAGGGAATGCCGAGCCGCTTGCACGAGGCCTCGACGATACGGACGTTGGCCTGGTGCGGGATGACGACGTCGACATCGTCGGTCCCGAGACCGGCCATGGCGAGGGAATGACGGGCCGAGGCCTCCATGACGAGCACAGCCTGACGAAACACGGCCTTGCCGTTCATGATGAGCTTGCCGTCGAAATCGCAATACAGCGCATCCTCGAGCTTGCCGTCGCTGGAGACGTGCCACCCGAGGAGCTCGCCGGTCCCCGGTGTGCGTTCGACCACGGCGGCGCCTGCCCCGTCGGCGAAAAGGATGCAGGTGCCACGATCGGTCCAGTCGGTGATCCTCGACAGTGTCTCGGCCCCGATGACGAGCACACGCTCGTGGCCGAGCCCGATGTAGCCATGGGCAGCAATCAAGCCATACATGAAGCCTGAACAGGCTGCGTTCACGTCCATCGCCCCGCACTCGATCCCCAGCATCTCCTGGACCGTGGACGCAGTGGCCGGCACCCGCCGGTCGGGGGTGGTGGTTGCCAGAATCAACATGTCGATGCTGGCCGGGTCGATGCCCGATCGTTCGATGGCCTGGCGACCAGCATCAGCGGCCAAGCCGGCGGTGGTTCCCCCGACGTGGCGTTGATGGATCCCGGTGCGGTCGATGATCCAATCGTTTGCAGTGTCCACCGTCTTGGCGAGGTCGTCGTTGGTCACGATCCGGTCGGGTAGCGCTGTGCCCACTCCGCGAATCCGAGCTCCGGAGAACGAATGCATCCTGCCTCCTCCCGTCATGACGTTCGCAGCCATACCACGGGCTGGCGGGAGGTGACTCGTTCGCCCTCGACCGCCATGATTCCCATGACCCGCCCAGCGAAGGGGGAGCGGACCTCCTCGCCGTTCACGGTGCCGACTACATCGCCGACTTCGAGTGCCGAATCTTCGACCAGATTTCCGGCTGGGGTGAATAATCCGGCGCAGGGGCTCACCACCAGGCGCTCGGTCACGTAGAGGTTTTCACCGTCGGCAGAGACCGGGCTGCCGTCGCTTGCCTCGGCCACCGATGACAGAAGGCTGTCCAAGTCGCCCGGTGTCGCAACACTGACCGTGCGCGAACCCTTGATAGTCCGTTTGGCCATGCCGGTCAGCACCGTGCCTGGGCCCAGCTCGACGAACGTGGTGACGCCAGCTTCGTCCAGGGTGTACAGGCTTCGTCGCCACTGCACCGGGCTGCACAGCTGGCTGGCCAGAAGTTGATGCCATTCGTTCTCGTCGTTGCGGGCAACGGCATCGACGTTGGCCACGATGGGCACACCGGGGGCCCGAATGTCCACGTCCGAGAGCGCCTTGCGCAGACGTTCGCGGGCAGGCGCCATGAATGGTGTGTGGAAGGCGCCGCCTACGGGCAAGGCCATGGCTCGCTTGGCCCCGAGTTGTTTCGCCTCGGCGCCCGCTGCTTCGACGGCGTCGGGGGCGCCCGCGATCACCACCTGGCCTGGGGCGTTGAAATTGGCGACCCACACGTCGCCATCGATCCGGGCACATGCCGTGCCGACCAAGTCATCGTCCAGCCCGAGTACGGCGGCCATGGTCCCGGAGCGTTCTTCCGCTGCCACCTGCATCGCCTCGCCTCGTTCGGCGACCAGGCGAACCGCGTCGTCGAAGGCGAGGGCGCCGGCAGCACACAGGGCGCTGTACTCCCCGAGGCTGTGGCCGGCGGCGAAGTTGGGCACCACGCCGGTCCGCTCGACTGCGTCGAGGACCACCATCGACAGGACGAAGGTCGACAATTGACTATTGCGGGTGTGCTTCAGCTCGTCGGCGTCGGCGTTCAGGAGCAGATCGGCAACGCTCCGGCCGACTGCCTCGGAGGCTTCGTCGACCAGTTCCCACGAGGCATGGTGCTGCCAGGAGGAACCCATCGCCGGTTGTTGTGACCCCTGGCCGGGGAAAGTGAACGCAAGCACTCGGCCTCCAGCGTCAGACCCGGCTGGTCGGGGACCCCCGGGGCGATTCCGAGAGTTTCGACCTGCTGAGCAACGTGTTGCAAAAATGTGACGTCCCTCCACCGTACGCCGTTCGGTGGTGCATCTGCGGCAATCGCTCGCTCGGCCGCTAATCTGACGGCGGCGGCCCGGGTGGTGGAACGGCAGACACGGGGGACTCAAAATCCTCTGCTCGCAAGAGCGTGCGGGTTCAAATCCCGCCCCGGGCACCACGATCGAGCGACCGAGCTCGCGTTCGTGCGTTTGAGCGTTTGAGCGACGCCTCTTGCGAGTTCGTCGTTGACCCGCTCAGATTCGGGTGGCACACGCCGATGGAACCGGCAATGCTCGCAGAGGTGCAAGGTCGTACACGTTGACGGAGACTGGGAGCCCTGAGGGGCACACTGAGAACTCCGCAACTGGACGGGCCGCAGCTGCCGGCGTCCGCTGGATGATGGGCTCGCAGCTTTTTGCGCAGTTCGTGGCGACCGGCATGAACATCGCCCTGGCCTGGGTGTTGACCCGCGGCGACATCGGCCTCATGGCGGTAGCAACGGTCGTGACCGCGCTGGTCGACGAGCTGACGAACCTGGGTACTGGGCAAGCGGTCATCCAACGGCAAGAGCTCAATCGTCGAACGATCGACGCTGTGTTTTCGCTCAACCTCCTGATCGGTTGCAGTCTTGCCGGCGCGATTTTCGTCTTTTCGGACCAGCTAGCAGTCCTGGCAGGCGGTAGCAGCGCTGCCGCTGCGTCTTCCCTGCTCGAGATCTTGGCGTTCAGCGTTGCTGTGAAATCGCTGGCCATCGTGCACCTGGCACTCCTTCGAAGGAATCTGAGATTCGCAGCGCTGGGCATCATCAGAATCGTCGGTTCGCTTACTCATCTGGCGGTGACGCTCTCCTGCGCCCTCGCCGGTTTCGGAGCGGCCTCGATGGCCTACGGTTCTCTCACCGGCAGTCTGATCGCATTCTGTGGGGCGACCCTGGTGTCGCGTCAGCCTGTTCGGTTGCGCTTGAGGCGCGGCGAGTTGGCCCCGATCTTCGGCTTCAGCGCCAACCTCACCCTCTCCAATCTGTTCGGTTTCTTCACCCGAAACATCGACAGGTCTCTGGTGGCGCGCATGCTGGGGCTGCAGGCGGCCGGGGTCTACCAGGTCGGGGTTCGCACACTCCGCACGCCGATCGTCACCCTGACGTCGACGGTCAACGGCGTGCTGATGCCCATCCTGGCTCGGCTTCAGCACGACCCCGAAGAGCAGGGTCGGCGGTTCCTTCAGGCGACGGCTGGGATGGCCTTGCTCGTCTTTCCGGCGATGACGGGCCTAGCGATCGTCGCAGATCACCTCGTGGCGGTCATTCTCTCGGCGGAGTGGGCCGACGCAGGGAGCGTCATTGCGTGGATGGCGCTGGTGGGGATGCTCAGGACCGTCGCCGGACTCATGGGGCCGATGGTGACCGCCAATGGTCGGACTGGCGTGCAACTCGGGCTCAACGTGTTGATCGGCTCGGCTCTCATCGCCAGCTATTTCGTGACGACTCGTATCTCTCTGGACGCAGTGGTGATCGGAATCCTCGTGGTCCACGTGCTCGTGGTCCCGATACAGCTCAGCATCGTGTTACGGATGAGCGGGATCGGCTGGGCTGACTACGTGCGGGCGCTGGCTCCGGCGCTGGGTGTGGCGGTCGTGACGAGCCTGATGGCTGGCGGCACCGAATGGGTGCTGCAGGACGCTGCGTCGGACCTCGTCACCCTTGTGGCGAGCGTGCTCGCCGGGGCGGGGGTAGGCCTCGTCGTGGTCCTCGTTTTCAAGCCCAGCGGATTCCGCGAACTTGCCGTCATCGCAGGGCGGCGGATCGGTCGCTCCTAGTCTGCAGTCCGTGACGGAACTCGATGGCGCACCGCAGGACCCCTACCGCAGCTACTCCGACAACGAACTCGCCCAGCTCGAGCATGGGTTTCGCCCGGACCTGTTTGCCGGCCAGGTAGTGCTCGTCACCGGGGGAGCGGGCGGTATCGGTCGCTCGATCTGTGTATTGCTCGGTCGCCTGGGCGCAACTGTGGTGACCTGCGGCCGCAGCGCCGACAAGCTGGCGGAGGTCACGGCGATGTTGGGTCGTCACGGGATCGATTGCTGGTCGGAGAGCCTGACGATCCGCGATCCCGAGCGCGTTGCGGCCTTCGTGGAGCGCATCTTCGAGCGGAATGGTGGCCTCGATCTCGTGGTCAACAACGCGGGCGGGCAGTTCCCTGCTCCCGCAGTCGACATCACGCCGAAGGGCTGGGCCGCCGTCGTCGAAACCAACCTCTACGGCACGTGGTACACGATGCAAGCGGCGGCCCGGGCCTGGATCGCTCGAAACCTGCCGGGCAGCATCGTCAACATCGGCACCATCACAGGGCGGGCCAGTGTCGGCATTGCGCACACCGCAGCGGCCCGCGCGGGCGCCCAGGCTCTCGCTGCGTCACTGAGCGTGGAATGGGCGCCGCACCGGATCCGGGTCAATACCGTCGCAGTCGGGGTGGTGCGAAGTCCGGGGCTCGTCAACTATCCACCCGAGGCTCGGCCTTCCTTCGATCACAATCCGCAGCGTCGACTCGGTGACGTGCACGATGTCGCCCAAGCGGTGGCCTACCTGGGCTCGCCGACCCTCTCGGGTTTCGTGACCGGGGACGTGATGCACGTCGCAGGTGGCGAGCAGATCTGGGGCGAGTACTGGGCGTTGGGTAAGCCGCAGTGGTTCCGGGTGGACGAGGGCGCATCGCAATCGGATCAGGAGTCTTGACACCGGCCTAGCGACGATCGGCGTAGCGCTCCTCGAACCCACTGACCGCGTCGAGGTCGAGAGAGCGACAGCGCTGTTTGGTCAGATGAGCTGTCATGACAACGGGCACCTCGAGTTCAGGATTGGGGGCCAGCCGGGCACCGTTGGGAAGGTTCGTACCCACCTCGAGGACCACCTCGTGGGGCACTCGGCTCGGATCGAACTGAACGAGGACGTAGCCGCCTTCCAGGACACCGGTCTGCTCGGGTCCGGTCAGCGGCCTGTCGAGAACGGCGGGAGGGTCCCAGACCACATGGGGACCCGACGTGGGCGGATCACTCAGGTACTCCACGTCCGCCCCGGCCAGGACATGAAGAGAGGCGTCCGCAGCGAGGGGCTCACTGAAGGCGGGGTCGCACACGCCTATCGGGTCGTCGCTGCCACATGCGACCCCTAGCGCGCTGGCGATGAGCAGGCTCGCCAGCACGAAGCCGCGGAAAGAGGTCGAGTAGCGTGCCACGACGTGGGTGCCCGATCGGTAGAACGGCAACTCAGGCGAGTTGCCCGCAGGCTTGCGAAGGTACGCGAAGAACTCGAGGTCGCCGAACTTCACCGAGCTCACTTGGGCGACGATGCCGATGACGCTGCCGCCCGGGCGCTCGGCGGCGAGGCCCAGTTGGCGGCCCGGGACCACCGGGCAGCCGAGCGCCACGAAGATGTGGCAAGGGCATATCACCTGCGACTCCAGACAGAAATGAGGCAGCTGGAAGAGGCGCAGGACCGGCTCCTCGACGAGTTGACGTCCATCCGCCGGTCGAGTCCTCGGTAGTGCGCTGCCCTCCGGGCGCTAGAGTGGGGACCCGATTCGCCGCTGGCCGGAGCGGGGTGAGCGATATGGAAACCCAATCCGAACGGCCGATCGACCTCAAGACGTAGCACCGAATCGGGCTGCGTCGCCCGCCCACCACCGGACAGCAGAGGATTTCGGGTGCCGAAGCGTGTCGTGATCGCAGAAGACGAAGCCATCATTCGCCTCGATCTGCGCGAGATGCTCGAGGCTGAGGGGTACGACGTCGTTGCCGAGACCGGACGAGGCGACGAAGCGGTTGCCCTGGTGAGGGAGCACCGCCCCGACCTGTGCGTGTTCGACATCAAAATGCCCGGTCTCGACGGGTTGTCGGCTGCTCGTGAGGTGACTGTCGACCGCAAAGCCGCCGTCGTGATCCTCACTGCGTTCAGTCAACGCCATCTGATCGAGGAAGCT
This sequence comes from Acidimicrobiales bacterium, assembly GCA_038135065.1. Taxonomy (GTDB): domain Bacteria; phylum Actinomycetota; class Acidimicrobiia; order Acidimicrobiales; family Poriferisodalaceae; genus JAYPWI01. Next base: position 33,015 of record JAYPWI010000019.1, read on the forward strand.
CGCGACGCCGGGGTGCTCAGCTATTTGGTCAAGCCCTTCGCCCGCGAGGAGCTCGTGTCGGCCATCGAAGTGGCGCTGGCCCGTTTCGAGGAAATGGTGCACCTCGACGAGACGGTCAAGGGTCTCGAGGACCAACTCGAGACCCGCAAGGCCGTCGACCGAGCGAAGGGGCGCCTGATGGACCATCACGGCCTGACCGAACAGGACGCCTTCCAGTTCATCCAGCGGCGAGCCATGAGTGGTCGGTCGACCATGCTCGACGTCGCTCGTGAGGTGATCGACGGCCGGTTGGCGCCCTGAGGCTGGGACGGCTTTGGCCGCCGTTGCCCTAGGGTGACTCCATGGCCAAGCTGCTGCTGCTCGACGGCAACTCGTTGACCTATCGGGCCTTCTTCGCGTTGCCCACCGACATGGCCACAGCGAGCGGTCAGGTGACCAACGCCGTGTTCGGGTTCACCTCGATGTTGATCAACCTCATCCGTGATCAGGAACCGGCCGGGATTGCGGTGGCCTTCGATCGGCCGGAGCCGACCTTCCGCCACGAGATGTTGCCCGAGTACAAGGCACAACGGGAGGAGACGCCGGACATCCTGCGGCAGCAGATGGGTTTGGTGCGTGAGGTCCTGTCCGCGCTCGGAATTCCTGTAGAGGAGCGGGCAGGCTTCGAGGCAGACGATCTGCTGGCCACGATGGCCGTGCACGCGGCCGAAGCGGGCCACGAGGCGATCATCGTCACCGGCGATCGGGACATCTACCAGATGGTGAAGGATCCCTTCATCAGGGTGCTCTACAACCGGCGCGGTGTGTCGGACTACGTCCTGTACGACGAGGCAGGGATCGTGGAGCGGACGGGTGTGACCCCCGCCCTGTACCCGCAGTACGCAGCCTTGCGAGGCGATCCGTCGGACAACCTGCCCGGTGTGCCCGGTGTGGGGGAGAAGACGGCGGCCAAGCTGATCAATGCCTACGGGGGCCTCGACGGCATCTTCGAGCACGTAGGGGAGCAGACGCCGAAGCTGCAGGCGAACCTCGTCGAGCACGAGGAGCGCGCCCGCCGCAATGTGCGCGCCATGGTGCTGCGGACCGATGCGCCGCTCGATCTCGATGTGCGGGACCTCGTCTGGGGTGACGTGGATGTCGACGAGGTCCAGCGGCTCTTCGAATTCCTGGAATTCTCATCGCTGTACGAACGGCTCAATGGAACTCTCGAGGGGCGGCTGCCAGCCCTGGAAGGCCATGAGGCCGCAGTGCTCGAGCCCGAGGTTGTGCGTCCTTCCAGCCATGGGGACTGTGTCGACCTGCTGGCAGGGCTCGGCGAGCGCACCGAGCCGGTGAGCCTCGCGTGGTCTGCGGATCCCGATGGCGGGAGCTTGGTGATCGCAGTGGTGGACGATCCGGCGACCGGGCAGGTGGTCGTGGTCGAAACCGACCAGTTGATGGCCTCAGAGGTCGTGGGGCAGCTCCGGGCGCTTCTCGCAGCGGAGGGTCCTGGTTTCCACACCCACCGAGCAAAGGGCCTGCTCGGCGCGCTCGCCCAGTTCGACCTCGAAGCGCGGGGCCTGGCTATCGACACTGCCATCGCCGCCTACCTGATCGACCCCTCCGATGGTCGCTACGCACTTGATGACCTGGTCGTGCGCTATTGCAAGGCAGAGCTACCCGCCGACATCGCCCCTCCACCAGGTCAACTCGATCTGGGCGACGGCTCGGAAGACCCAGCTCGCCGAGTGGCGGGCGAGGCCTTGGCAGTCCAGCGCCTTGCGCCCATCTTGGGCGAGTGGTTGCGCGACCGCTCGATGTGGGATCTCTATCACGACATCGAAGCACCCTTGATCTCAGTGCTGGCGCGCATGGAGGGTGTCGGCGTTGGGGTCGATGTGGAGGAGCTGTCTCGCCTGCGGGACCAACTGGTAGGCGAGGTCCAGCGCCTCGAAGCGGAGATCCACCGATCGGCCGGGCACGAGTTCAACGTGAACTCGACCAAACAACTGCGGGAAGTTCTCTTCGACGAACTGGGGCTGACGCCGCAGAAGAAGACCAAGACCGGCTACTCGACCGATGCAGCCAGCTTGGAGCGGATTCGGGACCAACACGAGATCGTCGAGCTGCTCCTTGACTACCGGGAGGTAGAGAAGCTCCGCTCGACCTATGGGCAGGGCCTGCTCGACGCCGTCGGTCCCGATCGGCGGATTCACGCCACCTTCCACCAAACGGTTGCCCGGACCGGTCGGCTGAGTTCCGAGGATCCCAACCTGCACAACATCCCCGTGCGCACCGAACAAGGGCGAGAGTTCCGTCGAGCCTTCGTGCCAGCGGACGGCTACCGGCTCTTGGTGGCCGACTACAACCAGATCGAGCTGCGGGTCATCGCGCATCTGTCGGACGATCCCGGGCTGGTTGCCGCCTTTGCCGACGGGCACGACATTCACAACGCCACGGCTGCATCGGTGTTCGGAGTAGCACCCTCCGAGGTGACCATCGAGATGCGATCGAAGGCGAAGATGGTGTCCTACGGGCTTGCGTACGGCATGGAGGCCTACGGCCTGGGGCAACGGCTTGGGATCCCGACGAACGAAGCGGCTGAGATTCTCGACGCGTACTTCGACGCCTTTCCTCGAGTGAAGTCGTTCATGGACGAGGTGGTTGCCGAGACCAAGGAACGGGGCTTCACGGAGACGATGTTCGGGCGCCGTCGACCTATTCCCGAACTCAACGCCGGCAATTTCCGGGTCCGCCAGGCCGCCGAGCGACAGGCCATGAACGCCCCGATCCAGGGCCTGGCTGCCGACATCTTCAAGGTTGCCCTGGTGCGTCTCGATCATGCGTTGCGCGAGGGGGAGTGCAGGAGCCGGCTAGTGCTGCAGGTGCACGACGAAGTCATCCTCGAGGTCCCTGAATCCGAGCGGGAGTCGGTCGAGGCATTGACGGTCGCAACGATGCGCAATGCAGCGTCGCTGCGAGTGCCACTCGAAGTGAATGTCGCCTTCGGCCGAACCTGGGCCGACGCGAAGAGCTGACGGCGTGGGTGTTCGGACGAGGTGGTCCGTGGCGGGCCTAGTCGTGGCGGGCATGGTCGCGGCTGCGGCGTGCCTCGGGGTGCTGACCTGGCGCTGGTTTCTGCAACCCCAACAGGACCAGCTCGATCAGGCAGACGCCGTCTTGCTGTTCGCCGGAGGAAGCGGAGAGCGGATCGAATCGGCATATCGCCTCGCCCAGTCGGGCCGGGTCGGTCATGTCGTGCTCCTTGACGGGTTTGGGCAAGCCCTCTCGGAGGGGCAACGCTGCGGTGACTGGCCCTCGCAGGTCGTCGTGCACTGCCTCAGCAGCAACGGTGTGGTCAACACCCGCTCCGAGGCAGCTGTCATGGCGCAGCACGCCCAGTCGCAAGGGTGGGACACTGTGGTGGTGGTGACATCGACCTACCACCTCGAGCGGGCTCGACTGCTGACGCAGCGCTGCTTCGACGGTGAGGTTCTGGGGGTGGGCGGCACGCCGGACATCTCGCCGCCGCGCTGGTTCGGGCGCATCATCCACGAGTGGGGCGGCATGGCGAGAAGCTGGGTGCAACGTGGGTGCTGACCACTGGTTCGAGGCCCTGGCCGATCACATGGGTGACGCGTACCTGAGGTACGCCTTCACCAAGGGGACCGCAGCAGAGGTGGACTTCCTGGTCGAGCAACTCGACCTCGGGCCTGGCAGCCGAGTACTCGATGTGGGGTGCGGGCCGGGGCGTCATGGTCTCGAGTTGGCCCGCCGCGGGTGCACGGTGGTCGGTATCGACCTCTCGACCGCCTTTGTCGACGCGGCGAACGAGCGGGCCCGGACCGAAGGGTTGTCCGACCGACTGGTGGTCCACCGCCTCGATGCGAGGGAACTCGTCACTGCCGACCTGGGCAGCGGATTCGATGCGGTGTACGCGATGTGCCAAGGCGCCTTCGGCCTGCAGGCGGGGCCGGCGTCCTCCGGCGACGAACTGAACTTGCGAGGCGACTGTCGGATCCTGGAAGGGATGGCTCACCATCTCGAGCCCGGCGGCCTTTTGGGTCTCGCAGCGTTTTCCGCCTATTTCCAGGTGCGCCATCTCGACGACAGCGACTTCGACCCCCTCAGTGCGACGAACCACGAGCGAACGGTCGTGCACGATCCGAACGGGCGGCCTCGGGCTGCAGATCTCTGGACCACGTGTTTCACGCCTCGGGAGCTGTGGTTGATGTCCGAGCAGGTCGGCCTGGAGCCTCTGGCGGTCTATGGCGTGTCCTCGGTGGGCGAGTACAAGCCGCGCGCTCCCGATATCGAGGAACCTGAACTGTTTGTCATCGCCCGTCGGCCCCGATGATCGTTCGCGAATCGTGCCCCGCAGGGTGGGGCCGGTACACTTCGTGCGGCTGCGGCGGCCCCGCTCTCCATCCGCGCTACCCATTCCCTAGTTAGAGCGATTTCCTGTGTCCGACACCCAAGAATTCGGCAGCTTTACTGACGCTGGCGACTACATCCCCCGCACGGTTGCCGAGAACGATCTCGGCTCCATGTCCTTCGCCGACGCAGTCGACGGCACCATCGTCGAGTTCGATGACGGTGACCTGGTCACTGGCACCGTGGTCCGCATCGACCGTGACGAGGTGCTGCTCGACATCGGTTTCAAGTCCGAAGGGGTCATCCCTAGCCGCGAGTTGTCGATCCGCAACGACGTCGATCCCCACGAAGTGGTGTCGGAGGGCGAGGAAATCGAGGCCCTGGTCCTTCAGAAGGAAGATCAGGATGGCCGGTTGCTCCTGTCGAAGAAGCGGGCGCAGTACGAACGGGCGTGGGGCCGGATCGAGGAGGTCAAGGAGGCCGAGGGAGTCGTCAAGGGCCTGGTGATCGAGGTCGTCAAGGGCGGCCTCATCGTGGATATCGGCTTGCGTGGCTTCCTGCCTGCCTCCCTGGTCGAACTTCGTCGTGTTCGTGACCTCGCCCCCTACATCGGTATGGAACTCGAGGCCAAGATCATCGAGTTGGACAAGAACCGCAACAACGTGGTGCTGTCTCGCCGGGCGTGGCTGGAAGAGACCCAGAAGGAGCAGCGGGACGAGTTCCTCGACAACCTCAAGCCGGGTGAGCGTCGCTCGGGTGTGGTGTCGTCCGTGGTCAGCTTCGGTGCATTCGTCGACCTCGGCGGCATGGACGGCCTCATCCACGTCTCCGAGCTGTCGTGGAAGCACGTCGATCATCCGAGCACCGTGGTCACCGTAGGGGACGAGGTGGACGTAGAAGTCCTCGAGGTCGATCGGGAGCGGGAACGGATCAGCCTGTCCCTCAAGGCCACCCAGATCGATCCGTGGCAGGAGTTCGCCAACGGACACCGTGTCTCGGAGCTCGTCTACGGTCGCGTCACCAAGCTGGTTCCCTTCGGATCCTTCGTGCAGGTCGGCGACGGGATCGAGGGCCTGGTCCACATCTCTGAGATGTCGGCCCACCATGTCGAACTGCCCGAGCAGGTGGTTACTCCCGGTGAGGAACTCTGGGTGAAGATCATCGACCTCGATCTGCAGCGGCGCCGCATCAGCCTGTCGATCAAGCAGGCCGCCGAGGGTGGGCAAGTGGCAGCCGAGTACCAGGAAGCGTTCGGCGAGCACCAGTACGACGATTCCGGCAACTTCATCGGCGAGTTCAGCTACGAGGCGCCAGCCGAGGGCGAGGAGTCCGAGGCTGAGCGTGCCTGGCGCGAGTACTACGAAGAGCATGGCGAAGAGGCATATCGTCAAGCCATCGCCCAGTACGAGCAGCAGGAAGACGGCGGCGAGACCGAAGACGCGGCGTCGGCCGAGGCGTAATCTCCCGTGATCGTCATCGGCTTGACCGGAGGCATCGGCAGCGGCAAGTCCACAGTGTCAGATGCCCTGGTCCAGGCCGGGGCTGTGCTCATCGACGCAGATGCCGTGGTGAGAGAACTGCAGGAACCCGGACAGTCGGTCTACGGCGACATGGTCGCCTATTTCGGCGGGCAGATCGTGGGGGAGGACGGCTCCCTGCTTCGACCCAAGATTGCGGAGATCGTCTTTTCTGACAAGAAAGCGCTGTCTGCTCTCAACGACATCGTCCACCCTCCGGTCAATCGGGAGATTCGTCGGCGGATTCGTGAGCAAGCAGACACCGACAACCTCGTGGTGCTGGACATTCCGCTCCTCGTGGAGGGCATCTTGGCGGGAGGTCCACCGCGCTACATCGTGAGCGGCATCCTGGTGGTCGATACCCCCGAGGAGGTCGCGGTCGAACGACTGGTCGCCTACCGGGGATTCGATCCCGACGACGCCCGGAAACGGATCGGTTCCCAGGTCGGTCGGGAGAAGCGCCTCGCTCTTGCCGATTTCGTCGTCGACAACGGCGCGGCGCTCGATGCACTTCCCGATCAGATCGAACGGGCCATGGCCTGGGCGCGAGGACTCCCACCGACCGAACCGACACCTGAACCGCCACAGGAGTGACATGACGGCCCCCTCCGAGACCACTGACATCGACGTCGCAGAGGTGGGGTGGAACATCGAGCCTCTCCTCGACGGCGGCGATGTCGACGCCTTGCTGTCCGTGGCCCGGACCAAGGTCGAGGAGTTGCTTCGCTGGCGGGGAGAGGTCGGGAACCTCGAATCGGAGGAGCTGGCCGAGGTCATGCGTCGGCTGGCCGAGGTGCACGACCTCATCGGCCGGACCTCGAGCTATGCGGGTCTTGCCATGGCGGTCGACACGAGCCAGGGCGCCTTGTATCAGCGGGTAAGCGAGCAGGCGGCCCAACTGGGTGCCGACCTGGTCTTCATCCAGCTCGAATGGGCCGCTGTCGACGACGAGCGAGCGGATGCCCTGCTGGCTGATCCCCGGCTCGATTTCTGCGCTCACTACTTGCGATCGGCCCGACGCTACCGCCCGCATCTGTTGTCCGAGCCCGAGGAGCGGTTGCTCACCGAGAAGTCGGTCACGGGCTCCGCGGCCTGGGTGCGCCTGTTCGATCAGCTGACCAGTGACATCTCCGTGGAACTCGAGGGCGAGCAGGTCGGGCTCGAGGCTGCCCTGTCCGTCTTGGGATCCCCAGACCGCGAACTGCGACGTCGAGCAGCAGATGCCGTGACAGAGGGTCTGGCCCCGGGCCTGGCAACACGGGCCTACATCTTCAATACCCTCGCAGCTGACAAGGCCACGGACGACCGACTCCGGCACCACGACTCGTGGATCTCGGCCCGGAACCTCTCGAACGAGGCCGATGACGAGTCGGTGCAAGCGCTCGTCGATGCCGTGGTGAGCAGGTACGACATCGCTCGCCGTTGGTACGACCTCAAGGCCCGCATCCTGGGGCATCCTCTGGCTGACTACGACCGCATGGCGTCGATCGCCCAGTCGGACCGTGAGGTGGGCTGGCGAGAGGCGCAGGATCTGGTGCTCGACTCGTACCGGTCCTTCAGCGAGGAACTTGCATCGACCGCCCAGCGGTTCTTCGACGAACACTGGATCGACGCTCCCGTGCGCCAAGGGAAACGTCCCGGTGCCTTCTGTGCCTACACGGTGCCGTCACACCACCCATATCTGATGTTGAACTGGACGGGCCGTACACGCGATGTGCTCACCCTGGCCCACGAACTCGGTCACGGTCTCCACGCCCACCTGTCCAGGCCTCAGGGCATCTACCACCAGGCGACCCCGTTGACGTTGGCCGAGACGGCATCGGTATTCGGCGAGACGGTTACCTTCGGTCGTCTCCTCGACGCTACGAGCGATCCCGACGAACGACTGGCCCTCCTCGCCGAATCATTGGAGGGATCGATTGCCACCGTGTTCCGGCAAACGGCCATGAACCGCTTCGAGGAGGCAGTGCACACCTGGCGCCGCTCACGGGGTGAACTTTCTATCGAGGAATTCGGTTCCCTGTGGGCGCAGACCCAGCACGATCTGCTGGGCGAGAGTGTCGAGGTCACCGAGGGGTATCGCACCTGGTGGAGTTACATCCCCCACTTCATCGGCAGCCCCGGATACGTGTACGCCTATGCCTACGGGCAGCTGTTGGCGTTGTCGGTGTACCGGCGCTATCAGGAGCAGGGGGAGGCCTTCGTGCCGCGCTATCTCGACATGCTCAGGGCTGGAGGGTCCCGTCCTCCCGTGGAGTTGGGTCGGTTGGTGGATTGTGACCTGTCCGATCCTGGGTTCTGGCACGGCGGGTTGGACCTCGTCGAGGCGCAGTTGCAGGCGGCGGAGGACGCTGCGGCTGCTGCTGGCCGGATCTGACCCGGCTCAGCCCGCTGCGCCCGACGCCCCGCCGTCTCCTGCGTCGTCGAGACGTTGCTGGAGACGGTTCATGCCGTGTAGCCAGCGGTCCGGATCGGCCGTCTTTCGTTCCATCCAGGTCTGGGCGATGTCGTCCGTCAGAATGAGGAATCGTTCCTCGGACATGGCATCGACGACGTAGCCTGCCACGTCTTCTGGCTCCTTCAACGGCCCACCTGCCTGGCTTGCCCACTCCGAGTTTGCCTGGTCACCGAGCATCGGCGTCCGCACTACCAGCGGGGCCAGCAGTGAGTTTCGAATGCCACGGTGGTGGTAGGTGAAGGCCATCCACTCGGCGAGACCGACCACCGCATGCTTGCTCACTGCGTATGGCAGGTTGCCGTGGGATGACAGGATTCCGGCCATCGACGCGGTGTACAGCAGGTAGCCCGATCCCCGCTCGAGCATGCCGGGCAGCACCTGTCGAACGGCGTGGACATGCGACATCAGGTTCACGTCCCATTGGCGTTGCCATTCCTCGAGCGGCGAGTCCAGTGGCCCCCGCCCCGAACCGATGCCTGCGTTGTTGAACAAGACGTCGATCGGTCCCAGCTCGCGTGCAACGGTCATAGCCATGGCCTCGATGGCTGACCGATCTGCCAAATCGGTCGGCACCGCAAGCCCTCCGATCTCCGCGGCGACCGCCGCTGCCCCCTCGGCATTCACATCAACGACGGCAACCCGGGCCCCTTCGGCCGCGAAGCGACGGGCGCATGCAGCCCCGATGCCGCTCGCGGCACCCGTGATGACGCAGGTCGTTCCTGCAAGTTCCATGTCGTACTCCCCTCGAAGCCCTAGGCAAGCCTAGGGGAGTTGACCGAGGTCAGGGGAGAGCCATTGGTGTCCCGCAATGGGGACACGAGGGTTCGGCGCCTCGCGTGTCGACCTGGCTCAGGGCCACCAGGAGGAAGCAGCCGTCGCACAGGATCTCGTCGTCGCGGCGACCGCCTTCGGTGCTTGCGGAGGGTGTGGGTGCACCGTCGCCGTCCTCCTCCTCCTCCTCGTCGTCCTCGTCGTCGTCGGAGGCCAGGCGCTCGCGGAGGATGGTGTCGAGGTCCGCTTCCACGTCCTCGTCGTCGTCTTCGTCGTCGTCGGACGTGGGTCGCGCCCCGGATGGGACTTCTGCGTCCTCCTCGTCGTCGTCGTCGTCGTCGTCGTCGCCCGCGTCGTCGTCGCCCATGTCGAGGTCGAGGTCGAGGTCGTCATCACCCAGATCGGCTTCGTCCAGTTCTTCGTCGTCGAGATCGACGTCCTCGTCGACGTCGTCGGTGTCGTCAGTGTCGTCGCTCATTCGGCGCCTCGAGAGTCGGCCGGGATCTTCCGGCGGGCAGGATACCCAGTTCCGCGGCCCGCAGAGTAGACACTCGGCGGCCGCTGGGCCACATGGGCTGCTTCGGGCCGATGATCTCTAAGCTGAGACGTTGATGACGATGTCCCGACCGTCTCCCACCGCAGGCCATCGCTTCGAGGTGGTGTCGGAGTTCTCGCCAGCCGGCGACCAGCCCGCTGCCATCGCTGGACTCTCGGACGGCATCCGCTCAGGCGAGCGATTCCAGACACTGCTGGGCATCACGGGATCGGGCAAGAGCGCCACCATCGCATGGACGATCGAACAGGTACAGCGCCCGACGCTGGTGCTCGCGCCCAACAAGTCGCTGGCCGCACAGCTGGCCAATGAGTTCCGGGAATTCTTCCCCCACAACAGGGTCGAGTACTTCGTCTCGTACTACGACTACTACCAGCCCGAGGCCTACATGCCGTCGTCGGACACCTACATCGAGAAGGACTCGACGGTGAACGACGAGATCGACAGGCTGCGTCACTCGGCAACTGCCGCGCTGCTGACCCGCCGGGACGTCATCGTCGTGGCGTCGGTCTCCGCCATCTACGGCCTGGGCGCCCCCGAGGAATACCTCAAGAAGATGCTCTACCTACGGGCCGGGGAGGAGTACGAGCAGCGGGCCGTGCTCCGTCAGCTCGTCGACATGCAATACGAGCGCAACGACATGAACCTCGTGCGCGGGAAGTTCCGGGTTCGGGGGGACACCGTCGAGGTGCACCCCGCCTACGAGGAGTTCGCAGTTCGGATCGAATTGTTCGGCGACGAGATCGAACGGATCACCCAGGTGGACACTCTTACCGGGGAACGCCTCGGGGAGCTGGAGGAGATCACCATCTTCCCGGCCAGCCATTACGTCACAGGTGAGGACAAGCTGCGAGCCGCCGTGGTGGCCATCGAAGCCGAACTCCAGCAACGGCTCGCCGTGTTCGAGGGGGAGAACAAGCTCCTGGAGGCCCAGCGACTCCGCATGCGGACCGAGTACGACCTAGAGATGATGCAGGAGGTCGGGTACTGCAACGGGATCGAGAACTACTCGATGCACCTCGACGGGCGCACCTACGACGAGCCGCCGTACACCCTGCTCGACTTCTTCCCTGACGACTATCTGCTGGTCGTCGACGAGAGCCATGTCGCCGTGCCCCAACTCCACGGCCAGTTCGCTGGCGACCGTTCTCGCAAGGACACCCTCGTCGAGCACGGCTTTCGCCTGCCATCGGCGCGCGACAACCGGCCCCTGCGATTCGAAGAGGTGATGGAGCGCATCAATCAGGCCGTCTTCCTCTCCGCTACGCCAGGCCAGTACGAGTTGCAGCACAGCGAGCGGGTGGTCGAGCAGATCGTTCGGCCCACGGGACTGGTCGATCCGGAGATCATCGTCAAACCGACCCGTGGTCAGATCGACGATCTCTTGGAACAGATCGACGCAACGGTCGGCCGTGGAGACCGGGTGCTGGTCACGACCCTGACCAAGAAGATGGCCGAGGATCTGACCGACTATCTGCTCGAACTCGGGGTACGGGTTCGCTACTTGCACTCGAACATCGACACCATCGAGCGCATCGAGATCCTCCGTGACTTGCGGCTCGGAGAGTTCGACGTGCTCGTCGGTATCAATCTGCTGCGAGAAGGTCTCGACCTTCCCGAGGTGTCGCTGGTGGCCATTCTCGACGCCGACAAGGAGGGCTTCCTGCGTAGCGAGACCTCCCTGATCCAGACCATCGGTCGAGCGGCTCGCAACGTGGAGGGCCAGGTGGTCATGTACGCCGACCGGGTCACGGATTCGATGCAACGAGCCATCTCCGAGACGAATCGTCGGCGAGGCCTCCAGCAAGCCCACAACGCCGAACACGGCATCAACCCCACCACCATTCGCAAGGCGGTGACGGACATCCTCGAGCTGGTGCGGGGATCGGCAGACACGGCCCCCGTGCCCGAGAAGCTCTCGACGGGTCGTGGGGCGGCAGCCCGGGCGGATCGATTGGCCGATCTGAAGGAGCTGCCGCCGGACGACTTGAACCGCCTGATCCTCCAACTGGAGGCAGAGATGGCCGAGGCGGCGGAAGACCTGCGGTTCGAATACGCAGCTCGGCTGCGCGACGAACTCAAGGAGCTGCGGCGCGAACTCCGAGACGCGTCGGCCTGACCGCGCGCTCTGCGGGTTGGGCGAGGCGACGGGCACCGTCGGGTAGTGTCCGGCCATTCCATCGGGTCGAGGGGGAGTCATGCCGCACGAGGTGAGGGCCGTGGTGGCCAGGGGGAAGGGTCAGCCGGTCTCGGTCGAGACGATCACCGTCCCGGACCCCGGCCCCGGTGAGGTGATCGTCGATGTCAAGGCGTGTGGGGTCTGCCACACCGACCTGCACTACCGGGAAGGGGCCATCAACGACGAGTTCCCGTTCCTGTTGGGTCACGAGGCCGCTGGGGTGGTGAGCGAGGTCGGCGAGGGCGTCACCAACGTCGCGGTGGGAGACTTCGTCATCCTCAACTGGAGGGCCGTCTGCGGTAACTGCCGCTCGTGCCTCCGAGGCCGGCCGTGGTACTGCTTCGCGACCCACAACGCAGCGCAGAAGATGACCCTGGACGGCGTCGAGCTCAGCCCGGCCCTGGGTATCGGAGCATTCGCCGAGAAGACCCTGGTCGCTGCGGGCCAAGCCACCAAGGTGGACCCTGCAGCCTCCCCCGAGGTGGCAGGCCTGATCGGCTGTGGCGTCATGGCAGGTCTGGGGGCCGCCATGAATACCGGCGGTGTCGGGCGGGGCGACAGTGTTGCCGTGTGGGGATGTGGGGGAGTGGGCGACGCGGCCATCGAAGGATCGCGCCTGGCCGGAGCCCACACGATCATTGCCATCGACATCGACGACACGAAGCTCGCGTGGGCCGAGGATTTCGGAGCCACCCACACCATCAACTCATCGGGGATGACCAACGACGAGGTGATCGAGGCGGTGCGCGCCCTGACCGGAGGCAATGGGGTGGACGTGGCCATCGAGGCCATCGGTCTACCGCAGACCTACGAGCAGGCGTTCTACGCACGCGACCTGGCGGGCACCGTCGTCTTGGTGGGGGTCCCGAACCCCGAGATGAAACTCGAACTTCCCCTGATCGAGGTGTTCGGTCGCGGTGGCTCACTCAAGAGTTCGTGGTACGGCGATTGTCTCCCCAGCCGGGATTTTCCGATGCTGATCGACCTGTACCTGCAGGGACGCTTGAGCCTTGACCGGTTCGTCAGCGAGACCATCTCCATCGACGAAGTCGAAGATGCGTTCCACAAGATGGAACGGGGTGAGGTGCTCCGTTCGGTCGTCGTGATGTAGCTGGCAGTCACCGATTCGACGCAGGTCTGGCCGATAGGCTGCCAGCCATATGGGCGACAAGCTGATCGTTCGCGGGGCCCGCGAGCACAACCTCCGCAACGTCGATGTGGAGCTTCCTCGGGACCGGATGATCGTCTTCACAGGCCTGTCGGGAAGTGGCAAGTCGTCGCTGGCCTTCGACACGATCTACGCCGAGGGGCAACGGCGGTACGTGGAGTCGCTGTCTGCCTACGCCAGACAGTTCCTGGGGCAGATGGACAAGCCCGATGTCGATTTTCTCGAGGGGTTGTCCCCTGCCATCTCGATCGACCAGAAGAGCGCCAGCCGGAACCCACGCTCGACGGTGGGAACCATCACCGAGGTGTACGACTACCTCCGGCTCCTCTACGCCAGGGTCGGGATCCAGCATGATCCCGAGACGGGTGAGGTCGTGCAGCGTCAGACGAGCCAGCAGATCGTCGATCGGATCCTCGACCTTCCCGCCGATACCCGCTTCCAGGTGCTAGCCCCCGTCGTCCGTGGGCGGAAGGGCGACTACCACACCCTGATGGCCGACCTGGCCGGTCAGGGGTATGCCCGGGCCAAGGTCGATGGTGAGATACGAGACCTTGGGGCCGAGGACGATCTCGCCGAGCGCTTGGATCGCTATAGCAACCACGACATCGAGGTGATCGTCGACCGCCTGGTGATGCGCGACGGGATCGAGCAGCGTCTGACCGAGTCGCTCGAGGCGGCGCTCGGCCTGGCGGACGGGCACGTGTGGATCGAAATCGTCCCCCGGGCGGGCGACGAGGCTGCCGAGGGTGAGCTCCTGACCTTCTCGCAGCACCTGTACTCGCCATCCACCGGACGCAGCTTCGAAGAGTTGGCCCCCCGGAACTTCTCGTTCAATTCGCCCTACGGGGCGTGCTCGACCTGCGATGGCCTCGGCACCCGCTTCGAGGTCGACCCCGAACTGGTGGTGCCCAACCACGACCTGTCGGTGGCCGAGGGCGCCCTGACCCCCTGGGCAGGGGCGACGAGCAAGTGGTTCAGCCGGTTGCTGCAGGCAGTCGGCGAGGAATACGACATTCCCCTCGATGCGCCGTGGCGGGAGTTGTCGGCCAAGCATCGAAAACTGCTCCTGCACGGGGCAGCCGGCGGGCGCAAGCTCACCGTCCGCTACCGCAATCGGTACGGCCGGTCCCGCAGTTACACCACCGCCTACGAGGGCATCATCCCCTTCCTGCAGCGGCGACATGCCGATACCGAAAGCGACTGGTCGCGGGATCGGATCGAGGGCTACATGCGGGAGGTGCCCTGCGGCACGTGTCATGGAGCCCGGCTCAACGAGGTCTCTCTGGCCGTTCGGGTGGCCGATCACAACATCGACGAGCTGTGCTCGGTATCGATCGGCGAGGCGGCGAAAATCATTGATGGTCTCGGTCTGTCCGAGCGTGAGCAACTGATTGCCGCCCCCATCGTGAAGGAGATCGATGCGCGCCTCAACTTCCTCCTGGATGTCGGGCTCGACTATCTGACCCTCAACCGGTCGGCGGCCACCCTGGCTGGGGGTGAGGCACAGCGGATCCGCTTGGCCAGTCAGATCGGCAGCGGGCTCGAGGGAGTGCTGTACGTCCTCGACGAGCCCTCCATAGGTCTGCACCAGCGGGACAATCGACGGCTGATCGACACCCTCCTCCACCTGCGGGATCTAGGCAACACGGTGCTGGTGGTGGAGCACGACGAGGAGACCATCAACGAGGCCGACTGGGTGGTCGACATCGGTCCCGGGGCAGGTGAACACGGTGGTGCCGTGGTCTACAGCGGACCGGTTGCCGGCTTGAAGAAGGCGAAGGAGTCGATCACCGGCCAGTACCTCACGGGACGTCGAGAGATCGCCGTCCCTGAGCAGCGACGGGTGGCAGGGTCCGGCCAGCTGCTGGTGCGAGGGGCGCGCGAGAACAATCTGGGTGAGATCGATGTTGCCTTCCCTCTGGGGTTGTTCGTCGCCGTCACCGGGGTGTCGGGTTCAGGCAAGAGCACCCTCGTCAACGAAATCCTGCACAAGGCGCTCATGCAGCGGGTCTACAAGTCCAAGGCTGTGCCGGGCCTGCATACCGCCGTCGAGGGTTGGGAGCAGATCGACAAGGTCATCGACATCGACCAGTCGCCGATCGGACGCACCCCGCGTTCCAATCCGGCTACCTACACGGGCGTGTTCGACCACATTCGGAAGTTGTTCGCTGCGACCAACGAAGCGAAGGTGCGGGGTTACCTTCCCGGGCGTTTCAGCTTCAACGTGAAGGGCGGCCGCTGCGAGGCGTGTTCCGGCGACGGCACGATCAAGATCGAGATGCACTTCCTGCCCGACGTCTATGTGCCGTGCGAGGTCTGCAAGGGGGCTCGCTACAACCGCGAGACCCTCGAGGTCAGGTTCAAGGGCATGACGATCTCCGACGTGCTCAACATGCCGTGCGAAGAAGCCCTCGAGTTCTTCGCAGCGCAGCCGGCCATCGCTCGGCACATGCAGACCTTGGTCGACGTCGGTCTGGGCTACATCCGCCTCGGGCAGCCTGCGACGACCCTGTCGGGTGGCGAAGCCCAGCGGGTGAAGCTGGCGAGTGAACTGTCGAAGCGATCGACCGGCCACACCCTCTACATCCTCGACGAACCGACGACGGGCCTGCATTTCGAGGACATCCGCCGCCTGCTGATCGTGCTGACCCGACTCGTCGAGCAGGGCAACACGGTCGTGGTGATCGAGCACAACCTCGACGTGGTCAAGACGGCAGACTGGATCATCGACATGGGGCCTGAAGGGGGAAGCGGCGGCGGCATGGTGGTCGTCGCAGGGACCCCGGAGCAGGTGGCCGCCACGCCGGAGAGTCACACCGGGCGATTTCTCGAACCGATCCTGGCCGGATCGAAGCGAACCAAGGGGGCCTGACATGGTCAGTGGAGTTCACGAACTGGGTGTTGCGTACCGGAGCGCGGCGATGACACCCCTCGACGCGGTCGAGCAGTGCCTGGCCGCCATCGAAGCACTCGACGGTCAGGTGGGCGCCTGGCAGTCGGTGTACGCAGATGAGGCGCGGGCCGCCGCCGCAGCAGCAGGCGATGCCCTGGCCCAAGGGCAGGATCTCGGGCCGTTCCACGGCATCCCCTTCGCGCTGAAGGACATCGTCGACCTCGAGGGTCGGGTGGCGACGGCCGGCTGCTACGAGTACCGGGATCGCATTTCCCCGGCGACGGCGAGCATCGCGTCGAGTTTGCTGGCCGCTGGGGGCATCCTCGTCGGCAAGACCAAGACGGTTGAGTTCGCCATGGGTGGTTGGGGCACCAACCAGCACATGGGCACCCCCTGGAACCCATGGGATGCGGTCACGCACCGGACACCGGGCGGCTCGTCGTGTGGCTCCGGCGCTGCGGTCGGGGCCGGGATGGTGCCCTGTGCGGTGGGGACCGACACCGGTGGCTCGGTGCGCCTGCCCGCCGCCTTCTGCGGCATCGTCGGTTTGAAGACCACCGAGGGCCTGTTGCCCATCGATGGGATCGTGCCCCTGTCACACACCCTCGACACACCGGGTCCGATGACCCGATCGACGATCGACGCAGCCCTGATGTTCGAGGCGATGGGTGGTTCCGCAGTGACCGAGGCCGATTTGGCCGCTGGGGTGCAGGGACTGCGTTTGGCCGCGATCGGGCCGCGAGAGCGCGACGGGGTTGCTGAGGAGCAACTGGCCGGATTCGACAATGCCGTCGACCTGTTGCGATCCCTCGGGGCCGTCGTGGAGGAAGTGGACCCTCCCCGGCCCTTCGATGAGATGAAGGACACCACCTTCGTCATCGTCACCGCCGAGGCGTACTACCACCACGGCGCGCTGATGGACGACCTGTCGGCCCGCATCGACGAGAACGTGCGGGGCCGCATCCGACCAGGGGCAGAGATCACGGCTGCCCAGTACGTGGCAGCTGCGCTCGAGCGCCAAGCAGATCAGGCAGTGTTCGCTGACGCAATGAGCGGGTTCGACGCCTATCTGACGCCGACGACTCCTACCCTCGCGCTGCCCGTGGAGGGTGTCGACGAAGGCACCACGCCGGCCCGCTTCACGAGGGCGGGCAACTACCTTGCGCTGTGCGGTACCGCGGTGCCGTGGGGGGTTGCCCCGTCCGGGCTGCCG
The DNA here is from genome assembly GCA_038135065.1 of Acidimicrobiales bacterium. GTDB lineage: Bacteria > Actinomycetota > Acidimicrobiia > Acidimicrobiales > Poriferisodalaceae > JAYPWI01. Next base: position 50,120 of record JAYPWI010000019.1, read on the forward strand.
GGATCGCTGCAGGTCATGTGTCGCGGTGGCGACGAACGGCTCGCCCTTCGGATCACGGCGGCCTTCGAGGCCGCTCGAGGCCCGCTACCCCAGCCACCGATCTGGCCGGCCTGAGCCGAGGCCCTCAGCCAGCGGGTCGAATGGAGACCGCAGGGTCGACGCGGGCTGCTCGAAGGGCCGGGTACAGCCCGGCCAGGGCTCCGATGGCAAGAGCAGCCCCAATGCCGGCCCCGAGCGCGGACACGGGGACGCTGATCACCCAGTCCCGGCTCGCTGCATAGACGACGGTGATCGCTGCGCCGATCCCGACGCCGACTGCGCCGCCGAGGGTGGCCAGCAAGGCTGATTCGACGAGGAATTGTGCTGCGATGTGTCGACGCGTCGCGCCCAGCGCGCGACGCAGTCCGATCTCGGCCCGCCGTTCGATGACCGAGATAACCATGACATTGGCGATACCTACCCCGCCGACGAGTAGGGCCACTGCTCCTAGACCCAGCAGGAGAGCCGTGAAGGTCGCTTCGGTACTCTCCCGCGCACTCAACAAGTCGCTCGGCCGGCTGACCGTCACCTCATCGGGGGCCTGGGGTCGCGCCGTGGCTGCGACGACGGCGCGGACCTGGTCGAAGAGGATTGGGTCGTCGGGCACCGCTGGGTGAGTGCGTGCGTACACGATGCTGGGACCCTCGGCCGTCTCGAACCGATCTTCGGCGATGGGTCGACCGATGATGGCGGCTCGATCGAGGTTGGGGGCGAGGGGGATGGGGTCGAGGACGCCGATCACGGTGAAGTAGATGTCGGTCAGGAACACCTGCCGGGGCCCCTGGCCGGGGCGGATGCCGAGCCGTTCGGCCGCTACCGATCCCAGGACCACGGTGGGTAGGCGGCTGGTCGATTCGTCGAGGAAATTGCCGTCGGCCACCGTGCCATCGACCACGTCGAGCACATTCAGGTCCACGGTGAGCACGGCGATGCCCCCCGTCTGGCCCGATGGAATGTGTTGGGTCCGGCGGACCGAGGTAGCGACTGGGGTGACGGCTGCTGCCGTGTCGATCGGGCCGATGCGTTCGATCATGGCGGCCGTGTCGGCCGGAAACACGACGTCGTCTCCAGTCAGCGACTCTCCCGGTCGGACCTGGATGAGGTCGGGGCCCAGAGCATCGAGTTCGGCCTGGAGTTGGGCATCACTCGACGCAGTGATGCCCAGGACGGCGACCATGGCTGCGATGCCGATGGAGATGCCGAGGGCGGTCAGGGTGGTACGGGCCTTGCGGGAGCGCAGGCCGAGCGTTCCCACCCCCAGGGCGTCGCCGATACGTAATCGCGAACGAGTCACACCAGTCGCCCGTCGAGAAGGGCCACCGTCCTGGGGAACGAGGATGCGAGCGCCTGATCATGGGTGATGACGACGATCGTGCTTCCCGAGGAGTTCAGTTCCCGGAGCAAGCCGGCGATCTCGTCGGATGTCGCAGAGTCGAGGTTGCCCGTCGGTTCGTCAGCCAGCACGATCGCCGGCTCGCCGACCAGGGCGCGAGCAATGGCCACCCGCTGACGTTCTCCGCCCGACAGTTGATCGGGACGGTGAGCGGTCCGATCGCCGAGCCCTACCCGTTCCAGCATGGCCTGGGCCCGTTCTCGTCGACGACGGCGGGGCACGGCTTGGTACAGCAAGCCATCGGCCACGTTGTCGAGCGCACTCACCCCTCCCAGCAGATGGAAACCCTGGAACACGAAGCCGATCCGATGCCCCCGCAGACCCGACAGGGAACGGTCAGCAAGGCCGTTGATGACCTGGCCGTCGATGGCCACCTCGCCGCTCGTCGGCCGGTCCAAGGCACCCATGAGGTTCAGCATGGTGCTCTTGCCCGACCCCGATGGGCCGACCACGGCTACCAACTCACCGCGCTCGATGGTCAGATCGACATCGGACAGAGCCGCAACCGGGGGCGTGCCGGGGTAGCTGCGCCCTGCGCCTCGAAGCTCGAGCACAGCGGTCACGGCACGATCACCCGGTCACCGGGGTTCACCTCCCCGACCACCGACACGAGGTTGTCGAGGAAGGTACCCAGGTTGACCCCGACGAGGCGCACGGTGTCGTCAGGGTCGACGATCTCGACCGCGTACCCACCCTCGGCCAGGGCGAGGAGGGCTGGGATGGGCACGACGACGGCGTCCTCTTCGAGGAGTTGCTCCACGATGATCACGACGGGGCTCTCGTCGACCACGGTGCCCCCGGCAGCCAGGCTGATCTCGACCTCGATGTACGAGGTTGCGTTCGGGCCCTGCCCCTCGGTGACAGCCGTCGAGCCCACGTAGGTCACCGTGCCGTCGACCACCGTGGCGTCGGCGAGTTCCACGTCGACGGACTGACGCAGTTCGAGCAGGTCGGCCAGCGAGGTGTCCAGAGCGACCGACACCACACGTTCGGTGGAGGACACCGACAGGACGGACCCGCCGTTGATCTGCTGTCCGACCATGGCGTTGACCGAGCTCACCCGAAAGCCGGTCGGTCGGTACACGAAGCGGCCGATACCGACACTGCCGGTCGCTTGGAGCCCGACATCTGACTCCCACGCTTCGATTGCGCGACGGGTGGCTGAGCTGAAGTCCTCGTCGACGGTGAGGTCGTCGCCGTAGCCGAGGTCGACGAGCAACTGCTCGAGTTGGCGAATGTCCTCACCATCGGAGGAACGGCTGTCCAGGTTGCGGTACATGGGAACCGACCCCTCGAAGAGGAACACCGGTCGCCCGTCGATCTCGTACAGGACATCCCCGAAGGTCATGATCTGGCCGGCTTCGGGAACCCAGGTGACCACGCCCGAGACCAGGTTGGGCAGGGCCTCGACGGCTCCGTAGCCGAGCGTTCCTGCCACCTCGGTGTGCTCAACCAGGGTCGTGCGGGCCACCACGGCGGTGGTGAAGGTGGTGCGCTCGTTGGCCGGCTCCGACGTCGGTGCCGGGGGCTCGGAGTCACCCGACAGCCACCAGGTCGCGGCCAGGATGGCGATGCCGAACAGGCCAGCGAGGGTCAGGGCGCCGATGCGGCGGCCGCTCACTGCGATCCGCCCCTCGGGCCGGGCCCTCGGCCGCCGGGGCCCAGTTGCTCGAGGCCCAGCTGCTCCTGGCACTGCTGGACCAGGCTGCGGAACTCGACGGGGTCGAGTGAACCATCCTCCACGAGGCTGCGAAGCCCGAAGCCCCCGGCCCCCGCGGTCAGGTCGGGGTCGGGAAGATCCTCGAACCCTGGTGCTTCGCGGACACAGGCGAACAGGGCAAGGAGGTTGTCCTCCAACTCCGCCTGCTGTTCGTCGGTCAGGCCCCCACCAGGGCGGGTCACTCCTTCGAATGCGTCAGCCCGGCAGGCGTCGAGACGATCCCTGAGATCGGCGTCCCGGATGTCGATTCCCATGTCGGACAGCGTCTCCGGTGAGATTCGCATGATCTGGCCATCGGGGCCGGTGGCCGGGTCGGGCCATTGTGGGTAATCCCCCCGCATGCACTCGGCAAATGCGAGTTGGGCGTCCTCGAAGGACAGGGCGTCGGGCGGGTCGTCGGTTGTCGAGGTGGGCCCGAGCGCGTCGGCACCCGAGGCGCCGGAACCGTCGTCGGAGAGGCTGGCCAAGGCCACCGCGTCGTCGTCGGCGCTCGAGGAGCAACCGCCGATCAACATCACGGCACATGCTGCGATGGTGAAGGCCCGGAGCAGGGGTGAGGGCATGACCTGCAGCGTAGGGAGCGATCCTGAACGAACTGTGAGGATCCGCTGGATACCCTGCTGGGATGGCGCTGCGCCCCGAGCCCGGGTCGATCCCCGACACGCCGGGCAGCTACCAATTCAAGGACGGCGACGGCCGCATCATCTACGTGGGCAAGGCGAAAAGCCTGCGTAATCGGGTCAACAGCTACTTCCAGGACCCTCGCAACCTCCACCATCGCACCGCACAGATGGTGTCCACCGCTGCCTCGGTCGAGTGGATCCAGGTCGCCACCGAGCTCGACGCGCTGAGGCTGGAGTACAGCCTCAGCCAGCGTCACCAGCCCCGCTTCAACGTCCGGCTGAGAGATGACAAGTCGTACCCGTTCCTGGCGATCACCATGCTCGACGACTGGCCGAGAGCGATGGTCATGCGGGGGAAGCGGAAGCGGGGCAATCGGTATTTCGGTCCCTACGGGCACGCCTATGCGATTCGGGACACCCTCGACCTGTTGCTGCGGACCTTCCCGATTCGGACCTGCAGCGACAACAAGCTGGCCGAGCACCAACGGCTCGGCCGCCCATGCCTGCTGTTCCACATCGAGCAATGTGCGGGTCCCTGTGTGGGTGAGGTGACGACCGAGGACTACGACGCGATGGTCCGGGACCTCATCCGCTTCCTGGAGGGCGATACCGACGAGGTGGTGGCCGAGCTCGCCGAGCGGATGCGCGAGGCGTCCACCGAGATGGAGTTCGAGTTGGCGGCTCGCCTCCGGGACCGGCTCCAGGCCGTGAACCGGGCCATCGAGAAGCAGCAGATCGCCGGGACCCGCAACGAGGACTACGACGTCATCGGCCTGTTCGACGACGAGCTCGAGGCATCGGTCCAGGTGTTCTTCGTGCGGAAGGGCCGCGTGATGGGCCAGCGCGGCTTCGTCGTGGACAAGGTAGAGGAACTCGACCGTCCCGAGCTGATCGCCCGGGTGATGGAACAGCTGTATCACGAGGAAAATCCCATCGGGATGCCCAAGACGGTGTTCGTTCCCGACCTGCCCGGCGCCGTCGATGTCTACGAGGAGTGGCTGACCCAGCAACGGGGATCCAAGGTCGAGGTCCGGATCCCCCAACGGGGCGAGAAGCGCTCACTTCAAGAGACGGCAACGGCGAATGCCAGGGAGTCGTTCAACCGGCACCGACTCAAACGGGGCAGCGACCACAACAGTCGTGCCCGTGCCCTCAACGAACTGCAGGAGTACCTTCACCTGCCCGCCGCCCCGTTGCGTATCGAGTGCTACGACATGAGCCATCTCCAGGGGACCGACTACGTCGGGTCAATGGTGGTGCTCGAGGACGGCCTACCCCGCAAGAGCGAATACCGCCGGTTCAAGATCCGCACGGTGGACGGGAACGACGACTTCGCTGCGATGGAGGAAGTGCTGACCCGCCGCCTGACCAACTACCTGGCCGAGCGGGACCTGCCCGCTCACGAGCAGGGGAAGTTCGCCTATCCGCCCCAGCTGCTGGTGGTCGACGGTGGAAAGGGTCAGCTGACTTCCGCAGTGCGGGTCCTCGACGAGTTGGGACTCAGGGACGAGATCCCCGTGGCGTCGTTGGCGAAGCAGTTCGAGGAGGTGTTCGTTCCCGGTAGATCGGCCCCGATCCGCATTCCCCGCCAGTCCGAGGCCTTGTACCTGCTCCAGCGGATCCGGGACGAGAGCCACCGCTTCGCGATCACGTATCACCGACAGCTGCGGGACAAGCGAATGACCCGCTCCGTGCTCGACGACATCCCGGGCTTGGGAGACAAGCGCCGGACCCGCCTGGTAAAGGAACTCGGCGGGGTCCGTAGGGTCAAGCAGGCCGAACTCGAAGAACTCCAGGCCCTCGGATGGCTACCGGACGCGGTTGCCCGGGCGGTCTATGACCGAACCCACGGCAGGGCCTGACGGCCGGTGGCCGTCAACTGAAGTTCGTGCCACCGTTCACCTGGATGGTCTGACCGGTGATGTGGCGGGCTTGATCCGAACAGAGGAACACGGCGACATCGGCGATCTCAGCGGGCTGGGCCATCGCACCGAGTGGGACCCGAGAGCTGGCCGCGGCGATCTGTTCCTCGGTCATGCCGTCGCGGGGTTGGGCCGTATCGACGATGCCCGGGGCGATCGCATTGACCCTGATGTTGGATCGGGCGAGCTCCGCTGCCGCAGCGCGGGTCATACCGATGATGGCCCCCTTGCTGGCTGCGTAGTGCACACCCCTGGCCGACTCCCGGAAAAATGCGACCGAGCTGAGGTTGACCACCGCCCCTGGACGGGAGGCCGCCACCAAGTCACGGGCCATCAACTGCAGACAGCGGAAACCGCCCAGAACGTTGACGTTCTGTACGAGGTTCCAGTCATCGTCGGTCATGTCGAGCAGGGGGACTCGGGGGAAGATCCCGGCATTGTTCATCAGCACGTCGACCCCGCCCAGGTCGCGCCCGGCGGCCAGCATCGACTCGCAGTCGCTGCGGTGCCCGACATCGCCCTGGACGGTCACGGCATCGACACCGAACGACCTGATCTGCGCTGCGACCTCGGTCGCTGCGTCCTCGTCGTCGAGCCAGTTGACCACTACGGAGGCGCCGGCCTTTCCCATGGCCAATGCGGTGGCTCGCCCGATGCCCTGCTGGGCTCCGGTGACCAGGGCCACCCGGCCGTTCAGCTGCCCCTCGACCGACACTTGCTTCCCCCTGACGACGTCGCTGACGCCGCAGCGTCACCTCGTTGCTTCATTGTCCCCTGATTGTCCCCCGTGGGGAAGTGGCGTGTCGCACGGGTCGTGGCGACTGTTGTTCATCCGTCTCGCACCGAGGCTGCCGGCCTGCCAGAGTGAGCCCATGAGCGAGCGTCCGTCGAACGATCTGTGGGAGACCCACGCCCGCTGGTGGCAGGACGGTTTCACCGACGGCGTCGATCCGGAGTACGAGGAACAGATCCTCCCCTTGGCCGCCGACCTCCTTCGTGGCCACCGGCGGGTGCTCGACATCGGGGCGGGGGAAGGTCAGATCTCCCGCCTACTGTCGGCGGCCGGCAGCGAGGTGGTCGCCATCGACCCGACGTGGGCTCAGATCGTGGTGGCCGCTGAACGGGCCGGGGGTCCGGTGTTCGCCCAGGCTGCAGCGGCCGCCCTGCCGTTCCCTGATGACGCGTTCGATGCTGCAGTGGCCTGTTTGGTGTTCGAGCACATCGTCGACGTGGACGAGGCCATCGCCGAGGTGGCCCGGGTCCTGCGCCCCGGGGGTCGATTCGCCTTCTTCCTGAACCACCCGCTGCTGCAGACTCCCAACTCGGGGTGGATCGACGACCAGATGCTCGACCCGCCCGAGCAGTATTGGCGGATCGGCGATTACCTGGTGGAGGACGAGACCGTCGAGGAGGTGGAGTTGGGTGTGTTCATCCCCTTCATCCACCGCCCGCTGAGCCGGTACGTGAACGCGATGGCAGCTGCGGGCCTGCTCGTCGAACGGATGGTGGAGCCCGCCCCACCCCCGGGTTTCCTGGCCCGAGCGGCTGCGTACGAGGCAGCTGCATCGATCCCGCGCCTGCTCGTGCTGGTGGCCCGCCTGATCAGCTGACACGACTGCTTGACGAGGGCGGCATGTACCCTCAGCGGCATGGCCGGGCAGCCGGAGATCGTGGTCGTGGCAGGCCTTTCAGGGGCAGGTCGCTCGACGGCGGCCAACACCCTCGAGGACCTCGGCTGGTTCGTGATCGACAACCTGCCGCCGTCTCTTATCGCCGGGGTGGCCGATCTGGCCCAGGTGCCCGGTTCGGCGATCGGCAAGCTCGCCCTGGTGGTGGGGACACACCGCTACCACGAGGACCTCATGCCGGCCATCGAGGAGCTACGTCAGAGCGGGGCGCGAGTCCATCTGGTGTTCTTGGAGGCCTCGACCGATGTCCTGGTGCGCCGCTTCGACGACACCAGACGGCGCCATCCGCTCGGTGACGGGGCCGTGTCCGTGATCGATGCCATCGAGCGGGAGCGCGCCCTGTTGGGTCCGGTGAAGGTGGCGGCCGACATGGTGATCGACACCGACGGGCTGATCGTCCACGACCTCAAGAGTCGTATCGTCGACGCGTTCACCGATGTCGAGCGGGATCAGTTGATGCGAACCACGGTGACGTCGTTCGGCTACAAGAACGGCGTCCCCCGGGATGCCGACCTGGTGCTCGATTGCCGATTCCTGCCAAATCCTCACTGGGTACCGGAGTTGCGACCCTTGACCGGTCTGGACGAGCGGGTACGCGACTATGTGCTCGAGCAGGCGGCCACTGCCGACTTCCTGGAGCGCCTGCTTCCCCTGCTGGACATGCTGCTGCCTGCCTATGTGGGGGAGGGGAAGGCGTATCTGACCATCGCGCTGGGCTGTACGGGCGGTCGACATCGCAGCGTGGCCATGGCGGAAGAGGTCAGTAGCGTGCTGCGAGAACGGGGTCACGACATCCGAACCCGCCACCGGGACGTGGGGTCGTAGGCTCATCGCACCCGATCAGGTTCATGCCGGTGGGTCCGATCGGGTAGAAACACAGGGACAACTCCTCCCCAGCGAAGGGATTCCCCCATGACCGTCCGTGTCGGGATCAACGGGTTCGGCCGTATCGGCCGGAACTTCTTCCGAGCCGCCAAGCAGCAGGGTGCTGACATCGACTTCGTGGCGGTGAACGACCTCGGTAATCAGGCCACCGTGGCCCATTTGCTGAAGTACGACTCGGTGATGGGCAACCTGCCCAACGAGATCAAGGCCGTCGACGGTGGCATCTCGGTCGACGGCGACGTGCTGCGGGTGCTCTCCGAGCGCAACCCGGCTGACCTGCCGTGGGGTGACCTCGGGGTCGACGTGGTGGTCGAGTCGACGGGTATTTTCACGGCCCGCGACCAAGCGGCCATGCACCTCGACGCCGGGGCTCCGCTGGTGATCGTGTCGGCCCCGGCCAGTGGAGCCGACGCCACCTTCGTGGTGGGGGTCAACGACGGCGACTTCGATCCCGAGACCCACAAGGTCATCAGCAACGCCAGCTGCACCACGAACTGCTTCGTGCCCATGGTCCAGGTCCTCGACGAGGCCTTCGGGGTCGAGAAGGGCCTCATGACCACCGTGCACGCCTACACCGGTGACCAGAGCCTGGTCGACGGGCCCCACAGCGACCTGCGGCGGGCCCGGGCCTCGGCCGTCAACATCATCCCCACCTCGACGGGAGCCGCCCGGGCGACTGGTCTTGTGCTGCAGGCCATGCAGGGCCGTCTCGACGGCACCTCCCTGCGGGTGCCCATTCCCGATGGCTCGATCACCGATTTCACGGCAATCGTGAACGGTGCGCCCTCGATCGACGAGGTCAACGAGGCCTTCCGGGCCGCCGCCAGCTCAGGTCCCCTGTCGGGCGTGCTGGACTACAGCGAGGACCCGCTGGTCAGCTCGGACATCGTGGGGAGCCCGGCCAGCTGCACCTTCGACGCGGGCCTGACCATGACGATGGACAACCTGGTGAAGATCAACGGCTGGTACGACAACGAGTGGGGCTACTCGAACCGGCTCGTCGACCTGGTCCGCATCACCTGCGGCTGAACATGCCCGTCGACGTTCCCCGCCTCGAGGATCTCGAGGCCAACTTGGGCAGCCTGGCCGGCAAGCGGATCCTCGTCCGTTGCGATTTCAACGTTCCCCTCCGGGACGGGGCCATCGCCGACGATCTTCGCATCAAGGCCGCCATGCCCACCATCGGCTGGCTGACCGAGCGGGGGGCCACCGTGGTCACCTGCTCACACCTGGGCAGGCCCAAGGGCGCTCCCGACCCGGCCTATTCGGTCGAGCCGGTGCGTCGGCGGTTGGCCGAGTTGGCCCCCGGGGTGGAGCTGCTGGAGAACCTCCGATTCGATCCCGGCGAAACGGGGGACAGCCCCGAGTTCGTGGCCGGTTTGGTGGAGGGGTTCGACGGTTACGTCAACGATGCGTTCGGTGCCTCGCACCGAGCTCACGCCTCGATCGTCGGACCGCCCCGCACCCTGCCCTCGGCGGCCGGACGTCTGCTCGAGCGCGAAGTGGAGGTGCTCGGTGCAATGCGCCGGGCACCCCGCCGTCCGTTCCTGGCCATCCTCGGTGGGGCCAAGGTGAGCGACAAGCTGGGAGTCATCGAGGCCCTGCTCGACGTGGTCGACCGGATGATCATCGGCGGGGGCATGTGCTTCACCTTCTTCAAGGCCCTGGGGCACCCGATCGGCGACTCCCTGTGCGAGGACGACCAACTCGAACGCTGCGTGATGCTGATGGGCAAGGCGAAGGACAAGATCTTGCTGCCCTCCGACGTCACGGCCCTCAGCCCCGACGGTGAGTTGTTCAGCGACCGGGGCGAGGTGCGCCAGATGGGCCGGAGCCTGCCCGATGGCTGGAAGGGGCTCGACATCGGGCCTGGGTCTGCTGCGGAGTTCGACGACGCCATCCACGAAGCCCGGACGGTGTTCTGGAACGGCCCGATGGGCCTGTTCGAAGACGCCCGCTTCCAGGGGGGAACCCGTTCGGTGGGCCAGTCGCTGGCCGATTCGAAGGCCTTTACCGTGGTGGGCGGCGGCGACAGTGCTGCGGCGGCCGCCGAGTTCGGTCTGGCCCCCTACATGGACCACATCAGCACTGGAGGCGGCGCCAGCCTCGAACTGCTGGAGAACGGCGACCTGCCCGGTCTGGCCGCCTTGCGAGCATCGATCCCGGGAGGATCAGCATGAGCCGCGTCCCACTCATCTCCGGTAACTGGAAGATGAACCTCAATCACTTCGAGGCCATCCAACTCCTTCAGAAGCTGAGCTACGCCCTGGGGTCTCACGACTTCGACAAGGTGGAGGTGACCGTCCACCCGCCGTTCACCGACATCAGGTCGGTGCAGACGGTGATCGACGCCGATCGGATGTCCTTCGGCCTGGGTGCCCAGAACTGTCACATGGAGGCGTCCGGTGCGTTCACCGGTGAGGTGTCGCCGGCCATGCTGGCCAAGCTCGACGTCGACTACGTGATCGTCGGGCACAGCGAGCGGAGGGCTCTGTTCGGGGAGACGGACGAGGTGGTGGCAGCCAAGGCGGCCGCCGTGTTCGCCCACGGCATGGTGCCCATCGTGTGCGTCGGGGAGACCCTCGAACAGCGGGAGGCGGGGGAGGCCGAGGCCGTGGTGGAGGCCCAGGTGCGGGCCAGCCTGGCCACCGTCAAGGGTGACCAGTTCGACACGCTGGTGGTGGCGTACGAGCCCGTGTGGGCCATCGGCACCGGCAAGACGGCCTCCTCGGAGGATGCCCAGGCCATGTGCGCCCACATCCGTTCGGTGATCGGATCGTTGCGCTCGGGGGCCGGGGACACGGTCCGCATCCAGTACGGGGGGTCGGTGAACCCCTCGAACGTGGCCGAGTTGATGGCCCAACCGGACATCGACGGTGCCCTGGTGGGCGGGGCCAGCCTCGACGCCGATACCTTCGCCCGGGTGGCCGGGTTCGGCGACGCCTGAGCCGTCGGGTGACGGCCCCGCCCCTGTGGGCGTAGTGTCGGATCCATGACCGGGGACACTGCTCAGCCACCACTGCCCGACGGGTTGGTGGTGTTCGTCAAACGCGACTGCCCGACCTGTGTGGAGATCGAGTCGGTACTGGCCGACATGGCCGACCGGGCCGAGGTCACCGTGTACAGCCAGGACGACCCCGGCTTTCCTGCTGGGGTGACGGGGGTGGTGGACGACACCGCCCTGGCCATGTCGTGGCATCACGACATCGAGACCGTACCGACCCTCGTCCACGTCACAGGGGGCAAGGAGATGGCCCGCACCGTGGGGTGGGACCGGGCGTCGTGGGAGGCCATGAGCGGCCTGGACGACCTGGGGACCGACATCGCCGACTGGCGACCCGGGTGCGGTTCCCTGTCGGTGGACCCCGACAACGTCGACCGGTTGGAGGCCCTCTACGGGGGTGGCAACCTGCACAGCCGCCGGGTGGAGTTCGCCACCCTCGAGGACGAGTTCGAAGCCATCTACGACCGGGGGTGGTCCGACGGGCTGCCGGTGATCCCCCCGACCGAGGAGCGGGTGGCCCGCATGCTGGCCGGCACCACCCGCAACCCCGACGAGGTGGTGGCCGTGGTGCCCCCGGCCCTGGTGGAGTGCACGGTGGAGAAGGTGGCCATCAACGCAGTGATGGCCGGGTGTCGCCCCGAGTACCTGCCCGTCGTGCTGGCTGCGGTGGAGGCGGCCTGCACCGATCAGTTCAACATGCACGGCCTGTTGTGCACCCTGTGGTTCAGTGGGCCGGTGGTCATGGTCAACGGCCCCATCCGACACCAGATCGGGATGAACACCGACAAGAACGCCCTCGGACAGGGAAACCGGGCCAACTCGACTATCGGCCGGGCCCTGCAGTTGGTGATCCGTAACGTCGGGGGTGGGACGCCAGGCATCGGGGGGATCGACCGCTCGGCCCTGGGGGCACCGTCCAAGGTGGGCTGGTGCTTCCCCGAGGACGAGGAGGGCCTGCCCGAAGGGTGGGAGCCCCTGTCGGTGAGCCGGGGATTCGAGCGGGGGCAGAACACGGTGACCCTGTTCGCCGGCCACGGACCTATCGGGGCCATCGATCAGATCTCCCGCACCCCGGAATCACTGACCCGCACCCTGGCCGACCAGCTGCTGGGGGTGGGACACCGCAAGCTGCCCAGCGAGGCCATGATCGTCATGACCCCTGAGCACATGCGGGTCTACGCTGAAGCGGGCTGGTCCAAAGCCCGGTTCTACGACGAACTCGAGCCCCTGATCCAGATCGACCCGGCCAAGGCGGCCCGTGGGGTGGACGGCATCGAAGAGGGTCTCGAACTGGACGGCCCGTCGATCTTCGGCGACAGCGACGAGAGCGCACCAACCATCCGCAAGCTCCCCAAATGGTCGCCCATGGTGATCAGGGCCGGTGGGGGCGCCGGCGCGTTCTCGGCTATCCTGCAGGGGTGGGTGCCCGGGTCCAAGGGCAGCATGCCCATCACCCACCCCATTGGAACCTGAGCGGGAGGCGCCTCCGATGACCGTCGCCCTCGAGGGGTCACCCGGGTCGTGGGATCCCGCAACGTTCGACTTCCTGCACCCCCAGATGCGCGTCGACCCGTTCCCGACGTTCAAGGTGATGCGGGAACAGTCGCCCGTGCACTGGGACGGCATGGCCCACTGGGTGTTCCGCTACGAGGACGCCCGGTCGGTGCTGCTGGGCGACGAGTTCGGCCGGGTGGCCTCGGCCTTCCAGCGCCAGTACTTCACCTCACTGGGGTCCGGACAGCCCTACGAATACGTCATCCGTCGCATGACCTACCTCGACACCGGCGATCACCACCGGGTGCGGGGTCTGTTCGCCGCCACGTTCACCCCGCGGCGGATCGAGGGGCTGCGCACCTACATCGCCGACCTAGTCGACGGGCTGCTGGGAACAGTGGATCCTGCAGAGCCGTTCGATCTCCTCGAGGCGGTCGCCCATCCCGTGCCCTCGCTGGTGATCTGCGAACTGCTCGGGGTGCCGCAGGCCGACCGGTCGCAATTCGACGGGTGGACCCAACGGATCGCCCATCTGGTGTCCCCGGCCATCACGGCCGAGCAGTACGCCGATGCGTCGGCCGCCCTGGCCGAGGAGTGGGACATGATGGAGCAGCTGATCGCTGACCGGTCTCGCGACCTCGGCGACGACCTGTTGTCGGACCTCATCAGGGCCAGCCAGGCCGATCCCGATGCCATCACCCACGAGGAGTTGGTCAGCAACTGCATCTTCCTGTTCTCGGCTGGGCACCAGACGACCAGGGACACGGTGGGCAACGGGGTGCTGGCCATGCTCGAGGATCGCAGCCAGTGGGAGTTCCTGGCCGCTGATCCGGCTGGCCGGGCACGGGCGGCCACCGAGGAATGCCTCCGCTACGACGCCCCCGTGGTGCAGAGCTGGGAAGTGGCCTTCGAGGACACCGAGATCGGCGGCTACCCGATCAAGGCCGGGGAGGCCGTGTTCCCCCTCTTGGGGGCCTGCAACCACGACCCGGCCCGCTTCGAGGACCCCGACCGCTTCCGCATCGACCGCGACGACAACGTGCCCGTTACCTTCAGCCTCGGCCCCCACCACTGCATGGGTTCGGCCCTGGCCCGGATGGAGGTGTCGATCATCCTCGAAGCAGTGGCCCGGTTGATGCCGACCTTGGAGCTGGCCGGCGACGAGGTGCAGTGGCGCGACACAGTGGTGTTCCGTGGCCCCCACCGCCTCGACGTGGTGGCCGGCTGATCGAAGGTGATCAGCGCCCCGTGAACGTCGGCGGGCGTTTGGTAAGGAATGCGGCGACGCCTTCTTCGTAGTCGGCGCTGTCGAAGCAGGCATCGGTGGCCGCCTGGATGCGCCCCTGATCGGCCTGGTGCCCCCGGAGCAGTTCGGTGACCACCACCTTCACCTGGCGAACGGTGAGGGGCGCCTTGGTGGCGATCTCGGCCGCGATCCCCGCGACATGGGCGTCGAGTTGGTCCTTGGGAACCACCTCGTCGACCAGGCCGACCCGCAGGGCCGCCGGGGCGTCGAACCGCTTGGCCCGGAAGAAGATCTCCTTGGTGGTGGCCGGTCCTACCAAGTCGACCAGCTTGGCCATGCCGGTAGCCGGGTAGCCCAGGCCCAGGTTGGCTGCGGGAATGGCCATCAGCGCGTCGTCGGCTGCGTAGCGCAGGTCGGCGGTCAGGGAGATGGCTACGCCGCCCCCGAAACAGAAGCCGTGGATGGCTGCGATGGTGGGAACGGCGATCTGCTGCAGCGCGCTGAGGCCGGCGTGCTCGATGGCGTCGTAACGGCGGGCCCCCTCTGCCCCCTTGCGAACGGTTTCGAACTCCGAGATGTCGGCCCCTGCTGCGAAGGCCACGTCGCCGGCGCCGCGGATGATGACGACCCGGATCCCCGGGTCGGCTGCGATTCGATCGCACAGGGCCGGCACGGTCTGCCACATGGCGACCGTCATGGCGTTGCGGCGTTCGGGATTGTCGATGGCCAGGGTGGCCACCGGGCCCTCCACCGTGAGGTGTACGGCGCCGCTCACCGGTCGGGTCCGATGTGGCTGGCAGCGTCGTGCACTGCCTCGACGATCTTGACGTAGCCCGTGCAGCGGCACAGGTTGCCGCTCAGCTCGTGGCGGATCTGGTCTTCGGTCGGGTCGGGAATCCGACGCAGGAGATCCACGGCGGTCAGCACCATGCCCGGTGTGCAGAAGTCGCACTGCAGGCCGTGGCAGCGGCGGAAGGAGGCCTGCACCGGGTGGAGGTCGGTTGGGGTGCCCAACCCTTCGATGGTGGTGATCTCGTGGCCCTCGACCTGGGCGGCGAACATCAGGCAGGACCGGACCGGTTTGCCGTCGAGCAGCACGGTGCAGGCCCCACATACCCCGTGCTCGCAGCCCAGGTGGGTTCCCGTGAGGTCCTCGTCGTCCCTGAGCCAATCGGCCAGCAGTCGACGATGGGGCACCCCCTCGAGCGATCGGACCGTGCCGTTGACCACGACGGTTCCCGCCCCTGGTGACACGGTGGTCAGCGCGGGGTGGGCGGCGTGGGGTTCGACGTGGTGGTCTCGCGCCGTCGTCAGGGCTCGCTGCACAAGGAGGGACACCATCTCGGTGCGGTACTCGCCGCTCGCGTGGACGTCGTCGGCGGGTTGTACCGACCCGGCCGCCATGGTGGCTGCTGTGGCGGCCGCTGCGGCGTCGCCGGGCGAGCCTACGAGGGCCTCCTCGGCTGCACGGCAGCGAAGGGCCACTGGGCCGACACTCCCGAGGGCGATGCGTGCGTCGACCACGGTGCCTGTCTCGTCCCGCCACACCACGGTGGCCACCAGCACTGTCGCATAGTCGCCGGCCCGTCGGGCCAGCTCCTCGAAGCCCCATTCGACCCTGCCCCCTGCGGTGCGGGGCGCCATCTGGCCGATGACGACATCGACGAGGAGCTCGGCCGGCTCCAGCACGGTGGTGAACGGGCCTTCGAAGAAATCGGCGGCCGCTACCGTGCGTCGCCCCTTCGGTCCGACGATGACCAGGATCGCGTCGAGGGCCAGCGCCACCACCGGCAGTTCAGCTGCCGGATCGGCGTGGACCAGGGAACCCCCGATCGTGCCCCGGTTCCGGATGTGGGTGTGCCCGATGTGGCCGATGGCGGCACTCAGCAGGGGAGCCTCCACGCCGACCGCGGCGTCGGCCAGGATCTCGGCCTGGGTGGCCATGGCCCCGATCCTCAGGCCGTTCGCGTCGTCCACGATCCGATGAAGCTCGGCGACGCCGGTGACATCGATCAGATGATCCGGACGGGCCAGCCGGAGGTTCATCAGAGCGGTCAGCGACTGCCCGCCGGCGATGACCTTGGCCTCGTCCCCATCGGCGGTGAGGCGCTCGAGGAGTCCGACGGCGTGGGCGATCGAGGTTGCCCGATGCAGGGTGAACGGTGCCGGCTTCATTGCCCAGGAGGGTAATTGAGTACCGTCGGGCGGGTGAGAGCAGACCTGGTCACGTCGATCGGTGCGTTGGTCCGCTGGGCGGGCGCTACCTGGGGTGAACGCACCCTGTGGGTGGATCCTCGCCCCGAGGGCCGGACGGTCACCTTCGCCGAGTACGACGAGCGCACAGACCGGATCGCTGCGGGGTTGCGGAGCAGGGGCATCGGACCCGGCGACCGGGTGGCCACCTACTTCGGGAACTCGATCGAACTGCTCGAGGCCTACAGCGGTATCGCCAAGGCAGGAGCGGTGACCGTGTTCTGCAACGCCATGCTGACCGCCCGAGAGGTGGACTACATCGTCGGGGACAGCGCAGCCGCGCTGGTCCTGGACGATCCGGCCATGGTGGCCGAGCTGGCCGAGAGCGCAACGCCGGTGGCACCACTACCCGAGATCGGACCGGACGACGAGGCCTGGGTGGGCTACACCAGCGGCACCACGGGCCAGCCGAAGGGGGCGTCGCTGTCCCACCGCAATCCGGTGTGGGTGGCTGCCTCGGTGGTCGACCGGCTGGGGTTGATCGCCGACGACGTGATCCTGTGCTGCCTGCCCATGTTCCACAGCTACTCGGTGAACATCAATTACCTGCAACCCCTCATCGCCGGTTGTTCCCAAGTGATCCTGCCCCGGTTCGGGGTGTCCGAGGTGATCGACGCCATCGAGCGTCACCGGATCACCGTGTGGCCGGCCGTGCCCACCATGCTCACCTATCTGGCGCATGCCCCCGAGCGGGCGGGGCGGGACATGTCGAGCCTGCGCATGGTCGTCTCGGCCGGAGCCGTGCTGAAGGAGCAGGTGGGTAGGGACTTCGAGGCGGCGTACGGGGCCCCGATCCACGACGGGTGGGGGAGCACCGAGACGGGGTCGTTCGCCACCATCACCCCTGTCGGGGCCGACCGGCGCCCTGGTAGCTGCGGGCTGCCCCTGCCGGGGTCGAATATCCGGGTGGTCGACCCCGAAGGCCGCGACGTGGCCCCGGGCGAGCGTGGTGAGCTGGTCGTGCGGGGCCCGAACGTGATGTCGCACTACCTGAACAAGCCCGACCAGACGGCGGCCGCTCTGGCCGATGGGTGGTACCACTCGGGTGATATCGCCGAACTGGACAGCGACGGCTACGTCTACGTGGTGGATCGGCTCAAGGACCTGATCATCAGTGGTGGCTACAACATTGCCCCCAAGGAGATCGAGGACGTGGTGTTGTCCCATCCTGCCGTGCTCGATGCTGCCGTGATCGGGGTGCCCGACGAGGGGCGGGGGGAGATTCCCCAGGCCTTCGTGGTCCTCAAGGAAGGGCAGACACTCGACGAGGCGGGGCTGCTGGAGCACTGCCGGGCCGGGCTGGCTGCCTACAAGTTGCCCCGGGTGGTCGTCTTCGTGGAGCAACTCCCCACCACCTCATCGGGCAAGATCAAGCGGTACGTGCTGCGTGAACAGATGGCGGTCGAGGAGGACTGAGATGGATCTGCAACTCCAGGGAAAGAACGTGCTCATCACCGGGGCCGGGCAGGGGGTGGGCCGGGAGCTGGGCCAGGCCTTCGCCGCCGAGGGGGCCAACGTTGCCTTCGTGTACAACAGCTCCTCGGAGGGGGCTGAGGGGGCAGCCGCCGAGGCCCGCCAGAGCGGGGTCACTGCGGTGGCCGTGCAGGCCGACATCACCGTTGCCGCCGACGTGGACCGCATGGTCGCCCAGGCGGCCGCCGCCCTGGGCCCGATCGACGTGCTGGTCAACAACGCCGCGTTCACGGCAACGGGCCCCTTCCTCGAGTTCGACCCCGATGACATCGATCGGATGATCGACGTCACGGTGGGGGGCACCATGCGGGTGACCCGGGCCGTGGTCGGTCACATGATGGACACCGATGTGGCCGGCCGGGGAGGGGGGTCGATCGTGTCGCTGATGGGGGACTCGGGTCGGGTCGGCGAATCGCGACTCGCCCCCGTCGCCGCGACGAGGGCCTCGACCATGGCCCTGATGAAGTCGATCGCCAAGGAGTTCGGTCGCCACGGCATCCGGGCCAACACCGTGTCCCTGGGGCTGGTGCAGAGCGAGAACTTCGATCATCACACCGGGCACGCCGACGACGAGCGGATGGCTCGCATCGTGCGCATGTACCCGGCCGGTCGGGTGGGCATGCCCCGGGACGTGCCGCCCATGGTCATGCTGCTGGCCTCACCCCTGTCGGGGTGGGTCACCGGCCAGACGGTCTCCCTCAACGGCGGGTACTCGATGGTATGACCGGTACTTCGGGAGCCCCCTTCGGTGAGCGCGTCGAGCGTAAGGAGGACGCCCGCCTGCTGACCGGGCGGGGGCGGTTCATCGCCGACGTCCGCCTGCCCGGCATGCTGCACGTCGCCTTCGTCCGCAGCCCGGTGGCACACGCTCGGATCGCCGGGATCGACGTGTCTGAGGCGACTGCCATGGACGGTGTCGTTGCGGTGGCCACCGGCCTGGACCCCGACATGGCCGGATTGGCGTTGGTGGCCACCTCGGCTCTGCCCACCCATGTGGAGACCCCCCAGGCCGTCTTGGCTGCCGAACGGGTGCGCTACCAGGGCGAAGCGGTGGCCGCCGTGGTGGCTGTGGACCGTTACGTGGCCGAGGACGCCGCCGAGATGGTGGTGGTCGACTACGAGGACCTGGCCGTCCACGTCGACCCGGTTCAGGCCTATGGCGCCGGGGTGGATCCTGTCCACGACGCAGCCCCGGACAACGTACTGATCGCCCGGGTGTTCGAGGCCGGTGAGGTGGAGGCAGCTCTCGGGTCGGCCGCAGTGGTGTTGGAGCGGGAGTACCGGACCAACCGCCATGCCGGTGTGCCCCTCGAGGGCCGGGGGGCGGTGGCCCACTGGGACGAGGGGGCAGAGACCCTCACCTTGCATGTCACGTCCCAGGTGCCCCACATCCATCGGTCCACCATCGCCGGGGTGCTGGGGCTGTCCGACCATCAGGTCCACCTGAAGGTGGGTGACGTGGGCGGGGGCTTCGGTGTGAAGGCCACCCAGTACCCCGAGGACATCGTGGTCGCCCAGTTGGCGCGGCGGATCGGGCGACCGGTCAGCTGGGTGGAGGATCGGGTGGAGCACCTCCAGACCGCCCTCCATGCCCGGGAGCATCACTACCGGGTGCGGGCCGGGTTCGACGCCGAGGGACACCTCGAGGTGCTCGACGCAGTGCTCCACGCCAACGTCGGGGCGTACAGCTGCTCGCCGTGGACTGCGGGCATCGAACCCCTGATGGCTGGGGGGTTGCTGACCGGCCCCTACAAGCTGTCCCATTACCGCTGTGATGTGCGGGGGGTGTGCACCAACACGGCGCCGACGGGACCGTATCGGGGGGTGGCCCGACCGGCCACCGTGTTCGTCATGGACCGCCTGTTCGACGACGCGGCCAGACAGCTGGGCATCGACCCGGTGGAGATCCGGCGCCGCAACCTGGTCGCCCCCGAGGATCTGCCCTACACGGCGCCGACCAGGTTGGTCCACGATTCGCGGACCTACGTCGAGTGCCTGGACCAGGTCGTGGACTTGGTCGACTACCCGGCGATCCGGGCCGAACAGGTCGCTGCTCGATCCCAAGGCCGCTACGTCGGGGTGGGATTCAGCTGTTACAACGAGTTGACCGGTCTGGGGCAGAAGGCGTCGGCTGGGCCCAGGCTTCCTTTCCGGACGGGCCACGAGTGTATGACCGTGCGTTTGGATCCCTCGGGGGCCGTGCACGTGCTGGCCGGTACGACGTCCCAAGGGCAGGGGCTCGAAACGACGATGGGCCAGGTGGTGGCCGCCGAGCTGGGGGTGCCCTTCGACACGGTGACCGTGGAGATGGGGGACACCGATCGGATCCAGTTCGGCCTCGGGGCCTTCGCCAGCCGGCAGGGGGTCATCGGCTCGGGGGCGGCCACGGTGGCCGCCCGCACCGTGCGGGACAAGGTGCTCAGGGTGGCCGCACACCTGATGGAGGCCGACCCCGAATGGCTGACCATCGACGACGGGTTCATCCACACCGAGGATGCGCCGTCGGTCGGGGTCACGGTGGCCGAGGTGTGCCGAGTGGCCTTCCTCGAACCGCATCGCCTGCCCCCTGGGGAGGAACCGGGGCTCGAGGCCACCCGCTTCTACGACCCCATCACGGGAACCTTCGCAGCGGGTGCCCAGGCCGCCGTGGTGGAGGTGGATGTCGACACCGGCGAGGTGGCGGTGCGATCGGTGGTGGTGGTGGAGGACACGGGTCGGATGATCAACCCCATGATCGTCGAGGGCCAGGTGCAGGGCGCCTTGGCCCAAGGGGTCGGGGGCACCCTGTACGAGCACCTCGTCTACGACTCCAACGGGCAACTGACCACGGGCAGCTTGATGGACTACCTGCTGCCCTCGGCCCTCGAGGTGCCTCCCATCGTGATGGGCCACGTCGAGGACCCAGCCGACAACCTCAATGGTGTCCGGGGAGTCGGGGAGGGTGGCACTCTCGGACCCTACGCCGCCATCTGCAACGCGGTGTGCGACGCGTTGGCCCCTCTGGGGGTGACCATCGACGAGTTGCCCCTCAGCCCGTCGCGGGTGCGGGCTGCTATCCGTGCTACAGGTTCCAGCCCTGACGCTGGTAGCCTCTGACGACGTTATGACCTGGATCGTCGGTGCCATCCACATCGTCTGTGCCTTCGCCCTTATCGGGCTCGTTTTGCTGCACAGCGGCAAGGGCGGTGGTGTGTCCGACATGTTCGGCGGCAGCGTCGGGTCGACGGCCGCCGGTTCGACGGTGGCCGAGAAGAACCTGAACCGAATCACCATCGCGGTGGCTGTGGCCTTCGCCTTCACCACCCTGGTCCTTGGCCTGCTCCTGGCCTAGCAGGGCCACCTGGGCGGGCTTGCTGGCCGTTCTCGCCCTGATCGGGTGCTCGTCGAGCCCCCCGAACATGGCCCCGTCGACCACGGCCGATCTCGAGCAGGTGGTGGTGGAGCCTGAGCAGGCGGCCGTGCCGTTGACCCTGCCGGTGGAGACCCTGCGGAGCCGCCTGGGCGTGGTGCGGGTAGGGATCTGGATCGAGCCGGACCCTCAGGCGTCCCACATCGGTGGGGACATCGTGCGGGCCTTGATCGAACCGCAATTGTTCACCCCACGGCCCGGGGGCGGGTGGGCGCCTCGCCTGGTGGAGCCCGGTTCGGTGATCGAGGCGGAGGATCTTCGATCGGTGTCGTTCCGCCTCCGACCCGGGGCGGCTTGGTCCGACGGCTCCCTCATCGGGGCTGCAGACCTGCAACGCACCGCAGATACGCGGTTCGTTCGCTCCGTGGAGGGTGATGGGGACGTCATCACCGTTGCCTTCACCCAGCCCTTGCCGGGGTGGCGCCGCCTGTGGTCGGGTATCGACTCCGTCACCCCGCCGTCGGAGGGGGTGGCGGGTGGTCCGTTCATGGTCGAACGGGTGGAGCCAGGACTCGAGACGGTGCTCGTGCCCAACGACGCCTGGTGGGGTGTGGAGGCAGGGGAGGGCCCCTGGCTGGAGGAGCTGCACCTCGTCGTCGTTCCTGATCAGACGACCATGTTCCAACTGTTCGAGCGGGGCGAACTCGAAGTGATCGCGCCCTGGGCGGTGCCCGGGCGCCTCGTGGACCCCTGTGGGGACCGGGTGTGCGACGTGGATACGGACACGGGGGGTGGTTGGCAGGCCGTTGCCCTCGTCGATCCGGTGACCGTCGATCTGGACAATCGGCGGCGGCTGTTGGGAGCCTTTGATCCGAACTCGACGGTTGGGGCGTTGCTGAAGGGCGAGGCAGAGGCCTTGACTACGCCGTTCCTGGAGGTGAGCGACCCAACGAATCTCGACGTACAGCTGACGTTGACAGTTGCCGAGGACGTGCCCATGGCTCGGGTGGCCGCTCGGGGTGCACAGATCACGGTGAGTGATGGCGGAGGTGTGGTGCCCGAGCTGCGAACCGGGCCGAGCCGCCTGGTTGCCGAATGGGTGGCCGCGGGTGGCTCGGATGTGCTCGTGGTGGAGTTGTACCGGGGACCGAGTGCCTGCTGGACGTGTCTATTCGGCGACCTGCTGCCGGGTGAGTCGGCGCTGGCCGATGCGGGGGACGACGAGGCGCTGGTGCGGCGGATCGGCGAGGACGCTGTGGCTCGCTGGCTGTGGGCAGAGACCCGGGTGGCGCTCAGCGATCGGGAACTGCGTGGGGTGCAGGCCAACGGTTGGTCGATGTTCGTCACCTGGAATGCCTGGCAATGGTCGATGGGAGCCGACGAGGGGCCGTGACCTGGGGCCGTGTTGTGGGTTCCCGATGGTGCGGTTGCTACAGTACCGACGGGCCGTTTCAGCGGCCCGAGTCGGAGTGGCGGAATTGGCAGACGCGCTAGACTAAGGATCTAGTGCCCGTAAGGGTGTGGGGGTTCAAGTCCCCCCTCCGACACACTCGTTAGTACACGCGTCGGGTCCTGCTGTGACCTGCATGCGCCCGTCGTCGTGGTAGACGACGGCGAGGTTCAGCTCCTGGTAGACCGCCTTGCGATCCTCGGGGTCCGCGTTGCTCAGGATCTCGACGATGCCCTTGAGTTGGCCGACGAGATTCTTGATCTCGCCTGCGGTCAGCCGTGTTCCGTCGTTACGGGGCCGGAGGGCAACCTCGGCAGCCTTCCGGGCGAGCTTCACTTCTTCGATCCACTCGCCGACGATGGCGGGGTCGGTGCCTGCTTCGAGGGCCTGCCGGTACTTCGCGAGCTTGTCGTCGCATTCCTTTAGCTTCTTGCGCGCAGCGGCGAGTCGGTTCTGCTCTGCGATGTCGGGCCCTGCAGCCTCCTCGAGGG
>JAYPWI010000020.1:0-41250 GCA_038135065.1 Acidimicrobiales bacterium
CAACAGCACTGAGGTCTTGAAGGTGTTTCTCATGAGTAGGTCGCTACCTCCTAGCCCCTACAACGCTAACGACAACGTCCCCCATTCCCCGACCAGGCCGAAGAACAGGGTCAGTGGGGGTGATAGCCGGATTCCAGGTGCAGAGTGGGAAGGCCCTCACTCCGATACATGCGGACATTGCGCATGTCGTCGTCGATGGCCAGCCGGGGGCGGAAATTCCGCTCGGTGAGGGTGGTCGTCTCGTAGCGCTTGAAGCCCGGAGAGGGCTGGAAGTCACCGATGGGTCGCATGATCAGCAGATCCCAACGGATGTCGTAGAGATCCAGCCACCGCAACGTCTCCCGCTGAATCCACGCCGGCCGAGAGGTCAGCAGCACCACGACGAGGTCGGGAGCCAGCAGCTCCAGCACCGTGACCATCTCCTCGAATACGTCATCACCACCAGCTTCTGCAAAGAAACTGTCCCAGTCACGCCAGGGCGGCTCGAGGTGATGTTGGCGATGCTCGGCATCGGCCAAGACGCCGTCGATGTCGACGATGACGCAATCGCCCGGTGATCGGGGTTGGTCGCGCCAAACCCAGTGGTGAGGGAAGCCGGAGGCCACTCAGTCCTCCTGCGGAGCCTCCGCAGCCCGCTGCCTGATCTCATCGACCACCCCTGCATCGGCCAACGTCGTGGTGTCACCGAGTTGACGGCCTTCGGCGACATCCCGGAGCAGTCGACGCATGATCTTCCCGGATCGGGTCTTGGGCAGGTCGGGGACGAGGACCACGGCCTTGGGCCGTGCGATGGCACCCAGCTTGGTGGCCACGTGGCGGCGAATCTCCTCACCCAACTCGTCGCTGGCTTCGTTGCCGCCCCGCAGGATCACATAGCCGATGATGGCCTGGCCTGTCGTGTCGTCGGTTGCCCCCACCACGGCGGCTTCGGCCACTGCGGGGTGATCGACCAGGGCCGACTCGACCTCGGTTGTGGAGATCCGGTGACCGGAGACGTTCATGACGTCGTCGACCCGGCCCAGCAGCCACAGGTAGCCGTCCTCGTCGATCTTCGCACCGTCACCAGCGAAGTAGCGACCCTCGTACTCCGACCAGTAGGTCGCCTTGTAGCGCTCGGGGTCGCCCCAGATGCCACGCAGCATGGATGGCCACGGCTCGGTGATGGTCAGGTAACCGCCGCCCCGCTCGACGGGGTTGCCCGCGTCGTCGACGACTTCGACAACCACCCCTGGAATGGCCCCGCAGGCCGACCCCGGCTTGGTGGTGGTGACCCCGGGCATCGGGGTGATCATGTGACCGCCGGTCTCCGTCTGCCACCACGTGTCCACGATCGGGCAGCGGCCTCCACCGATGTTGGTGTGGTACCACATCCAGGCTTCGGGGTTGATGGGCTCACCCACTGTGCCCAGGACCCGCAAGCTCGAGAGGTCGTGGCGTTCCACTTCCTGGGCTCCCCATTTCATGAAGGTACGGATCGCGGTGGGTGCCGTGTACAACTGGGTCACCCCGTACCGCTCGGCGATGTCCCACAGGCGGTCCTTGGGCCACGCAGCTCGATCACCATCGCGGTACTCGGGGCGCGGTGTATCGGGGGTGCCCTCGTACATCACCGACGTGGCCCCATTGGCCAGGGGCCCGTAGACGATGTAGCTGTGGCCGGTCACCCAGCCGATGTCGGCCGCACACCAGTACACGTCCTGATCAGCGTTGAGGTCGAAGATGTACTTGTGAGTGAACGCCACCTGGGTGAGGTACCCCCCGGTGGTGTGCATGATGCCCTTGGGCTTGGCCGTGGTTCCCGACGTGTACAGCAGGTACAGCAGGTCCTCGGAGTCCATGGGTTCCGCAGGGCAATCAGCCGACGCATCAGCCATGAGGTCGTGCCACCAGTGATCGATCGAGTCGTTCCACTCGACGTCCTGCCCGGTGCGCTGCACGACGACCACGTTCTCGATGGTGCTTGTCGCCGCCACGGAGGCATCGGCGGTGTCCTTCAACCCGAATGGCTCACCGCGGCGGTACCCACCGTCAGCCGTGATGAGGACCCGGGCTGCCGCATCGTCGATGCGATCGGAGAGGGAATCTGCGGAGAACCCACCGAACACGATGCTGTGGGCCGCCCCTATCCGGCTACACGCCAGCATGGCGACGGGAAGTTCGGGGATCATGGGCATGTAGATGCACACCCGGTCGCCCTTGTTCACGCCGAGGCCCTTCAGTGCGTTGGCGAACTTCGAGACGTCCTCGAGCAGCTGCTGGTAGGTGATGGTCCGGGTGTCGCCCGGCTCTCCCTCCCAGTGGAAGGCGACCTTGTCGCCCCGGCCAGCCTCCACATGGCGATCGAGGCAGTTGTAGGACATGTTGAGCTTGCCACCGACGAACCACTTGGCGAACGGAAGCTCCCACTCGAGCACGGTGTCGAAGTCCTCGAACCAGGTGACCAACTCCCGGGCCTGTCGAGCCCAGAAACCGAGCCGATCCTGCTCGGCCTCCTCGTACAGCGAACGGTCGGCCACCAGTGCGTTCGCCTGGAAATCCGGAGGCGGCGGAAAGGTCCGGTCCTCGACGTAGTAATCCTCGATGGTCGGCTCGGACATGACAGGCTCCCCGAACGTGTGGCTGACGCCTGTCGAGCCTAGTTGTCGAGCCAGCCACGCGGGGCGGCTCAACCACCTGTCAACCACCGAGAGAGGTGAGTTAGCTACCATGTGTGGTCAAATCCCGGTAGCCTTGCCACATGGCTTTCGGACAACGCAAGCCACGTCGCAGCCAGTCGTCGCTCGCTGGCGTGTCCACGCACCGCAGTTGGTTCGTGGTAGCCGTCGCAGGTGTCCTGCTGACCGCCACCAGCGTCTTCTGGGTCGATCGGCGAGTCAAAAACCACGAAGCCCGCATCGTGCAGGACCAGGCCGAAGCGATGAGCGCAGCCGTGCTCGAGATGGGAGCACCCCTGCTCGCCAACTCCTTGGTGGCCGTCGCCATGGCTGCAGGTGACCTCGACAACTTCGAGTCAACCATGACCCCATTGCTGGCCGGGTACCCGCTCAGTGGCTCGTTCACTGTCCTGGAACGCACCGAGGGGGGCGACGGAGCCCAGTTGGCACATGCAGGACCTGCGCTGCGGGCCCTGGACCGCCTAGAGCTTCCATCCAGTGGTGAAGAGGCTGAGGGGGCCCGGTCCACGAGCGTCGAAAGGGTCAGCGACAAGGAGATCATCTTCGCAACGGTGTTGCAGATTCCCGGACAGCCTGGCAGATACGTCTACGGGGAATTGGCGCTCCACACCGACTGGTTGAACATGCTCGACCAGCAGGGTGGAGCCAATGTGCACTTCGCCTTCACCTTCGTCAGTCAGGACGGCACCGAGACCCAGATCTACACCACCGACGGGCAGCCCAGCGGACCGCCACGCCGCGCAGCCACCGTTCTCGACGACACCAGTTTCGTAGTCGACGCATCTCCTACCGCCGCAACCATCGGAGATGCCGAACGCCTCGCCCCGTGGTTCGTGGGAGTGGTTGGCATCATGCTCACCGCTCTCTTGATCCTGGGGACGCAAGCGATCCGTCGTCGGCAGCAGACCGTCGAGTTCCTCAGTGTGGAAACCAAACGGCTCGATGCAGCGCTCGAAGAACAGCGACGCATCGAGGAAGAGCTCGCCTTCAGGGCCAATCACGACCTCCTCACCGGGCTGCCCAACCGAGCCTGGCTCATCGACCGCCTTGCGGACCCAGCGGATCCGCGGCCCACAGCTCTGTTCTTCCTCGATCTCGACGGCTTCAAGGTGGTGAACGACTCACTTGGCCACGACGTGGGCGATCGACTTCTTCAGCAGATCGCCGCTCGTCTGTCCGGCAGCGTGGACAACGCCGTCCTGACCCGCTTCGGCGGAGACGAATTCGTCATGGTCACCTTCACTCCGATGAACGAGGCCACGGTGAACGACATCGCCGACCGGGTCCGGGATGCCGTCCGACCGCCGGTGGTCACCGAGGAGGGAAACGTCTTCGTCACCGCCTCGATCGGTGTCCGACTCATCGACGACGTCGTGTCTCCCCTCGAACCCGAGGAATTGCTGCGGGATGCCGATGCAGCCATGTATGCAGCGAAGGAACTCGGCCGTGATCGACACGTCACCTTCCACCCACTCGTGCGGGCCCAAGCCGTCGAGCGCCTCCGCCTCGACACCGGAATCCGCAGGGCACTCGACGAGAACGAATTGAGGATCGAGTACCAGCCGATCGTCGACCTCAGCACAGGCGCCATCTGGGCTGCCGAGGCCCTCATTCGATGGCACGATCCGGTACGGGGCATCCTCATGCCCGACCAGTTCCTTCCCATCCTGGCCGACACGAATCTGCTCCCCAGCCTCGACGAATACGTCATCGCCGAAGCAGCGCAGCAGCTGCGAACCTGGCTGGACGCCGGCCACGACATCAGGCTCTCGGTGAATCTGTCGGCTGCCAGCATGGACCGGGCAGACTTTCCTTACTTCTTGGCCGGGACCGCGGCGTCGCTCTCCCTCCCCGACTCCAGCCTGATCGTCGAACTGAGTGAACAGCGTCTCCACACCATGATCAGCCCTCGGTGGGTGAAAGCCATCTCCGACGCAGGCATCATGGTTGCGATCGACGACTTCGGCAGTGGGTTCACGTCCATCGCGAGCCTGCGGGACCACGCGATCGACGCCTTGAAGCTCGACAAGACCTTCGTCGCGTCGGTAGGCCGCAATAACCGCATCGACATCATCGCCAGCTCGATGGTTGGCTTGGCCGACGAACTCGGGGTGGTGGTCGTCGCAGAGGGCATCGAGAACGAGGGCCAGGCAACCGCCCTTGCACGACTCGGGTGCGGATTCGGGCAAGGCACCTTCTTTGCCGCTCCCCTTCCCCCCGACCAGTTGACGGTTCGCCTCGATCGAGCCCCGTCCATCTGACAACGGTCGTCGACCTCAGCAACGCCATTCGGCGATCCAGAAATCCCCGAGGCCTCCGGTCCTGGTCAGGTTGGCCGCCTCGTCGAGCAGAGCGCGGGATGCGAGATCGGACGAGGTAGGTCTGTGCGCAGCTCGGCCCCACTGACTGCGTGCCACACCGATGAGGTCCTCGAGACCGTGTTGGCGAAGCCATTCGCTCTGCCGCGTCATCGTGTCAGGCACGGGAAGTTGGTCGAAGGCCACCTCACAGGTGATGTCCTGTTGTCCCACATCAGCCAATGGCCCGGATCCCCGGCGGTGACGACGAAAGGTTCGCAGCCACTCGGCGACCGGTCGCTCGGCCAGCTCGGCGGTCCTGGCGACTCCGTAGTCAGCGATCAACACCCGCCCATGGTCCAGGAGCGCACGCGCCCGGCGAACCCACACCGAGGCCTTCAACTGCAACGGCACGAGGGCCCCAGCTGGGGCGTCACCTGCCAGGGCGTCGGCCATTGCAACCAACGGGGCCTCTGCCTGGCGACCCGCGAACGACTCATCATCGACAAAGAGTTCCTCCCAGCCTGTCTGCGTGCGTCGAACCAAGCGGAAGGGCAGATTGTCGAGCAGCTCATTGGCCAGCACCACGCCGTTGAAAGAACCCGCCGGCAAGTCGGAAAGAGCTGCCACCGGAGCTTCCTCGTGTCCGGGAAAACAGGTTCCCACGACCAGGTCGTAGGCGTCGGTTCGCTGGCGGGTCGATCGCTCGACCATCACATACCTCAGTGCCGGCCGACATTCCTCGACCGCCAAGATGACATCACGACAAAGACGACCGGGCCCCGACCCCCCCTCGATGACAACGAAGGGATCAGGCCGCCCAAGGTCGATCCAGACGGCATCGAGCCAACGGGCGATGCAGGAGCCGAAGAGGCCTCCATTCTCTACCGAGGTCGTGAAATCGCCATCTGTGTGCCCGGCCCGACCGCCGACCGTATAGAAGCCGTTCGGGCCGTAGAGCGCCTCCTCGAGGAAGACGTCGAACCGTTGTGGGCCGCTATCCGCCAAGAGCGGAGAAGACCGAGACTTCACCGAGATGCCCGGCCAGGCCGGGCAGCACGCCGAAGGCGAGAGTGCCGACAACCGAGATCACCAGCGCCATGGCCAGCGAACCGGTCAGACGGACCGGACGATCATCATCGTCAGGCACAGGCTGGAACCACATCTGGACCAGCACCCGGGCGTAGTAGGCGAAGGCGATCACGGTGTTGACTGCCATCACCACGCCGAGCACGGCAGCGGCCGGTGTACCTGCATCGAGCAGCGCCCTGAAGAGGCCGAACTTGGCGAACCACCCACCTGCGGGAGGAATCCCCGCCAAGGCAGCGAGGAACAGGGTCATGGCGACCGCCAGGCCCGGCGCGTACTGGAACAAGCCGCCGTAGCTGTCGATCTCGCCGCTCCGGGTCTTTCGGGCTACGGCCAGCACCACCACGAAGGCGCCGAGGTTCATGAAGGCGTAGATGATCATGTAGATCACCACTGCCTCGATCGCCCGGGCCGACGCATCGCCGGCAACGGCGAAGGGCACCAACATGAAGCCACCCTGGGCCACACCGGAGTAGGCCAGCAGTCGGACGATGTTGGTCTGGCGGAGGGCGATGAGGTTGCCGATCGTCATCGTCAGGGCCGCCAAGATCCAGAAGAACGGCTGCACCACGTCGCTCCGGCTGGGGAAGGCGACGAACACCAGTTGGATGAGAGCCACCAGGCCGGCTGCCTTGGAGGCCACCGACAGGAATGCGGTCACCGGGGTTGGAGCGCCTTCGTAGGTGTCGGGAGCCCAGGTGTGGAACGGCACCGCCGAGACCTTGAAGGCGAACCCGATGAGAACGAAGAGCACGCCCAAAACGACCACCGGGGAACTACCGAGACCGGTGTCGAGGGCGGCGCCGATGGTCTCGAACGAGGTGCCACCGGCCACTCCGAACACGAGCGACATCCCGTAGAGCATCACAGCCGAGGCGAAGACTCCCATGAGGTAGTACTTCAGACCAGCCTCGTTGGACCGGGGACCACCCTTGCGCCACGCAGCGAGCATGTACGCAGGGATAGAGAGCAGTTCGAGAGCAACGAACACGCTGATCAGATCCCGCGAGCTCGACATCATGACCATGCCCAACAGGGAGGTCAGCAGGAGTGTGTAGTACTCGTTCTCGTAGTAGTCGCCCTCACGGATGTAATCCACCGACATCAAGATGACGATGTAGCCCGACACCAGGAAGAGAGCTTTGAGGACCAGAGCGAAATCGTCCACCACATAGGCGCCGTCGAACATCGCCCGGTCGGTGCCGTCGGTCGCCAGGGTGAGGATCGGGATGAGGGTGGCCAGGAGGCCGACGCCGGCAATGGTCGGCATGGCCTGCTTGGCTTTGTCGTCCCAGATGATGTCGATGACCGTGATCAACGTGCCCACCGCGAGCAGCACCAGCTCAGGAGCGAGGGCGTGCCAGTCGAGTGGCGGTCGGACGAAGGCCAGCAGTTCCATGATCAGCGTCCGGCCACGATCGCTTCGACGTTGGCGGTGATGTTGGACACCACATCATCGGTCACGTTGAAGATCAGGTTGGGCCACACACCGAAGAGCACGATGCCCACCAGGAAGGGGGTCCAGGCCACCCACTCGAACGTGTTCACGTCGTGGATGTCGTGACCCTCCCATTCGGGGTTTGGTTCCCCGAAGGCCGTGCGCTGGTAGAGCCACAGCAGGTACCCGGCTGCGAACACGGTGCCGAAGGCGGCGATGACCATGTAGGTCCGGAAGGTCTCCTCGGGCATGCCCGCCCCGGGGTTGTAGGCCGAGAGGATGGCCGGGAACTCGCCCCAGAATCCGGCAAGGCCTGGCAGACCCAGTGACGCCATGGAGGCGAACCCCAGGATCCAGCCCATCTTCGGAGCGGACTTGAGCAGGCCACCCAACCGTCCGATCTCGAGCGTGTGGTATCGCTCCTTCACCGAGCCAGCCACGAAGAAGAGCATCCCGGTGATCAGGCCATGGGCGATCATCCCGAACACGGCTGCGTTGATGCCGAAGTCGGTCAGGGTGGCGATACCGAGCATCACGAAGCCCATGTGCGCCACCGACGAGAAGGCGATCAGGCGCTTCATGTCGGACTGGGCAAGGCAGCCCAAGGCGCCGTAGATGATGCCGATGACAGCGAGCAGGCCGATCCAGGGCGCCCATTCGCGGGCCGCCTCGGGCAGGAAGGGAATGGCAATCCGGACAAAGCCGTAGGTACCCAACTTCAGGAGCACGGCGGCCAGGATGACCGACCCGACGGTGGGGGCCTGGGTATGAGCGTCGGGCAGCCAGGTGTGGAAGGGGAACATGGGCACCTTGATGCCGAAGCCCATGAACAAGCCGGCGAAGATCCACACCTGGGTGGAGCGGACGATGCCCTCACCGGCCAGGCTGGTCAAGACCCGCATGTCGAACGTCGACTCGGCGCTGAGGAAGAACAGCGCCAGGAAGCTGATGATCATCAGCGCCGACCCGAACAGGGTGTAGAGGAAGAACTTCAACGACGCGTAGCGACGGTCCTCCCCGCCCCAGACACCGATGAGGAAATACAACGGCAGCAGGACGACCTCGAAGAAGACGAAGAACAGGATGAGGTCCTGAGCGACGAACGAACCGTTCATCCCGGTCGCCAGGATCAACAGGAGGATCATGAAGGCCTTGGGATTGCCTGGATCCGGAATGTGGTCCCAGCTGTAGATGATGCACAGGGGCACCACGACCAGCGACAGGATCAACAGAGGCAACGACAGGCCGTCGAGGCCCATGATGTACTTGCTGTCGATGATGTCGATCCACCCCTTTTCGACCACGTATTGCAACGACCCTGCGTTGCCGTAGTCGAAGTTGATCAAGATGTAGACCCCAACGGCCAAGGCGGCCAGCGACGAGAGCAGGGCGATCATCTTGATCTCCGCCTCGTATGCCTTTGGGGTCACCATCATGACCAGGGCACCCGCCAGAGGCAGGAACACTGCGAGGGTCAGTACCCAAGCGTCGAATCCCGTGGCTTCCACTGAACTGCTCCCTAAATGACGATCACGAACACGATGGCCAGAACTGCGGCGGCTCCGAAGAGCAGCTGTCCGTAGTTCTGGACCTTTCCGGACTGGATGACGCGTAGCCCCTCACCGGAGGCATCGGCGCCGCTAGCGACGGCGTTGACAGAGCCGTCGATCGCTCCTTGGTCGATCCACTTGTAGACCCAGCGGCCGCTGTCTCGAGCGGTTTCGCCGGCAGTGTTGACGACCTTGTCGATCATGTTCTGGTTGACCCAGTTGGTGGCGGTGGCGATCGGGCCCTTGATGGAGCCGACGACCACGCCGGTGTAGAGATGGTCGAGGTAGTACTTGTTCTCGAGGAAGGTGTAGCCCGCCTTGGCGTAGCGGTTCCGCTCGGTCAGGCCGTGAGGGCCCAACCCCTTCCAGAAGTAGAGGTAGGTGACCGCAATGCCGGTCAGCGCGAGGGCCAAACCGACCAACGCCATGCCGAGCGACGGATCCGGATGGATGATGTGCAGCGCATTCGTGTTCAGGTAGATCTGCGGCTCGGCGTAGGTCTGGATCCGGTGGGCCAGCCCCTCGAGGCCGAACGGTTCGAGCACCGGACCCGGCAGGTTGAACGCACCGGCGACGACGGCCATCCCGGCCAGGATCCACAGGGGCACCGTCATGACCTTGGGTGACTCATGGGGGTGGCCATGGCCCCGATACTCGCCATGGAACGTGTACCAGATGACCCTCGTCATGTACGCCGCCGTCATGAGGGCGACGGCGCACCCGAAGAAGAGCATCAGTGGGTAGCCGTTCTCCTGGCCCTTGAGCGCACCGAGGAGGATTTCATCCTTGGACCAGAACCCGGCGAAGGGGAACACCCCTGCCAACGCCAGGGTGGAGATGACGAAGGTCCAGTAGGTGTGCGGCATGTACTTCTTGAGGCCACCCATCTTCCGCATGTCGAAAGTGTGATGGGCAGCGTGGCTGACCGACCCAGCGCCCAGGAAGAGGCAGGCCTTGAACATGGCGTGGGTGAACAGGTGGAACATGGCGGCCGTCCATGCACCGACCCCAAGGGCCATGACCATGTAGCCGAGCTGGCTGACCGTCGAGTAGGCCAACACCTTCTTGATGTCCCACTGGGCGAAGGCGAGCCCGGCTCCCATCAGAGCGGTGAAGCCGCCGATGAAGGCCATCAGGTTGATCGAGCTCGTCCCGATGGAGAAACCCTCGTAGAAGACCGGGTAGAGGCGGGCGATCATGTACACGCCGGCCACCACCATGGTTGCGGCGTGGATGAGGGCAGACACCGGTGTCGGGCCGGCCATGGCGTCGGGGAGCCATGTGTGGAGCGGGAACTGGCCCGACTTCGACGCCACGGCGGCCATGAGGCAGATGGCGGTCATCAGCAGGGGGAAGTGGTAGGCCCCCGGATCGGCCGCGATGGCGCTGTTGATGGCGTCGATGTCGAAGGTCTTGAACGTCCCCCACAGGATGATCATCCCGACGAGCAGGCCGACGTCGCCTACTCGGTTGGTGAGGAACGCCTTGAGGGCCGCGTCAGTATTGGGCCGCTCTTCCCACCAATGCCCGATCAAGGCGAACGAACAGACACCGACCAGCTCCCAACCCACCACCAACTGGATGATGTTCTGGGCCATGACGAAGAAGAGCATGGCGGCCGTGAACAGGCTGAGGAAGCCGAAGTAGTGGACGTAGCGGCGATCGCCCTTCACGTACTCGGTGGAGTAGATGTGAACCAAGAGGGAGATGGTGGCCACGATCACCAGCAGCAGCACGGTCTGGCCGTCGACATGGGTGCCGACGGCGAAGTCCATGCCCCCATTGCTCCACCATTGCGAGAAGGTGGAGATGACCGGGGTGACCAACAGGGAGTGACCCTTGTCCTTCCCCTCTTCGACTGCGGCCAACGTGCCGTCGGAACCACCGGAGCCACCACCAGCTGGGGCCGAGTGGGAATCGTCGCCGTGTGACTCGTCTTCGTGCGAATCGTCGCTGTGTGACTCGTCCCCAGGAGAGTCGTCGCTGTGCGACTCGTCGCCGTGCCCTTTGTCCTCGAGGTGGACGATGGCATCCTCGGGGGGATTCTCGATCCGTTGCGTCCACTGGAAGGCTGCCACCACCGACAGGATCCATACGAGCGACAGGGCGGTGATCCCAATGAGGTGGACCCGGTCAGCCCCGACCGACTTCTTGCCGAACACCAGGATCAGCACGAAGGAGATGGCGGGGATCAGGGGAATGATGAAGGCGTTCTCGAGCATCCACATGGTCGTTCTGTCCCCTAGCCCTGCATCAGATCGAAGTCGTCGACGTCGATGCTGGTCCGGTTGCGGTACAGGAGCAGGATGATGGCTAGGCCGACACCGACCTCAGCGGCTGCGACAGCGATGATGAACACGGCGAACACCTGGCCGGACACCACCCCGTGCTGGACACCGAAGGCCACCAGGTTGATGTTGACCGCATTGAGCATCAGCTCGATCGACATGAGCACCATGACGCCGTTGCGCCGGGCGAGCACCCCGTAGACACCGATGGCGAACAACACCGCGCCGAGGATCAGGAACTGGTTGAGCAGCACGCGTCAGTCCTTCCGAGCCAGAACGATGGCCCCGATGAGGGCAGCCAGCAGGAGCACCGACACCGCCTCGAAGGGGACGATGTAGGTGGAGAAGATGGAGTCAGACACCTGCTCGGTCTTGTAGAGCGGGCCACCCTCGGTCAGGCGGTCGTCGCCGAACGCATCGATCAGGGCGTAGACGGTCACCCCAGCCAGCATCACGGCCACCGCTGCCCCAATCGGCCAACTGGGACCGGTGAGGGCGGCCGTGTTCCCCAGAGGGGCCCGGGTGAGCATGATGCCGAACAGGAAGAGCACCATCACGGCGCCGATGTACACCAGCACCTGGGTGGTGGCAACGAACTCAGCGGTCAGCAGGATGTAGAGGGCCCCCAGGCCGCCGAGCACGGCGACCAGGTACAGGGCGGCATGCACGATGTTGCGGGTGGTCACCATCCGCAGGGCGGAAATCCCCACGATCGCGGCGATGATCCCGAAGGCGATGTTCTGCGCAACCATGCCGCCTACCTCGGAACCTTCCGGACCTTCTGCTCCGAGCCACTCTCGTAGTCCTCGAAGTCGGGAACCGTCTCCATCCACTCGCCGAGACGATCCTTGTCATGGAGGAGGTCGGCGATCCGCGGCTCGCTGTACTCGTACTCCGGCGACCAGAACAGGGCATCGAAGGGGCACACCTCGACACAGATCCCGCAGTACATGCACAGGGCGTAGTCGATGTCGAAGCGGTCGAGCTTGTTCACCGTTCGGGCCTTGCCACCGGCCCGCCGCGGTGGAGCTTTGACCTTGTGGCCCTCGATGTAGATGCACCAGTCAGGGCAGCTGCGCGAGCACAGCATGCAAGCAGTGCAGTTCTCCTCGTGCAGCGCGATCACCCCGCGGGCCCGGTCGGGCGGCGCTTCCTTCTCGTGGGGGTACTGCACGGTCACCGCTCCCTGCTGAGGAGCTGGGATGAGGGTCTTCCACCCCCGTTTGGGGAACAGGGTGCGTCCCGCAGTCTTGGCCGTTACGCCGAGACCCTTGATCAGACCAGGCATCTGCGGCATCAGAACACCACCTTGAACACACCGGTCAGCACGATGTTGACCAGCGACAGCGGGATGAGGAACTTCCAGGCGAACTTCTGGAGCTGGTCTTCACGCAACCGTGGGTAGGTGAACCGGACCCAGAAGATCAGGAAGGCGATCAAGAGAATCTTCCCCAACATGACCCCAGGGCCGAGGATGTTGAGGATGTTGTCATCGACATCGAAGCCAGGGATCCACCAGCCGCCAAGGAACATCACCGATGCCAGGGCCGAGAAGGCGAAGGCCGTGCCGAACTCAGCCATGAAGAAGAGGAGGAACCTGAAGCCCGTGTATTCGATGTGGAAGCCACCGACGAGCTCGGTTTCCGCGACGGGCATGTCGAACGGTGTCTGGGTGAGTTCGGCCTGAGCGGCGATCAGGAAGATGAACAGGCCCACGAACTGGGTGAGGATGAAGGGGTGGCCGATGGCCCCCCAGCCGAAGATCTCACCTGTGGCCTGGGCCACCACGATGCCCTGGAGGTTCAGGGTGCCGGCTTGGATCACCACACCCATCACGGCCAGGATCAGGGGCAACTCGTAGGCGATCAGCTGCCCGGCCGCACGGAGGCCACCGAGGAGCGCGTACTTGTTGGCCGAGGCCCAGCCGGCCATGAGGATGCCCAGCACCGACAGTGACGACACGGCCATCGCATAGAAGATGCCGGTGTCGAGGTTCTCCACGATGGCGTCGGGCCCAGCAGGCAGGACCACGTAGAGCAGGAATGTCGACGCGAGCACAACCACCGGGGCCATGCGGAAAACCCGGCGATCGGCCTGACTGGGGTGGATGTCCTCCTTCTGGAGGAACTTGATGGCTTCGGCGATCAGCTGGAGGCTGCCATAGGGACCCGTGTCGTTGGGGCCGAGGCGGCTCTGCATGAAGGCCATCATCTTGAACAAGAACAGATAGACCAGGATCAACGATGTAGTGGGAATGACCGCCAGGGCCACGCCGAGCTTGATGGCGGTCTCCTGCCAGTACACCAGGGCGAGCAACTCGTTCACCGGTCGATGTCCCCCAGGATGAAGTACAGCGATCCCAGGATGGTGATGACGTCGGGCACGTAGACCCCCTTCATCACCCAGGGCACGATCGAGATGTTGTTGAAGCTCGGTGTCCTGATCTTGACCCGGAAGGGACCCAGGTCGCCCTTGCTGACCACGTAGTAGCCCATCTCGCCGAGCGGGTTCTCGGTGGAGACGTAGGCCTCACCAGCCGGCACCTTGATGATGCGGGGCACCTTGGCCATGATCGGGCCGCCAGGAAGGCCGTCGAGCAACTTCTCCACCATGTAGGTGGCCTCGCGGGTCTCCTGCAGGCGCACCCAGTA
This sequence comes from Acidimicrobiales bacterium, assembly GCA_038135065.1. Lineage (GTDB taxonomy): Bacteria > Actinomycetota > Acidimicrobiia > Acidimicrobiales > Poriferisodalaceae > JAYPWI01. Next base: position 13,989 of record JAYPWI010000020.1, read on the forward strand.
GCGGGCGAAGCTGTCGCCGTCGGGATGGGTCCACACCCGCCAGTCGATCTCGTTCCAGGCAAGGCCCGGGTTGGCGTCGCGACGAAGGTCCCAGTCGACCCCCGAGGCTCGGAGGTTGGCCCCCGACAAGCCGTAGCCGAGAGCTACATCGGCCGGAATCACTCCGACCCCCCGGCAGCGGGTCTGGAAGATCTCGTTCCCGACGAGAAGGTCTTCCATCTCGTCGCAGAATCCACGCATCTTGGCCATCACGGCCCGGGTCTCGTCGATCCAGCCCTTGGGAAGGTCGTCCTTGAGGCCGCCGATGCGGTCGAAGTTCGGATGGAACCGACCACCGGTGGCTGCCTCGATCTGGTTGAGTACCCGCTCACGGTCACGGAAGGCGAAGAAGACCGGCGTCAGGGCCCCGACCTGCACCCCCATGTCTCCGAGGAACAGGGCCAGGTTTGCGATCCGGCTGAGCTCGAAAAGGATGGTCCGGATCCACTGGGCCCGGGGTGGCGCCTCGACCTCCATGAGCTGCTCGGCAGCGAGGATGAAGGGCACCTCGTTGGCGAAGCTCCCCAGCCAGTCGATTCGGTTGATCAGCGTGGTGCACTGGGGGTAGGTGCGAACCTCGCAGAGCTTCTCGTAGCCCCGGTGCATGTAGCCCATGATCGGCTCGGCCATGATGACCTGCTCGCCGTCGAGCTGACAGGCAATCCGCAGGGTGCCGTGGGTGGCCGGGTGCTGGGGCCCGATGTTGAGGGTCATGTCCCCCGTGTCGAGCTCGACATTCACCCTGGCGTCAGCGGCCTGGGCGGCCACGTAGGCCCGCTGGGCCTGGTCCGACGTTGCCGTCATTCGCCACCTCCCGATGCCTCGAACTCGGCCATCACTGCAGCCTCGAGCTCTGCTTCCAGGTGTTCAGGGATCTCTTCGATATCGACGACGCCCGGCCACGGCTTCACGTGACGAGCCAGCAGGGGGAAGTCCTTGCGGAGCGGGTGACCTTCGAACTCTGTCGGCAGATAGATGGGCACCAGCTGGGGGTGTCCGGTGAAGCCGATCCCGAACATCTCGTGCGTCTCACGCTCGTGCCAGTCAGCTCCGGGGAAGACGTCGCGCAGGGTGTCGATCACCGGTGCATCGTCGGGAACGTCGGCCTTGACGAGCACGGCGGCGCCCCGGGCAGGAGCATGGAGCTGCATCAGGAGCTGGAACCTGGTGTCGCCGCCAGCATGGCCAGTGGTGTTGTCGATCGCCACGGGCTCGCCGTCTTCGTCGTCGAGACCTGCGTCGAATTCGGTGTCCTCGTAGCGGCCCTCAGGGGCCACCGTCCAGTCGATGGCAGACAGAAACCCGAAGTAGTTGAATCCTGCTCCCTTGAGGCTCCGGGCCACGTCCTGCCAACGCCCCGCCTCCACCCGGAGCCACAGGTTCTGGCCTTCCTGGAGGTGAGAGTCAACCACCGCAGCACCGAGGAGATCCTCGAGTTCGCTCCGCAGAGCCTCCCGGCCAGCATCACCCTGTCCGGAACCGATGGCGACCTGCTCGTCGTTGTCGGGCGCTTCGTCAGACACGTTCCCTACCCGTCCACCACGATCGGTTCACCCTGCCACTTGGCCTGGATGTCTTCGTTCTGGATCCGTTCCTGCAGCAGCACAATGCCCTCGAGCAATGCCTCAGGTCGGGGCGGGCAGTCGGGGACGTAGACGTCGACCGGAATGATCTGGTCCACACCCTTGGTGACCGAGTAGCTGTCCCAGTAGGGACCCCCGCAGTTGGCGCACGACCCCATAGAGATCACGTACTTCGGTTCGGGCATCTGCTCGTAGAGCCGAAGAATGACCGGGGCCATCTTGTCGGTGACCGTGCCCGACACGACAACCAAGTCGGCCTGTCGGGGGCTGGCCGGGAAGGGAATGACCCCGAGGCGCATCACGTCGTAGCGGGGAGAGCCGAAGGCGGCTCCCATCTCGATGGCACAGCAGGCCAGACCCCACTGGTACACCCACAGCGAGCGAGCCCGACCGAAGTTGAGCAGCCAACTCAGCGGCTTGGGCATCTTGCCCTTGTCGATCAATCCCATCAGGAGCCCCTCACACCCACCGCAGAACCCGCTTGCGCCAGGCATAGGCCAGACCCAGAGCAAGAATGAAGATGAAGATGGCCATCTCGACCAGACCGAAGACGCCGTACGCCTCGAGTCGGGTGGCCCACGGGAAGATGAACACGGCTTCCACGTCGAAGAGCACGAAGAGCACAGCGAAGACGTAGTAACGGATCTGGCTCTGCGCCCAGTCGCCGCCCACCGGGTCCACACCGCTCTCGTAGGCGATCAGCTTCTGAGGGGTCGGTCGCTGTGGCCGAAGGATACGAGCGATGGTCAACATCGCTCCCGCCATGGCGATGGCGGCGCCTCCGAAGATGGCGACGGTCAGATAGCTGCGAAGAAGTTCTGACACAAGTTGCGAGGCTAGTGAAGCGATTCACGAAGCGCCAAAACCCTCTCCGGTGCCTCTCTCCGCGGGTTTGGGGCCAGACGCACGGTACCGCGAAAGCCGGGAGGATGACATGATCACCGTCGAAGAACAGAAGGTCAGGATCCGAGGAGCAGCACGGGCACCGCATCCCGGCTGAACTCGACGAGCCACTGGGGCAGCACACCAACGGCCACCGTGAACCCGACAGCCCCTAGAACCACGATCCCGGTAGTCCAGGTCACCGTGGGGGTCGGCCCGCCGTCGTCGGTGTCGCTGACATACATCGCCATCACGATGCGCAAGTACATGAACGCCCCGATCACCGCGGTGAACATGGCGAGCCCGGCCAGGAGGTAGTTCTCGACGCCGACTGCGGCCGCGATGACCTGGAACTTGGCGACGAAGCCCGACGTCAACGGCACACCGGCCTGGGCCAGGAGCACGACGGTGAAGGCGAACGCCAGCTTGGGTCTGGTCCGACCCATCCCCCCGTACCGGGAGATGTCATGCCCGTCGGACCAACCCATGATGCCCACGATGGCGAAACTGCCGATGACCATCAGGGTGTATGCGAACAGGTAGAACAGGGCGGCCGCAGTCCCCTCGTCGTTAGCCGCCTGGACGCCCAGCAGGACGTAGCCCGCGTGGCCAATGGAACTGAAGGCCAACATGCGCTTGACGTCGTTTTGCAGCACGGCCATCACCGAACCCACGACGAGCGTTACTGCAGCCAAGCCGGCGACGATCGGAGTCCACTGGACGTCATAGGAACCGAATGCCGCGAAGAAGATCCGGAGCAGGGCGGCGAATCCGGCCGCCTTGGCCACCGACGCCATGTAGCCCGTGACGGGGCTCGGCGCCCCCTGGTACACGTCGGGGGCCCAGAAGTGGAAGGGCGCTGCGGCAACCTTGAAGGCCAGTCCGACCATCAACAGCGCCATGCCAGCCAGGAGCAGCTGCTCGCTCTCGAAGAGGTGCTGTTCGAGGTAGTCCCGGGCATGGGCCAGGTTGGTCGAGCCCGTCGCACCGTAGACCAAGGCGATGCCGTACAGCAGGAAGGCCGAGCTGAAGGCACCGAGAACGAAGTACTTCATCGCCGACTCGCGGGCTTCGCTGCGACGCGCATGCATGGCGATCAGGACGTAGAGGGCAATGGACAGCGACTCGAGCCCGAGGAACAGGACGATGAGGTCGTTGGCCGACGCCATCACGATGGCTCCTGCGGATGCCGCCATCAGCAGGGCGTGGAATTCGGGACCGTCGAGGCCTTCCCGTTCGATGTAAGCGTGGGCCAGCAACCCGACCGCCACCAACGCCACGCCGACCAGCACGGTGAAGAAGAGGCTGAAACCGTCGACCCCGAATGCCCCGGCCAGGGTGGAACTGGGCCCTTGCTCTCTGACGTCGCTCCAGAGCATCAGTCCGAGCACCACGGTGACTGTGCCGGCAACGGCCGTGGTGGCCGTCCCGAACCATCGCGGAACTGACCGAGGTGACATGGAAGTGACCAGCAGGAGCGCGAGAGCTGCCCCGAGCAGGACCATCTGAGGGGTGAGAGCCCACCAGTCAACCGAGGGTGCTGTGAAGGCCTGCGCCACGACCGACATCACTCGCCCTCCCCGTGCTCGTCGCCCGAGTCATGGTGCTCGTCGCCCGAGTCATGGTGCTCGTCGCCCGAGTCATGGTGCTCGTCGCCCGAGTCATGGTGCTCCACCATGACCGGTGCGGCGGGGTCGGGACGCTGGTAGTCACTGTGGGCCTCGACGTGACCGATCAGTCGATCGACGGCCGGTTCGATCCGCTCCAGTAGCGGCTTGGGATAGATGCCCAGAAACACGATGCCCGCCAGGAATGGGGCCAGGACGAGCACCTCGCGCAGGTGGATGTCGGGTGTCGCAGTGTCTTCGGCCGTTGGCTCGCCGTGGAAGACCCGTTGATAGGCCCACAGGAGGTACAAGGCAGCGAGGATGACCCCGGTCGCCGCGATCACCGTCCACCACCGCCGAGTGTGGAACGAGCCGATGAGGATCAGGAATTCGCCGACGAAACCGTTGAGCCCCGGCACCCCGATGGAGCTCAGCATGACGACGGTGAACACCGCAGCAAAGCGGGGAGCAGCAGTCTGGAGCCCCTTCAACTCGGCGATCTGGCGGGTCTTTCGCCGCTCGTAGATCATCCCGACCAAGAGGAACAGAGCTCCGGTCGACAGCCCGTGGTTGACCATCTGCAGGACTCCACCACCGATGCTCTCGGGGGTGAATGCGAACAGTCCGAGCACGATGAACCCCATATGGGCCACGGACGAGTAGGCGACCAGGCGTTTGAGGTCCTTCTGCATGGTGGCCACGATCGCCCCGTAGATCACACCGATGACCCCCAGGGTGACCAGGGTCGGACCCAGCCAGACCGACGCTTCGGGGAACAGGTACAGCCCGAAGCGAAGCAGCCCGTAGGTGCCGAGCTTGAGCATGACGGCGGCCAGCACCACCGAACCCGCAGTGGGCGCCTGGGTGTGGGCATCGGGCAGCCAGGTGTGCACGGGAACCACCGGCACCTTGATCACGAAAGCCAGCGCAAAGGCGGCGAAGCACCAGCGGGCCGTGGTCGTGGTCAGGGCTTGGCGCTCGGCCAGGGCCACCACGTCGAAGGTGAGGTCGTGCCCTCCGCCCGAGCTCAGGACGGCAACACTGACGATGGCCACCAACATGAGGCCTGATCCGGCCATCGTGTACAGGAAGAACTTGGTGGCTGCGTAGCGACGGTCGTCGTACCCCCAGCCGCCGATGAGCATGTACATCGGGACCAGGACGATCTCGAACATCACGAAGAAGAGGAAGAGATCGAGCGATACGAATGCCCCGAAGGAGCCGGCCTGGAGCATGAGCAGCCAGGCCGTGTAGGGCTTGGGGTCGTGATGAGGATCCACCCCCAGCAACACGATCGGGGTGATGAGACCAGTCAGCACGACCAGCCAGAGGGAGATGCCGTCCACCCCAACATGCCAGGAGATCCCCAGATCGGGAATCCACGACTGCAGCGACTCGAACTGGAAGCCCGGATCGGCTGCGTCGAAGGACACCATCAGGTACAGCGACATCGCACCAGCTGCCGCAGCGAACATGGCGCCAACCGGGCGGGCCAGATCGGAGCGGGACTTCGGCAACAGGGCCACGACGATGGCCCCCACTGCCGGAATGGCGATCAAATAGTTGAGCAAGGGAAAGCTGCTGGCCCCCTCAGTTGCGGCAAGGACGTCCATCACATCGCCACCCTGGTCACGAACCACACGATCAGACCCACTGCGCCGATCGCCACCCCGATGGCGTAGTTCCGCAGTAGGCCGGACTGGGCCGGTCGGATGAGTTCGCCGAACCGTTGGACCAACCAGCCCACCCCGTTGACGGCCCCGTCCACGACGGTGGCGTCAGTGTCGGCCGTGGCCTGGAAGGCTCGGGTGCCCGGCCCACCGGCTACCCGGGCAAATGTGGCGTCGACGTACATCGCGTTCTCTAGGAAGGTCGGTTCGAGCCGCTCACTGCTGACGCGGCCCTTCAGCCACACCATGACGGCGAAGCCGATACCCACCGCACCGGCCCCAACGGCAATGACGGCCAGGGTGACCTTGGTCGCCGTACCGGAGGTGAAGTGGTGGGGGTGAGCGAAGATCGGCTCGAGGAAGTGCTCGAGGAACAGCCAGTCGCTCACCAGGGGCAGGTTGATGACCCCGCCCGCGATCGACGCACCGGCTAGGAGCACCAAGGGGAGGGTCATGGTCCAACTCGACTCGTGGGGATGTACCCCATCGTCCCAGCGCTGCTGACCGAAGAACACGAGGAACACCTGGCGGCTCATGTAGTACGCGGTGAGCAAGGCGGTCACCAACCCGACCAGCCACAGCAGCCAGCCGATGTCGGGTTGCTCCCAGGCGGCCAGCAGGATTTCGTCCTTCGACCAGAAGCCCGAGAATGGCGGCACTCCGGCGATGGCCAGCCAGCCCACGATGAACGTGAGACCGGTGATGGGCATCAAGGCCCGCAGGGCGCCCATCTTTCGCATGTCCTGCTCGTCGTGCATCCCGTGGATCACCGAACCCGACCCCAGGAACAGCAACCCTTTGAAGAAGGCGTGGGTGACCATGTGGAAGATGGCGGCCACATACGCCCCCGACCCGATGGCCAGGAACATGTAGCCCAACTGGCTCACCGTGGAGTAGGCCAACACCTTTTTGATGTCGTGCTGGGCCACCGCGCACAAGGCTGCAAACAAGGCGGTCGCCGCCCCGACGATGGCGATGACCAACAGGGCGTCGTCGGTGAGCACCGAGTTCATCCGGACCAGCAGGTAGACACCAGAGGTGACCATGGTCGCAGCGTGCACCATGGCCGACACCGGAGTCGGACCTTCCATGGCATCGGGGAGCCACACGTACAGGGGCAGCTGAGCCGACTTACCGGCTGCCGCAACCAAGAGAAGCAACGACACTGCCGTGCCGGTAGTGGCAGCCATGGCCGGTGACGCTGCGATCTCGGTGTAGGTGACGGTACCGAGAGTGGTCCAGATCAGGAAGGTGGCCACCATGAAGCCCCAGTCACCAACCCGGTTGGTGACGAACGCTTTCTTGCCCGCCGTCGCTGCACTGTCCCGGGTGTGCCAGAACGAGATCAGGAAATACGAGCAGGCGCCCACGCCCTCCCACCCCAGGAAGGTGACGACGAGGTTGTTCCCGAACACGAGCATCAGCATCGAGAACAGGAAGAGGTTCAGATAGACGAAGAATTTGGAGAACCTGGGATCCCCGTGCATGTACCCGATGGAGTACAGGTGGATGAGCGTGCCGACGCCGGTAACGAAGAGCCCCATGGTGATCGACAGAGAGTCGACCAAGAACCCGGCTTCCACCTCGAGCGACCCGACAGGCAACCATTCGAACAGGACCTGAGTGAACGCGCGATCACCGTGAGCGTCGAGGCCCAGCAGGCCAGCGAACACGACGAGGGTGGCTCCGAACGAGCCAGCCGAAGCCGCAGTGGCCAGCCAGCCGGCTCTGGGCTCACCCAGCCGCCGACCACCGATCAGCAGCGCCACGAATCCCAGGAGCGGAAGGGCGGGGATCAGCCAAACAAGTTCGAGCACCCCATCACCCCTTCAACGACGCCAGATCATCGGCGGTGGCCCCAGGACGGCGCCGGAGGATGGCTACGACCAGACCGAGTCCCACGACGACCTCGGCAGCAGCCACCACGAGTACGAAGAACACCACGGTCTGACCACCGATGTCCCCCAGCGCGCGGGAGAACGCCACGAAGCTCAAGTTCACGCCGTTGAGCATCAACTCGACGCACATCAGCATCACCAAGGGGTTGCGGCGGACCAACAGGCCCACGCCACCGATGATGAACAGGGCCGCCCCGAGCACCAGGTACCAGCCCGTCGTCACCTCAGGCACGCTGCTCTCCCTTCCACCCCATCACTGTTCGACCCGCTTGGGTTTCCGGGCCAACACGACCGCACCGATCACGGCCACCACCAACAGCAGGGAGGTCAACTCGAAGGCGTAGACGTAGTCCGAGAACAAGGAGCGGGCAAGGAGACGCACATCGGGTGTCGTCCCGTCGATTGCTCCTCCGACCGCAGCCTCACCCGTCACCGGATGATCGACCGCTCGGGCCAAGGCCACCACGACCACCAGCGATCCCGCCCCGAAGACAACGGCCGCCCACTTCTGTATCGGCATGGCATCGAGCTCGAGACTCTGTGCCCGATCGACGCCCAACAACATGATCACGAAGAGAAACAGGACCACGATGGCCCCGGCATAGACGATGACCTGAACGGCGGCCAGGAAATGCGCTTCCTGGGCGACGAACAACACGGCGATGCCGAAGAGCGTCATCACCAGCATCAAGGCCGAGTGGACGGGGTTACGGGCCAACACGACGCCGAGGGCTCCGACCAGACAGACGGCGGCTGAGACGACGAAAACGGACAGGTCCATCACTAGTGATGTCCTCCGTGATCGTCATGCCCGTGGTGATCGTCGTGATCCGGATCGTCGATCTCTTCGACAGGCTCCGGAGCGTGCTGGCCCATCTCTGGAGGTCGCACCCCGTAGCCCAACTCGCCACTCCATCCGACCCGGTTCTCGAAGTCGGGATTACCGGCCGGTGCGGTGGCTCTCATCCACCCCGAAGTATTGGCGTCGTCGCCCTCGTGCCACAGCTCCCACGGCATCTGCTGCGGCCGTCCGTCATCACCGACCACCAATTCGGCCTTGGTGTAGATCGCGTCCTGTCGATTCGAGAAGCTGAACTCGAACAGCTTCGACTCGGTGATCGCCTCCGTCGGACAGGCCTCCACGCACAGATCGCAATGAATACAGCGGAGGTAGTTGATCTCGTAGACGAAGCCGTACCGCTCTCCAGGTGAAATTGGAGCGTCCTCTGGGTTGTCGGCCCCTCGCACGTAGATGCACTTGGCCGGACACACCCCGGCGCACAGCTCGCAGCCGATGCACTTCTCCATGCCGTCCTCGTAGCGGTTGAGGACGTGACGCCCGTGGAAGCGCTCGGGCTTCGGGCGCTTCTCCTTGGGGTATTCGGTGGTGACCCGCTCGTCGAACAGCTTGTTGAAGGTGATCCGGAACCCGTCGAGATATCCCATCAGGCCTCCTCGAGTTCTCGTTGGTACGCCCGGTCACCGGCCCGTAGGGCGGCAATCAGCAAGGTCACCCCGACGAGGGCTCCGATCACCACAGCACCGAACACGATGACCGGATTCCATCCGTAGGTGATCCGCAGCTCCTTCGCGCTGACGAACAGCAGCCAGAACAGGATCAGTGGGATGAGCACCTTCCAACCCAGGTGCATGAGTTGGTCGTATCGCAGCCGGGGCAGGGTGGCCCGGAACCAGACGAAGATGAACAAGAAGACCAGCACCTTGGCCACGAACCACACGGTGGGCCACAGCCAGGTGAGCCCAAAGAAGATCGGACCGGACGGGCCGCCGAAGAACAGGCTCACCATGATGGCCGACATGGTGATGACGTTCATGAACTCGGCGAGGAAGAACAGGGCGAACCGAATCGAGCTGTACTCGGTGTGGAACCCACCGACCAGTTCCTGTTCTGCCTCGACGAGATCGAAGGGAGGTCGGTTGAGCTCGGCGGTGGCTGCGATGAGGAACACCACGAAGGGGACAACACCGGAGGAGACCACGAACCACGTGTCGAGACCCCCAGCTTGGGCGGCCACGATGCCGTGGGTCGACAAGGTGCCGGCCATGATCACCACGACCACGACCGCCATGCCGAGAGCGGCTTCGTAGGAGATGGCCTGGGCCGATGCCCGGACCGAGCCGATGAGGGGGTACTTCGACCCCGACGCCCAACCAGCCAGCATCACCCCGTACACGGCGATGGACGACATGGCCAGCAGGAGCAGGATGCCGATCGGTGGATCGGCCACCTGGAGGAAGGTCTCCTTACCGAAGATGGTGACCGTGCCCGTCTGCCCTTCGACGTCGGCGAACACACCACCGACAGGGACCACGGCGAACGAAAGAAACGCGGTGACTGCGCTGATGTACGGAGCAAGGCGGAAGACGAGGGGGTCGGCATTCTCGGGTCGGAGGTCTTCCTTGAAGAAGAACTTCACCCCGTCGGCGAAGGTCTGCAACAGGCCCCACGGACCGGCCACGTTGGGGCCGATCCGGTTCTGCATGTCGCCGATGAGCTTCCGCTCGAACCACACCATGAACATGGTGGCCACCAACAAGAGAGCGAAGGCCACGAGGACCTTGAGGCCCATGATGCCGACATCGCCCCAGTCGACACCGTCGACGAAGAGCGGATCGCCGCTCATCGACCGCCTCCCCTGACCTCCACCGCCACGTCGGTGACCGTGCTGGTCACGTCGATGAGGGACGACACAGTGCCGCCCGGTTGGTTGAAGGGGACTGCTACCACTCCACGGGGGACGGCATCGCTCCCAACTACCGAGAGCACCACCGACGTCCTCGCCGATCGCACATCAGCTCGCTCCCCGTCGTGGAGTCCAAGGCGGGCCATGTCGGTGGGGTTCATGGTGAGCACCGGGCCGACGGCCAAGCCGGCCAATGAGGGCGACTGCTGTACCGAGGTTGCGTTGTCGTAGAGCTTGCGGCCCGCAACCAGTCGCAGGGCGTAGGCATCGACGGCAGGGGGTTCCGCAGGCTCGCCGAGATCAGCGACGATCGAACCGCCGGTGATGAGGATGCCGTCCTGAGCTGCATCGCTGGTGAGGACCTCGACGGTGCAGTCGGCGTGGGCAGCCGACACCGTGGTGATCTCTCGCCACAGGTCCTCGGCGGAGGCAACCCCTAGGTCCCCACCGAGTCGGCTCGCCAGGTCAGCAGCAATCATCCAGTCGTCACGCACAGTTCCCGGAGCCGTGACCTTCTGCCCGAGCCTGCTCACCCGGCCCTCGAGGTTGGTGGTCGTACCGCCCTTCTCACCGTATGTCGAGGTTGGCAACACGATGTCGGCTCGGGCGACCGACTCGGTCACGAAGGTGTCCAGTGCGATCACGGTGCCCGCCCCTGCCAATGCTCGTTCGGCAAGCCCCCGATCCGGGAAATCGGCAATGGGATCGGCGCCCAGCAGGATCAGGGTGTCGATCCGTCCGTTGGCGGCGGCCTCGAGCATCCCCGTCGTGTCGAGCCCGGGCTGGCTGAGCAGCGACCCCCAGACCTTGGAGACCGCTGCACCATCGGAGAGGTTGACCCGCCCGGGAAGGATGCCGGGAGCCAGGCCCATATCGAGCGCGCCCCGGACGTTCCCCCTCACCAACGCCGGGAGGAAGGTCGCACCGGGCATGCGTGAGCGCACCACCGCAGCAGCGTCAATGGTCGGCTGCGCCGATTCGGCCAGGGAACCTCGACCCAGCACCACCACGACCCGCCCATGGGTCAGGGTGTGGGCCAAGGGATCGTCGCTGTCGAGCAGACGAGCGAGTTCCACGGCAGCGGTGCCGGGGGCGGCGAAGATCGTCCTGGCGTAGTCGGCGATACCGCTGGCTGCTGCAGTGAGCTCGACCACCTGGGTGCCTCGACGGGCAGCGGCCCGAAGACGCAGGTGCAGAATGGGCAGGCTCTCCTTGAGATCGGGGCCGATCACCAGCACCACATCAGCCGCACACGCTTCGTCGATGGTGGCACCAGGCAGCCCGAGCACCACCTCGGCCGGCAGTCCGTCACCCAACTGGGCATCGACGTTGTCGGTACCGATCACCGAGCGGGCCAGCTTGGACCAGGCGTAGGCGTCCTCATTGGTCAGCCGAGCGCCGCCGATGATGCCCACCGCCCCGGGCCGGGCGGCGGCAATGGCCTGGGCCGCCGCAGCGAGCGCAGTGCTCCAGTCGGTACCGACCAATTGCTGGTCATCTGAGGGATCCCGCATCACGGGCACAGTGAGCCTCGCATCACTGTTGACCGCTTCGAAGTCGAACCGGCCCCGGTCGCAGAGCCAGCCGTGGTTGACCGGGTCGATGTCGACCCCCAGGTAACGAACCAACTGATTGCGGGACGACTGAACTGCTACCCGACAACCGACCGAGCACGTCGTGCAGGTCGACTCCACCTGGTCGAGATCCCACGGTCGAGCCTTGAACCGGTACGGGGCAGCCGTGAGGGCACCCACCGGACAGATCTGCACAGTGTTCCCAGAGAAGTACGAGCTGAATGGCTCATCGGGGAAGGTCAGGACCTGGGTCTCGTTCCCCCGCTCGGTGAAATGGATCAGGGCATCCCCTGCCACCTCGTCAGCGAACCGGGTGCAGCGGTCGCACAGGATGCAGCGCTCCCGGTCGAGGTGGACCAGATCGCTGATGGGAATCGGCTTCTCGTAGTGCCGCTTCTCCTCGACGAACCGGGACTCTCCCGGCCCATACGCGACTGTCTGGTCCTGCAGGGGGCACTCACCACCCTTGTCACACACCGGACAGTCGAGAGGGTGGTTGACCAACAGCAGCTCGAGGATGCCCTCTTGTGCGCGCTTGGTAGCCGCAGACCCGGTGTCGACACTCATGCCATCGGCCACCGGCACCATGCAGGAGGGCTGCAGCATGGGACCACGGCCCCCGTCGATATCGACCAGGCACATCCGACACATGCCGACGGGCGACATGCGCGGGTGGTAGCAGAAGTGGGGGATGTGGACACCGGCCCGCAGAGCAGCAGCGATGACCATCTCTCCGGGCTGAGCTTCCACCTCGACACCGTCGATGGTGACGTGCACCACGCTGGGAGGCGCATCAGTCATGGTCCACCTCTTCACACATTGATCACGACCTCACTGACCGACATGTCGGTATTGCCCGCAACCTTGGCCTCGAACTCTTCCCGGAACAGGGTGAGGGCCGAATGCACAGGAGCAAACGCAGAGGGGCCGACGAAACAGATGGTGGTCATCCGATAGGGAAACGGCTTGGCAGTCAGTCCCTTGGCCGGCACCGCCGCATGCGGGAACTCGCCGGGACAGATCGTCTCGCCCACCTCCATGAGGAGGTCTAGATCGCGGGCCGTCCCAGTGCCGTCGACAACCCGACGGAGGATCTGTTCGAGCCAGGTGCCCCCCTCCCGACACGGGACACACTTACCGCACGATTCGTGGGCGTAGAAACGGGTCAGGGTCAGGGCCGCGGCCGGGATGTCAGTGGTGTGATCCATCACCATCACGGCCCCTGAACCCAGCATCGAGCCCTGGGGACCGATCTCACTGGCCTCGAAGGGCAGGTCCAGCTGGTCCGGGGTGAACCATGGGGCAGAGCCACCACCGGGCACGAACGCCTTGAGGTCGTTGTCGTCGCGGATGCCACCGCACATCGACTCGCCGTAGATGAGGTCACGGAAGGTCGTGGTGCCATTGACGATCTCGTACACGCCTGGACGCTTCACGTGGCCGCTGACCGCCACCATCCTGGTCCCCGGCGACGATGCGGTACCGATCTGGCAGAACGCTTCGGCTCCGTTGTCGAGGATCCAGGGGAGGTTGGCCAGGGTCTCCACGTTGTTGACGATGGTGGGTTGGCCGTAGAGCCCGATCGAGGCGGGGAAGTAGGGCGGCTTGAGCCGGGGCATGCCCCTGTTGCCCTCGAGGGACTCGATGAGCGCAGTTTCCTCACCAACGACGTAGGCGCCAGCCCCCCAGTGCAGCACGATGTCCACTGACAGGTCTGACCCCAAGATGTTCTTGCCGACGTACCCGGCTGCGTATGCATCGTTGAGAGCCTGGGCCACTCGCTCCTGAGCAACCGCCATCTCGCCCCGGATGTACAGGAAGCACTGGCTCAGACCCACCGCGTAGCACGCGATGACACAACCCTCGATGAGTTGGTGAGGATCGAGTTCCATCAGGAGTCGATCCTTGTAGGTGCCCGGTTCCGATTCGTCTCCGTTGACCACGAGGTACCGCGGCCACGTCCCGGGTGGGCAGAAACCCCACTTGACGCCCGCAGGGAAGCCAGCCCCGCCGCGACCCAGCAGGGTTGCGTTGCGCACCTCGGCGTGCACGTCCTCGGGGCTGCGGGCGAGCGCTTTGCGCAGGCCCTGGTACCCGCCCGTCGCTTCGTAGCGGGCCAGGGTGTAGCTGTCCTCGTAGTCGAATCGGGATGTGACGATGCGGGGGGTGTCGTTTGCAACGAAGCCGGGGGCGTGGGCCACGGGTTCACCTCGGGACGTCATGAGGAACCCTCCTCGGTCGGAAACCACACAGGTGCCTCGTTCACCAACTCGGGCGGCACTGCGCCCACGGCGCGGTCGGCAGGAATGTGCTGCCGGGTCCGGGCCAGGATGCCGTGGCGGGGAATCTCCCCGTCGAGGGCGCCAGAGGCCAGATCGTCGATGAGTTGATCGGCCATCTCAGGAGTCACCCGGTACCGGTGGCGGTAGTTCACCTGCAGACATGGCGCCTCGGTGCAGGCAGCCTGGCACTCGGCTGCTTCGATGGTGAACATGCCGTCCGACGTCGTGCCACCGGCCTTGATGCCCAGGCGCCCCTCGAGGTGGTGCAGCAGATCGGCAGCTCCCATGAGGGCGCACGACATGGTCGAACAGACGTTGATGACGTAGTTGCCGACTTCGTGGCGCTTGAACATCTCGTAGAACGAGCAGGTTCCGAGCACCTCGGCAGATGTCGTACCGACCAACTCGGCGATCTCGACCATCGCCTCGTCGGGTATCCAGCCGTGCTGTTCCTGGGCAAGGTGCAACAGCGGGATCATGGCCGAGCGCGGCCGTGGGTAGCGAGCGATGATCTCGGCGGCCAGCGCCCGGTTGGAATCGTCGAAGAACGCCATCAGCGGTCGACCTCCCCCATGATCGGATCGATGGAGCTGATGACGGCAATGGCGTCGGCCAGTAGGCCGCCCTGAACGAGATACGGAAGGGTCTGCAAGTTCACGAAACTCGGGGCCCTGATGTGCATGCGATGCGGCTTGGAACCACCGTCGGACACCATGTAGCAAGCCAGCTCACCCCGGGGTGACTCGACTGGGCAGTAGACCTCCCCAGCGGGCACTTTGTACCCCTCGGTGAAGATCTTGAAATGGTGGATGAGGGCTTCCATCGACTCGTCGATCCGGGCCCGGGGTGGTGGGGTCACCTTGCGGTCCTCGGCCCGGTACGGACCGGCCGGCATCATGTCGATGCACTGTTCCACGATGCGCATCGACTCACGAATCTCGTTGAGCCGGATGGCGTACCGATCGAACGTGTCACCGTAGGTCCCCACCACGATGTCGAAGTCCACTTGGTCGTAGGCCAGATAGGGCATCGCCCGCCGCAGGTCCCAGGCGTAGCCAGTGGACCGGAGAAGAGGTCCGGTGGCGCCCAGGGCGATCGCCTCGTCGGTGGTCAGCACACCGATGCCCTGGGTCCGGTCACGCCAGATGGGCTGCCCGGTCATCAGGACGTCGAATTCCTCGAGGCGAGAGGGAAGGATGGCCAGGATCTGCTCGAGATCCTGCTGCCAGCCGTCGGGAAGGTCGGCTGCTACACCGCCAGGGCGGATGTAGTTGTGGTTCATACGCAGGCCGGTGACCTTCTCGAAGAAGCGCAGCACCTCTTCCCGCTCCCGCCAGCCGTAGATCATCATGCCCACCGCGCCCAGGTCCATCCCGTTGGTGGCCAGGAACAGCAGATGTGAGGACATGCGGTTGAGCTCACACATGAGCATGCGGATCCACGTCGCCCGATCGGGAATCTCCACCTCGAGCAGTTCCTCAACGGCCAGGGAGAATGCGAGTTCGGTGAACAGGGGTGACGCGTAGTCCATCCGGGTCACGTTGGTCGGACCCTGGAGGAAGGTGAGGTCCTCGGCGGTCTTCTCCATTCCCGTGTGCAGGTAGCCGATGACCGGCTTCGATCGGGTCACCACTTCGCCCTGCAGTTCCATGGTGATCCGCAACACGCCGTGGGTGGACGGGTGCTGAGGCCCCATGTTGATGATCATGCGTTCGTCATCGGGATCGACGACCGCAGGTGCCTCCGCCTCGGCCTCGGAGATTCGCAGCACGGCATCCTGTCGACCCAGGGCTGCCAAGCGGTGAGCGGCGACGGTGGCCAGCAGCGACCCTCCACGGCCTTGAACTGCACGGGAATACGGCCCATGGCGTAGTCCTTGCGCAGTGGGTGTCCTTCCCAGTCCTCGGGTAGGAGGATCCGGGTGGGATCGGGGTGCCCTTCGAAGACGATGCCGAACATGTCCATGGCCTCTCGCTCCATGGCCTCGGCGCCCGGGTACATGGGTGTGATGGTCGGCACGGCAGGATCGGTGGCCGCAACCTGCACTCGGACCCTGATCCGGCGGCGTCCTTCGAGGTCGAGCAGGTTGACCACCACTTCGTAACGTTCAGCCGTCACGCCGGAGGGCAGGCTTCGGTCACCGGCACCCAGGTAGTCGACGCCACACAGATCGACACACATGGTGTAGCCGTCGGCCAGCAGGTCCGACATCAGACCGAGGTACGCGTCTGCTCCCGGATGCAGGACCACCTGTCCCCGACTGGAGGACATGGGCACACCGTGCAACAGCTGTGGCCCCGTGGGGTCTTCACCCGCCTCAGCGGCGTCCTGCGGGTCGGACATCAACGGCCACCGGTTCTGATGATCACAGGTTCGGGCTGTGCGTCGGTGGCCTGTGCCGCATCGAGGACGAAGCCCGCTCCCCCGCCGGTCGCAGCGCGCCGCTCACTGAGTTCACCGGTCCGGATCTTCTCGTGAAGGGCCAGGATGGCATGGAGCAGGGTCTCGGGGCCCGGTGGACAACCTGGGGCGTACATGTCGACAGGCACCACCTGGTCGACGCCCTGCACGATCGCGTAGTTGTTGAACATGCCACCGCTCGAAGCACAGACGCCCATGCTGATCACCCACTTGGGTTCCATCATCTGGTCGTAGATCTGGCGGAGCACAGGAGCCATCTTCTGGCTCACCCTTCCGGCGACAATCATGAGGTCGGCTTGCCGGGGGGAGGCCCGGAAGGTTTCCATGCCGTAGCGAGCCATGTCGTAGTGAGCAGTGCCCGTGGCCATCATCTCGATGGCGCAGCACGCCAGGCCGAAGGTCGCGGGCATCAGGCTGCGTCGTCGAGCCCACTTCACGAGGTCTGCGATGGGGGCGGTGAACACGCTGTGTCCCAACCCTGCCAAACCGTCGTCGCCGAGACCGATCTTTCGCTTCAGATCCGATATGTCAGCCATGTCATGCCGCCTCGTCGGCCACTGGTTCGCGGCCCTCGAGCCCGACTTTGCGCACGGTGGAGGTCGTGGTGCGCTCCGGGCTGCGGGCCTGGGTGAGGTGACGGCGGCCAGGCCCCCAGTTGAGCCCGCCCATGGCCAGCTCGTAGACGAAGGAAAGGAAGAAGATCCCAGCGAAGATCAACATTGCCACGAGACCGAACAGACCTAGTTCGTCGTTGGCCACCGCCCAGGGGTAGAGGAAGACGATCTCGATATCGAACATGATGAACAGCATGGCCACCAGGTAGAACTTCACCGGGAAGCGCTCGGGGATGCTGTGCTGGTCGACGATGCCGCACTCGTAGGACGACCGCTTGGCGATGGTGGGTCGCTCGGGAGCCAGCAAGCGGGAGGCGACGATGCTGCCCAGAACGAACACCACGGCGAGGACGCCGAGGGTCAGAACGGGTAGGTACTGCTCCATGTCACTCCCCCTGACTGACCCGATGGCGCCTCAAGAACCAGCAGCCTCACGTATCGCCCATACGGCCTGGTCACGCCGGTGCAGGTGGTAGCACCCGAGGCCGAACAACAAGCCGGAGAAGATGGCGACCAACGCAGGGCGGAGGCGTAGCGACCCCTGATCCCGGTGCATGACCACCGACCACACCGGAGCCTCTTCATCGAGCACGCCGGTCGGGATGACGACCTTGCCCTCGTCGTTCAACTGGTTGGGATCGATGTCGGGAATGGGCTGGTAGGCCTGAAGCTGCACCACTGCGTAGTGGGGCCGGCCCCGACTAGGAATGAAGTATTGGGTGAAGGCGTTGTCGGGAATCCCGAAGGGCCGATATCGCTCACCTCCAGTTTCGAGGATCCGGTGGGTGCGATATTCCGACGTCGCCCCGAACCGGCAGCTGTTCACCGATTCGAGGAGCCTGGCATCCTCACCCCCACACACGACGTGGGCATCAGCCGCCGACTGAGCCCCCGCCTCGGCGACCACTTCCCATCCCTCGGGAACCTCGTCGAGATCATTCGACAGCTGTTGCACCTCTTCGATGGGCACGGAGCCGGGGTCGGTCGCCAGATGTGACACCTCCCAGCTCGGGAGCTGGCCGATCCAGCCGATCCCGAAGACCCACCAGATCACGCCCATCAGGAAGTTCCAGCCCCACAGCCCGGTCCAGGCCACGAGGAAACCGAGGCGCGCTCCGAGGTTGGTGGCCAGCAGGAGGTACACGGACCCGCACAGCACGATGATGCTGATCAACACGGCCAGGTAGCCGGTGAGAACCGGGTCCCACCCCACGACGCTGAGAAGATTCATCGATCAGTCCTCGCTGCCTTGTGGGACGAACAGTTCGGCGAATTCGACCGATGACTGCTCGTCGGGATCGAGGCCTCGCTCGTAGTCAACGATGGCCCGGATCTCATCTTCGGTGAGAATTTTCCCGAAGCCGGGCATCCCGTAGTTGCCAAGTCGGGTGTTCTGGTCGCCGTAGGGCACGTTGTCCGCTGCTCCTGCAGCGATGAAAGCGACCTGGTCGTCGGGATCAGCGAAGAGGCGTCCCAAGCTCAGCGAGTTCAGCGCAGGGCCATAGCGACCAGAGCCAGCTGGACCGGGGACCACCTCGACGGTCCCTGCATTGTTGGGCAGTTGCGTCGGACCCCGCCCAGGCCAACGTGGGGTGTGGCACCGGGCGCAGTGGAGTTCGAACAGCACCTGACCCTCGGATTTGCCGGGATCGGCCGCCATGGCTGCTTCTTTTGCCTCCAAGGCTCGGGCCGTCGCTTCTTCATCGGTCAGGCGTTCGCGCCACAACCAGGCAACGATGTCGTCGATGGCCTGGTCGTTCAGCGGACCACCACCCTCGAGACCCCACGCCGGCATCACGCCACGCCCGTAGACGAGGATGTTGCGAACTTCTTCGACCTCGTCGAGCGAGGAAGCGCCGGTGTCGAACCGCTGGAAGACGGTGTTGATGGCTGGGCCTCGCCACGTGGTGTTCACGATGAAGCTGTCACGATCCGAGAATTGATTTCCGATATCGAGGACGACCGGGGCGAAGTTGGCCCCGTTCATGTCTGCCCCGTGGCAGTTGACACAGCCCAGCTCCACCGAGAGCGCCTCGCCCCGGTTGGCGGCCCGCTCGGCGAAGCCCGTCTCGGCACCTGAGCGCCGACCGCCTTCGCGCAACCAGTAGATCGGCAGGACGAGGGTGAGGATGATCAGCATCAACACCCCGAAGGCCTGCACCTTCTCCAGCCGGGGTCCCTCCAACTCGTCGTCACTTGGCAAGGAGCCACGGTTGGCCGCCAGTTCGATCTCGCTACCGAGTTCGGGCTTGCTCCGTCGAATGTTGACGAAGACGTAGATCGCCCACCCGACGACGACAATGGCCAATAGGGCCATAGCGATCGATCGCTCGGTGGTTGCGGCATACATCACAGAGCTTCACTCCTGAGGGGGCTGGGAATGGATCGGAGGCTGTGCGTCAGGCGCAATGCGGACCCTCCAGACCCTGTTTGGTGGTGTCGACACCGATCGCTGGACCCTGCTTGGGCGAACCCGTGTCGATGATGACGTCCACGCCGTCGATGATGATGGGGAAGCGGTCCATACCCCTGGGGGCAGGGCCAGCCTTCTTTTCCCCCACCCGGTTGTACTGCGAACCGTGACACGGGCACTCGAACCATTGCGAGGAAGCGCAGACGGGCACTTTGCAGCCGAGATGTGGGCACTTCTGCCACAGCGCCACGTAGCCCTGCTTGATCCCGTCGAGCACCGAGCCCGTGTACACCGCCTCCGCAGCGCTCTGCGATGCGCTGTCGAGTGGATACGGCTGCAGGTAGGTCTGAGCCTCTGAGAAGTAACTGAAGTTGGTGGCCGGCGAACTGGACGAGATGACAGCATTCACCGATTCGATGGTGCCGATCTTCACCTTGCCACCGAATCCCTTGGAGGGCCGGGGCCACAGGAAGGCGATATTGGCGGCCCCGAATGCACCAAGTGACGCACCCATCAACTGGATCGAGGCCCGGTTGAGGAACTGGCGTCGGGTGACCCCCACCTCATCGGGATCAGGCGGCGACCATTCGGCAACCGGCCGCGGAGGCGCTGCTTCGAGGGATCCCCCCGTGCGAGCCAGGGCGACGGAACGCTCCAGTTCACGAGCCTCGTCGCTGGCCCCTGAGCTCTCGGCACCAGACTGGGTATCCCGCCGACGGGTCTCGGCAGCGAGGTGTCCCAGACCATCGGCGTCGCGTCGGCGCAACGAGGTCAGGGCGACCGCCAAGGCCAGTACGGCGAGGACGACGACGGTGATCACGAGAAGTGTCGATGACATACGGTCAGGCCCTCACAAGTGGAAGATGCCGTGGAGGCCAGTGTCCCACGGATAGGTGAAGTTGAAACCCTGGCCTCGGAAGAACGATCCGATGATCACCAGGATGGCCCAGAACATCAGGTGGATGGTCTGGATCGAGATGGCGAATTTCCGGTCCTCGGGAGCGTTCGACGGGTTCCGGTCGATGTAAGGCATAAAGGCCAACAACACCAGCACCACACCGGGGGCGGTGACGCCAGCGATCATCGGGTCGAACATGGTCAGCAGCTCTTGCAGGCCCAAGAAGTACCAGGGAGCCTTGGACGGGTTCGGGGTCTCATTGATGTCAGCGAGCTCGAGGAGCGGGGCGTTGATGAACAACGAGAACACGGTGACGAACGCCATGATGAAGAGAGCGGCCGTGAACTCCGCGGCGAGGAGATGCGGCCACACGTGGACCTTGTCGCCTGGGGATGCCTTGACGTCCTGGATCGAACCCGACTTGACCACGGTGAGCAGCCGGTGAGTGTTGCCTCCCGGGCCAGCCATCATCGGCGGGGCGATGGTCGCCACGCCGCCGCCGGCAGGCGCCGCCACGGCTCCGCCGCCCTGCTGACTGCGCTCGAGCAGTGAACGGGGAATGGTCTCACCGTCGTCGTCGGACACCGGACCGGCAGCGTCGGACGAGGTGGCCGCAGGCCCCTCCCCCGTCGCCTTGGCCTTGGCGGCCTGGCTGCGCTTGAGCAGATGTTCTGGGATTTCAGTCATTGCTGCAGCTACCTCGCCGTTAGAGCGGACCCGAGATCCCGCCGTCCTTCCTGACTCTCCAGAAATGGATGGCCATGAAGATGACGATCGTGAAGGGCAACATCAATACGTGGAGCACGTACCACCGTAGAAGGGTTTCCGCACCGATCTGTTTGCCACCGAGCAGGACGAAGCGGACCTGGTCACCGAACACCGGGGTGAATCCCATCATGTTCGTCCCCACCGTCACAGCCCAGAGCGACAGCTGGTCCCAAGGAAGCAGGTAGCCGGTGAACGACAGCAGCAGGGTCAGCTTGAGCAGCATCACCCCGATGACCCAGTTGAACTCCCGCGGCGCCTTGTATGCGCCGTGGTAGAAGACTCGGGCCATGTGCAGGAATACCGACAACACCATCAGGTGGGCGGCCCATCTGTGCATGTTGCGGACCAAGAGGCCGAAGCTCACCTGGGTGTGGAGGCTCTCGATGTCGCTCCAAGCCGCCGCCGCTGTGGGCCGGTAGAAGAACATCAGGAAGATGCCCGTCACGGTCAGCAGGATGAACAAGAAGAAGCTGAGACCCCCGAGGCACAGGGTGTAGCTCACCTTCACCGCGTGGCGCTTCACCTTCACCGGGTGCAGGTGGTACAGCACCGAGTTCATGATCACGTACGAACGATTACGGGGGCTGTCCGTATAACCCTTGCGGAAGATCGAGCCGGGCCGGAAGACCGAGGTCCAGAACTGACTGTCCTGCAACCAGTCACCGGCTGCGGTGACTCCTTGCTGGATTCGGGCCGGAAGCGGCTGCTTCGCCTTCTCGATGGTGTTCGCCATAGTGCTGTAGGTCCTTTACAGGCGCATGCCGTAGGCGTAGCCGTGGGTGTGCGTCCGGCCATGGACGTCACCCTCGGACGGGGGATTGTTGGTGACTTTGCCCAGGGTGATCACACCCGTCGGGCAACGATCGACGCACAGGGCACACCGGGTGCACACATCGTCGTCGATGATGAACACTGCATTGTCGTGGGGATCCAGGCCCGGGCGATCCGCTCCGAGCGCCTCGTCCACCACTGAGGTGGAGAGGAACCAGATGCACTTCCACGGGCAGATGTCGACGCAACCCTCACACTGGATGCACTCACTCTGATCGATGTTGATGAACTGCTTGGGCTTCACCGCAGCAGCCAGGTAATCGGCATCGACCGTTTGCAGGACGTAGTCGTCCCGGAAGTACGGCATCGGAGGGTTGGCGTCGGTCCGTGCCATGTCAGTCGGCCTTCACCAGTGGCCGGCCGAAGTCCGACATGGGCTCCGCCACGACCTTCTCGTCGTCACGGCGCTGCCACCACAGAACGACCAGAGGCAGGAAGGCAAGCGCCACGAGGTGCTCGACCACCACAACCACGTCCGACACCTTCTTCATGTCCATGCGGAACGGCGGAAACGTGATGGGCCCGTCCAACCATTGACCCTCGGTGAAAGCCATCTTCTCGACCGACCAGCCGAGCTCGTTGTCGGTGTAGCGCACCCAGCGATCGGGTACCACACCGAACACCATCATCAGCAACATGAAGATGAAGACCGAACCGAGCATGGCCTCACCCCACGTTGTGGGGCGGCTGGTCGGCCTCCGCTTGCCGTACGCAAAAACCGCCCAAATCATGAGCCCGGTGATCACTAGCGATGTCCAGATTGCGACCACTCGACCCTCCTCACAACGACGGGACCCTTGTGAAACTTCTCACAATCGTATCCGAGCAACTCGCCCAGCCGGAAGTCGTTCTACCACGACGGCCGATCAGCCTCGCAACTCAGACCCCACCATGGTGCCAGGCCACGTCGACGGATGCCGACTTCGTCGCAAAGAAATCGGGAACCGGTTGCGATCCCCCGGGTCGGTGCTTCGTCTGGCAAACTTGGCCCTCGACTGTCCGGAGCGCCTATCGTTCTCTACAGCGTTGTGACCCGCGGCCGTGCAGGTTGTAGGTCGTCCCCTACAGGAGCATCACCACGTGACAGAAGTTCCCGAGTACCTGCTCGAGCGCAGCCGCAGCCGACGCATCGCGCTGGGCCTGCTGTCAGATGACGGCAGTGGGGCCGGTGGAGGTGGTGGCGCGATCGAAGCAGCCGGTGGAGGAGCACCCGCAGCGGGGCCCAGCCCGGCAGAGTTGATCGCAGCAGCGAAGTCAGCGGCCAAACTCGAGACGCCGCCGGAACCGGCAGCCGACCCCGTGTGGGTCGAGGCCGCCCGCAGCCGCAGCCGAATTCCCCTGCCCGTGCTGTCACTCATGTTCTTCATGCCCCTGTGGGCCTTCGTGTACGTCAAGCTCACCGAGCCGGCGCCCGAGCCCGTGACGGCACTCTCCGAGGGGGCCGCCACCTATGCAGGACAGTGCGCTTCGTGTCATATGGGCGACGGCTCAGGCAGTCTCGGGGGCGGCGTCGGCCGACCCCTGTGGGAGGGAGAGGTACTGCTGACCTTCCCCGCTCTCGACGACTCGATGATCGAGTGGCTCGAGGTGGGCAGCAACGGCATCGGATTGGGCAACGTGTACGGAGATCCCAATCGCCCGGGCGGACCTCATGTCTCGGGCGAGACGGGCGGTGTGATGCCGGGGTTCGGTGAGAACCTCTCCGACTACAAGATCTACTCGGTCGCCCGTTACGTCCGCGAGGTGCTCAGCGGCGAAGCATTGTCCGAGGAAGAGATCGAAGCCCGTGACCTCGAATGGGAAGCCCGAGGCGGGGGCAAGGACCTCGGTGGTGGCGGCGGCGGAGGGCACTGAGCCCCCTCCCCCATCCACACGTGACCAAGCGAGTTGACCCCGTCGACGTCCTCGTCGTCGGTGGTGGTCCGGCCGGCGGTGCCGCCGCCTACTGGTTAGCTCTCGGCGGCTACCAGGTGATCCTCGTCGAGGCGGCCGCCGGCCTACGAGATCGGGTGTGCGGTGACGCCCTGACCCCCGAAGCTGTGGGGTCGCTCTACCAGATCGGTGTCGATCCCGGAACGCTCGGTGGGCACCGGCACGTCGGGTTGCGGATGAGTGCCCACGGACGCTCGGTCGAACTGCCATGGCCGACCGATACCGACCATCCCGACCACAGCATGGCCGTCCGTCGCTCGACACTGGACCATCAGATCCTCGAGCGGGCGAAAGGAGTGGGAGCCACGGTATGGACCGGCACGACGGCGACGGAACCCATCGTCGAGGCAGGTCACCTACGCGGCTGCCGGTTGGACGGCACCGGCCTCGGGTCAGGGCCCGAAGGTCGCTCCGAAGTACGGGCCCGCTATGTGGTCATCGCCGATGGTCCTCTGTCGCACCTGGGCCGTGCGTTGGGTACAGCACGTCGACGAACCTACGCCCAAGGCATTGCGGTGCGGGGGTACGTGACGGCACCTAGCCATGCAGCACCGTGGATGGAATCGGCGTTCGACCTACGTGACAGTGCTGGCGAGCAGCTCCCGGGGTATGGCTGGGTGGTTCCCATGGGAGATGGCACCCTCAACGTGGGGGTCGGCCTTCTGAGCCATCACTATGGGAACGAGGCGCTGGCCCCCGAGGACCTCTTCCATCAGTGGCTCCATCAGATCCCGCCCCGCTGGGAGATCTCACCCGAAGATCTCCTGGATCCGCCAGTCGGAGGACGCCTGCCGATGGGAGGGTCGGTGTCGCCACGGAGTGGACCCAACTGGGTGGTCGTTGGTGATGCGGCAGGATCAGTCAATCCCTTCAACGGTGACGGAGTGGGCCCCGCGTTGGCCAATGGTCAACTCGCCGCCCAGGTACTCAGCGACGCCCTCACCACCGACGATGGCCTGGTGCTCCGTCGATACGAAGCGGAGATGAACAGCCGATACGCCCGGCACTACCGCCTAGGACGGGTGGCCACCCGCACCCTGGGCCGTCCCGGCCTCATCCGGCGCATCACCCGTTTGGGCATGCGCTCACCAGCGCTGTGCGGGCTGACCCTGCGTGTTGCGTCGACGCTGCACCGGTCGGGTGGGGGTGGTCCGTCCGACCGAGTTGCGCGGGTCGCCCAACGGGTCGTCTCGTGGATGCCCGGCGACTGAAGCTCAGCCGCCGCCGACGGCCCGAGCCGCAGCACCAGCGGTCTCGATCACTGTGTCGATGATCTCGTCCGTGTGAGCCAGGCCCACGAACAACGCTTCGTAGGCCCCGGGCGCCATCGCCACTCCACGATCCAACATGGCATGGAAAAAGTTCGCGTACGCCTCCTCGTCGGTCTGCCGAGCGCCGTCGTAATCGACGGGAGACTCACTACCGCAGTACAGACCGACCAGCGAGCCGACCCTGGGGACCACGGCTGCGAACCCTGCAGCATCCAGTGCCGTCTGCAGACCGACGGCCAGGCGGTCCGCAGCGGCATGCAACCGTAGGTACGCGGCATCGTCGAGCAGGGCCAGCGCAGCCATTCCCGCAGCCGTCGCCAGGGGATTACCCGAGAGCGTTCCGGCTTGGTACACGGGACCCTCGGGGGCCAAGGACCCCATCACCTCGCTGCGCCCACCGAATGCTCCGATGGGTAGACCGCCGCCGATGACCTTGCCGAAGCAGTTGAGATCCGGGGTTACGCCGAAGTACTCGGCAGCCCCGCCCCGGGCGAGACGGAAACCGGTGATGACCTCGTCGTAGACCAGCAAGGCGCCCACCTCGTCGCAGGCAGCGCGCACACCGGCGAGAAAGCCGTCCTGTGGACCGATGACGCCCATGTTCGCCGCGACGGGTTCGACGATGACACAGGCAACGGTCTCGTCGAGTTGGGGAACCTCGTTGTAGGGCACCACCAAGGTGTCGGCCACTGCGCTGGCCGGTACCCCCGCCGAACCCGAGAGCCCGAGGGTGGCGACCCCTGACCCCCCGGCGGCCAGCAGCATGTCCGCGTGGCCGTGGTAGTTGCCAGCGAACTTCACCACTCGGTCTCGACCGGTGTGGCCACGGGCAAGCCGGACGGCGCTCATCGTCGCCTCGGTACCGGAATTGACCAATCGAACCCGCTCCACGCCGGGAACCCTCGCCACGATCTCCGAGGCGAGAGCGACTTCCCCTGGAGTCGGCGCCCCGTACGACGTGCCACGGCCCGCCGCCCCGGTGATGGCGTCGGTGATGGCCCGATGGCCATGCCCAGCGATGACCGCACCATAGGACTGGACCAGGTCGATATAACGACGACCCTCGACGTCGACCACGTGGGCACCCTCGGCCCACTCCACGAAGTACGGGGTTCCTCCCACCGATCCGAAAGCCCGCACCGGAGAATTCACACCTCCCGGTACCAGCTTGCGGGCCGTGTCGAACAGTGCCTGGTTGGTCTGCGGCGCAGTCATCTCCCTTGCATCTTAGGAAGCCGGTCGTCGGGGAGCACCGCCGCTTCAACCATGCAAGAGATCAAGGAGATCGTGGGGGAGGTGCTCGTCCAACGACCCGCATCTCCAGCGAGCGTCGGGAAAGTCCAGATGAGCCAGCAGCGGGTTGGGAACGACCAAGGCATGGATGCCGGCAGCCCTGGCTGCTGCCACCCCATTGTGACTGTCCTCGATCACCACCGTCTCGTGGGGTTCGACGCCCAGCAACTCCACGGCTCGTAGGAAGACGTCCGGGGCAGGTTTGGCCTGGCCGCCCACGTCGTCACGACACACGACATGGTCGAATCGATCCAAGAGGCGGACCCGCTCCAAGTGGCGATCAACCCAGCGATGTTCCGAGCTCGAACCGACAGCCAACCGCATGCCTCGGGATCGAGCTGCTTCGACGAGGTCGTGAACTCCGGGCAGCACTGGCTGGCGGTCAGTCGCAAGATCCTTCACCCGCTGCCGTTCTGCCAACAGCGCAGCGTGGTCCAGCGGTCGGCCGACCGCCTCCTCGAGGGCTTCGACCCATGACAACTTGCGGTCGGTTCCCAATCCACCGATCCACCAGTCGAGGTCGAGTTCCACCCCGTGACGCTCCCAGATCCCCGCCGTCGAGGAGTGGGCCGGTGACTCCG
>JAYPWI010000020.1:41260-68342 GCA_038135065.1 Acidimicrobiales bacterium
CACCAAGGTGGACGAACTGATCGTGGACAAGCTCCGCAAGGTGGGCATCGTCCCCTCGGAGGTCTGCACGGACCTCGAGTTCCTCCGCCGCGTCAGCATCGATCTCACCGGCACCCTCCCCACCCCGGCCCAGATCCACGCCGTCGAGGAATGGGCCGGTGACTCCGTGTCGACGATCGTGCCGTCGAAATCAAAGATCAAGGCGCGGAGGGTCATCGGTCCACCGCACGATGCACTGCTGCGACCAGACCATCGACCGATGCGGCCTTCGCCACGGCCGCCACGTCGACTCCCCGTTCGGCACAGGCCCGACGGGTCGTCTCACCGATGCACACAACCTGTCCGGCGACCCGACCGCCGGTCTGTTCGAGATGCCCATGCACAGCCGACGGACTGGCGAAGACGGTGACGTCGGCTCCGACCGCCTCCTCGATCACCTGTTCGGGCAGAGAGGGATGCACCGTCCGGTAGGCGGCCACCGCCCAGACGTCCCACCCCCGGGCAACCAGTCCGTCGACCAGATCGGGCCGCCCGTCGGTGGCCATCGGAACGAAGCACCGGTCGTTGGGCGATGGATCAGGAAAGGCTTCAGCGAGCGAGGCGGCCGAAGGATGGGGCGATACGAGATCCACTGGGCGCCCGAATTCCATCTCGGCGCGAGCCGCAGTCGAATGGCCAACGGCACCGACCTTCAGCCCCAGCAGCCGACGACGGACCCCCCGTCGTTCGGAGCGAGCCAGGGCTGCAGCGACTGCATTGGCCGACGTGAAGGCCACCCAGGTGAAGCGCTCGAGGCGCAGGAGGGCATCGTCGAGCGGTTGACCCCCGTCGAGCGGGGGCACGATGGCAATGGCCGGGGCCCTGACCACAGCGGCACCCGCCGCCTCGAAGGCCTCGACCAGGGACCCCGATTGGTGTGAGGCTCGGGTCACCACCACGGACAACCCCTCGAGGGAACCCCTACTCATCGATCGGCAGCGAGCAGTTCGCGCCCGCCGTGTTCGTCGAGCACTTCGTCGGCCACCATCTCACCCAACGGCCCGGGATCGGTCGCCACCGAGGTCACGACGATCACCCGGTCCCCCGTGCGACTCGACAGCAAACCGGTCAGGCGGAGATTCGGCCCTTCGACCACGGCCAAGCCACCCACGGGTAACTCGCAACCCCCACCCAGACGGGCCAGGTAGGACCGCTCGGCCTGTACGCAGCGGGTGGTCACATCATCGGTGATGCGGGCGATGGCTTCGGCCGCCTGCGTATCTCCTTCGCGAACCTCGATGGCCACTGCCCCTTGACCCACCTGAGGCATCATCACGTCTGGTTCGAGACGTTCCGCGATGTCGTCGCTACGGCCAAGCCGATCCAGAGCAGCGGCTGCCACAACAACGGCAGCCACGTCGGGACGAGCAGCCACTGCGATCCGGGTATCCATGTTGCCGCGTACACCTTCGAACCGTATGTCGGGCCGCAGTCGAGCCAGTTGGGCGATACGCCGAGCGGAGCCGCTCACCACCAGTCCCCCAGCCGGTACGTCGGCCAACGTCGATCCGACGAGGGCATCCCGGACGTCACCACGTGGCAGGCACCCGACCAGGAACATGCCTGGTGTCGCTCCTGACGTGAGATCCTTCGCGCTGTGCACAGCGATGTCGGCGGCACCTCGCATGACAGCGGCCTGCACACCCTTCACGAAGACCCCCCGACCGGACAGCGCCGAAATCGGGCTGTCCTGATCGAGATCACCCTCGGTCTGGACCACGACAAGCTCAGCCGTCAGCCCCGTCTCAGCCAACAGCGCCGCAACAGTGCGAGCCTGCCACAGCGCCAGCGGACTTCCGCGGGTGGCGATGCGAAGCATGGGCTCAGAGATCGAAGAGGTCACGGACGCTGTCGGCAAGCCGATGGCCCCTGGCTGTACCCGCCGCAGTTCTCAGGGCAATCGTGGGTTCGTGGAGGAGCTTCGCCACCAAGGCCCGACTGAACTGCTCCAGAAGTTGTCGTTGGTCGTCGTCCAGTCCGTTGACATGCCGTTCGAGTTCAGCGACTCGGATAGCGTCCACGGTCCCACGCAGTGAGGTGATGAGAGGTGCCATCTGTCTGGCCGATCGGACATCAGCGAAGCGACCGACCTCCTCGCTCACGATCGCAGTAACCCGATCGACCTCCAAGGAACGCTCGGCTCGACCCTGCGCGGCGAAGGCCGACAGGTCCTCCATGTCGAAGAGGGTCACACCGTCGAGTAGGCCCACCGACGGGTCGACATCCCGGGGGAGGGCGATGTCGACGATCAACAACGGTCGTCCTTGGCGCTGCGCCACGACATCACGCACGCTGGCGTTGTCGACGATGACCTGACTGGCCCCAGTCGACGTCAGCAGCAGGTCGGCGCTGGACAGAGCTGCAGGGAGCTGATCCAAGGGAAGCACCGCTCCCCCGACCCGCTCGGCGAGCGCAGCAGCCCGGGCGGGGGTCCGATTGGCGATGGATACCGAGCGAGGCCCTGCATCGGCCAGCGCCACCACCATCCCATCGGCCATTTCTCCGGCACCGACCACGAGAACGTCCCGATCGGTAAGGCCGCCGAGATGTCGAGTCGCCATGTCCACGGCAGCGTGCGACACCGAGGCGGTATGACGACCGATCGAGGTCTCGGTTCGCACTCGCTTGCCCGTCTCCAACGCGTGTCGGAACAGCAGGTTGAGCACAGCACCAGCCGTGCCCTCGGAGCGGGCGGTGTCCCAGGACGTTCGGACTTGTCCAAGGATCTCCGACTCGCCCAACACCACCGAATCCAGTCCAGCGGCCACGGACAGCAGGTGATGCACTGCGTCGTCGTCATGATGCACGTACAGGTACTCGGACAACTCGGCCGCATCGACCGAACTGGCCTGGGCCACAACGTTGCGAATCTCTCCGAAGGCAGCGTGGAACTTCTCAGCTATTGCGTAGACCTCGGTCCGGTTGCAGGTCGAGACCAGCACGACCTCGGACACGTGTTCACATTCGCTGAGACCCCCCAGCAGCTTGGGCACGTCATGGGGCGCGACAGCACAACGTTCGAGGAGGTCAATGGGAGCGCTGCGATGGCTCAGCCCTAGAACGACGATGGACAAGAGAAATCGGTCCGACGTGGGGGAACGGGACACACCATGTTCGCCCATGAGCGGGCATTGCGCCATTCAGCGAGTTGTGGCGTCAGGCACAAGGTCGTGTCCTCACAGCACCGTGGGGTCCAATGCACGGTCGTCGGTCTCGTCGAATCGACGCGCATAGAACGACAGGATCTGTAATTCGAGGGCCAGGTCGACCTGTCGAACCGTCACACCATCGGGGACCATGGCGGTTCCAGGGGCGAAACTGAGGATCGAGCTCACTCCCGCAGCAACCAGAGCGTCCACGGCGCTCTGGGCGGCACTTGCGGGCGTCGCCACGATGCCGATCGAGCCTGGGCGCTGTGCGACCAGCCCGGGAAGGGAGGCCAGATCGCTCACCGTCACCCCTCCCACCTCGCCTCCCACCTTGTCCGGGTCGATGTCGACGATTCCAACCACTTCGAAACCCCGGGCGTCGAAGCCCCGGTAGTTCGATAGAGCGTGTCCGAGATTGCCCGCTCCAACGATGACCACGGCTCGATCCCGACCGAGGCCGAGTTCCCTGCTCATCTCGTCCACCAGGTGCTGCACGTCGTACCCGACCCCCCTGGTGCCATAGCTCCCGAGATAGGACAGGTCCTTACGTACCTTTGCTGCGTTGACTCCCGCAGCCTGACCGACCTGCTCACTGGACACGGTACGGATGCCCTGAGCGGCCAAGGCCAAGAGCGTCTGCAGGTACAGCGGCAAGCGCGACACGGTGACCTCGGGAACGTGTTGCCTGTCATCGAGTCGGCGCCGCTGTTCCTCCCCCATGCTCCGATGCTAGCGACCGTCGAACGAACCCTTCGACCCGGGCATCGGGACAAGGCGGCCCCATCACCGTCAGAGACTGACGGAGAGCAACTGGATCGTTGCTGCGACGAGGATCAGCAACAGCAAAGCACCGATCGCCAGGGAGGTTGCCGGCCTCACCGTGCCTCCCGGATCACAACCTCGGTTCCGACCCCGAGGTCGTGTGCTGCGGGGTCTGCGACATCGGCCAGGGCCAATAGCCCGAAGACATCGTCGACCAGCGACGGCTGCCCAGACGGGGGTTGGCCCGTGGGAGCCACCTTGACCACTCGGCGATTCTCGCCGAACTCCACGACGAGGACGTCGCCCATACCTTCGATGGCCTCACGGTCGATATTGAGCTGCGACGAACCATCCTGGTGGACGTGGAGCACCTCAGCGGACAGGGCACCGTCGTCCTCGATACGGGGCACCGGGACCAGTGCCGGCAGCAGGCCCGCAGGATCGACGAGTTCCCCCAGCTCCTCCAAACTCGACCCAGCGGCCAGACGACCGGCCACCGGGGTGAGCACGTCACGAGCCGGATGCAGGCGCCCCGGGGACTCGAGATGCCATTCCTCCCGGGTGAGGCTCACCGCTCGATCCGCCCCGCCGACCAGGGCAACCGCCGCACCGAGCGCACCGTTGTCGGGTCCTATCAGGACAGCCTGTCCCCCTCCGACCTCCACTGCGACCGCTGGCCTCTCGAGGACATCACCAACCGATACCAGCACCAATCCTGGCGCAAGGTAGGGAACCGAACGAGCCACCATGAGGGCGGCCGAACGAGCATCGCCCCGGGGCAGGGTGTGACACACATCGACCACCGCGGACCCGGGTGACAACTCACGTAGCAACGAGTGCACCACCCCCACCATCTCATCGCTCCGACCCAGATCGGTGAAACAGCTGATCGTGTCGTAGCGAGTCATGTCGAGGACGGTACCCGCCCCCAGACGCGGAGGCCCGATCAGGCTCTGCCCAGCTCCTCTGAACGACGGGTAGCGGCTTCGACCGCCGCCGCAAAGGCGGCCCGGAGCCCGGAGCGCTCCAGTTCTCGCAATCCGGCCGCTGTGGTCCCCCCAGGCGATGTGACATCGGCACGTAGTTCTGCGGGAGGACGCCCTTGCGCAAGCAGGGTGGCCGATCCGAGGAGGGTCTGAACGGTCAGGTCGACGGCGACCTGGCGTGCCAAGCCCATCATCACTCCGGCGTCGATCATGGCCTCGGCGACGAGAAAGACGTAGGCAGGACCACTTCCCGACAGGCCCGTCACAGCGTCGAGCAGTCGTTCGGAACTTCGGACGACGATCCCAACGGAACCGAGGATTGTCTCCGCCCACTCCAAGTCCTCGGCTCCGGCAGCAGCGTTGCCGCAGATGGCGGCCGCTCCCCGTCCGACCAGTGCAGGGGTGTTCGGCATGGCCCGGATAGTCGGGGTGGATCCAAACGACGCTGCGAGGGTGGTCAGGGTGACCCCCGCAGCCACGGACAGGACCCGGTCGACCCCGGCGCTGGCAACTGCGTCCGCGGCTGCCGGAATCGCATCCGGCTTCGTGGCCAGGATGACTCCCGCCGATTCCTCGGGCGCCTCCAGCACTCGAACTCCGAACTGGGCGGTGAGGTCATCCCGTCGAGCAGCGACCAGTTCGACAACGGCCAGCGAGTCGACGCTCCGCCCAGCGGCCAGCAGGCCCCCCAAAAGAGCCTCGCCCATCTTTCCACCGCCGACGATCAACACCTCAGCCATGGGCAAACCTTACCGGTGGCACCCCGTCGGCACCGGGTTGCCGGAGCGCTTCCAACCCCACTGCACTTCCCCGATCAGCGAGACCAGCAGCGCTCCGACGACACGTACCCTAGCTCCGTTGCGATTGAAATGCAATGAAATACATTGAAAACATTATTTGCGGTCGAGCACCGAGCCGAAACCGAGCCGAAGGGCCATCGGCCAGTACCGCTCGACGTACTCCCACAGCGAGCCCGTCACCCGATCGAGTTCCTCCTCGTCGACTGCGTGGATCGGGAGTTCTCCGGTCAGGAAGATGGCATCCTCGGGTCCGATGCCGAACTGGGCACCGACCAATTGATAATTGCGGTGGAGCAGGAACTCGAACACCCGGCTCGGTTCGTCCACCGGAGCGGGCAAGAAGTAGGTCTCGTATTTCAAGGTTCGCTGACCCAGGGTGAACCAGATGGTGGTGACATCGCGGACCTCGGCCTCGAGCCGTACGTACCACCGCCTGGGGATCTCCTCGTCACGGCTGACGTCGAGGATCGTGGGCAACTCGGCGGACTGCCGAGCGAAGTGCGCATCGATCCTCCCTTCGAGCAGCAGGAGTTCATCGTGGGTGGCAGGCGGGCGACTCACGAGCAGTCCACCAATTCCCGAACCCGAAGGCGGCCGAACACATCCAACGCCCGAGCCGCCGTAGCCCCCCAGGAATGGTTGCGGGCCAGCGCTGCCCCGTGGGCGCCAAGACGAAGGCTGAACAATGGATCCTCGAGAATGGCCCCGATAGCTCGAGCGAAATCCTCCGGCTCCCTGCCGTCGACCAACAATCCAGTCTCCCCGTCCACCACGTTGTCACGCAGGCCACCTACGTTCGCTGCCACCACCGGGGTGCCGCAGGCCGCCGCTTCCAAGGCGACCAAGCCGAACGACTCGGACCGACTGGGCACTACACATACATCGGCAGCCCGGTAGTAGGTGGACAGCAGATGGTGGGGTTGGGGTTCGACGAGGCGAACGCGCTGCTCCAACCCGAGTGCTGCGATCCGAGCGCGAACATCGGCCAGGGTCGCAGCACCATCAGGCCCAGACGGACCACCGACGATGACGAGCACGGCATCCTGATCGACCAACCGGACCATCGCCTCGACAGCAAGATCGACCCCTTTCAGAGGTTGGATGCGCCCCACGAACAACACGACCGGGCGATCGCCGAGACCGACCGCCTGCCGAGCCGCCCACCTCTGCCCGGGTGAGAAAAAGGCGAGGTCGACACCCGGCGTGAGGATTTCGAGGCGCTGCTCGTCGACCATGTACATCTCGCGCAACTGCTCGATCTCGACCTGACCCGACGCGAAGACGACGTCCGCGCATCCGATCACCTCCTCCTCAGCCGCAATCCGACTGGGAGGCTCCCAATCACCCCCGGACACCTTCACCTTTCCCAGGGTGTGGAAGGTAACGCCCAAGGGAACATCGAACCGATGCTTCAGGCGATGGCCGACGACCCCACTGAGCCAGTAGTGGGCATGGACGGCGTCAGCGGGCTCGACGGTCAGAAATCGGGTAACTGCGTCGGTGAACTCATCGATGGCCTGGGGCAGGTCCTCCTTCGGAAGGTCCAGCGGTCCAGCATCGAGGTGAACGACCCGAACCCCGGGCTCCACCTCGACTACTTCTGACTCGTCAGGTGACTGGCGCCGACAGAAGACGTCACAGGCCACACCTTGGTGGGCCATAGCCGTCACGAGCTCGGAGACGTAGACATTGAGGCCGCCGCCGTCTCCCGACCCGGGTTGGGTCAGCGGCGAGGTGTGCATGGACACAACCGCTAGACGCCTCATCTCGACCACCGGCGTCGTGGGTCACGCTGCAAGTCGACCAGGCTCACGAGACTCCACGCTAGGAGATCGAGTCGTTGATCGCTCCCACCGTTGAAGCCGAGTCGTTCAGCCGATCGGCATCGACTTGAACCGCCGCGCGATCTCGCACTGCACGAGGTCGATCCGTTCGTGCAGTTGGTGGCGGGTGTCCGACACGAGGCGTTCGAACCCTTCGAGGGCGACCACCCGGCTGTCGATCTCTGCCTCGTCGTAATCGGGCAATGCCAGGAAGATCTGCGGACCCACGATCACATCTACGTGCGCAACAAAGGAATCATCGGGCTGGAGCTCATCCCCGCCTCGAGTGGACGGGGTCGTGACCCCACCGCCAAGGACGTCGGGAAGTTGACAGATCAGCTCTGCCAGGTCTGCCGGATCACCACCCTTGTCCCGCCGTTCGAGTTCTGCACAGAGAATCTCGATCCGGCCCTGGGTCAGCCGGCGGACATAGGAAACCTGTCCCTCGACGTCGTGCAGTTCTCGACGGCGGGCATAGAGAGAGTCGAGTTCGACGTCGCCACAGTCGCTCATGTAGGCAGCAGCAAGGACCCGTTGCACATCGGGATGGAACATCGCCTCTCCTCGTTCGACAAGGAGGTCTTCGGCTGTTTCGACTCCACCCTTGAGCAGGTTTGGGCACAATCACTCAGCCCATCAGGCGCTCGACAAGCAGCCACCACAGCGGTCCGGCAACAACGAGAGCATCGAGGCGACGAAGCGCTCGACCAGGCGCCGGCACGAGGGCACGACACACCACCGGGCCGAGCGGCAGTGCCACAGCCAGCACCAGCGAGTGGGAAGCAACCGTCGCCGGGTCGAGCGGGGGTATGCCCAGTTGGACGCTCATGTGCAGGACCGCCACGATGCCGACAGCGCCGGCCAGCGGACCCACCCATCGAC
This sequence comes from Acidimicrobiales bacterium, assembly GCA_038135065.1. Classification (GTDB taxonomy): domain Bacteria; phylum Actinomycetota; class Acidimicrobiia; order Acidimicrobiales; family Poriferisodalaceae; genus JAYPWI01. Next base: position 49,702 of record JAYPWI010000020.1, read on the forward strand.
GAGCGGCGCCGTATCCCACCAGATAGGTGCCTGCGTCGCCGATGGCCATGGCCCACATCAACACCACAGCGCTTCCCAGCTCGACCCGAGCAACAGCCACCACAGAACAGGCCCCGACCACCGGAGGCACCCAACCGGCCAACAACACCCCGACCCGGGCCACGGCCGGGGAGCGCGTATCGGCTCCCACCACGGCGAGAACGACCGTGCCGACGACCCCGGCCAGTACGAGCGCACCGGCCACCCTCGGGTCCAGACCAGCTGAGAGGACCGACACTGTCGCGACCGCTCCCGCCAGCAGCTTGACCGAGCCCATTCGAGCCGTGCTCTGCCAACCGGCCACGCCGGCCAGTACACCGAGGACCACCGCAAACAGGGCCAGGTCCACCCACAAGACGGCCATGACCACGACGAACCAGACCAGTCCCAAACTGATCCGAGCATCGCCCGTGATGCTCGACTGGTGGGTCCCCTCGGTCGAATCCGCCATCAGCCCCCCGAGACAGGGGGCAGCACGGCGACCTCGTCGCCTTCGCCAACGGGTTCGTCTCCCTCGACGGCCTCGCCGTTGAGCCAGATACGACTAGCCGCCACGATCCGCTCGAACTCAGGACCGAAGCGCTCGACGGCCTGGGACACCACCTCGCCGACTGATCCCGCATCGAATTCGGCGCTGGCTGTGCCCGCCGCCTGGCGGGCACCGGCAAACATGCGCAGGGTGATCCGAGCCACCCGCCAAGACTACCGATCACGCCATAGGGCCCGATGACCGGTCTGGGGTCACCGGTGGCTAGCGTCGTTGGACGTGCCCGATGTCCAACTGCTCGTAATCCGACACGGCGAATCCGAATGGAACGCCACCGGGCGGTGGCAGGGACAGGCAGATCCTCCCCTGACCGCTCGGGGCCTACAGCAGGCTGAGACGGCGGCCCTGCACATCAGCGGGTCATTCGACCTCGTGGTGTCCAGTGATCTCCGACGCGCACACCAGACCGCCCACATCATCGCTGATCGCCTCGGTCTGGCACCGGTCGTAACCGACCGACGGTTGCGAGAACGTCACGCCGGCCCCTGGCAGGGACTGACCAGATCCGAGATCGAATCACAGTGGCCGGGCGCGATCGAACATCGGACCTACCCATCGGGCTACGAGACCGATGACCAGGTCGTCGACCGGGTGCTCCCCGCACTGCTCGACATCGCCCGCCGGGTCGAGACGAAGGCCGTCGTCGTGGCCCATATGGGCATCATCCGGGCCGTCGATCGGGCGACCGGTGGACGGGACGAGCGCATCCCCAACCTCGGCGGGCGTTGGTACCGGATCAGTTCGGCTATCGAGCCGGGTGAGCTCGTGGAACTCGCCACAGCAGAGTCCACAACCGAGGTGGAATAACCCCTCGTGTACCCCGACTACTCCGTAGGAGACCGGTTGGGGAACGCGACCACAGGAGCCAGGGCACCTTGCTCGGCGTCGTTCGACCCCACGCTAGGGGTGGTGTTGCGCACCGGACCAACGCCGTCGAGCCAATCGACCGCCCGGGCTGGATCGATCTGCTCGTCATCGAGCAACTGCAACGCGTGCTCGACCCGGGCGAACGCAACCTCGAGGTCGTCCAATTCCTCGTCGCTCAAGTGTCCGGCCATGGCGCTGACTATAGGACCGGTCGGCCGTCCACGGGCGGAACGACATCGATCGTCGCGGATCATGGGTAGCCTGCGTGCGGGCCGCTAGCTCATCGGGTAGAGCAGGGGACTTTTAATCCCAAGGTGCCGGGTTCGAGACCCGGGCGGCCTACCAACAGCCACCGCCAACCTCAACCACCCTCGGTCAATCCCAGTTGGCGATAGGGGCGACCACCGCACCGGTGAGCCGCACCAAGTCGGCGGGTGCCAGGGAGATGTCGAGGCCCCGTCGGCCGCCGCTGCAGTACACCACATCGGTGGCCAGCACCGTCTCGTCGATCACGGTTGGTAATGACCGCCTGGTCCCCAACGGGCTGATTCCTCCGACGACGTATCCCGTCGCTCGCTCGGCCTGCTGCTCGGAGGCCATCACCGCTCGCTTGGCCCCCAGGGCGGCTGCAGCGGCCTTCAATTCGACCGTGGTGACAACGGGCACCACGGCAAGACCCAGACGGTCGTCCGACAGGGCCACCACCAGGGTCTTGACTACCTCAGCTGGATCGACTCCGAGGGCTTCGGCTGCCTCGAGTCCGTAGCTCGGGTGCGAAGGATCATGTTCGTAGGGGTGGATACCGACCTCGACCCCCGCAGCCCGTGCCGCATCGACTGCCGGGGTCATGACGACCCGACGTGCTTGCCCGACATCTACGACACCGGATGCAGGGTGGCTCGCCGGCGCTCCCAGTAGGCAGCTTCGACCTCATCGGCGTGGAAGCGGCGCCGGTGCAATCGAGCCACCGCAGCGCGCCGCCGACGCAGCCGGAGATCGTCACCCTGCCGGGCACGCCGTTCATCATTGAGTTCACGAATGCGTAGCTGTGCCCGTTCGTGGCTGGTCGACCGAGAGAGAGGCAGCGGCGGCCTCAGACTGGGGTGGTCGGGATCGAACAGGGTGGGGGACTTCATAGCGTCATGCATACCCATGGGGTGGGACACCATCCCCCGCTCAGCGGCCGGAATGGCCGAAACCACCCGTTCCTCGCTCGGTCTCGTCGAGTGTGTCGACCTCGACCCATTCGGCAACCTCGACTCGTTGGATCACCAGCTGAGCAATGCGATCACCTCGTTGGATTGCATAGTCCTCGGCCGGATCGGTGTTGACCAACAAGACCCGCAATTCGTCGCGGTAGCCCGCGTCGATGAGGCCGGGGGTGTTCAGACAGGTCACCCCGTGACGCAGAGCGAGTCCCGACCTGGGCTGGACGAACCCAGCGTGTCCATCCGGGATCGCCACTGCGATTCCCGTGCCGACCAAGGCTCTGCCGCCCCCGGCGGCCAGATGCGCGTCCTGCGCAGCGATCAGATCAATGCCGGCATCACCTGGCTTTGCGTAGGTCGGCAGGGGGAGATCCGGATCGAGGCGACGGACGGGTACGGCAACCATGGACCGACTCTAGGCATGCTCGGTTCGCCGAACACTCATCCCAGGCATCTACAGTCCATGGGGTGCTGGTGTGGATGGATCTCGAGATGACCGGACTCGATCCGAAACGGCATTGCATTGTCGAGATCGCGACCATCGTGACGGACGACGACCTCAACATCGTGGCCGAAGGGCCGGATCTGGTGGTCCATGCCACCGACGAACAGCTGGCCGAGATGGATGATGTCGTCGTCCGGATGCACACGGCATCGGGACTCCTGGACGCAATCTCAGCGTCGACCATCTCCCTGGAAGATGCCGGGGTCGCGACCCTCGACTTCATCAAGCAGCATGTGCCCACCCCCCGGACCGTGCCCCTGTGCGGCAACTCCATCGGGACGGACCGTCGGTTCCTCGACACCTATCTTCCTGACATCGAGAACTACTTGCACTATCGATCGGTGGATGTGTCGTCGATCAAGGAACTGGCTCGCCGCTGGGCTCCCGAGGTCGCGACGTCCGTACCTCGGAAGGCCACCGCTCATCGGGCTCTGGATGACATCCGGGAGAGCATCGAGGAACTGCGGCACTATCGGGCCCACCTTTTCACGCTGCCGGGGGCAACCGCCGAGCAAGAATCAAAATCTGATTAGGAATTTCGCTAGCGTGGTCCCTCGTGAGCGCCTCCCACACCAGAGAAGAGCAGCTTCCTCCTGAGCAGACGATCGCCGAACTGGCGCCCAACATCCGGCGCCTGCAGCTGCCCATGTCGATGCCCGGCCTCGGCCACGTCAACTGCTACATCCTCGACGACGCCAATGGAGCGGCCCTCGTCGATCCGGGTCTACCAGGTCCCGCCAACTGGCGAGCCTTGATGGCCGGGCTCCGGAGGGCCGAACTTCCCCCCGAGCGCGTCCACACCATCGTGGTAACCCACAGCCACCCTGACCACTTCGGCGCGGCTGGTCGATTCCACCGCCAGTTCGGGGCCAACGTTGTGACCCACCAGAACTTCCGGCTGTGGTGGGATCGGTGGGAAGAGGACGACGATCCACTCGAGACTGCGTCGCCCGAGGGAACCGATCCCGAGGAGATCCGGGTGTCGACCCACAGTCGAGGCCCAGGTGCTCCCACCCCGTGGGGAGGCAGCGGCTTCAAACTGCCCCTCGGACGTCGAGCCATGTTCGCCGCCATGCGTCGAGGGTGGGGAGGCCGCTTCCTGGCCACCCCCACACCCACCAAACGAGTCGACGACGCCGACCACATCGAGCTCGCCGGCCGAACCTTCGTAGCCGTCCACACACCCGGCCACACGGCCGATCACCTGTGCCTTCTCGACCCCGAAGGGGGGGTGATGATCTGCGGGGATCACGTTCTGCCGACCATCACTCCACACATCTCCGGCATCGGCTCCTCCCCCGACCCACTCCGAGACTTCTTCGGCAGCCTCGACCGGGTCGCCGAATTCGACGGGGTGAGCCTCGCCCTCCCCGCCCACGGACAACCCTTCACCGACCTCGCAGGCCGGGTGAACGACATCAAGCGTCATCATCACGATCGCCTCGACCTCCTGAGAGAAGCCTCGGATCGACTCGGCATCGCCCCGGTTCAGGACTACATGCAGCAATTGTTCAAGGAACGCTCGTGGGGCCCCATGGCTGAGTCGGAAACGTTCGCCCACCTCGAGCATCTTCGACATGCGGGCGAGGCAACCGTGGGACGCCGGAACGATGGAGTCCTCGAATACGCCCTGCGATGAGGGAGTCATCGACCCACCGACGTAAATCAGTTGACATGAGGGTCGACCAGGCGGTTGTCTGGCTGCGTTCCCCAGTTGGGTTCCCAAGATCATGAACTTCGCCATCACCTCCACCCATCGCTCGACACCCTGCGGCGCCATGTCGCGCCACACGAGTGGGTCGACGAGTGCATCCATGACCAAGCAGGTGACGATTCACCCGGACTACCGCTCCTGGCAGCCCCGCGGGAACACGATGTAACCCTCCAACAACATCGTCGATACCGCCGAGGCCGCCAGGACCACCTGGCGGCCTTCAGCTTTTTCCGCCCTCTTCCCTTCATCACCAGCACAAGGCAGTTCACGACATGTCATCAACCGCCCTCGACCTCCTCGACCTCCTCACCCGAACCGACGACCCCTGGCGGGTCGACGGTCGTTGCAACGACCTCCACGGTTCGCTCAGTCATTTGTTCTTCGCCGACGACGTCGTGTCGACCGCCCGCGCGAAGGCCATCTGCGGTCGCTGCCCGGTTGCCCGCCAATGTCTCGAGACCGCCCTGCTGCGACGTGAGCCCTGGGGTGTCTGGGGTGGCGAGTTGATCGAAGGTGGGCAGATCCGCCCCGACCGCGCGCCCCGTGGCCGGCCCCCGTCAACACCGCGACCCGCCTTGGTTCTCGAGGAGGTACCGGTGCCCCCGCATCTTGTGGCCACCGGGACATGACCGGGCGGTGGTCGGATCCAGGTGGCCGCGCTGAAGCCCCCCAGCGGAGGGCTGACAGCACCACCGATCGTTCGATGGGCATTCCCCAGGCTCTTCGGACACCGACCGCCGCCCTGCACCAGCGGCCGCTAGCGTGAAGCCGGTCGCCAGAAGGAGTCCCCACCGGTGAGCGCTGCCGCCATCCCTCGTAGAGAACATTGGCGCACCTGGACCGTCTGGGGACTGGGGTTGTACGTCGTCGGGGCCATCGTGTTCCTGGCTTTGGGCGGCGGGCGATCAGGGTCGTCCGCACTCCCGGGCACCGACGCGGCAAGCCTGGGTCCCGTCCACCTCATCGAATACGACACCCTCGACGGCGGTTCGGCCACGCTGGCCGATCAGGCAGGGCGCCCCCTCATCATCAACTTCTTCGCCTCGACCTGTGCCCCGTGCCGGGAGGAGATGCCCGACTTCGAGACCTTCCACCAGAACTTCGGAAACGAGATCGCAGTCGTGGGCCTCGCCGTGGAGGGAGCCCGACCGGCCCGCACCATCATCGAGGAGACCGGTGTCACGTTCGAAACCGGCCTCGATCAGCGAGACATCATGATCGATCTCGGCGGGTTCGGCCTCCCCACCACCGTGTTCGTGGATCCCGCCGGGAACGTCGTGGAGACCCACACGGGCTTACTCACCTACGAGGCGCTGCTGGCAAAGGCCGAGGAGCATTTCGGCGCATGATCGAAGCCAATCTCACCTTCGCCTTCACCGCCGGCATCATCGCCACCATCAACCCGTGCGGCTTCGCCATGCTGCCTGCCTACCTGTCCTTCTTCCTCGGTCTCGAAGGCAACCCAACAGGTGAGACACCACGGGCCGGCATCGGACGGGCCCTGGCCACCGGGGGCCTAGTCTCGATCGGATTCCTGGTGGTATTCGGCACGGTCGGACTGCTGATCACTGCGGGACTCAGCATCGTGAGCGAGGTGGTGCCCTGGGTCTCCATCGCAATCGGTGTCGGGGTGACCCTGCTCGGCCTCGCCGTGCTCAGCGGCCGATCGTTGACGCTGATCCTCCCCAAGCTCGAGCAAGGAACCGGGGACCGCCGGGCCCGTAGCCTCGTCCTGTTCGGCGTCAGCTACGCCGTGGCCTCGATCTCCTGCGGGCTTCCCACCTTCCTCGTCGTGGTGTCGACATCGGTGAGCGACGTCGGATCGGCGGTTGCGTCGTTCCTGGCCTACTCGATCGGTATGACCTTGGTCCTGACGTCGCTCACCGTCAGTCTCGCCATGGCCCGGCAGTCCCTCGTACAGCGCCTCCGGTCCCTACTTCCCTACGTCGACCGGGTGGCGGGCATCCTGATGGTGGCAGCCGGCTTGTACCTGACCTGGTATTGGCTGGCCGAGCGACTCGGAGCCGAACGAGGGGGCGTCGTGCTGAGCGTCGAGCAGTTCACGGCCCGTCTCAGCAACTGGGTCACCGGCATCGGTGGGCTGCGCCTCGGGGTCGGCATGAGCATCGTCGTCGCTCTGGCAACCATGATCGCCCTGAGCTCGTCGAGACCGACCAGCGACTGACCGCGCAGATCCGCACACACCCGTGCCAGACTCCTGGGGTGGCGCTACATCTCGGACGTCATCGGCTCCTCGAGTCGGATCGCCCCTTTGCCGCTCTCCTGGACCAGCCCGGGGTGAGCGAGGTACTGCATCTCCGCAGCACGTTCGGTTTCATGGCCTTCCACGGCGGGTGGCTCGAAGAGGTCACCGACGACATCGCCATGACGGCGGCCGAGCGGAGCGGCGCATCGGTCTATGCCGTGCTCCAAGGACCCGATGACCAGTGGCACATCCCCTCTCATCTCGTGAACCCCGAGGAGTCACCAGCCCTTGCTGCTTTTCTGGAGCATGTCGATGTGGCGGTGGCCATTCACGGTTTCGGTCGGCCCGACCTGCTCCGATCCGTGCTGCTCGGTGGGCGCAACCGTGACCTCGCCGAGCATGTCGCCATCCACCTCATCGGGCATCTCCCCCACTACGACGTCGTCCATCGACTCGAGGAGATGCCGACCTCTCTCCGGGGCCAGCACCCCAACAACCCGGTGAACCTGGCAGCTGGGGGCGGCGTGCAGGTCGAACTTCCTCCCCGCATCCGGGGTAAGAGCCCGCTGTGGACCGGCTATCGAGGCCCGGGTCGCGTGCCGCACCACGAGGCGTTGATCAACGGTCTCGCTGCCGCCGCAAGGTCATGGTCGCCGACCCCGGTGTGAGACGAACAACCTTCCACAGCTAGGGCTGGAGTCGCTGGATCTCCCAGCTGCCGCCACGGCGGGTGTAGACCAGACGGTCGTGGAGGCGGAAGTCGCGACCCTGCCAGAACTCGACCCGCTCGGCCGCCAGGTGGAACCCACCCCAATGCGCCGGTCGAGGTGGTTCGGTCCCAACGAATCGTTCGGTCAGTTCTGCGTGACGCCGCCGCAGTTCATCACGAGAAGCAACGGGCTGGCTCTGCGCAGATGCGATGGCCGAAAGCCGAGAGCCACGGTCACGCGAGGCAAAGTACGCGTCGGACTGCTCTGCGCTGACCTTGGTGATCGGCCCCCTCACCCGGATCTGGCGCTCGAGCGGCAGCCATGTGAAGAGCGCTTCGGCGAATGGGTTGGCGGCCAACTGCAGGCCCTTGGCGCTCTCGTAGTTGGTGTAAAAGATCAACCCGTCTGCCGGCCGGCCTCGCAGGAGAACGTTTCGTACCGAAGGCAGCCCCGACGCATCGGCGGTAGCAACCGCCATGGCGTTCGCGTTGTGCAAGCCGAGCTCGGTCGCGATGCCCAGCCACTGATCCAGCAGGTCCAAGGGTTCAGCGGGCAGGTCGTCCTCCGCGAGCCCGCGGGCCATGAGCTCGAGCCGAATCGAACGAGGGTCAATGGGTTCCATGAGGTACCAAGTGCTCCCGGTGGTCGAACATGACAAGCTCCATCAGAGCACGTAGCTGGGCTGCCGTCGCGATCAGCGCGGCCATCGGCGCCGCCCTGCGTTGGGCCGCCGTAGGTCTGATCGGGGACCGGCCAGGCCTTCTGCTGTGCAACGTTCTGGGGTGTGGTGTCATCGGCTACGCCGTGGCCCAGGGCTCTGGCCCCTGGCTGACGGCCGGTCTCTGTGGTGCGCTGACCAGTTGCTCGGCAATAGCGCTACAGGTGGCGGTCGACTTCGATGAAGGCCACTACGCCACGGCTGCGGGCTGGCTGCTGGCCACCGTGTTACTCGGTGGGGCTGTGTTCAGCGCCTCGACTCGTCTGATCCCGCCAGGTGCACACCGGTGAACGCCGTCGCCCTGGTGTGCGCAGCGAGCCTCACCTCACTGATCCGGTGGCGATGCACCACCCGCTGGCCGCAGATCGGCACCATGGTGGTCAACCTGGTCGGGTCGTTCACCATCGGCGTGCTCCATGGTCGAGGTGTCGACTCAGCGATCCTCACCGCTGGCGCCCTGGGAGGACTCACCACAGTGTCTGGCGCAGCTGCCGACATCGGAAGCATGCGTGGGCCCGGGCGTGCCGGCTATCTCCTGCTCACCGTTGCGGGCTGCAGTGCCGGCGCCTGGTGGGGTCTGCAGCTGGCCTGAGGTCAGGATGAGGTAGGACCTGGAATTTCCGACATTCCTAGGTAGCGCTGCAGCACGGCGGGAACCGAGATGCTGCCATCACCGTTCTGCGCATTTTCCATCAAGAAGACCAGCGTGCGGGAGATGGCGCACGCAGTGCCATTGAGCGTGTGGACCAAACCAGTCCCATCATCGGACCGGTAGCGAGTCGCCATTCGCCGGGCCGAGTAGTCGGTGTAGTTCGAACACGAGGTGATCTCCCGGTAGGCACCTTCCGAGGGCAGCCATACCTCGATGTCGTACTTCTTGGCAGCTGCGGATCCCAGGTCACCGGCAGCCACGTTGATCACCCGATAGGGAAGATCCAAGGAGCCGACGATCTCCTCCTGGATCTCTCGCAAGGTCTCCAGTTCTTCCCAACTGCTGTCGGGGTCGCAGAACGAGAACATCTCGACCTTGTCGAACTGGTGCACCCTGAAGATGCCCCGGGTGTCCTTGCCATAGGTTCCGGCCTCGCGACGGAAGCACGATGAGAAGCCGGCGTACCGCACGGGCAGCGTCGACCGATCGAGGCGCTCACCACGGTGCAGACCGGCAAGGGCGACCTCCGAGGTGCCAATCAGAAAGAGATCGTCCCCGTCGATCTCGTACACCTGGTGTCGATCGGTCGGGAAAAACCCTGCGTCGACCATCATGTCTTCCCGGACCAACACCGGGGGGACCACGGGGACGAACCCGCGTCCCTCGAGCAGTTCCAGCGCCCATTGGACCAGGGCGAATTCCAGTCGGACCGCCGGGCCCATCAGGTAGGCGAACCGACTTCCCGAATTCCGGACAGCCCGCTCCGAATCGACCATCCCGAGCAGTTCACCAATCTCGGCGTGATCGTGGGTGGGTGCTGGACGACGCTCACCCACCTCGCGGATCGTTTCGAAGTCGTCCTCGCCGCCGGGTGGCACTGACGCATGCGCTGGATTGGGAATGCGGAGGACCAATTCGTCAACGGCAGTCGAGGCAGCTGTCTCTTCTTGGGAAAGGGCCTCGGCCCGATCCTTCAAGACCGAAGCAGCTTCGATTCGTGCCGGCCGCTCCTGCGGCGATGCTCGGCCAATTTCGCGACTCGCTGCGTTCTGCTCGGCGCGAGCCTCCTCCGCCGCTGCCATCGCACCCCGGCGGCGGTCATCAGCCTCGAGTAAGCGCTCGATGTCGTCCGGCTCGGCGCCCTTGAGGACTGCGCCCGCCCGATAGTCGGCATCTTCACGGAGTCGACGAAGATCGATCACAGTTCAGAACGGTAGCGAGTCGGGGCCCACCTGGCAGCGGACAGGGCCCTCTAGCAAAATGCCCCGTTCTGGCAACCCGCAGGGTCTTGCCAGAACAACATCGAGGTGCCCATCGCTGCGAAGACCGCGAGGGCCAAGACCAACCCGCCGACGAACAACCAGGTGAACACCTTGCTGTCGAACTTCAGATGCATGAAGTACGACACCACGATCTGGAACTTGACGACCATCAGGATCAGCAGTGACGGAACTTCGAGGACGCCGAAATCGACGAAGTACGTTGCGACCTCGACCGCCGTGAGAACGGCCAGGATGACAGCGATCTTGATGTAGCCGAAATCGCTCAGACCGTGGTCATGGCCATGGTCGGAGTGGGCGTCGGTTGCGTCGTGGGATGCGGTGGCGGTACTCATCACAACTCCTCAGGGGATCAGGTAGACGACCGCGAAAATCACGATCCACACGATGTCGACGAAGTGCCAGTAGAGGCCGATGATTTCGACCGTCTCCGCTCGCTCGGCAGTCAGCGATCCCCGAGAGATGAGCATGAAGAGACTGACCAGCATCACGATGCCCAGCGACACGTGCACTCCGTGGAAACCGGTGAGCGTGAAGAAGGCCGAAGCCGAGATGTTGGTGGTGAAGCCCAGGCCTTCTCGATAGAAGCTGGTGAACTCGTACACCTGACCACCGATGAAGATGGAACCCAAGGCCGCAGTTGTCAACAGCCACAGCTTGCAGCGCTCCAGATTGGCCGACATCATCGCGGTCACGGCCAACACCATGGTGAGCGAGCTCATCAGGAGGACGAACGAACTCACCGATGTGAACGGGATGTCGAAGAGATCGGCTGCCGTGGGGCCCTCGGTCGCCGGTCCCGTTCGGTTCCGCAGGAGCAGATAGGTCGAGATCAACGCACCGAAGAGAAGACAGTCGGACCCGAGGAAGGTCCACATGGTCATCTTCTCGTTGGTGACCGATGTCGACAGAGGCGGGTGAGCCATCTCGTCATAGGGCGTGGGCCCGTAGGCCAGGTTCTCGACGGCGCCTGGCGCCTCGGCGGTCGTCTCAGCCAACGGGGGCCTCCTCGGTCTCCGCAGCTACTTCGCTGCTGCCGTCGTCGTCCCCGTCGGGCTCATGGTGATCATCGTGCCCATCACCATGGCCAGCATCAGGATCGGTAGCGGGCTCGAGACTCCACCCGTACATCGCACCAACCAGCAGGACCAGCCCGAATCCGGTGATCCACAGGTTGTAGATCAGGCCGAGGCCGATAAGGGGAAGCCCCGCTGCCAGAACGACAGGCCAGTACGACGGCGATGGAAGGTGGGGGTGCTGATCACCCTTCTGGGCGATGTCGTTGCCGTCCGCCACCTTGCGGAGCTTGCCGCTCTCGTCACGCTGGTACTTCTTGTGCCAGAAATCGTCGACGTCGGTCACCACCGGGATGTAGTCGAAGTTGTGCTCGGGTGTCGGAGAGGGGATCGCCCACTCGAGGGTCCGGCCGTCCCAGGGATCGGCACCTTCCTGGGGCACTCGGCCCTTGCGGTAGCCGGTCCAACTCCGCACCACGTTCACCGCCATGACCAACATGGCAATCAGGATGATGAAGGCACCGATCGTGGCAACAGCATTCCAGAAGTCGAACCCGTCCTCCGGTCCGTACCGGCTGTGCCGACGTGCCATGCCCTGCAGACCCAAGATGTGCATCGGGCCGAAGGTCATGTTGAAGCCGATCAGCACCAGCCAGAAGTGCCAGCGCCCGAGGGTCTCGTTGAGCTTGTACCCGAAGGCTTTCGGCCACCAGTAGTACATCCCGGCGAAGAGGCCCATCAGCGCTCCACCGAAGAGCACGTAATGGAAGTGCGCCACGATGAAATAGGTGTCCGTCTGCTGTGTGTCACCGGCGGCGACAGAGTGCATCACACCTGAGAGACCGCCGATGGTGAACATCGACACCAGCGAGATGGAGAACATCATCGGCACGGTGAACCGCAATCGCCCGCCCCACATGGTGGCGATCCAGTTCAGGATCTTCACACCAGTGGGAACAGCGATGAACATCGTCGTCGCTGAGAAGGCCGCCACGGACACCGGCCCCATACCGGACACGAACATGTGGTGTGCCCATACACCCCAGCCCATGAAGCCGATCGCCGCACCTGAGATGACGATGACCCCGTAGCCGAAGAGCGGCTTGCGAGAGAACACCGGAAGGGTCTCGGACACGATGCCGAACGAGGGCAGGATCAGGATGTAGACCTCTGGGTGGCCGAAAATCCAGAACAAGTGCTGCCAGAGCAAGGGATCAGCACCCATCGACACGTTGAAGAAGTTGGCATCGAACGTCCGATCGAAGCTCAACAGCACGAGGGCGACGGTGATCACCGGCAGGGAGAACACCAACAAGAACTGCACCACCAGGATCATCCAAGTGAACACCGGCATGCGCATCAGGGTCATTCCCGGCGCACGCATATTCAGGATGGTGACCGTCAGGTTGATGGAACCGATCAACGATGCGATGCCAGCGATCTGCAGACCGATGGCGTAGAAGTCCATGCCGTGACCGGGGCTGAACGCCACGCCCGTGTTCGGTGCGTAGGCAAACCAGCCGCCATCGGGAGCCCCACCCACGAACCAGCTGAGGTTGATGAAGATCCCGGCGGCCACGAAAATCCACAGGCCGAGGGCGTTCATCCGGGGGAACGCAACGTCGCGAGCACCGATCTGCAACGGCACGATGTAGTTCGCGAACGCTGCCGCCAAGGGCATGATCACGAGGAACACCATGGTGACTGCGTGCATGGTGAACAGCTGGTTGTACTGCTCAGCGGTCAACACGGTCCCGTTGGGGGTGAACAGCTGTGCTCGGACGAGCAGCGCTTCGAGACCGCCACAGAAGAACCAGAACATGGCGACGGCGCCGTACATGATCCCGATCTTCTTGTGATCGACAGTGAACACCCAGGCTTTCCAGCCCGTGCCGTGGGAGGGTCGCCCAAAGCCCCCCACGTCGGGGGTGGTGTCACCGCTCTCGAGTTCGAGGACTTCAGGTCGTTCCTCGGTCAGTGCCATGGGGTCAGTCTCCTCGGCGTGGATCGATGGCGAACTAGTCGGGCAGAATCGGCGGGTTGCCGAGGGTCTGCAGGAAGGTCACGAGGTTGTCGAGGTCTTCTTCGTTGAGCTTTTCCTCGAAGGACGGCATGCCCTGTTGATTCTCCGCATTTGCGGGCTTCAGGGCGGGGGCGTTACGAATCCACTCACGCAAGTCGGCAACGTTGAGGTTGCCGTCATCGTCGTACATCTCGAACAGGGCACCGGCGAACGAGGTGCGACTCATCAGATGGGTGAGGTTCGGAGCGACGCCGGACTGGAGCACGGCGCCGTTCTCTGCCGCCACCCGGTACGCAGGGTCACCATTGTTGATGACATGGCAGGTCACGCAGTTCGCCGCGAAGAGAGCTGCTCCCTCGGCAGCATCTCCCGACGCAGCAAGGGGAGCCGGCTCGAGCTGACGCCGCACCCATTCGTCGAAGTCTGACTGCTCGAGCACTACTGCCCGGATCTGCATGTTGGCGTGACTCAGGCCGCAGAACTCGGTGCACTCGCCGTAGTAGATGCCCGGCTCTGTCGAACTGATCTTCCATGGATGGACCCGGCCCGGGACTGCGTCACGCTTGCCGTTCAACTGGGGCACCCAGAACGAGTGGATCACGTCATTGGAGTGGATCTCGAGGTTGACCTCTTCACCCACCGGAATCACGATCTCGTTGGCGGTGATGATGTCGTCGTACTCACCGTCGTCGTCGATGTCGTAGCTGAACTGCCACCACCACTGCTGGCCCTCGACCTTGATGGTCCGACCGGCCCCTTCTTCATTGAGATCGAAGACCTTGGGCAGCGTCGCCACAGCCAAGAAGACGAGCATGCCCACCGGAATGAGGGTCCAGGTCAGTTCGGCCTTCTTGTTGCCGTGGATCTGCTCGGGCACCTCGTCTGGATCGTCGGTGTCGCGTTCGCGGAACTTGACGACCACGAACACCACGGCGACCGCCACGAAGATGCCGACGACCGTAGCCATCCAGCCCGAGAGCCGGTTCACCGACCAGATCGCTTCCGCATTGACCCCCTTGGGGTCGGTTGCGTCGAGTCGGCCGTCTGCGCACGAGGCCAACAGGATTACCAGTGCTGGCAAGCCGATCAGGAACCGGCGGCGGATTGGGCTTCGTGTGGAGGCCATGTCGCTGTGCTGCGCCCTCTCGAATTCAGAAGTGCCGTTTGTCCGGAGATTGCCCGATCGACGGGACCCACGCCAACTCACCGGATCACCACCGGTGCGCCCAGCGAGTGATCGTCCGTCGCTCCGCCGTGGTCGTCGTCACCATCTTTGTCACCGTGGTGCTCTTCATCGTGAGGGTGGAACTCGCGCTCGCCGATCACGGCTGCCGTGATGCCACCAACGATGAGAGCGACGCCGCCGAGCACGAGCGCTGTAGCCACGATGGCCCTACGCAGGTTCGGAAAGCCGTACAGGACGAAGGCGAACACGAGAATCACCGTGGAGACGGCGATGGCGAGCCAGCTAGCCCCGTTCTTGCTCGACGCCAGCAGGACCCGCGAGACCAAGAGAACGGGAACAGCGATCGCCAACGCCCCGTACAGGGGGATTTCGAATGGAGCCATCAGACGAGACCGCTCTGCCGCGTTCGCCGCTGCGTCCCTCGAAAGCCGCTCGGACCACGAGCTGGCCGTCCACTCGACAGCGGCTACCAGCAGGACTGCCACACCCAGGATGGTGAGGCTCCCGTCGGTCACGAGCCCGACCATCAGCACGCCCATTCCCACGGCGGCCATCACGGGCCAATATGCGGGCGATGCTGGGTAGTCGCCCAGTCGCTGACGATCGGCCGAATCTCCGTCGCCCACCGACAAGGCCAACCCAGCCATCAAGGCAAACGCCGCTGCTGCGGTCCCGAGCACGATGGTGCCGTACATGACCACGTGCCCGTTGCCATCCATGCCGGTCACGACACCGAGAACCACCGCTGCTGCGATGGCCAGAGTGATCCGTCCAGCGAAGTACCTGCTTGCGATGCCGACCATCGTTCTCCTACTTCACCACGTAGACGGCGTACCAGGTGGCAGTCCACGCCACCGCCACGAAGTCCCAGAAAAAGACAGCTCCCCCGAGGGGAGAGCTCCCGTCCTGCCCCAACGAACCACCAACCGACCGCAAGCCCATGAGCGCCAGGTACAGCGCCCCCACCACAGCCAGGGCCAGGGCTAACCCGGTGGTTGCGAAGGCCAGATTGGCGTACTCCCCAGACCCCAACTCGAGCTCCATTCGGTTGAGGCTGTGCATGACCATGTTGAAGAACCCGAGCGCGAGCACCAAGGTCGTGGCAATAGCCGTCCAGGTGTGGGTCCGGTCGCCCCGGCGGCTGGCCCACAGGGCCCAGTGGGCGGTGACCAATGACAGCCCGAGTGTCAGCAGGGCGTAGTCGAACTGAGGGTTGGGTACGACGGCCCCATCCAGCCAATCGTGACCGGGGTGAGGTCCCGAGGCGTGACGGCGTGCCATGTACAACCCGAGGGCGCCAGCCATCATCATCGAGCCAGCGGCAACAGCAAACCCAGTGCCCACCATCTGGGCCCGGGGCCTGGGTCGTGGACCGGCCGGCAGCGCCGGCATCGTGTCGGTCATCAGACCGTCACCTCCTCGTCAGCAACCTCGGACGCATCCAGCAGGGGGGTTCCCGATGTGAGGTCGGCCAGCGCCCCGTCCCCCATCGGCGGGGGTGACGCGAGCAGCCACTCGGGCGTCTGGGCCGACCAGGGATCATTCCCAGCCTCCACGCCCTTGCCCAACAGGACCGACCAGATCACATTGAGAAGCAGGAGACCGACGGCCACCGCAGTGATGACTGCCCCCGCTACTCCCATGGCCATGAACCCTGGCGCTCCGCTGGAGTCGACCCAGGCGGACCAGATCGAGGTCATGGATGGGTCGAAGTACACGAAGTCGGGCTGTTCGGTCAGCAGGCCCGAGAGCACAGGACCCAGGGTTGCCAGTAGTGCGCCAACGGCTGCGACCAGCACCGTCAGGAACCCGCCAGCCTCGTTGAGACGCCGACCCCAGATCTTGGGGCCCCACCAGTGCAGGGCAGCGATGAGGCCCATGACACCGGCGCCGTAGATCAACAACGACTGGACCCCCGACGTGAACACTGTGTCCCGCAGGTACGGATTGCCGTCGTTGCCCCGTCCGGCGAGTTCCAGCCAGTCGGATCCGGCACCAACGAGGCCCAGAGCAGCTCCGGCGAGCACGAACACGATGGCCAGGGTCGCAGCGATCAAGGGAGTCGTGACCTTGAGTCCCTTCCTTCCTTGGAACAACGTGAACCCCAGGACACCGAACAAGACGGTCGATCCCAACAGCGCCCCGCCGTACAGGGCGACCAGCACGATTCCTTCGAGGCCGTCAGCGATGTCGACGCCCTCACCGGTGACTGAGAAATTGGCCCAGGCACCGAACCCGAACAGTCCAACCAGCCCGAGGGTGAAGTACACGGCCAGCGGCTCGAAGACCCGCCGGCGCGATGCCGCGAGTTTGATCTCGGCCACCGCCCCGAGCACGGGAACGACGTAGATGAACAACTGCGGTGTTTCGTGCACCCAGTCGATCCGACGCCATATCCCCTGGTTACCGCCGAGGAACACCCGTCCATAGCGATGGTCGACGTAGAGCAGCACCAGCTGCCCCAGCAGAACGGGCAGGCTGATCACGAGCATCGACGCAGTGACCATGGCCGACCACGAGAAGGGCGGCGTTCGATCGAGATAGAGACCCGGTGATCGCATCGTCAGCACCGTGGTTCCGATGGTGACGGCGCCGATCAACAAGCTCAGAACGATTCCCCCAAGTGCCAGCAGGTGGAGGTCGACGCCATCGGACCAACCTCCGTAGGGACCGCCGTTGCCGGCGTAGGCACCGATGAGCACGCCAGCAGAGACCAGCCAGCCCCAGTACGAGGCTGCCGCAGCTCGGGGGAAGGCCAGGTTCGATGCGCCGATCTGGAGCGGCACCACGTAACAGGCGACCCCCAGGAATGCGGGAATCAGAAACAGCAGGACGAGCGTCTCGCGCGAGAGGGCAAAGACCTGGGCGAAGGTGTCGACATCGAGGGCAACGAATGCCTCGCCGTCGGTGAGATCGATCCTGACCAGGAGGTCGAGGACCAGGCCCAACACCCCGAACAGGATCGAGGTCACGATGAACAGGCGGCCGATCCGCTTGTGATCGGCCGTATTCAACCAGCCGAGCGGGGTCGCGTCCTCAGCAGGGGCGCCAGCCTCGGCTGTGGCTTCTGTGGTGGTTTCACTCATGCTCGAAAGTTCGCTGTGTTGTTGCTCACTGTCTGGGAACCACACCTAGATCGGTGCGGGTGTCGCCGGTGCTGTCGATGAAACAACCCCATTCGACCGACTCGCGAAACGAGTCCGTGGAAGGGGACAACTCCAACGCCGGCAGTATTGCGATGGCGACTTTACCTGTCAGGTTGCCAGGGATGTAACCGAAGGTGCGGGAACCCACCTACATCACCATCCCTCGAAGACCACGATGTCGACGGCCATCGCAACGAACAGGGTGCCCAGATAGGTGATCGAATACCCGAACACCTTCATCGCTCGGGCAGGCTCGGGATCGCGCAGCAGCCCAACCGTCTGGGCCAGGAAGACGCCTCCCGACAGCACAGCAACGGCCAGGTAGATCCAGTTCGTGTCCGCTGACACGTGGAACCACAACGAGAGGGCGATCACCACGACGGTGTAATAGATCATCTGTCGGGCAGTCGTACGCAGGCTGGCAACTGCGGGCATCATCGGCACATCGGCCGCTCGGTAGTCGTCGGCGTAGCGGATGGCCAACGCCCAGAAATGCGGCGGGGTCCAGAAGAAGATCACCCCGAACAACAACCACGGCGCCAAGGCGAGGGAATCGGTGACTGCGGCCCAGCCCACCAGGGCAGGTACCGCACCCGCTGCCCCGCCGATGACGATGTTCTGACGGGACGTCCGCTTCAGCCACAGCGAGTAGACGAACACGTAGAACAAGCAGGCCGCCACAGCGAGCACGGCCGACAGCAAATTCACCCCGCTCCAAAGGAGAGCGAAGGCCGCAACCTCGAGCACGAAACCGAAGATGAGCGCGGCCCGGGGGGTGACGGCCCCAGTGACCAGCGGTCGACCTTGGGTGCGCTCCATCAGGC
>JAYPWI010000020.1:68352-70743 GCA_038135065.1 Acidimicrobiales bacterium
CTATCCCGGTCGCTGAACATGTTGAACGTGTTTGCGCCACCGGCCGCGAGAGTCCCGCCAACCACGGTCAACACGATCAGCGACACTGCGGGCATGCCCCGCTCGGCCACCACCATCGTGGGCACCGTCGTGATGAGGAGCAGCTCGATGATGCGCGGCTTGGTCAGCATCAGGTATGCGCCCAGCCGCGCCTTGATCCCACGAGCGGGTGAAGGAAAGGCCACCGGCGACGCACTCATCGGCGACCACCATAGGAGCCGCGACCCGCTTTCCCCCAACTGCCGAACAGGGCCTAGCGTCAGAAGCGTGCGCATCCCCAGGGTTTCGCCCACGACCTACCACCGAGTGACCCGGCTCGCCCTGTGGTCACTGGTCGCCATCATCATCACGGGCAGCGCAGTTCGCCTGACAGGGAGCGGCCTGGGCTGCAGCGATTGGCCGAACTGCGAGCCCGGGCAACTGATCCCGGCCAGCGAGTTCCACGGCTGGGTCGAGTTCGGCAATCGCTTGGTGACCGGGGTGGTGGCTCTGGCCGTCATCGCAGCCGTTTCGGCAGCATCGATCCGTTCACCTCTCGACCCCAAGCTCGTGTGGTGGGCAGCTGGACTGGTCGGAGGCGTTGCCGGCCAGGTCGCCCTCGGCGCAGTGACCGTGCTCACCCACCTGTCCCCGCCAATCGTCATGGCCCACTTCCTTTTGTCAGTGGTCCTGGTGTGGAACGCCGTGGTACTGCATCACCTCTCGGACCCCGCTGACCGAGCACCCGTCGCGGTCCCCCGCCGGGTGACCGGTCACACCCAGGCGGTGGGCCTGATCGGCCTCGCAGCCATCGTCACCGGCACCGTGGTCACGGGCGCCGGGCCCCACGGGGGTGACGAGGAGGTCGAGCGACTCGGCATCGCCCTGGCCAGCGCAGCCCGCCTCCACGGCATCACGGTGGTCGTACTGGTCGCGACGAGTCTCTGGCTGGCCCGCCGCACTACACCCTGGCCAACCCTGCGGCGCCGGGTCGAGGTCGCTCTGGTCATCATGACCATCCAGGCCACGATCGGTTACGTCCAGTACTTCACAGAAGTCCCTGTGCTACTCGTGGCCCTCCATATTGCGGGTGCCACTGCGCTGTGGATCAGCCTGGTGCGCATGCTCCTCGTCGCCCGGGACACGGGTCTTGCGCCGTCGACCGAGATCCTTGCCCCGTCAGCAGAACATTTCGCACAATGACCACAGAGATGACGGCGACACCCCACCCAGTGCTCGGCTCCGGGAGCCTTCGATGACCAGCCCCCTCGAGACCGCTCCCACCGTCCGCGAGGACATGGATCTCGGCGAGGACACCGACCAGGACGTGCCCTGGGTGGTACTCGTGTGGAACGATCCGATCAACCTGATGGAGTACGTCGTCTTCGTGTTCAAGAAGCTGTTCGGCTACAGCACCGAGAAAGCCACGGCACTGATGCTGGACGTGCATCACAAGGGCCGTGCCGCAGTGAGCACCGGCAGTCGGGAGAAGGCCGAGTTGGACGTGTTCCGCCTCCACGAGTTCGGCCTGTGGGCGACCATGCAGAAGGACCTGTGAGTCGCTTCCGGTCACGGTTCCGAGCCCGCCCCGACGGCTCGATGGAGTTCCGGGTCGACGATCGGGAACGCGAGTTGATCAGCAATCTGATCAGGCAGCTCCGCGATCTACTGCTGACGACGTCTCCCACGGGCCCGGTCGATCCGAACCTGCGTCGCTTGTACCCGACGGCCTATCCCGATGACGAACAGCGAGACACGGACTATCAACAGTTGATGCGCGGCGACCTCCTCGAGCAGCGCCTGGCGCAACTCGACTTGGTCGAAGCCAGTGTGAGCGAGACCAGGTTGGACCCGGCCCAGGCGATGGCATGGCTTCGGGCTATCAACGATCTCCGACTGGTGCTGGGCACCTCGCTCGACGTCAGCGAGGACGACGACCTCGCCCCGGCAGAGAGCGACGACCCCGACACCACGTCGCGAGCGATCTACCACTATCTCGGAGCGCTGCAGTCGGAGTTCATCTCGGCACTGAGTCGTTGAGCCCCGGCGCTGGCGAGAAGTGCGAACTCGACGCTGGTAATCGACCTCCCGCCTTCTAAGGTGTGCCCTAGGCCCCCATCGTCTAGCGGCCTAGGACACCGGCCTTTCACGCCGGCAGCACGGGTTCGAATCCCGTTGGGGGTGCAATTGGACTGCGGTCGACAACGGCCCTCAGCCCACAGGGTCATCTGCGACGGGCAGGTCGATCACGACCACGAGACCCTCGCCGTCCATCCCGAGCTCCACGGGCTCCGTCAGCCGGGCCGACCCCCCCATGGACCGCACGACCTCATCGACGATCGAGAGCCCCAGGCCCGATCCGGGCAGCCCACG
>JAYPWI010000021.1:0-8468 GCA_038135065.1 Acidimicrobiales bacterium
CACGCAGGACTTGGGCGGTGCAGATGTTGCTGGTCGCCGTCTCCCGCCTGATGTGCTGCTCCCGGGTTTGCAAGGCCAGGCGGGTAGCCGGGCGGCCCGCAGCGTCAACGGAGAGGCCGACCAAGCGTCCGGGCAGAGAACGCTTGTGAGACTCGCGGGCGGCCATGTAACCGGCGTGGGGTCCGCCGTAGCCGAGGGGAACACCGAACCGCTGGGAGCTGCCCACCACGATGTCGGCCCCCAATTCACCTGGTGGTGTGAGCAGGCAGAGGGCCAGGAGGTCGGCAGCCACGGTGACCATGCCGCCCCGCTCGTGGACTCGTTCCACGAGTGCGGCCAGGTCGCCGATCCGGCCGCTCGATCCGGGGTACTGGACGAGGACGCCATAGACGTCGGATGCCTCGACGTCGGCCCATGGATCTCCGACCACGACCTTGATGCCCAGCGGCTCGGCCCGGGTTGCGACGACGTCGATGGTCTGGGGGTGGCAGTCCTGATCGACGAAGAAGGTGTTCCCCGGGTTCTTCATGAGCCGTCGGGACATGGTCATTGCCTCGGCGGCCGCGGTGGCTTCGTCGAGGAGGGAGCTGTTGGCGATCTCCATCCCGGTCAGGTCGATGACCATCGTCTGGTAATTGAGCAACGCCTCGAGGCGACCCTGGCTGATCTCGGGCTGATACGGGGTGTATGCCGTGTACCACGAGGGGCTCTCGAGGACGTTGCGGAGCACCACCGGGGGGGTGATGGTGCCGTGGTAGCCCATCCCGATGAGCGACGTAAGGGGAGTGTTGCGGTCGGCCATGGCCCGCATGGCGGCCATCGCCTCGGTCTCGCTCATCGCCTCGGGGAGATCGAGGGGGGTGCTGGATCTGATGGCATCGGGAACAGCGGCCGAAATCAGATCAGCCAGTGAGGAGAACCCGAGAACATCGAGCATGGTGTCGGCGTCGTCGGGGGCGGGGCCGATATGGCGGTCGGCAAACTGGGCAAGCGGGCTCTGGGTCGGTGGCAGTCGCTCGGTCATGGTGGTGTCTCGCAGTCTCTCTGGTGGTCAGGCGCGGTGGTAGCGGTGGGGGACGAAGGGCAGGGGGACGATGGTGCAGGGCTCGTCTCGGCCTCGAACATCGGCGATCAGGGAGGTTCCGACTTCGGAGTGATCGGCGTGTACGTAGCCCATGGCCACCGGGCCACCCACCGTCGGGCCATGGCCGCCACTGGTCACCACGCCGACGGGTCGCCCGTCGAGGCGCAGCTCGGCACCATCGCGGATGGGGCGTCGACCCTGGGCAGCGATGCCCACCCGGCGTCGGGAAGGCCCCGTGGCCAGCTGCTCCTGTACGACGTGGGCGCCACGGAAGTCGCCCGCGTTGCGCCGACGCGACGGTATGGACCACTGGAGTCCGGCTTCGATCGGCGTCGTCCCC
Organism: Acidimicrobiales bacterium; assembly: GCA_038135065.1. Lineage (GTDB taxonomy): Bacteria > Actinomycetota > Acidimicrobiia > Acidimicrobiales > Poriferisodalaceae > JAYPWI01. The sequence goes on from JAYPWI010000021.1 coordinate 1,425, forward strand.
TCGTCCAGGTCGTGGCCGTAGAGACACAGACCGGCCTCGAGGCGAAGGGTGTCGCGGGCCCCCAGCCCGCACGGGGTGACCCGGCTGTCGGCCAGCAGCATGCGGGCCACCTCGACGATGTGCGTGGTGGGCGCGGTGATCTCGAACCCGTCTTCGCCCGTGTAGCCGCTGCGCGACGCACTGCATTCGACATTCCCGATGACCATGTCGCCCGCCTCCATGAACGTCAGGTCGGCCACCTGGCTGTGGTGAGCGGCCAGCACCTCGACGGCACGTGGCCCCTGCAGGGCGAGCAGGGCCAGATCGCCTCGGGGCTCGATCCTGACCGTGTCGTCGAGTCCGTTGCGGAGGTGGGCCAGGTCGATGTCTGCGCGGGAGGCGTTCACCACCAGACGTAAGCGGTCACCGAGGTTGCCCACGATGAGGTCGTCCACGACCCCGCCCTCGTGGTTGGTGAACATGGTGTAGCGCAGCCCATTGGCGCCCAGGGTCGTGATCCCGGCCGGCACGAGGGCCTCGAGGGCCGACGAGACGGAGCCCAGGTCGGCGCCGTCCGTGGGGAGCAGGTCGATGATGCCCATGTGGGCGACGTCGAAGAGCCCCGCCCTCGACCGCGTCGCCTCGTGCTCGGCGACGACCCCCTCGTACTGGATCGGCATCTCGAACCCCGCGAAGTCGACCATCCTCGCGCCGAGCTCGACGTGGAGGTCGAACAGGGCGGTCCGGCGGGGGGTGCCGGACGACGAGTCGCCAGCGGGGTGGTCGGCCATGGTTCCTCCAGTTGGGCGCGTCGGGTCAGACACCCCCCGCTGTCGTGGAACCTGAGAGATTGACCGCCCGGGAGCGGCTTTCCCCTTCGGTGGATGGCCAGGCCATCACTCTCCAGCGTTGCCTCGATCCTGCGGTCCGGGTACCTGAGAGTTTCCGGGGGCGGTTGCTCCTTCGGTGCCGACGGTTCCGGGGAACCGGCGAACTCTCCCACAGGGGTTCAGCAGCGCCGTGAGCCTAGCCCGGGGAGTCGGATTCGGCGCGTCAATGCAGCCCACCCTGGCACGGCAGTGAGCCTCGCTGTGTGCCTCGCAGTGTTTGCAGTGTGGCGCTGGTTGACCGTCAGCTGCTGAGGAACTCGGCGATGCGGTCCTTGGGGCGGCCGATGATGGCCCGGTTGCCCTTCACCACCACGGGCCGCTGGAGCAGGGCCTTGCGTTCGACGAGTAGATCGACCACGGCCGACGGGTTGCCCACGTAGTCGTCAGGGTCTAGTTCCAGCTTCTTGAACTGGCTGTCCTTGCGCACGAGGTCCTCGACGGGGTCCTCGAGAATCGACACGAGGTGTTCGAGGGCGGCCCGGTCTGGTGGGGTCTTCATGTAGAGCACCACGTCGGCGTCGACACCCTGCGCCTCGGCGACCGCCAAGGCATTCTTCGAAGAACCTCAATGAGGGTTGTGATAGATCGTCACGTCGGACATCGGTGCCTCCGCTGTCAGGGTCCGGTCGATGGAACTGGCTCGAACCTAGCGCCCGAAGCCCGCCACGATGCGCGCTGCCATGTCGGGGCCCGGGCCGGGGCCGTCCTCCCGTCCCCAGCGGAGCCCGTCGGCTCGGGTTCGTTCGCCCAGTTCTCGCATCATCGCCTTCTCGTGGGCCAGGGTGTGCCACGAATTGGCGGCGATGACGGCAGCCCGGGTGGCTGCCTCGGCCTCCAGGGAATCCGACGGGACCACTGCGTTGGCCAGGCCGATCCGCAGGGCTTCCTCGGCGTCCACGATCCGGCCGCTGTACATCATGTCCCGAGCAGCGAGGGGCCCGATCCGCTCGGGCAGGCGGGTGATCATCCCCCAGGTGGGCACCATGGCGTAGCGCCCGTGGGTGTCGCAGAAGCGGGCGTCGTCGCCGGCGAGGAGCAGATCGCAGGCAATGGCCAACTCGAGGGCCCCGGTGTAGCAGTGGCCGCGAACGGCGGCCATCACCACCTGCGGCATGGCTTCGATGAGGTCGAGGGTCTCGGCTTGGTAGTGCCGACTGGGGGCTCGCTCCCCGGACTGGATGGCTTTGAGGTCGTTGCCGGCGCTGAAGGACCGTCCGGCGCCGATGAGGACGACGACCCCGACCTCGTCTGGGTGTGCGGCGAGGTTCTCGAGGTGTTGGCGCAACTCCACGAACAGTCCGGGGCTCAGGGCGTTGAGCGCATCGGGTCGGTTGAGGGTGAGGGTTGCGACACCCTCGGTGTCGGAGCGAAGGACAAGATCGGGCATGTGCCGAGCCTAGGCGTCCCCCCGACGGTCGAAGCCGCCTCAGCCCCTTGCGGGCTGGGTTGCGTCCGCTGCCTCGACCTCCTCGCGGGTCACGCCGAGCATGAAGAGGATGGCATCGAGATAGGGCACGTTGATGCTCGTCTGTGCTGCGCCTCTGACAACGGGCTTTGCGTTGAAGGCGATGCCCATTCCTGCGGTCTGCAGCATGGGCAGATCGTTGGCGCCGTCGCCCACTGCCACCGTCTGGTCGAGTGGGATGCCCTCGCGCTCGGCGATTCGCCGCAGTAGTTGTTCCTTGGCTGCGGCGTCGACGATGTCACCAACCACCCGCCCTGTCAGGTGGCCGTCGATCACTTCGAGTTCGTTCGCATAGGCGTGATCGAAGCCGAGGACCGAGACCAGGTGATCGGTGAAGTGGGTGAAGCCTCCGCTGATGATGGCCACCCTGTATCCCAGACGCCGAAGGGTCCGCACGAAGGTCCGCGCTCCGGGCGTCAGGGTCATGCGGCCGATCGCTGCCTGAATGGCCGATTCGGGCGTTCCGGCCAACAGGGACACCCTGGCATGCAGGGCCTCGGCGAAATCCATGGTTCCGGCCATCGCCTGTTCCGTGAGTTCGGCGACCTGCTCCCCGCAGCCGGCTTCGTCGGCGAGGAGGTCGATTACCTCGTTGCGAATCAGGGTGGAGTCGACGTCCAACACGACCAGGCGCGTCGACCTTCGATGAAGCCCGTGGGCCTGCACGGCGATGTCGACCTGGCGCTCCGAAGCCACCGTCAGCAGTGACGCCCGTAGCTTGTCGGGATCGGCGTCGTCGACCAGGAACTCGTATGACCACACTGGGTACATCGACAGGCGGGCGATGCGATCGATGTTGCCACCCGAAGTGCTGATCGCCCCCGTCGTCTCGGCGAGGTCGGCGGGAGACAATTCGTGGCCCAGGACGGTGACCACGTGGCGATTGCGGTGCCGACTCGGGGCGCTGTCCACGACTTCGAAGTCGATGTCGAGGGAACGCTCCCATCCGAAGAGCAAGACTTCCTTCACCATGTCGCGGCCCTCGGGAACCTCCACGGCCAGGCCCAAGGTCAGTTGGCGTCGGACCACGACCTGCTCCATGTCGAAGACGCGGGCTCCCAGATGGGCCAGGAGAGAGAGCAGGTCGGTGGTGATGCCCGGGCGGTCGAGCCCGGTCACCCTGATGAGAATCGTCCGGGGGGAGGACATACACGCACGGTAGCCGCCACCGGTTCAGGCGACCCATCGTGGTGAAATGGTTGGAGGACACCTGTTCGACGTCGTAGCGGCGGCAGACAATTGGCGTTGCTGGCTGTGCGGCGACCCGGTGGACCCCGAACTGACGCGTGGTCCATGGTCGCCGACCATGGACCACGTCACGCCGAGACGGCGAGGGGGCAAGACCACTGCCGCCAACCTCAGACTGGCCCACCGGTCGTGTAACAACCGGAGAGGTGCGGCCGATCCGGAGGTGGGATGGCCGCCCGAGTTGGGGGTCACCGAGAGTGCTGATCTTTTCAGTGCCGCAGTCGAACTGGCTCGCTCCGGTGGGACCGGTACTCGACGGGTGGTGGGATGGGTCGACCCTACGGTGCTCGAGGAGGCGAGGGCGTGGCTGCTCGGGCGGATCGAGCCGATGATCGGCGGCCGTTGGTATGCGTCTGGAGGTGTGGTCGGTGGTGCCCGCGTGCCTATCGAGTTGGAGTGCATACAGGCCCCGGCCGTGGTGCCCGAACTCCGGCGGCGAGGCCGCTGAAGACAGGTCAGACAGGGCTCAGGCCTGATCGGCGAGCGTGTCCTCGATGGTGACGAAGTCGATCATCTGCTCCACGGCGGTGATGAGCGATGTGTCGAGGTCGGTCCACGTGGTGACCCGCCCGAGCAGTGCCCGCCAGAACGACGGCGGATCCTGGGCCCCGAAGGCCGCGCAGATTCCCCGCTTCCAGTCGGTCCCCTTCGGTATCTCGGGCCACGCTGAGGCACCGATCACCGCGGGCCGCACGGCGGCCCAGACATCGACGAACGGATGGCCGACGACCAGCACGTCGGGATGGTCGATCTGCTGACCGATGTGCCACTCCTTGGTGCCCTCGACGAGATGGTCCAGCAGGATGGCGAGGCGTCGATGGGGCTGGGGGTCGAAGGCTCGAACCGCTCGCTCGAGATCGTCTGCTCCGTCGAGGGGTTCGACCACGACGCCGACGCTGCGCAGATCGTCGCCCCAGATCTTCTCGATCAGTTCGGCGTCATGTATGCCCTCGACCCAGATTCGGCTGGGCCGGGCAACCCGTGCCCGCTGGCGGGCGACGGCAATTGACCCGGACGGGGTCGTTGCTGGTGGACGGACCCTGGACACCACCGACCCGACGGTACCGCGGGTCAGTGACTCGGTGGCTGAGGTGACCTGGAGAGGGTGCTCACTGCGACCAGGGAGGCGACAGCGCCGACCAAGAACCCGGTCGCCCAAGGGGTCACCGTTCCGCTGATCATGCGATCGATCACTGCTCCGAATACGCCCCCACCCGCAACTCGGAGGGCGCCGGTCACCGATGTCGCGGTGCCTGCAATATCGCCCATGGGAACCAGAGCCAGGCTGTTGAGGGTGGGCATCAGACCGACATGAAGGGCCAACTGTGCGGTGAGTAGGGGCATGAAGATCCAGAACGCAGGTCGACCTCCACCCGCCAGTGACACTGCGGTCAGCGCCGTGGTGAGCCCGACCGAGATCCACAAGCCGCCGAGCACCATCCGAGCGCCACCCAACACCTTGACCAGGCGCGCTGCGGTGAGGGTGGCCAGGCCGAGCACGCCGGCGACGCTCGCGAACACGATGGGGAACTGGTCGCCCCGGTCGAACACGGTGTCGAGGACCAGCTCCGAACTGGCCAGGTAGCTGGCGAAGGCTCCCTGCATGAACACGGTGGCCAGGGTGTAGGCCAGGGTGACCGGAGTGGTCAGGGTGCGGCGGAACGCCGCCCCGATCGCTCCGAAGCGCAAGGGAAGGCGGTGCTGCTCAGGGAGGGTTTCAGGAGCCTTCAGGGCCCAGACCCCAAGGGCCACGGCCAACAGAACGGTCAGCCAGAACAACCACCGCCACGGTGCGACCTGCAGGACACCGGCGGCGAGCAGGGGGGCGAAGATGGGAACGAGGAGGAAGATCGCCATGATGCGGGACATGAAGATGGCCATCCGGTCGCCCTCGTAGAGGTCGCGGATGATGGCCACGGCCACCACTCTCGTTCCAGCGGCCCCGACCCCCCACAGGACCCGGGCGGCCAGCATCACCGGGAAGGTGGGAGCCAGTCCAGCGATCATGGCCCCGGTGCAGTAGACCCCGAGCGCTGCGTACAGGACCCGCTTGCGTCCGAAATGATCGGCGAGGGGTCCCCACACCAACTGAGCCACGGACAGGCCGAGGAAATAGGTGGTGAGCAGGAGAGCGGGACCGGTGGAGTCCTCACCGAGCGAGAACGCGGCCCTGATGTCATCGAAGGCAGGGAGGAGGAGATCGACCCCGAGCGCAGTGATGGCCATGATCATCGAGATCAGCGCCATGGACACGACCGGACGTGGGTCGGCGTCCCGGGGGGTTGTCATCGGCGGGCACGCTATCCCACCGGGCTTCGCCCAACCCGGTTTCCTAAGGGCCTGGGGTATTTGACAAATTGTCAAGCGGACCTCTTCCATTGAGGGGTGCTGAACATTGACGGAGACCGTCTGGGGCGCAGGATCGGTGAGTTGGCCCGTGTCGGCGCCATCGAGGGAACCGAGGGATGCTGCCGGTTGGCCCTGACCCCTCAGGACGGCGCGGGGCGCAACCTCGTGGTGGCGTGGATGCGAGACCTGGGCATGGATGTGGCCGTGGACGGCATCGGCAACATCGTGGCCATGTTGGCTGGATCCGAGGGTGGCGCGCCGGTCATGACGGGCAGTCACATCGACACCGTGGCCACCGGGGGCCGCTACGACGGCATCCTCGGGGTTCTGGCCGGTCTCGAGGTGGTGGAAAGCGTGCTCGATGCGGGTCTCACGACCCGCCGACCCCTTGCCGTGGGGGTGTTCACCGACGAAGAGGGTTCGCGGTTCGCCCCCGACATGCTGGGAAGCCTCGTCTACGTCGGTGGCCTGTCGCTGGAAGCGGCCCTCGACACGCTGTCCATCGACGGGGCCCGCCTGGGAGACGAACTGGACGCCATCGGCTACCGGGGCGGTGCACCCTGTCCCGGACCGGCTCCCCACGCCTTCGTCGAGTTGCACATCGAGCAGGGCCCGGTGCTCGAGGCCGAGGGTGTGACCATCGGGGCGGTGACGGGGGTCCAGGGAATCAGTTGGACCGAATTCACGGTGCAGGGCCAGTCCAATCATGCCGGGACGACCCCGATGAACCTTCGGCGGGACGCTGGACACGTGGCGTACCGCATCGCTGCCTACATCCGGGAGGTGACGCACGACCTCGGGGGTTCGCAGGTCGGCACGGTCGGAAAGATCGACCTCCACCCCAACCTGGTCAACGTGGTGGCTGCGAAGGCAACCTTCACGGTGGACCTTCGCAACACCGACGAGGCGGTGCTCCAATCGGCCGAGTCGGAGGTGGCTCGCTATGCCCGCTTCGTTGCCGAGTCCGAGGGCTGTGAGATCACGACGAGGCAGCTTGCCCGGTTCGCCCCGGTCGAATTCGACGAGTCCGTAGTGGGGGGCGGCGAGGCGGCCGCCCCCGCCCGCGGGGTGTGACCCCCACCGCTGCCGCGCGGGGGCGGGGCGGATGGGCCG
>JAYPWI010000021.1:8478-66583 GCA_038135065.1 Acidimicrobiales bacterium
GCGGCGGGCCAATCAATTACCACTGGGCGGCAGGGGGGGCGGGCCGGGGCCGCCGGGTTTCTCTGCGCGGGGGGGGGGGGGCGCCCCCGCCCCCCCCCCCCCACGGCCCGAGGGTTGTCACACCGACGGATGCCGAGCGGGGCCGGGCATGATGCGCAGATGCTGGCGCGGGTGTGCCCTACCGGCATGGTCTTCGTGCCCAGCGTGGGCGGGATCAGTCACAACCCGGCCGAGTACACGGCGCCCGAAGATCTCACGGCTGGGGCCAACGTGCTTGCCGACGTCCTGCTCTCCCTGGCGGGGGTGAACCAATGAGTACGTCGAGTCGCATGCTCACCGTCGGGGCCGCCCAGATGGGTCCGGTCGCTCGCGACGAGTCGCGCCGATCCGTGGTGGCTCGCCTGGTCGAGTTGATGGAACAGGCGGCGGCTGCGGGCTGTCGCCTGGTGGTGTTCCCCGAACTCGCCCTGACCACCTTCTTCCCTCGGTGGTACCTCACTGACCAGGCAGAGGTTGACGCCTTCTACGAGACGGAGATGCCGGGTCCGCAGACCCGGCCCCTGTTCGAGGCCGCCGTTCGCCTGGGGATCGGGTTCTGCCTGGGGTACGCCGAGCTCACCCCCGACGGGCATCGCTACAACACCTACATCCTGGTCGACGAGGGTGCCAGGCAGGTGGCGAAGTTCCGCAAGGTGCACATTCCCGGCCACGCCGACAACGAACCGGACCGCCCCTTCCAGCATCTCGAACGCCACTATTTCGAGGAGGGTCCCGACCCCTTCGGGGTGTGGGACGCCTTCGGGGCCCGGGTGGGCATGGCCATCTGCAACGACCGACGCTGGCCGGAGACCTATCGGGTGATGGGGCTGCAGGGCGTCGAGATGGTGCTCATCGGCTACAACACGCCGCTGCACTACGCCCCGGATCCCACCCAGAACCCGCTGCAGGCCTTCCACAATCACCTGGTGATGCAGGCTGGCGCCTACCAGAACGGCACCTGGGTGGTCGGGGTGGCCAAGGGCGGCAACGAGGAGGGGGTCGAGAGCCTCGCCCAGTCGGCGATCTATGCACCCTCGGGGCAGATCGTTGCCCAGGCCATTACCACCGACGACGAGCTCATCGTGGCCCGGTGCGACCTGGACTGGTGCCGGCGCTACACGGGAACCCTCTTCGATTTCGACGTGTACCGGCGCCCCGAACTCTACGGCCGCATCACCAGCCAGAAGGGCGTGGTCCTTGACTGAGTTGTCCGTCAATGGTCGAACGCACGAGGTGGGGGATCACCCCCATCTCATGGGAGCCCTCCGGGACGAATTGGGCATCATCTCACCGAAGGACGGTTGTGCTCCCTCGGGTCAGTGTGGTTGTTGCACGGTGCTGATCGACGGACGGGCCAGAGTGTCCTGCCAGGTTTCCCTGGCCGGTGTCGAAGGGCGCGAGGTGGTGACCCTCGAGGGCGTCGACGAAGCAGAGCGGCAACGGTTCGCCGACACCTTCGCGGCCTGTGGTGCTTTGCAATGTGGGTTCTGCATTCCCGGCATCGTGATGCGCGTCAAGGCGCTCATCGACCGCAAGGGGGCCGCACTCACCCGTGAGGAGGCAGCCCGTCACCTCGGCGCTCACCTGTGCCGGTGCACGGGGTACGTCAAGATCCTCGATGCGGTCGATGCGTTGGTGGCCGGTGAGGTGCCCGTTGCCGCCCCGGTGACCGGGGTGGGAGGTTCGAATCCCCGTTACGAGGCAGCAGAGCTCACCCTGGGCTCCCGTCCCTACATCGACGACATGGCCGTAGAGGGCCTGTTGCACGGCGCCGTTCACCTCGCGACACACGCCCGGGCCGACGTGGTGTCGATCGATACCCAGGCCGCCCGCGACGTGCCCGGTGTGACAGCGGTGTTCACCGCTGACGATGTCCCGGGCGAGCTCAGGGTCGGTCTGATTCACAAGGACTGGCCCGTCTTCGTGCCCGAGGGTGGGCGGACCAGCTACCTCGGAGACGTCCTCGCCCTCGTCGTTGCCGAAGACCGGGCGACGGCCCGTCGGGCGGCCGGCCTGGTGGAGGTGACCTATCAGGTGCTCGACCCCATGGTCGATCCCTGTGTGGTGGCCGACGCAACAGAGGACGCCGTGTGGGGCCTCGAGGGCAATGTCCTGTCCAGATCCAGTTATGTCCGGGGTGACGTCGACGATGCGCTGGCGACCTCCGCCCATGTGGTGCGGGAGACCTTCCAGACCCAGCGTGTCGATCACGCCTTCCTCGAGCCCGAATCGACCCTGGTGGTCCCCTCGGTGCGAGACGGTGAGACCATCGCCCTCCACGTGTACAGCGGTGGTCAGGGGGTCTGGGACGACCGCAACGACATCAGTCGGGTGCTCGGTGTGCCTGCCGAGGCGGTCACCGTGGAGCTCGTGAGTAACGGGGGTGCCTTCGGAGGGAAGGAGGACATGGCCAACCAGGCACAGACAGCCCTGGCTGCCTGGCTCCTGGGTCGTCCGGTTCGCACCACGTTCTCCAGAGAAGAATCCCTCCTCGTCCACACCAAGCGGCATCCGATTCGTATGACCTACGAGGTGGGATGCGATGCAGAGGGCCGGCTCACCGGGCTTCGGGCCCGCATGCTCGGCGACAGCGGCCCCTACGCCTCGGTTGGCATGAAGGTGCTCGAGCGGGCGGCCGGCCATGCCAGCGGCCCCTATGCGCTCCCCACCATTGATGTGGAGGCCGTGGCCGTGCGTACCAACAATTGTGTGGGCGGTGCGTTCCGGGGCTTCGGTGCCAACCAGGCGCAGTTCGCCATGGAGGGCTGTATGGACCGGCTGGCCGAGGCCGTCGGTATCAGTGGTTGGGAGATCCGCTCCCGGAATGTCGTCGAGCCCGGTGACGTCTGGGGACCGGGCCAGATCATGGACGAAGGCAGCCTGGGGGCCCGCCAGTGTCTGGACGCAGTAAAGGAGCGCTACGAGGCGGCGCGAGCGGCCGGGCAGGCCGTCGGGGTCGGACTCGGTCTCAAGAACAGTGGGTTGGGCAACGGACTGGTCGAGGTGGCTGGGGCAGTCGTTCGGCAACGGGACGACGGTCGGATCGAGGTTCGTCACTGCTGGACAGAGATGGGGCAAGGTATCCACACGGTGGCCCTGCAGGTCGCCACCGAGATTTTGCAGGTGGACCCGAGCCTCGTCGATGTGGTCGTGGACACCACCCGGGAACTGGGGGCCGGACAGACCACGGGGAGTCGGGGCACCCTGATGGGGGCGGGAGCCGTCGCCCAAGCCTGCGAGGCTGCCCTGGCAGACGGCTTCCAGCCGGAGACCGATTACTACGGCGAGTGTCGGGTGGATTGGACGAACAATCTCAACGACGGGGTCGAGCATCCGGTCATCCACTCCGCCTTCGGCTACGCCTGCCAACTGGTCCTCCTCGACGCCAACGGTGACGTGGCCGACGTCGTGGCTGCCCACGACGTCGGTCGGGCCGTGAACCCGCTGCTGTGCGAGGGCCAGGTCGAGGGGGCCGTGCACATGGGCCTCGGATATGCCCTCACCGAGGGGTTCCCGTGCGACGACCAGGGACGCCCGACGAACCTGACTCTTCGCTCCCTGGACATCATCCGCCCCAAGGACATGCCTCCCGTCGAGGTCGTCCTGGTCGAGGCCCCCCAACCCCGGGCACCGTTCGGTATCAAAGGCGTCGGGGAGATCGGGCTCGTGCCCACGGCTGGTGCCGTGGCCGCCGCCCTGCATGACTTCGACGGTGGGTGGCGCAACGAACTCCCCATGCGGAACGAAGCAAATCGCGAACGCGCAGACGCCTGGACCCGGCCGTGATCTCGGCACCTGGCGGCGCCGTGACCTCCGGCCTGGTCTGTGCCCACCACCACCTGTACTCGGCCCTGGCCAGGGGCATGCCGGCGCCTCCGGCCACCCCGACAGGTTTCACCGAGATCCTCGAGCAGGTGTGGTGGCGTCTGGACACGGCCCTCGACCTCGACATGATCGAGTGGTCGGCCAAGCTCGGCGCCCTCGAGGCCCTCGAGCGGGGATGCACGGCCATCGTGGACCATCACGAGTCGCCCGAGGCCATCGAGGGGTCGCTGTCGGTGATCGCAGCAGCCTGTGCAGAGGTGGGAGTGCGGGTGTCGTGTGCCTACGGGATCACCGACCGTCATGGAATCGATGGAGCCCGCAGGGGGCTGGAGGAGAACCGTCGGTTCATCGCCGAGGGTGGGCGGGGCATGGTGGGCGTCCACGCCGCCTTCACCTGCTCAGATGAGACCCTCGCCGCAGCGGCCGGTCTTGCCGTCGACCTCGGGGTCGGGGTCCACGTCCACGTGGCAGAGGGCCCGGTCGACGCAACTGCCGCCCACCGGTTGGCGCATCTGACCCAGGACGACTGGGTGCTCGTGCACGGCGTTCATCTCCCTGACGACCACGGACTGGCCGGCACGATCGTCCACAATCCGCGCTCGAACATGAACAACGCGGTCGGGTATGCCCGACCGGCCCGGTTCGACAACCCGGTCGCTCTGGGAACCGACGGGATCGGGGCCGACATGCTCGAGGAGTTCCGACTGGCCTTCGCCCGGATCAGGGAGGACGACGTCACCGCCGATCCCGACTCGGTCTGGCGATGGTTGGAGGGGGGCTACCGGCTCATCCCCGAAGCCCGGGAGGATCGGGTGGTGTGGAACTACCCGGTGATGGATCCCTGGCATCTGGCCTACACGCCCGGAGTCGGTCCGGTCTCGGTCGAGGTGGATGGAGCGCTGGTGTGGAACAACGGTTCACCCACCCGGGTGGACGCCGACGAGATCAGGGCAAAGGCCGCTGAGGCGGCGGTCCGTCTCCATGGGAGGCTGTAATGACCCAACCGGTTGCCATCTACCTTCAGGATGCTCATTCCATCCGGGAGGCCATGGCCATCACCGCCTATGCCGAAGAGCGGGGCTTCGACGCGGTATGGCAAGCCGATAGCAGGCTCGTTCGAGAGGCCGCCGTGCCCATGGCGGCCTTCGCGGCCACCACCGAGCGACTCAAGGTCGGCTCGGGGGTCATCGACGTATGGACTCGCAATCCGGCCCGGCTCGCTTCCCTGTTCGCCACCCTCGACGATCTCGCTCCGGGGCGCATCCTGTGCGGGCTCGGCGCCTGGTGGGATCCGCTCGCCGCCAAGGTGGGGATCGATCGGGCCCGACCGCTGAAGGTCATGCGCGAGGTGGTCGAGGCGGTCCGCCGACTGTTGGCCAACGAAACCGTGACCATGGACGGCTACTACGTCCACCTCGACGGGGTCGAGCTGGACTACGTGCACCAGGAGCGGGCTCCCAAGGACGTCCCGATCTACATCGGAGCGACCGGGATGCAGATGATGGAGTTGACAGGGGAGATCGCCGACGGCGTCGTCCTCAACTACCTGGTCTCCCCGGCGTACAACCGACAGGCCCTCGAGGCCCTCGAAGTGGGAGCAACCCGGGCCGGGCGGTCGGTGGAGGACCTCGACCGACCACAGCTCGTAGTGTGCAGTGTCGACGAGGACCGTCAGGCCGCCCTCGACAGTGCCCGGCTGCTTGTCACCCAGTACCTGGGCCAGCAGCCGCACATCATGAAGGCATCCGGCGTCCCCGAGTCGTTGCTCGACGAGATCGGCAAAGTTCTGACCTGGCCGGCGACCCACGAGCAGGTAGTGGCCGCCTCCCGGCTGGTCCCCGACGAGGTGGTGCAGTTGATCTGCGCAGCAGGCACCCCGCAGGAGTGCCGGGACAAGGTCGCCGAGTACTGCCGCACCGGGTGTACCACGCCCATCCTGTACCCCCTCGGTGATCCCCACCTGATGATCGACACCTTCGCCGACTGGACCTGGTGAGCGAACAGTGCACGACGTCCAGCGCTCCCCATCCCGGGTTGGTGGCTACGTGGTCCCCGCCAACCTCGACGAGGCTCTCGACCTGCTAGCTCGACACGGGGCCGACGCCCGGGTGGTGGCTGGAGGTACCGACCTACTTATCGAACTGTCCCGTCGTACCCGGCCCGATGTCGGGCTCATGATCGATCTCAGCGGGATCGGTGATGCCGACCGGATCGAGCAGGTCGTCGACCCTGAAGAGGGACCCGTGCTGCGGCTCGGTCCCCTGACCACCCACCAGCAGGTCGTCGCCTCCGCCGAGGCGTGGGCTCATGCCCGGGCGCTGGCCCAGGCATGTGCCGAGGTGGGCTCCCCGCAACTGCGCAATCGGGCCACCGTCGTGGGCAACGTTGTGACGGCGTCCCCGGCCAACGACACCCTGTCCGCCCTGGTTGCCCTGAGGGCGATGGTGGAGGTGCGGGGCCCAGGCGGGTTGCGTCGCGTGGACATCGAGTCCTTCGTCACAGGGGTCAGAACGGTGGACCTGGCCTCCGACGAACTGGTGGTCGCCGTGCTGGTTCCACTCGACCCCCAGCGGCGGAGCCTCTACGCCAAGGTCGGGTTGCGTCGGGCCCAGGCCATCTCCGTGGTGCACGCCGCGGTGTCGATGAGCGTGGCGGAGGGGGCGGTCACCCACGCCGTGGTCGCCCTCGGCTCGGTCGCACCGACCATCGTGCGAAGTGGGGGAGCGGAACGCGCCCTCATCGGAGAGCGGTTGGACCGTGAGGTAGCGGCACGGGTGGGAGAGCTGGCGGCCGCCGCGGTCCGACCGATCGACGACCTCCGAGCCACCGCCGACTACCGCACCGAGGTGGCCGAGGTCACGGTTCGGCGGATGCTCCTCGCCATGGCTGAGGCCGGCCCGGATCTCGAGGCCGAGCCAGACCGGAGCTACTCCTCCCCTCGCCTGTGGGGTCGGACCGACGGCCACTGGAGGGCGGTGGCTCCCGCAACGATGACCGTCGATGACGAGATCACGGTGAACGTCAACGGCGTCGACCATCGGGGGGCGGGATCGATCGGGGCGACCCTGCTCGACTGGCTCCGGGACCGTCGCTCGGCACAAGGCTCCTGGTTGACGGGCACCAAAGAAGGGTGCGCTGAGGGGGAGTGTGGGGCCTGCACGGTGCTCCTCGACGGCATGGCCGTGATGTCGTGCCTGGTACCGGCATCGAGGGCCCATGGTCGGGACGTCGTCACTGTGGAGGGCCTTGCGTCCCCCGACGGCCAACTCTCGGACCTCCAACAGGCGATGGTCGACTGCCATGCCGTGCAGTGCGGCTTCTGCACCCCCGGGATCGTCGTCGCCGCAACGGCCCTTCTCGACGAGGTGCCGTCTCCCGGCTCGGAGCAGATCTGCGACGCCCTGGCGGGGAATCTTTGCCGGTGCACCGGTTACGGCTCGATCATCGAGGCGATTGGCAGTGCCGCAGCGACCAGGGAGGCTCGGTCGTGAGTTTGGGCGGTGATCAGGTCCGCTTCGATGCGGCCGCGAAGGTGGCCGGGGCTGCCCGTTACCCGAGCGATCTCCGTCGAGAGGACGAGCTGTACGCCCAGGTCGTGTTCACCGGTCAGGTCCATGGCAGGTTGCGGGCATTCGATCCTGAACCGGCGATGTCGGTTCCCGGAGTGGTGACCGTCGTGACCTCGGCCGATGTGCCGGTGAACGAGTACGGCCTGACCATGTTCGATCAGCCGGTGATCATCGGCACGGTGGACACCGGACGCTCGACCGTGGCCTGTGATGTGTCGCGGTGGGAGGCCGACGTGCTTGCTGTTGTGGTGGGCGAAACCCCGGCCGCAGCCCGGGAGGGGGCCACAGCCCTGCTCGCAGAGTGGGATCCGCTGCCCGTCGTTCCCGACATCGATGCTGCCCTGGCGCCCGATGCCCCCCGGCTCCACCCTGAGATCGGACCCAACGACTATCACCACCTCCGCATACGCAAGGGTGACATCGAGGCAGGATTCGCCGCTGCCGATGTCATCGTGGAGGCGACCTACGAGGTTCCTCACCAGGAGCATGCCTATCTGCAGCCCGAAGCTGCGGTCTCGTACCTCGACGAGGAGGGCCGGATCACCGTCGAGGTAGCCGGGCAGTGGACGGCCGAGGACCAGGAGCAGGTAGCGCACGCCCTCGACGTGGACCCCGAGATGATACGGATCGTCTATCCGGCCATCGGTGGCGCCTTCGGTGGCCGGGAGGACATGTCGCTGCAGATCGTCATGGCCCTGGCCACCCGGAAGCTGGTGGACCTCGGCATCCACCGCCCGGTCCGCACGGTGTGGAGCCGCGAAGAGTCGATCGTGGGACATCACAAGCGTCACCGGGGCCGGATTCGGGCTCGATGGGGGGCGACGTCGGAGGGAGATCTCACGGCTGTGGAGTGTCAGGTTCTGCTCGACGCAGGTGCCTACAACTACACCTCCAACAAGGTGCTCGGGAACGCCCACCTGTCGGTGGCCGGGCCCTACGAGATCCCCAATGCCTGGATCGACAGTGCGACCGTCTACACGACGAGCGTGCCTGGCGGCGCGTTCCGGGGTTTCGGCGCCCCGCAGGGTGCCTTCGTTGCCGAATGCCAGATGAACAAGTTGGCAGCTGCCCTCGGACTGGACCCCGTCGAGATCCGGCGTCGCAATCTGCTCACCGACGCTTCGACCACCGTCACCCAGGTGCACATGCCCGAGGGGGTGACCATCGGCGAGGTCGTCGATGCGTGCGCCGAGGCTGCCGAGTTCGCCAGTGAGCTGGGGGAGGGGCAGCCCTTCACCCCAGTAGCCACCCTTCCACCCGAGCCGGGCGCGGTGGCGCGAGGCCGTGGATTCGGTTGCGCATCCAAGAACGTGGGGTTCAGCTTCGGATTTCCCGAGCGGTGCGAGGCCGTCATCGAGCTGTGGGGTGGCGAAGAGGAGGAGAGCCCGACGTCAGCCGTGTTGTTCCACGGCGGAGCCGAGGTCGGGCAGGGTGCTCACCAGGCCTTCCTCCAGATGGCATCGGAAGCGACCGGGGTTCCCCTCGATGCTGTGCGCGGTGAGTTCTCCGATACAGCGACATCGGGTGACAGTGGTTCGGCCTCGGCGTCGCGGCTGACGTGGATGGCCGGCAACTCGATCATCGGGGCTGCCCAGGAGGCCGAAAAGGCGTGGCGGGACGGTCAACGGCCAGCGGTCGGTCGGTTCAGGTACGTGCCGCCACCGACGGAGTCCCTCGACCCCGAGACCGGAGCAGGTCAGCCCAACTTCGCCTACGGGTACGTCGCCCAGGCGGTCGAGATCAGTGTCGACACCGAAACGGGTCACATTCGGGTGGATCGGGTGGTGAGCGCCCACGACGTCGGACGCGTCGTCAATCGGTCCCTCGTGGAAGGACAGATCCTCGGTGCGGTCGCCCAGGCGCACGGGTATGCCCTGTCCGAGGACCTGGTCGTGAGGGACGGACGTATCCTCAACCCGACGTTCAGCGGCTACCTGATCCCCGGGGTGGGTGACATGCCCGTTGCGGTGGACACCGTGGTGCTCGAGCTGGCCGACCCCCGGGGTCCGTGGGGAGTTCGGGGAATGGCCGAGATGCCCATGATCCCCTACGCCCCCGCTGTCGTTGCCGCCTTGTACGACGCGACGGGCGTGTGGTTCGACGAGTTCCCCCTCACCCCCTCCCGGGTGTTGGCCGGCCTGTCCCGGGCCCGGGACGCCGGGCGACAGACCTAGGCTCAGCGGGGCAGAGGGGGAGGCCGGCAATGGGCGACACGGTCACGTACGAGCGGCAGGGGCGGGTGGCCATCATCCGCTACAACCGGCCGGAGGCGATGAACGCAGTGAACGGCGAGCTCCGCCGGGATCTCGATGCGGCATGGGAAACCCTGCGGACCGATGACGAGGCGTGGGTCGCCATCGTCACAGGGAACGGGCGGGCGTTCTGCGCGGGCGCCGACCTGAAGTCGCCCGGCAGCGCGGTGGGAAACGACGACCACTCGTTCTGGGAGGTGCCGAGCTTCACCTCGCTGGAGTCCGGGAAGGAAATCTGGAAGCCGGTGATCGCTGCCGTGAACGGCTACGCCATCGGATTCGGGCTGACCATGGTCGCAGCCTGTGACTTCGTCATCGCATCCGAGCAGGCCGAGTTCGGCTTCCCGGAGGTGCAGCTGGGGGTTCCCACCGTGCAGGGCGCAGTTCGCATGCCCCGGATGGTGGGCTGGCAGCACGCCATGGAGCTGCTGTTGCTGGGAGACAGGGTCGACGCCCAACGGGCCAAGGAGATGGGTCTGGTCCTGTCCGTCGTGCCCCATGAAGATCTGATGGATGAGGCCCTGGCTCTGGCCGAGCGCTTGGTCACCCGCGCTGCCCCCTTGGCGGTGCGGGCCACGAAGGAGATCGCCAAGCGGGGGCTCGAGATGGGGTTCGCCGAGGCCATCCGCTTCGGCGAGACCATGCGCAAGGTCGCCGCCCAGACCGAGGATGCCCAAGCGTTCAGGTCCGCTGGCCGAGGCGGTGAACGCCCGCCGTGGACGGGCCGCTGAGCTGAGCGACTGTCAGACCGAACCGGCCGACGAGGGGGTTGGGATCCGCTGGATGTCCTCGATCACGTCGGGGGGAAGATCGACCGACCCCGGTACGGCTGCTCCGGTGGTCACTGCGTCGACGACCCCGCCGAAGCGTTCCTCGATGGCGGCGGCGATCTGGTCATGGCGGCCAACTGCGGCGAAGAGGCGCACCACGTCGTCGTCGACCAGGTCGGCCATCTGCCCCCAACCATCGGTCCGGGACAGATGATGGAGCTGCTCCCCGAGATCGAGGAGATCGTGTTCCTCGAACACGGGCCAGTACGAGCGGGTGCTCCCGTAGAAGCCGACCCGGTACCTGACCCAATCCACGGCCCGGGCGACCGCTTCGTCGTCGGGTCCGGTGCACACGAACCCACCGCCGGAGATCTCGAAGGTGTTGCGGCCTCTGTCTTGCTGCCGCAGACCGGTGCTGACCTCGGGGAGGACCTGTGACTCGAGGTAGTCCCGAGTGCAGAACGGATGGAGGCGGACCCCGTCACACACCCTGCCTGCCACCCGGAGCATGGCTGGCCCAACCGCAGCGATGGTGATGCGCGGTGGTGGGGTGTCGAGGGCGGGAGGCCTGAAGTTCGGGGTCATCAGGGTGAACTGGTAGTGCTTGCCCTCATAGGACAGGTCCTCTCCGGTCTCCCATGCCTGCCAGATGGCCCGGACGGCCTCGACGTATTCCTGCATCCGCGGAGCGGGGGCCGACCAGGGCACGCTGAAACGGCGCTCGTTGTGGCCCTTCACCTGGCTGCCGAGTCCGAGCTCGAAGCGACCGCCGCTGGCGGCCTGGAGGTCCCATCCAGCGTTGGCAGCCACCATGGGGCTGCGGGGAAAGGCGATGGCCACACCAGTCGAGAGTTCGATTCGTGAGCTGTTGATGGCAGCGACAGCGAGGGGCAGGAACGGCTCGTGCTGATTTTCAGGAACCGACACTCCGTCGTAGCCGGCTGCCTCGATGCGGCGAGCGGCGTCGGGCACGGCTCGGAGATCGTGGTAGGGCAGGGTGGTGATGACCTTCATCGATCTACCTCACGATCAACAATAGGTTGAGGGTTGAACGGGGCGTCGGGGAGGACGTCGGCGAAGTCGGGCCAGCTTTTCCATTCGGGTTGGGGAGGCCGGTGACCATCGCCCGGGCTTGCGTCGCTGAGTTGGCCGGTCTCGAGGTCGTGGATGTACCTGGGGCAGTTGGGGAACGAACGACCGATCCTCACCTCGACCACCGCCTCGGCGCCCTCGAACGACGCGACGACGTCGGGTTCGGTGAGCACGACGGCCGTGCCGTGGATGCGGATGCGGACCGGCCGGTGGTCCTGGCGGATGAACAGGAGGGCGACGCGTCCGGTGTCCAGGATGTTCCCCAAGCTGCGGTACATGCCGTTGCCGTCGTAGCTCGGGAACTGGATGGTGGTTGGGTTGACCACCCTGACGAACCCGGGACGCCCCCCCTTGTGCGACACGTCGGGGAATCCGTCGCCGTCGGTGGTGGCCAGGAAGAAATAGGTTGCCCGTTGGAGGAACGCGATCTGACGTTCGTCGAGGGCATCGGTGACGGTGATCGATGCCAAGCGGTCGGCGAGGCGACGGGCGTCGAATCGGTCCTGAAGGGTGCGCGCCCCGTGGCCGTACAGCTCCGGTGCACCGGTCATCGGAAGGTCCCTCGATGCCAGGGGGCAGCGTCAGGGCCGTCGAGGCGGGGAAAGGCCGGGGGCCGCTTGTCGAGGAACGACTGCACACCCTCACCGATGTCGGGACGACCGAATTGGGCTTCGACCACGGCCCACATGTCGTCGAGGGAGGTATCGAGATCTCGTCCGGCGTGATCCCAGACCATGCGCTTTGTGTCGGCGATGGCAGTCGGTGACGCCGTAGCGGCGAGCGTCCTGACGTATTCCTGCGCCTCGTGGACGGGATCACCGACCAGGTACTCGAGCAGGCCGAGGCGGTGTGCCTCCTCGGCCCCGACCATGCGAGAGGTCCACAACAGATCGAGGGCATGGCCGATTCCCACCAGGCGCGGGGTCGTCCATGTGGTGCCGTGCTCCGCCACCAGGCCCCGTTTGGAAAACACCGTGGTGAAGCGGGCCTCAGGCCCCCCGAAGCGGAGGTCGCACATGGTGGCCAACACGTAACCGCCTCCTGCGGCCACCCCGTTGACTGCGGCGATGATCGGCTTGGGGATGTCGGTCAGATACGAGAACAACCCCTTGCGCTGCTCGGTGGTCGCCCCGGGGTCGTCACCGGCAGTTCCGCTCGCCTGGCCGGCCCCTGCGATGGCTGACAGGGCATCGGTGTCGAGCCCGGCCGAGAAGGCCCGGCCGGCACCGGTGATCACGATGCCCACCACCGAGGGGTCTGCGGCAGCGTTCTCGATCGATCGTCGCAGGTCCACGAACATCTCACCGTTCATGGCGTTGAGGCGCTCGGGCCGTCGGAGGGTGATGGTGGCGACGGGGTCGTCCACCTCGTAGGTGAGGGTCCTGTCGGTCACGGGGCCTCCTGGGGGGCTTGTCAGACGGTGGGCTTGTGGTCGCGGCGGCTTCCCGCTTCCCAGTCTTCGAACACGGGATTGTCCGAGAGCGTGCCGAGCACGTTCAGCTGCGGCGCTTCCCGTAGCGAGCGCTTCATCTCTGCGAAGCCGGGAAAGCTGGCCAGCTCGATGACCGCGTTCCACAACGGCACGGCCTGCTCATCGGTGGGGATGCGGGAGATCACAGGCCCGAAGAATGACAAGCCGTCCGGTGGTTGGAAGGTGATGATCGGCGTTCCGACGTCCCTGCCGGTGCGGCTCAATGCCAGCTCGGTCTCGGTGGTGATGACGTCGTCCCAGCTGTCGTCGTCGACGGCCAGTGCGTACTCCACCGGGAGGCCAGCCGTGGCGAGCACCTCGGCGGTGTGCTCTGCCGTTCCGAGACGTCCGCGGAGCCCCGACCCTTTGGGAAGGTCCCAGTAGTGGGCCCCGTACGCGGTGTAGAGGGGCCCCATGTGCTCGGGCCCCAACTCGGCCCGAATTTTCGCTGCCACCCTGAGTTGGCGGAGTCCTGCCGTGTGACCCTGTTCGTAGCCCTCGGGAAAATCGGTGGCGTAGTTCTTGTCCTTGTTCAGGATGCGCAGGGAGATGAAGCGCCAGTCGACCGAGTAGCCGGTCTGAGCCACCACCTTGTCCACCCATCGTGACGTGATCCAGGCGAAGGGGCAGATGGGATCCCAGAAGAACTCGATGTCGGCTGCGCCGAGCGGGTCGTTGCTCATGGCTCAATGCCTACCAGACGCAGATTTGGTTAGCGTCCCTGTCATGAGCGACCCCCTCCCTGGCCCTTCCGTGATGATCCCTGTCGAGGGAGGGGTGCAGATCGCCCTCCACGAGTTGGGTGGTGAGGGTCCGCCCGCCCTGTTCGTGCATGCCACGGGCTTCTGCGCCCGGGCCTACACCCCCTTCACCGACCGGTTGGCCGAGCACTACACGGTGTGGGCCCCCGATCTCCGGGCCCACGGGTGGAGCACTGCCCCGGGCGACCGGGACTTCGAGTGGACGACCCTGGCCCAGGACCTGCTTGCCGTCGTCGATCATCTCGGTATCGCAACCGGCGAGCTCGTCTGTGTCGGCCATTCGGTGGGTGCTGCCGTGCTCCTTCTCGCTGACGCAGCCCGGCCCGGCCTGATCCACCGGATGTACGGGTACGAGCCGATCATGTGGCGGCCAGGGGAGGCGTTCCCGCCCGGCGAGAACCCGCTCATCGCCGGGGCCCGCAAGCGACGCGAAGTTTTTGCGTCGCGGGAGGAAGCCATGAGCCGCTTTGCGTCGCGGCCGCCCTTCTCGACCACCCGCAGCGACGCCCTGCTGAGCTACGTGACCCATGCATTCGAAGACCTCCCCGACGGCACGGTCCGGTTGCGCTGTCGCGGTGAGGACGAGGCCGCCACCTATGACGGCGAGCGAGTGTCCACCAGCGATCGGATCACGGGGTGCACTGCCCCCGTTGTCGTGGGAAAGGGATTCGACGAGGGGTTCGGCAACCTCGGCATGCCGGCCTATGAAGCGATGAGCAACGCCACTCTGAAGGTGCACGAGGATCTGGGACACTTCGGTCCGCTGCAGGCACCCGACCGCTTGGCCGACGATGCCCTGGCTGCATTGGCTCTCTGAGCGCCGGCCCTCTGGCTGCTGGACCCTCGAGGAGCTCTCAGTCGCCCGAACGATCTGCACCACCCACCGCTGACGCCGTGCGAAGCGGTCGTTCCTCGATGGTGAGTCCCAAGACCAGGATCACCACGATGAGGGGAACAATGAGCGCGAACACCCCGCTCACTGCGGCCGCCACCGACTCTGTGACCGCACGGCGCACCTCATCGGGAAGTTCGCTCACCGCCCGGGGGCTCCGCAGCAGGCCCTCGGCTCCACCGAAGGAGGCCAGGCGATCGGCATCGAGGGCCTCGGCCAGGCGACTCGACAGCCGAGCGGTCACCACCGACCCGGCGGCCGCCGCCCCGAACACGGCTCCCAGGGATCGAAAGAAGTTGGCCGTCGAGGTTGCTGCTCCGAGGTCGGCGATCTCGGCAGCGTTCTGCACCGCCAGGGTCAGATGGGGGAACGTCATGCCGAGGCCGGTGCCGAGCACGATCAGGGCTGGAGCCAGGTCGACCCATGTGGTTCCGGTGTCGATGGTGGTGAGTAGGGCAGCCCCGGCAGCCACCAGTACCGGGCCGCCGACCAGCGTCCATTTGTAGCGGCCACTGCGACTGACGAGGTTGCCCGCGACCGTAGCGCTGAGGGAGATGGCCAGGCTTTGGGGGATCATCATGAGACCTGAGCGGGTCGCCGAGGCACCGGTCGCAATCTGCAGGAACAAGGGGAGAAAGGTCGCCGAGGCCATGAGGGAGAACATCAGAAGGAACCCCATCCCCATCACGGCCCGGATGGTGCGGTTTCCCATCAGGTGGAGGGGGACGATCGGCTCGGTCGCCCGGCGCTCGTTCGCCACGAACGCCACGAGGGCGACCACGCCGACACAGGCGGCACCCAGCACCTGGGCCGACCGCCACGGGTAGGTGTCACCGCCCCAAATCGGCACCAGCAAGAGACCCAACGTGGCAAGGGTGAGGAGCGCACCGCCCCACCAGTCGATCTCGGCGCGACGTGACGGGAACGGCAAGCGCAGCGCCCGACCCGTGATGACCAGTGCTGCGGCCGATATGGGCACGATGGCCAGGAACACCCAACGCCAGCCTGCGTTGTCGACCAACAGTCCACCCCACAGGGGTCCGATGATCGCGGACACGGTGAACACTGCGGTGAAGGCACCGATGTAGCGGCCCCGTTCCCGTGGGCTCACCACGTCGCCGAGGATGATGAAGGCGAGCGACATGAGCCCCCCACCCCCGAGACCCTGCACCGCTCGGGCCGCCACCAGCTGGTTCATCGTCTGGCTGGCCCCGCAGAGGATGGTGCCTACCAGGAAGATGGCGATCGACCACTGGTACAGAGGGCGGCGACCGAAGAGGTCGCTCAGCTTGCCGTACAGCGGGGTGACGATGGCAGAGGTGAGCAGGTAGGCCGACACGACCCAGCTGATGCGATTGCCCCCGCCCAACTCGCCGGCCATGGTCGGCAGTGCGGTGGCCACCACCGACTGCTCGGTGGAGGAGAGAAACAGCCCGACCACGAGACCAGCCAGAAGCAACTTGAACTGGCGAGGTTCGATAGCGCCTGCCCTCACGCCTCCCGTCATTGGGTCGACACTTCTGCGAGTTCGACGGCGGTTGCGATGGCTCCCAGCACGGCGGCCGGTTGGTCTCGGTGTGCGACGTGACCGCAGGCGGGGATCAACGAGGCCCTCGCGTCGGGGACCATGGTCGCGATGGCGCTCAGCATGGCATCGGTGGCGTACTCGTCCTGGTCGCCCTGCACGGCGACGACGGGACATGCGATGTCGGGGAGGAGTGCGGTGATGTTCCAGTCACCGAATGCCGGGGACAGCCAGACGTCTCGCCACCGGTCGAAGGCGAGGTCAGGGTTGTCGTGGTACCGGGCCAATCCGGCTACCACCCGATCGCGTTGGTCGGCGATGGCCCTGATACCCGAGAGACACACGTCTTCGACGAATACGTGGGGCGCGATCGCGCAGACCGCGGCGGGCAGGCTCGTGTGTTCACCGGCGCTGATCAGGGCGATCGAGGCCCCGTCGCTGTGTCCGACGAGCACGGGCGCAGCAATGTCCAGGTGGTCCAGCACCGCGGGTACGACATCCCGCGCCTCGTGGTGCATGAACTCCGGCACGTGGGTCGGCGGACCCGGGGTCGAACGGCCATGTCCGGCCCGGTCGTAGGCAACGACCGTGAGACCGGTGCGCGTTGCGATCTCCGCCGGAAGATCGCGCCATTGCCCGATACTCCCGAGACCCTCGTGGAGCAGGACGACGGCATCGGCACCTCTCGGGTGGTGCGGAGAGTCCCACACGGTGGCCGCCAGGCGTTGGCCACCGACAGGAATCACCAGGTGTCGTGCGGGTGGCGAAGGGGGTCCGGACATTTCCCAATGCTTACCGCATCGATCCCAGGCCGGTACGGTTCGATCCATGCCGTTCACGCCGATCGTGGGCACCCTCGCGTATCTTTACGACCCGGCCAGCGACCGGGTGCTGATGATTCGCCGTGACGCGCGACCCGACGACGATCATTTCGGGAAGTTCAACGGCCTAGGGGGCAAGCTCGAACCCGACGAGGGGGTGGTCGCAGGGCTTCGCCGGGAAATCACCGAGGAAGCCGGGGTGCATCTGACCTCGCTCGCTCTCCGAGGCACCATCACCTGGACGAACTTCGGTCCCCGTAGGGAGGAGTGGCTGGGGTTCGTGTTCGTTGCCACAGCGTGGGAAGGTCAGCCCATGGCATCCAACGAAGAAGGCTCGCTCGTGTGGGTCGAGCTCGAGCGGTTGATGGCGGCCTGTGATCCCGACCCGACGGTGCGGGCCGGTGCGGCACTGCCCATGTGGGACGGGGACCGGCACTTCGTGCCGCTGGTGTTCGACGACGACCCTCGTCCGTTCCACGGCACCATGCCCTATGACGGGGACCGTCCCGTGTCGTGGACGTTCGAGCGGATCTGAGCGTGCGGCCTGATCAGAGGCGCACGTAGTCGTACTCGACTGGGCGGGTGTTGATGCCCGTGGCGGGAGCGGCGATCCACGATGCCATGCGACCCGGCTCGTAGACGGGGTGCATCAGGCTCACGACATGATCACGATCAGCGTCGGTTGGGAGGTACTGATCGGCGGCTGCCTCCCAGGCTTCTTGGGCCACGATGGTGCCGTCGGGGGTGATGTGGTGACCGGCGTACTGGCCGACCTGGCGGTGGAATCCCTCGTGCGGCAGGGACAACTCGAGGTCGATGCCGTGGTCCTCGATCACCCGGTTCCAGCGACGGAGTCCTTTTCGGCAGTCTTCGGAGTAGTCGTCCCGCAGGTCTTGGTTGACCAGGGTGAGGGCTGACATCTCCCGTTCCACGAAGCGACCGTCATCGATGGTCAGGAACGACCTCGTGCGGTCAGCAAGCACGTGGTCGTCGTCGAAGCGTGCTTCGTTGAAGCGGCCCTTCAGCCCAGAGGAGTAGTAGTTGGCAGCGTTGGTGGAGGCCTCGGATCCGAACAGGTCCAACGACACCGAATAGTGGAAGTTGATGTACTTCTGCAGGGTGGGAAGGTCCACCACGCCGAATCGTCTGACGTCGTCGGTGTCGTGCTGGTTCATCACCTCGCAGGTCCGCTGGATGACCCGAGCGATGCCGCTGGACCCCACGAACATGTGGTGGGCTTCTTCCTTGAGCATGAAGTCACAGGTGCGACTGAGTGGATCGAATGCCGACTCGCGCAGCGCCCCGAGCTGGTACTTGCCATCCCGGTCGGTGAAGTACGTGAACAGCATGAATGACAGCCAGTCAGAGGTCTTCTCGTTGAAGGCGCCCAGGATCCGAGGGCTGTCCGCATCACCGGAATGGCGCTCTAGCAATGCGTCGGCTTCCTCGCGTCCGTCGCGCCCGAAATAGCCGTGCAGCAGGTAGACCATGGCCCACAGGTGTCGACCCTCTTCCACATTCACTTGGAACAGGTTCCGCAGGTCGTACAACGAGGGCGCGGTGGCTCCGAGGTAGCGCTGCTGCTCGACCGATGCCGGCTCGGTGTCACCCTGGATCACGATCAACCGACGAAGCGTGGTCCGGAACTCGCCGGGAACTTCTTGCCACACGGGCTCGCCCTTCATCTCCCCGAACCCGATGCGCCGGTCGTCCTCTGCTGGTGACAGGAAGATTCCCCAGCGGTAGTCGGGAAGCTTTACGTGCCCGAACTGGGCCCACCCTTCCTGGCCAACGTCGACGGCGGTCCGCAGGTACACCTCCTTGTCCTGAAAACCGACCGGGCCCATCTCCGACCACCAGTCGGCGAATCGGGGCTGCCAGTTCTCGAGCGCTCGTTGGAGTCGCCGGTCACTGGCCAGGTCGACGTTGTTCGGGATGCGCTCTGAGTAGTCGATTGCACTCATTGTCGTGTGTCCTTGTGGTCGAGGGTCGATCGGTGGATGGTCACGTACGGTGGTAGTCGAAGGTCGGTCGGCTTCCCGACCCGTACCGACGCAGCGCCCCTTCGGGGCCGACCGCGTTGGGGCGAGTGAAGATCCAGTTCTGCCAGGCCGACAAACGGGCGAAGATCTTGGTGGCCATCGTTTCAGGGCCGCAGAACCGGTGGTTCGCCTCCATTGCCGTCAAGGCGTCGGGGGAGTACGAGGCTCGTTCTTCGATGGCGAGACGGATCTCGTCATGCCAGTCGAGATCGTCGGGAGCCGATGTGATCAGCCCGAGGGCAGCAGCGTCGGCAGCATCGAGCGGTCGCCCTACTGCGGATGCCGCGCGATGTCGGGCATCGTCGTCGCCCCAGAACCGTGAGGTAAGGCGGTCGATCCCATTCGACATCAACATCTGATTGAGATTGAGACTTGAGAGCTGCAGCTGAGCTGGAGGAAGAGGTTCGTCGTCGTCCTCGAAGCGCCCGTTGAGCATGTAGCTGCGATCTGCAGCGACGCTCAGTTCGGCCAGGAATCCCACGAAGCACGAGCCTGGTTCTATGACCGCCAAAAGGGTCTTGGCGGTGAGGTCCAGGCGCCGAAGAACCCGTTCCCACAGCAAGCGGATCTCCCACTCTGCTGCGTCGATGCTGTCGGCGGCCGCCAGCCGCTGGTCGTGGGCCAGGGCGGTCGCGGCCTCGCCTCGGGTGGCGATGGTGATGGTGGCCAGAAGGGGCTCGTTGAAGCGGAGGTGAACGAGGGCGTCGTCGAGTTCGAGGGCCGCCCGAAGGAGCCAGTCG
This sequence comes from Acidimicrobiales bacterium, assembly GCA_038135065.1. Lineage (GTDB taxonomy): Bacteria > Actinomycetota > Acidimicrobiia > Acidimicrobiales > Poriferisodalaceae > JAYPWI01. The sequence goes on from JAYPWI010000021.1 coordinate 28,278, forward strand.
GCGGTTGCCGCTACGTCGAGGACAAGGTGGGCGGCGCGCTGGGCCCGGTCGATGTCGACCGAGACGTAGGTGTACTGGACCAGGTCCTCCTCGATCGCCCGCTCGATGGTGGGGAGGGGATGGGCGGTGCCAGAGGTGCGCGGGCTTGCGGACGCGAGTTCCTGCGCGCGCTGGGTGGTCGCGGCCTCGAACCCGGTCCGCGGCGCCAGGGTGTCGACGAGGCCCCACTCGACGGCTTCGGCCCCTCGGATGCCTTCGGCCTTGGTGGCAAAGACGTCGGCTCGGTCCCGGCGAACGTGGCGCTTGTCGGTGAGCCGGGTCAGGCCGCCGGTTCCGGGGAGGACGCCGAGCAACGGCACCTCGGGAAGCGAGACGGCCGAGTTGCGATCGTCAACGAGGAGGATGTGGTCGCAGGCCAAGGCCAGCTCGTAGCCGCCGCCACTGCAGGCACCGTTGACGGCGGCCAGGAATCTGATCCCACTGCGGGCTGAGGCATCCTCGATCTCGAGTCGTGTTTCGTTGGTGAACTTGCAGAAGTTGACCTTGTGGCTGTGGTCAGCACCGGCCAGCATGCGGATGTTTGCGCCTGCGCAGAACGTTCCCTCGAGGCCGCCGGTCAGTACGACGCAGCGAACTGCCGGGTACTCGAAGCGGACTCGCCGGATGGCGTCGGCAAGCTCGATGTCGACACCGATGTCGTAGCTGTTGAGCTTCAGCTCGTAATCGCCGATGGCTGGAGCAGTGGGGTCGACCTGCAGGGTCAGGGTGGCGATCGGCCCGTCGATGTCGAGGGTCCAATGCCGGTACGACGCGGGGTGTGTCCGAAACTCGATCATGGTCCTAGGGGGTTGAGGTGGCTGGGATAGGGACGCGGCATCGCTGCGCGAAGTCGGCTGCTGCGGCCGGGGCGAGGCGGTGCCAGTGGAGGTGGAAGGTGCTCTGTGCGGCTGATCGCACCCCGGCCCAGGGCAGATACACGTCCGCCAGTCCTGGGTCGCTGGTAGCGAAGTCCCTCCACTCGTGCATGAGCAGCAACCGGGCGACGAGGGGCTCCAGATCGGGACCGCCGTGGTGCCATCGTTCGGCGAAGGCTGCATATCGCTCGGCGAGGGCGTGGAGGTCGGGCCACGCCCGGGCGATCAGGGTGTCGACGTCCGTCGACAGGGCCGGTCGACCGATGAAGACGTCGACGTCGGCGCTGAGGCCGAGATCGCGCACCACGGCGTCGGTGTCGGCCACTCGGTCGCCGACTGCCAGCCAGGTTGCATCGCCGGTGCTGCCGTAGCCGAGAAAGCTCAGGCGGCGGCGCAGTCGATCCCGCTCCGCACGACGGTCGGCGCCGACCGCGTAGGTGAGCAGCGTCCAGGTTCCCGTCGTTTCGGTCGAGGTGTCGAAGGCGAGGAGTCGCCGTTCGTCTTCGGTCAGGCGGGCGGCCGTGCGTTCGCTCAGGCGGTAGTACGCCTCTCGGCCATCACGCTCTCGGATCAGTACACCCCGTTGCACGAGTCTGCCGAGGGCGGCTCGACTGGCCGAGGTGCTGAACCCGACCTCTCCCAGGATCGACACCAGACCTCCGGACCACACCGACTGGCCGGGGCCATGGAGCATCTCGTTGCCCAACAACGTGACCAGGAGATCTTGGGGAAGAAGGCGTCCGGCAGGCTCCATGTCGTTATTCTGCATCAAATGCGTCGTAAAGTGCAAGCAATGCAGACTAAAGTTGGACCGAGTCGGGAATCGAGCACAAGGGCTACGGTGATGGCGTCCAGGGAGCGGAGGTAGAGCGGTGGCCGGAGGAGAGAGCCTTCCCAACAACGCCGTGGTGCGGATGGTGGTGGAGCCTGCCGCAGAAGATCCCAACAGGGATGCCGTGGTCGATGCCGTCACCGGCGACGCACACACGCGCGCTGACATCCTCGCTGGGGTGAGGGCAGCCGCAGCGACGCTGGTTGCCCGAGGGGTGCAGCCCGAACAGCGGGTGATCCTGTGCTGTGCCGACACTCCGGCATTTCTGCACTGGTTCTGGGGGGCCATGTGGATGGGGGCTGTCCCCGTGCCCGTCTCCACCATGCTCACCGCCGACGACTACCGCTTCCTCCTCGATGATTCCCGGGCGGTGGGGCTCGTGTACTCGGCACCGTTCGAGGCAACTGCGGGTCCGTTGGGAGCCGCAGCGGACCGCCCTTTCCTGCAGTGGTGGCTCGACGATGAAGACGTAGGGGCTCTGAGCGACGGGGACGAGGCTCCCGACGTCTACCCGGCGACCGACGACGATGTCGCGTTCTGGCTCTATACGTCGGGCACGACCGGCTTTCCGAAGGGGGCCATGCACCGCCATATCGATATGGGGGCGGCCACCGACCTGTACGCAGTGCCCGTACTCGGCATGGGCCCTTCCGACGTCGTGTATTCGGTTGCCAAATTGTTCTTCGCCTACGGATTGGGCAACGCAGGGTATTTTCCGGCCGCAACAGGGGCCAGGGTCGTGCTCCACGCTGGCCGTCCAACCCCCCACGACGTCGCCGACCACGTCGTAGCGCACCGGCCGACTCTGTTCTTCGGCGTGCCCACCTTCTACGGGCAACTGCTCGCCTCGGACATCGCCGACGACACCTTCTCATCGGTGCGGCTGGCCGTCTCGGCTGGGGAGCCTCTCCCGGCGGACATCCACCGACGGTTCGGTGAGCGGTTCGGGGTCGAGATCCTGGACGGACTCGGCACAACGGAGCTGGTCCACATCGCAATCAGCAATCTTCCCGGGCGCTCCATCCCGGGATCGAGTGGCTTCGTGCTCGACGGCTACGAGATCTCACTACGCGACGACAGTGGGCTGGAGGTTCCCGATGGAACGCCCGGTGCCCTGCACGTCGCAGGGGAGACGGTGACCATCGGGTACTGGAATCGAACCGATCGAACCCGGCAGGCGCTTCAGGGCCGCTTCTTGGCCACAGGCGACTCCTACGTGAGGGAAACCGATGGCAGCCTGACCTGCCTCGGCCGTACCGACGACATGCTCAAGGTCGGTGGCATCTGGGTGTCGCCAGCCGAGGTCGAGGGTTGCATCATCGAGATGGACAGTGTCCTGCAGGCGGCCGTGGTCGGGGCCGAGGACGACGACGGTCTCGTCAAGCCCAAGGCCTTCGTGGTACCCGTTGACGGGGCGGACCTCGACGGTCTCGCAGCCGCTGTCCAGGACCACGTCCGTCAGCGCCTGGCTCCCTACAAGTACCCGCGATGGGTCGACATCGTGGCGGAACTTCCCCAGACGGCGACGGGCAAGATCAAGCGGTACATGCTGCGGACGTGATGTCGGACCGGACGGACCAACACCGGGCCGGGTGAGGGCTAGGAGTCGCTGAAGCCGGCTGCTCCGTGAGCTCCGTCGCAGAACGGCTTGTTGGCCGATGCGCCGCACCGACACAGGGCGGTCCGGTTCCTGGTCTCGTACCGATCGCCTGTCGCGCTCTCCACGGCGATCCCGCCCTGGAGGTACAGGGGGCCGTCGTCGAGCACCTGCACGTTCACCTGCAGTACCTGTTCGTTGGGTTCGTCCTGCCCGTCGAGGGTGTAGGTCAGGGCGCCTGAGGGACAGGCCTCGATCATGCCGATGGCCTGCATGCGGGAGCCGCTGTCCTCCGTTTGGTCGACCAACTTCCAGAGGTTGGTGGCTTTGGTGCCGCAGAAGCCAGCATGAACGCAGAGGGAACGATCATCGCGGACCGTGAACCCGGTGCCGCCAAGGGTCGACGCTCGTTCGTCGTAGGTTCCGGTGGCAGTTTCGGCATCCTCCCATTCGTTGCTGTTGTGAGATCCGTCGCACATGGGCTTGTTGGCGGAGTGCCCGCAGCGGCACAGGGCCGTCAGGCCGTCGCCCGTGTCCAGCGGTGTCTGGGGGAGGTAGGTGGCCGACTCGCCGTGCTCGGTGGTGACGATGGTGCTTCGCCGCACGGTGACCTCGCCAGGCACCAGATATGGCCCGCGGGGGCGGACCACCACCACGATTTCGCTCGTCTGATCCTCGGCCATGTCGTCATCCCCTCTGCATCGACACTGTGTGACGTCCCGATCCTAGGCAGCCGTTTCCCAGCCGCTCGACCGCCTGGTCAGCCCCACGCTCGGGCCAGGGCGCGGGGCAGCTCCTCGATCCACTGGATGAGGTCGTGTCCGCAGACCCGCTCGGTCCAGTGATGAGGGGACTGATGGAAATGGAGCCACGCAGCCCACGCCTCTGTTGCCTGGTGGAACCCCTGCTCGAGAGTTCCGGCGCACAGATGGACGAAGGGCGCCCCCTCTGCTTCCCACCGCAGCCGTTCATCGGGCGGCATGCCAGTGGAGAATGCGATGCAGTGGCCGAACCGTTGCCGGTGCAGGTGCCCGGTCACCAGAGAGTGGGCACCTCCGTCGGAGCACCCGAACACGGCTCGGAACTCTCGGTCGCGTGCTGCTCCAAACGTCGCCTCGGCCCAATGCGAAAGTTCGTCGACGAAGAATCGTTGGTGACGATCGAAACGTTGGTCATCGAAACCGGGCAGGTACTCCAGGGCACGTTGGTTGCCCGTCTGGTCCATCGGCGCTGCATGGGGTGCAACCACGATCACCGGAGGAATGTGTCCAAGAGCGATAGCCGCATCGAGGCGCCGGGCGTATGGGGCGAACATGTTGCCGTCTGTGCTGTACACGACGGGGGTGTCATGTGTCGGGTCGTGGCCGGGGGGCAGGTAGACGACCACCGGGCGGTGCTCGCGGAGGGAAGCGCTGTCGAAGCTGTGGGTGGTGAGCGACCCGAGCAGGCTGTCGTCCTCGTGCGACGGCAGTTGCTCAGGTGCTGCTGGACCTCTGAACCGGTGGTCGACGGGTCCGCGACGGCCACCGACCGGCATACCGTCTGGCCCCAACTCCCAGAAGCCGTAGCCAGCGACCATCTCGTCGAGCCGCTCGACTTTGATCTGGGCGGCGAACAGATCTGTCGGGATGCCGTCGGTGTCACTGAGGCGCCACATGGGCAGTTCGAACACGGGACCGGGCAGCAGTCCGGCCGCATCGGATCGCCAGGCAAACGTGAGCACGTCGCCATTGGCCCACGCTCCCTCGGGGTGGGCTTCCAATCCGTGCTGGATCTCCGCCGCCGACGGGTCGGTCCACACTCGTGCGAATCGCTGGCCCTGCGGGAGGGGCTCCCCTAGCCGAGCTCGGGCTCGTTCGCGGTTGCCTTGATCGGTCGACGTCCTCAATTCTTCGAGCGAGGGCAGTCCGAATGAGGCTCGGTCCTCGTCCGTTGCTGAACCATCGAGGGGGGCCATCACCATGTCCCCCTGATGGGACATGGTGACGGTGCCGAACCGCTGCGGTCGTCCGCCCATGAGGAGCTGCCTGTCGACGCACTGGGCCGCCAACGGGCCGGCGCCGGCGACCCCATCCTGGTGGGCGATACGGGCGAGGTGCCCGACCACGCCGATCTGTTGCGGGCCCGCCCATGCCCCGATGGCCTGAGCAGCCCGGTAGGCCTCCTCTCCCGTAGCCCGGGGAAGATCCGGGTGGTCGAGCAATGACCTGACGAGGGCGGAAGGATCGATCGTCGATGGGTCTTCGATCGCAGCGAGCAGGTCGCCCAGTGTCGTCATTCGTGCCCCCGAGGCCCTCGGCCCATCCCCTCACGCTAGTGGCCGAAGCTTTCCCGATGGGGACTCCTCGGGCGGCCCGACCGCAACGGAATGACTAGGGTCGTGTGGCGAACAGCCCTGGTGCGGCAGCGCCGGTGCATCGACCGATGAGGAGCAATGTGTCCGAGGACCTGGTACTGACCGAGCAGCACGGACACGTGCTGCTGATGACTCTCAACCGTCCCGACGATATGAATGCCTTCAATACACCGCTGGCTCAGGCCCTTGGCGACACCCTCGAAGCGTTCGACGCCAATCCCGAACTGCGGGTCGGCGTGCTCACCGGAGCCGGGCGCGGGTTCAGCGCCGGAATGGACCTGAAGCAGTTTGCCTCGGGAGGGCTCGGCGGGATGCCCAACGTGGGTGATCGCGGCTTCGGCGGCATCGCCGAACGCAGTTGCGCAAAGCCGTTGATCGCCGCCGTGGAAGGCTTTGCCCTGGCCGGAGGCCTCGAGGTGGCCCTCTCCTGTGACCTCATCGTGGCGGCCGAAGGCACACGGTTGGGTATTCCCGAGGTGGGAGTCGGCTTGTTTGCCGGGGCCGGCGCCTTGGTACGTCTACCGCGCCAGCTGCCCTACTCGATCGCCATGGAGATGGCCCTGACCGCTGATCCGATCACTGCGGAGACTGCGCTGCAGCATGGCATGGTGAACCGGGTGGTTCCGCGGGGCGAAACGGTCGCAACCGCCATGGCACTGGCCGAGCGCATCGCCCGCAACGCACCGAAGGGGGTGCGGGCCTCGAAATTGCTCTTGAAGAACGTTCTCGGCGTGGCCGAAGAAGACTTCTGGGCATTCCAACAACCCGTGCTCGAAGAGGTGTTCGGCTCCGAGGATGCCATCGAAGGGGCTACTGCGTTTGCCGAGAAACGGGATCCTCTCTGGCAGGATCGCTGATCGGTGTCCCGCTGGGCCCGAAGGGACGATGTGCCCCGGGGCGCGGCCTACGACGCACGTTGGGAGCGCCTTGCCGCGGCTGGCGAATCCATCCACGGTGAGGCCGATCTGATATCGGGCTACGGCCCGAGGTCGGTGTTGGACGCAGGCTGTGGCACAGGTCGGGTGGCCATCGAGTTAGCGAATCGCGGGGTGGACGTGGTGGGCGTCGACCTCGACGAGGCCATGCTGGCCAGTGCTCGGCACAAACGCCCAGACCTCGAGTGGCTCCATGCCGACCTGCGGACCGTAGAGGTCCGAGGTGCCGACCGCCGAGCACGTCAGTTCGACGTGGTGGCCCTGCCCGGCAACGTGATGATTTTCCTCGAACCGGGGAGCGAGGCCGAGGTGGTGGTCAACCTGGCTCGACATCTCGCTGCAGGTGGACGACTTGTCGCCGGCTTCGAGCTGCGAGCGACAGGCCTCGGCCTCGAGCAGTTCAACGCAATGTGCCGTCGCGCCGGGTTGACGGCGGAATCGACCTGGTCGACGTGGGATCGCCAGCCCTACGCCGGGGGTGGCTATGCGGTCAGCGTGTTCCGGTCGAGCGGATCAGAGCCGGAGCCGCTCAGTCGCTGAGGCGGGCGAGCAGCTCGAACTTGCGTTCCTCGTACTCGTCGAAGTCGATCTCGTCGTTGTCGAACTGGGTCTGGACCTGCTCGACCAGGCTGAGGAGCTCGGCGGGGGAGATCTCGTCGCCGAGTTGGTCTGCCCAGGAGTCGCCACTGTCGGTGGTGGGTGCCGGAGAGGGGTCATCCTGTGGGATTTCTCCAGGGAGCGCCTTGCCCATGCGCTTTGCCCGTTTTGCCTCTGCCTTGGACTTCTTTGCGCGGTCCCTCTGGAGTTTTTCGAAGGTCGTACGACTACCGGCCATGGAAACTCCCTGGGTGGACAATCAGGTGCGCGCCAAAGGGGGGCTTTGACGAGCCATTCATGTTAGCGGCTCAGACGGCCGTTGTGTGGTCACCCGTAGCGCAGTACGAGTGGCAGCACGGCACCGGTGTCGGCGGATCGGAGCAGAGCACCTGCGACGGTCAGGGTCCAGCGGCTGAGTGCGACATCGTCGACCAACAGGACGGGACCCTGCCGAGTCTCGGGGGAGGGAAGCCCGCTGGGCAGCAGGTCCAGACGACCCCACAGATTCGCTACCTGGTGGGCACTGTTGGCCTGGTCGCTCTGGAAGCCAGCTGTGCCGGTCGGATCACTCCACTGGAGGGCCGGGTGGACGGGGAGCTTCCCGATCTCACCCAGACGCTCGGCGACGCGTTCGATCAGAAGTGGTCGACGCCGCGAGGGCATCGGGCAGATCCAGGTTGGTCGATCAGGCCATTCCCATCGCCGGAGAACGGACAGGAGGCCACGAATGACGGCGGCGAAGGCATCCGGGTCGTCCTGCCCACTCAGCAGTATTGACACCGGGGCCTCCCAGGCGGCATCGCCGCCCCGGCACAGGGCGCGCCCCATCCTGTTCTGACGGTCGGGTGTGATGTTGCCCCGGGGCTCGTCGAGTCCTGCCGGCCATCGTCGTCGGGGCTCTAGCCCGATGTCGGCGCCGTGGAGGTGGGCGGCCGCTCGCTCCACCAACTCGGAGGGTGGATGTGGCCAGGTGAGATCGGTGCAGTGATCGCACCGTCCACAGGGCTGGCCGTGGTCGTCGAGAACTTCCCTCAGGTAGAGGAGTCGGCATCGTGGGGTCGTGACGAAGCCGAGCATCTGATCTGCCTCTGCCGTGCGCATGGCGTGTAGACGCGCGGCGAGTTCTTCGGGGTACTCCCACTCCCCGGGGACGGCTTGCCAGCCCTTCGGCGTGCGGGTCACTGCGCCGCGGGCGTCGAGCACGGTGAGGAGCGTCGTCAGGCGAGAACTGCTGATGTTGACTCGTGACTCGAGCCGCGGTCTGGTCACCGGGCGTCCGTGCGCCAATTGGGCGAGCACGGCTTCGCAGAGGTCTTTCGGTGGAAGGGCCACCGTTTCGAACCACTTCCAGATCTGGCGATCGTGGGGCCGCGGGTAGGCGATCACGTCAGCTCGGGCCAACGCTCGTCCCGCCCGGCCGATCTGCTGGTAGTAGCTGACTGGGCTGGGAGGTAGGCCGAGATGGATGCAGAACCCGAGGTCCGGTTTGTCGTACCCCATGCCCAAAGAGCTGGTGGCAACCAGCGCTGTCAGCTCGTTGGACCGCAACCGATCTTCCAATTCCTCTCTGACAGTCGGGTCGGTGGTTCCGGTGTAGGCGGCAACGTCGAGACCCTGACCGACGAGGAATGCAGCCAGGCGCTCGGCGTCGTTGATCGTGAGGGTGTAGACGATGCCCGATCCGGTCAGGCGGGGGATCAGGTCAGCGATCGAGGCCCAACGCTCGACCTCCGTCGGTAGCTCCACCACCGACAGGGCGAGGGAGGGTCGATCGAGGGTGGTGCGGATCAGTTCGGTGTGCTGTCCGAGTTGGCTGGCGACGTCGAGGGCGACCCGCTCATTGGCGGTCGCCGTGGTTGCCAGCACAGGTGCCCAGGGCGGCATCTCGTCGAGCAGGGGGCGGAGGCGGAGGTAATCGGGTCGGAAATCGTGGCCCCAATCGCTGATGCAATGGGCCTCGTCGCACACCAGCGCGAAGGGTCGCGACAACAGGGTTGTGAAGACGCGCTCGCGAAAGCCCTGGTTGTTGAGACGTTCTGGTGCGACGATCAACAGGTCGACCTCGTCTGCGGCGAGCTGGGTCTCGATACCTTCCCATTCGTCGGTGTTTGCGCTGTTGACGCTGTGGGCGCGCAGTCCCAGGCCGCGGGCGGCCGCCACTTGGTCGCGCATGAGGGCCAGCAACGGTGAGACCACCAGGGTGGGTCCCCACCCACGGGTGCGCAACATCTTCGTTGCGCTGAAGTACACCGCTGACTTACCGAACCCGGTTCGCGCAACCAGAAGGGTCCTACGGCCCCGCACGACCAGGGCGTGGATCGCGGCAACCTGTTCGGGTCTGGGGAACGAATCGGGACCAGCTAGCTGCTGGATGTGCAGCGCAAGTTCTCGTTCGGCTTCCGCAGCGGTTGGTCGCGCTGGCTCCCTCACCGGGGTCGAGGCCGGGGGCAACCGTCCATAGCCGGAACGCTAACCGCTCTTCAGGCTGTCTCCTGTCGGTGCGTCCGATCGATCTGCCGCCCCGAGGGCCGTGACGCGCTGGACGTAAGCGATCAGCTCGTCTCGTGCCAGAGGGGCTGTGTAGTAGTAGCCCTGGGCGATGTCGCATCCCATCGTCTCGAGGAGGGACGCTGCTTCGGCGGTCTCCACTCCTTCGGCGACGGTCGTGAGGCCGAGGGACTGCACCAGCTCGATCATATTCTTGAGCAGAATCCGATCCGTCGGCTCCTGTGCCTCGGGGGACACGAATGCCCGGTCGATCTTCACCCCGTCGACGGGCAACGCTCTGAGCCGAGCGAACGAGGAGTGGCCGGTGCCGAAGTCGTCGATCCAGGTGCGGATCCCGAGGCGCGACAGGGCATCCACCGTTTCGAGCGCCGCTCCCTGGTCCTCCATGATCGTGTTTTCGGTGATCTCGAGGATCAAACGCTCGGGTCGCACGCCGGTGTGCTCGAGCAAGGACCCGAGCCATTCGACGAGATCGGGCTCGTAGAGATTGCGGATCGAGACATTGACGGTCACGTCGATGTCATGGCCGCAGCGGGCCATGTGTCGCTGGTCGTCGAGTGCCTGACGGAGAATGTGCCGGGTCAGCAGCTTCATATGGCCGGTGATCTCGGCAATCTCGATGAAGGTCGTCGGGGGGATCGGGCCGCGGGTGGGATGGTGCCAGCGGGCCAGCACTTCGCTTGCCCGCACGGCACCCGAACCCACGTCGATCAGTGGTTGGTGCACCACGGTCAGGTCACCCATCTCGATCGCTCGCTCGAAATCTGCGATCAACTGCAGTCGGTCTTCGCCGAAGTCGTCGATGGAGGCTGCGTAGCGTTCCACCCCTGACCCACGCCGTTTCGCGTGGTACATGGCAACGTCTGCGCAGCGAACCAGTTCGCTCGCCGAATTCGCATCGCTCGGATAGCAGGCCACCCCGATGCTGGCCCCGACCCGCAGCCGAATGCCACCGATGACGGCGGGTGCCATGATCGACTCGCCGATGGTCGCTGCCCGGTCGTGTGCTGCGTCCCCTGGCATTCCATCGAGAATGACGGCGAACTCGTCACCACCGAGTCGGGCGACCAGGTCCGTGGTCCGGCATCGTCCGGCGACCCTTCGGCCGACGGTGCGGAGGAGTTGATCGCCTGTTTCGTGGCCCAGGGAGTCGTTGACCTCCTTGAACTCGTCGAGGTCGATGAGCAGGACGGAAATGGGGCCGCTGCTGGAGTTGCCGAGCCGCCGTTCCAACTCGTCGACGAAGGCCCGCCGATTGGGAAGGCCGGTCAAGTGGTCCTGCCGAGCCTGAGTTTCCAGGCGCTGGCTCGCCTTCACCCGTTCGGTTACGTCGAGGAAGGCGATGCTCACGGTTTCGTCGCCCAGGGACTGCACCGTGGTTTGGTACACGCGCTCGTCGGGTCCGTGGAACTCCGTGCCGGACATCCGTGACGGATCCTGGAGTACCGAGTGCAGGAGTGAAGCGATGCTCGCGGCGGTAGTCGTCAACCGCTCGAGTGGCTGCCCGACCATCGAGGGGTCGATGCCCAGCAGATCGCCAGCCTGGTGGTTGAGCGCTGCCAGTCGGGCCCCGTCGGGCTCCCGAGCGATGAGGAGCTGGGCGACCGGACTGGACGCTGCCAGTTGACCGAAGGCGTGTGCGCGTTGTTCGGCGTCGTGCTGCGCGGTCCGGTCGATGAGCACGCCGACTCGCCGAAGGCGCTTGCCCGTTCGATCGTGTGTCCACGTCGTACGGTTCTCCATCCACAGCCAGGTTCCGTTGTCGTGCAGGACACGGATCAGAGCGGGTCGTCCGTCATCGGCTGCGTTGGCTGCTCTCAGAGCGGGAAGGTCATCGGGGTGGACCCGGCTTGTTGCAAAGTGCGGTCGGCGCCATTCGGCGACCGGGTACCCGAGTATCCGCTCCGCCGAGGGTGACACGTCGAGTGACCACGAAGCGCCGTCGAGTTCCTCCCACAACACCGCATGTACGTCTCGAGCGGTCAGACGTAGACGGTCGACGTCTCTGTCTCTAGCGAGCCTGGTCCGAACGGCCAGCACTACGACGGTGACGGCGACGAGTCCTGTCGCTCCGGCAAAGGGTGTTCGAAGCTCGGGACGATGCAGGAGCGTCCCGGCGAGGCTGGCCAGCATGACGAGCAGGGTCATGGTGGCGTGGTCGGGGGGCATCCGGATCGACAGCGCTATGAGCAGACCGCCGAAGGTGAACAGCCAGATCGGCGGTGCGTCGGCGATGGTGAGGGCGGCAATGAGGACGAATGCCCCACTCAAGCCGAACCGCTGTACTGCCTTCACCCTGATCTGATCGGTCACAATGGGGTGGTACTGAGGAGGGACATGGCTGACTTCGACGAGATCGAGCTCGGAATCGAGGGTGCGGTAGGGACCATCACCATGCGGCGGCCCGATGCGCTGAATGCGATTACGCCCCGCATGCTGGCCGAGTTGAACGAAGCGGCCGAGAGGGTCGAGGCCGACGACGCAGTGCGTTTCGTGGTGTTGACCGGCGAGGGCCGTGCGTTCTCGGCCGGCGTCGACCTCAAGGCACTCGGACAGCGTGAGCTGATCGATGGCAAGGTCGGCGACATTCTCGACGTTCCGGCTCGGCGGCTGACCCGATCGCTCAGCTCCATGAACAAGGTGACGATTGCGAAGGTCAACGGCTTTTGTTTCACCGGTGCCCTCGAGCTGGCAATGGCCTGCGACCTGATGGTCGTTGCCGCCGAGGCCCGGCTCGGAGATACCCATGCCCGGTTCGGGCTTCGGCCAACGTGGGGACTCAGCCAGCGGCTGCCGGCCCTCGTCGGGCTGCAACGTTCCCGGCTGCTGTCCCTGACCGCCCGCACGTTCACCGGGGAGGACGCCGCGGCCTGGGGACTCGCTGCCGCAGCGGTGCCGGTGGCCGAGCTGGATGATGCTGTCGAGGGCCTGATTGCCGAGATGATGCCCAATTCCCAGGAGTCGTTCGCCGCCTACAAGGACCTCTATCGGGCGGCCAGAAGGCTCGGCATCGACGAGGGCTTGGCCTACGAGGCGGAGACCGATTACTCGTTCTCCGACACTGCTGAGCGGCTGGCCGACTTCCGCTGACGCGCTGCGGTCGGCGCCGTTCGGTGCATCCGCAGCGTAATCATCCCCCTGTATCGCCGCTTGGCCTAGCGCCCGGTGTGCGCGGCGACGGCATCCAGCTGTCGCTGGGTCCGGTCATCGGGTGGGCCGGGTGGTCAGCTGGCACCGTCGGGGTCGTAGGCAGCGACCCCACCGACCATGGTCATGGTGACTGCGACCTCGTCAATGGCATCGGGGTCGATGGTGGTGGGATCTTCGGACAACACCACGGCGTCGGCCAACTTGCCGACCGTGAGGGAACCCTTGCGGTGTTCGTCGAACGCCGCATAGGCAGAGCCGATCGTGTAGGCGGCAAGGGCCTCCTCGGCGCTGAGCGCCTCGTGGGGATTGAACGGCTGTCCTGCTTCGGTGCGCTGGTTCACGAGATCGTGGATGCCCAGGAGCGGCGCACCCTTGACGACGGGCCGGTCGCTGCTCCCTGGCAGGGGAATGCCGGCTTCCAGGAATGATCGTTGGCGGTAGCAGTTGGCTACCCGATCTGATCCCAGTGCAGCGGCCATGCCATCGCCCAATTCGCTGATGAAGCGAGCCTGGGGTACCGGAATGACCCCGAGACGGGCCATACGGTCCACGTCCTCGGGGAGCACCACTCCGGCGTGTTCGATGCGGTGCCGGTGGTCGGGGCGCGGGTGGCGGGCCAGAGCCTCCTCATAGCTGTCGAGCACGGCAGACACCGCTCGGTCGCCGATGGCGTGAACCCCCACCTGCCACCCGGCCTCGTGGGCTTCGATGATGATCGATGACAGTTCGTCCGGTTCGATCTGGAAGAACCCGCGGTTGTCGGGCTCGTTGGCGAACGGTTCGAACATGGCGCAGGTTCGACCGATGAGCGACCCGTCGGCGAACACCTTCGTGTTGCCGATACGGATCCAGTCGTCGCCGAATCCTGTGCGCAACCCGAGGTCCAGGGTCCGCTCTGCCCTGTCGTCGGCGTGGTGATCCACCCGGTGGAGGGACTCCTGAGCGACCATGGCCGTCACCCGCACGCCGAGGTGGCCCTCTTCTCGGGCCTGCTGGAAGGCCGCGAGCTCGACGGGGGTGTGGCCCACCAGGCCGAGGCCGACCCCGGCCTCCTGGCACGAGGTGACACCCTCGGCCAGATAGGCGCTTGTTGCCAAACGCAACGATTCGACCACTTCGGCCGTCGAGTAGGGCTTGTAGAGCCGGCTGACCAGGTCCTGAGCCTGTTCGAGCAGCAGACCGGTGGGCTGCCCGTCGTCGCCGATCACGACCTCGCCACCGGGCGGGGTTGGGAGGTCACCTACCCGGGCCAGAGCGAGGAGGGCCGAATTGACCGTCATCATGTGGCCACTGTTGTGCTGCAGCATCACGGGATGGTCGGGGGCGACCCGGTCCAGCTCGGTGGCCAGCGGATGACGGCGTTCGGCGAGCTTGTTCTGGTCGTAGCCTGCCCCGACGATCCACTGACCGACCGGGGTGACAGCCGCTCGGGCGGCGATGGCATCGAGGATGTCCTCGATGCGGGCCACCGGAGGCGACGAGAGATCGACTCGGCGCAGGGCGTCGCCGTAGTGGGTCATGTGCTGATGAGCGTCATTGAAACCCGGCACCACGGTCCGGCCCCCGAGGTCGATCCGTCGACGTGCAGCAACATCTGCAGCATCCACCTCGTCACCGACGAAGACGATCCGCTCACCGATGATCCCCATCGCGGTGGCACGGGGCCGACGAGGATCGACCGTGATCAGGTTGCCGTTGTGGAGCAGCAGGTCACAGCGCATGGTCGTCGCTCCCGCTCCGGTTCACCAGCTCTGGAGTTCTGGCAGGCACTCGGCGGCGAACAGGCGCATCGATTCCTCTGCCTCGTCATGGGGGATCCCTCCGAAGCGGAAACAGGTGGCCAGTTCGAATTCGCCCAGCAACTCACGCCGCGCCCGGAACTGCTCGAGGATCTGGTCGGGGGTGCCGTGGGCGGTGGCGTCCATGAAGCCCTCGAGGAAGCCGCTCGACCCCACCTTTCGGAGGACCTCGGCAGCCTTGGCGTAGGCGTCGTAGCCCTCGGTTGAAGCGAAGTGGTCACCCATCACCTCGTAGTGCTCGAGCACGCTGCCCAGGTAGGTGCCCATGTAGGTACGGGCCCGCTCGGCGGCCACGTCAGCGTCGGGGTGGCAGTAGCAGAAGTCGGCGGTCATGGGGGGTGGGGCGTCGACCCCGTGGAACTCCTCGAAGAGCTCACGCCACCGCACGATGGAGGGCATCCGGCTCTTCCACGACCGGTCGGCGAACATCACCATGCGGGCTCCCAGTCGGGCGGCCGACTCGACCGAGTCGTCGCTGCTGGCCACTGCGTAGATCCGACCGTCCATGTCCGACCGGGGACGTGGACGGATCTCGGTGCGGGGCTGTGGGTAGTAGGGCCCCTCACCCTCGATGAAACCAGTCCGCAGGGCCTCGATCACCATCTGGGAGCCCTCGTCGAAGCGACCCCGGCTCTCGTCCATCTCGATGCCCCGGAACGAGGCGTATTCCCGACGGCTCAGGCCACGACCCATGCCGAAGCGGATGCGGCCCGGAGCGAGGTGTTCCAGCATCGAGATCTTCTCGGCGACCCGCAGCGGCTCGTGCCAGGGCATGATCACCGCAGCGGTACCGAGATGGATGCGCTCGGTTGCCGCAGCGAGGTAGGAGAGCAGCTGCGTGTTGTCGGGGCACCACGAGTAATCGAAGAAGTGGTGTTCGGCCGGCCACAGGACGTCGAATCCGAGGTCCTCGGCCATCCGGGCCATCTTGAGTTCCTGCTGGAAGGTCTCCACGTCGTCGACGTCCCAGCCGACACTCGAGAAGATCATCTGCATGCCGACGTCCATAGCGTCCGGTTCCCCTTGTCGTCCGCGGCCTTCCGATGACCGAACGGTGCACCGACAGAGTGGCACAACGGGGGCCGAGGAGCCTGACCGGAGACGTTTAGGTGGGGGTGCGATCGCGCTGCAGGCGTTTACGAGTGCGACCCCGGACTCCGGCGTCGAGTTCGACCTTGCGCAGGCGCACGTGGTTCGGGGTCACCTCGACGCACTCGTCGTCGGCAATGAACTCGAGGGCCTGTTCGAGGGAGAGAAGGCGGGGTGGGGTCAAACGAACGGTGTCGTCGGATGCGGCAGCCCGGATGTTGGTCTGCTTCTTCTCGCGACAGATGTTGACGTCCATGTCCTCGGGACGAGGGTTCTCCCCGACGACCATGCCCTCGTACACCTCGGTACCCGGCCCGACGAACAGCGAGGAGCGGTCCTGCACGGCGGCCACCGCGTAGCCCGTGACCTTTCCGGAGCGGTCGGCCACGATGCTGCCGCTGTGCCGGGTGCGAAGGGCTCCCACCCAGGGGACGTAACCGTCGAACAGGTGGTGCATGAGACCTGTGCCCCGAGTCTCGGTCAGGAATTCGGTTCGGAATCCGATCAGACCCCGGGCTGGTACGACGTAGTCGAGGCGAACCCAGCCGGTGCCGTGGTTGCTCATGTTCTGCATCGACCCTCGCCGCTCGCCGAGGAGCTGGGTCACCGCGCCCACATGCTCTTCGGGGATGTCGATGGTGAGTCGTTCGGTCGGCTCGTGGAGGGTCCCGTCGATCATGCGGGTCACCACCTCGGGTTTGCCCACGGTGAGCTCGAACCCCTGTCGACGCATCATCTCTACGAGCACCGCCAGTTGGAGCTCGCCCCGGCCCTGAACTTCCCAGGCATCGGGGCGCTCCGTGTCGAGAACTCGGATGGCGACGTTGCCGACCAGTTCGGCATCCAGACGGCCCTTGACGAGACGAGCGGTCAGCTTGGAGCTGTCGGGGTCGCTGCCGGCCAGCGGGCTGGTGTTGATGCCGATGGTCATCGACAGGCTCGGTTCGTCGACGGTGATCACTGGGAGGGGCCTGGGGTCGTCGAGATTGGCCAGGGTCTCGCCGATGGTGATCTCCTCGATACCCGACACTGCGATGATCTCGCCTGGTCCAGCCTCGGCGGTTTCGACCCGCTGGAGGTTTTCGGTGACGTACAGATCGCCGATCCGGGCCGCCGTGATGGTGCCGTCGGCCCTGCACCAGGCCACCGCTTGCCCCTTCTTCACCCAGCCGTGGCGGATGCGACACATGGCCAGGCGCCCCACGTACGGGCTCGAATCGAGGTTGGTCACCCAGGCCTGGAACGGATGTTCCGGATCGTGGCGAGGGGCGGGAACGGTATCGATCAGGGTGGCGAAAAGGGGCTCCAGATCGACGCCGGCGACCGCAGGATCCAGGGTGGCGGTACCCGCCCGGGCGTCGGTGTAGACGATGGGGAAGTCGATCTGGTGGTCGGCCGCATCGAGATCGAGGAAGAGTTCGTAGGTCTCGTTGACGACCTCGGTGATGCGGGCATCGGGTCGATCGATCTTGTTGACCACCAGGACGACGGGAAGATCCAGTGACAGGGCCTTGCGGAGGACGAACCTCGTCTGCGGCAGGGGGCCCTCGGATGCGTCGACCAGGAGCAGGACGCCGTCGACCATGGTCAGGGCCCGTTCGACCTCACCGCCGAAGTCGGCGTGGCCAGGGGTGTCGACCAGGTTGAGCTTGAGCCCGTCATGGAACACGGACGTGTTCTTGGCCAGGATCGTGATGCCCTTCTCCCGCTCGAGGTCCATGGAATCCATGACCCGCTCAGCGACGTCCTCGTTGGAGCGGAAGGCGCCGGACTGCCAGAGCATGGCATCCACCAGGGTGGTCTTGCCGTGATCGACGTGGGCGATGATGGCGACGTTGCGGATGTCGTCGCGGGCAACCCATCCCGCGGCGGCGCCGGGAGACAGGCCGCCGGAGGGGGAGGGCTCGGCCATTGCCCGTCAGTGTGCCATGACCCGGAGCTGAAGCGACGCGCCGAAGGGTGCAGGGTCAGCCGGGTGGGCTGGGCACTCCGTCGTAGACGAAGCCCAACTCGGCCGGAGGAGGAAGCACGCCGCCGACGGCGCCGACCGATCGGAGTTCCTCGACCTGGACGGGACTGAGGCCACCGATCCTGGTCAGGACGTCGTCGGTGTGTTGGTCGAACAGGGGAGCGGGTCCTCGAGGAGAGGGGCGGATCCCGTCCACCGTGAATGGAGAGGCCAGGTGACGCATCGGGCCCGTCACCGGGTGATCGACGATGTCGAGCCGACTCGCAACCCGGGGCTCTTCGGGAGCGGTCCAGGGGTCGAGACAAACTTCGGCGCCGATCCCGAGGTTGCGCAGCGCGGTCACCACGTCGTGTGCTCGTTGGCGTAGGGCAGTTGCCAGCACGGCCTCGGCCGCCGGAGTGGGTCGATCGACCGCCACCACGGCCACCCACCCATCCGCGCAGGCGATCATGTCGCTGAGGGCAGTCCCCGGTTCCCGGTTCCCCATGCGCCCGATGTCACGACCCGACGACGCAGCCAGCACCAGGGCTTCGCCGGAGTGCTGCCACATGGCCTCCTGATGGGAGAGGTCGATCTCACCACCCACCCCGGTCCGTTCGGCGCCCCGCAGGCCGGTGACCAGGGCCGCAGCAGCATGGATACCGGCGACGGGATCGGGGAAGTAGAGGTTGGAGATCCGAGCCCCTTCGTGCTCGTAGCCCTGACGGTGGCCCATCCCGCCCATGGCCTCCACGATCGAGCCGTACCCCACGGCGCCCGCATAGGGACCGTGGACGCCGAAGGCCGGCATGCGGACCACCACGAACCGGGGATTCACCTCGAGGAGGGTGTCGATGTCCAGTCCGAGTTGGGTGAGCACATGGGCCGAGAAGTTGGCGACCAGACCATCGCAGTTGCGGACCAACTCGAGGAAGGCCTCGCGGCCCCGGGGGTCGTCCAGGGCGATCACCGTGTCGAGCTTGCCCTTGTTGACGGCGTTGAACAGGCCACCGGCCTCGTAGAAGCGGTTGTCGTGGACCAGGTGTTCCTGGCCAGGGCGCATCCCATGGTCGTACGGCCGTTGGGTCCTGAACCCGTCGAAGGGGCTCAGTGCCTCGATCTTGATGACCTCGAGGCCGAGGGGGCCCAGCACGTTGCCCACGTAGGGCCCGGCCCACGAGATGGTCATCTCGATCACCCGTAGGTCCTCGAGGGGTCGAAGAGGGACCGGCCGTTCAGCACGGCCGACCGCCGGGGCGGTGTCAGCGGCCGTGGAGCGAACCCTCTGGTTCTCAACGGGCAGGCCGGCGGCCCGGAAGGGACGGACCGGACCCAGCGCGGGCTCCTGCTGGCCATCGACGGGGATCGGGCCCAGGTAGCCCCGTTCGATCAGGTGGGGGTCGATGAGGGCATCGAGGGGGGTCATTACCATCCCGGCTGCCCAGGGCGAATCGAGGGCCAGTTGGAATATCTCCCGTTTGGTGCGCTCCGCGTACCAGGGTTCGATCACCTGACGAATCCGCTCGATGTGGGCCACGCGGCGGTGCCGGTGTCGCAGGTCGCCGTCGTCCACCCACTCGGGCAGTCCGTAGAACAGGCACTGCATCTCCCAATCGACCGGCCGGATGGACCCGGGACAGACATGGCCGTCGAGACAGGCGATGGCCCCCGACGGGTACGCCGTCGGCGGGTGAGGTCCGACCAGGTCTCGGCGACGCTGGCAGTGCAGGGCGTCGCCGTAACACAGCTCGGTTGCGGTCAGGAGTGCCCCGAGCCACGAGACGTCGATGTGAGTGGCCTCGGTTCGATCGATCAGGGCTGCGATGCTGGCTGCCAGACCGCCGGCCACGTACTGGCTCTGCCAGCCCGGTAGGCGAAGTGGCGGGGCGCCCTCGTCGCCGTTGAAACCGAGGAACCCGGTCGCCGTCTGGACCAGCAGCTCGTCGGAGATGACACCGGGGCTGTCAGCGTCTGCTCCCCAGGCGGTGACGGTGACCAGGCGTGGCCCATGGCGACCGGCCCGACGCTCTTGCTCGAGGTGGACCGGGTCGAGGGGACCGCCTCGCAGGGTGGCCAGGACATCGGAGGAGATCACCACATCGGCCCACGTCGGATCGATGGCGTCGGGGGCGACGTTGCCTTTCCCGGCGTTGAGGTGGACGTAGAGAGGGCTGACCTCTCCTGGTCCGAGTTCCTGGTCATCGACCTGCTGGGTCCGGGCTGGATCGCCCCCGGGCGGCTCCACCTTGATCACGGTCGCGCCCAGGCTGGCCAGGAGCCGACCGGCGTAGGGTCCTGCGATCCCGGTTGCGTACTCGAGGACCCGCAGGCCCTCGAGCGGTGGCGACGATGACGAACTCACGGGACGATCTTGGATCCTCAGTCGGCGGCCGCTGCCTGCTGCTGGGTGATCTTGAGGGCCTCGGCCGCCCGGTCGTTTTCCATGATCTTGCTCAGGATGGCCTGCCCGGCCCGTTCGAAGGCGCCGCGCTCGGTCGACACGAAGCGCTGGGACTCCCGAAGGCCGCCCAGGTAGCCGTTGATCTCGGGCACGACGTAGCGGGCCACCATGTCCCAACTGTTGAAGGTGTCCGCCGGGTTCGCCCAGTCGTGGACGAAGCCGACGACCGTGCCGAATCCACCGGTCACCTCGTACATCTCACGGAGGAAGGTGACCAGATCATCGGGAGTGCCCACCACCGCAGACCGGGTGACTGCGGACGTCTCAGCCCCTCCACAGATGGCGTCTACCGCCTCGTCGGGGTCGTCGTAGGCAACTGCCCCGACCCGCTGCAGGGTGCCGACGATGTACTCGTTGTGCCACCGCTGCAGGCCGTGCCGAGCCTGAGCCTGGGCCAGTTCTCGGGTCTCGGCCAGGTGGAAATTGACGACCACCCGCCACTCGGCGCGATCCACGACGGCACCAGATGACGCTGCTGCGTCCTCGGCGAACTGCCACTGGGTGGGCAGCGCGTTGATGCCCTCGGCCGCCATCGACCCGATCGACAGCACCCCGACCCCGTGCTTGCCGGCCAGGGTCATGCCTGACGGGGAGACCATCGAGGCCACCGCCGCCTTCATGTCGTGTTGGATGGGTAGAAGTTGCAGCTGGGCGTCCTTCATGGTGAACCAGTCGGTCTCGTAGGAGAACCTCGGTTCACCGCGCAGCAGTCGCAGAATGACCCCGAGTGCCTCGTCCTGACGGTCGCGGAGCACCATGGGGTCGATGTCGAAGGTGTGGGCGTCGGAAGGCAGGGCGCCGGGGCCCGTCCCGAAGATGGCCCGACCCCCACTCATGTGGTCGAGTTGCACCATGCGCTGGGCAACATTGAAGGGGTGGTGGTAGGGCAGGGACACCACCCCGGTGCCGAGCATGATCCGGTGGCTGCGCTGGGCGGCTGCGGCCAGGAACATCTCCGGGGAGGCGATCATCTCCCAGCCCGAGGAGTGATGTTCGCCGCACCAGAACTCGTCGATCCCGAGTTCGTCGAGCTGCTTGACCAGTGCGAGATCTCGCTGGAACTGCAGGATCGGGTTCTCACCGATCGGGTGGTGAGGGGCCAGGAAGGCGCCGAATCGAAGTGGGCTCATCGCCAAACGGTAGCGGAGGTGCCAAGCCTGCAATGATGCGAGCCGGGCTTGACACGGAAAAGGGTCGCCATGCTGTCGCATCTCCGCATCCTCGATCTGACAGACGACCGGGGGCACCTGGCTGGCTTGCTGCTCGCCCAGCTCGGAGCCGAGGTCATCCATGTCGAACCACCGGGCGGCCATCGGCACCGTCACCTCGGTCCCTTCGTCGGTGGGGGCCACGACGGTGAGACGTCCGTGTCCCACCTGTCCCAGGATCGGGGGCGGCGATCCGTGGTGTGTGACCAGGACGGGTTGGTGGCCCTCGCTGCAACTGCTGACGGCCTCATCGAGTGTGGCGCACTGGATCTCGATCTCGACGCCGTGCGGACCGCCAACCCTGACCTGGTCACCGTATCGATCAGCCCCTACGGAGCGAGCGGACCGAAGGCCAGCTGGCCGGCCACCGACTTGACGATTGCTGCGTCCTCCGGGGCGATGTCCCTCACCGGCGACCCCGACCGGGCACCGCTTCGGGTCAGTGAGCCGCAGACCTGGAACTACGCAGCGGCCGATGCAGCCGGTGCCCTGCTGGCCCTGCTGCACCATCGGGCCCGCTCGTCCCGGACCCACCACGCTGATGTGAGTGCCCAGGTCGCGTTCCTGTCGGCCACCCAGTTCCAGATGATGTACGCCCTGCGCGATGACGGGGCCCAGAGCCCGGCGCGCCTTCCCGGAGGAGTCCAACTCGGGCCGTTCACCCTGCAGTTCGTCCACCCCTGCGCCGACGGCTACGTGACGGTCACCTTCCTCTTCGGTTCCATGATCGGCCCCTACACGGCCCGCCTGTTCCGCTGGATGGACGAGGAGGGGATGTGCCCACCTGACCTGGTCGACGAGGACTGGGTGACCTACGCCAACCGGGTGTTCGCCGGGGAGACCGGGCTCGACCAACTCCGTGACGGCACGGCAGCCATCGCCGCGTTCGTGGCCGGTCGAACCAAGGCCGAACTGCTCGCTGCGTCGATGGATCGCAACCTGCTGATCGCCCCGATCACCGACACCCGGGACGTGCTCGATCTCGACCACCTCACCGAGCGGGGCTACTGGGACGACGCCGACCTGACCTCGGTGGGAGGACCCAGCAGGGTCAGGATGTGCGGACCCTTCGCTCGTCCCGACACGGGCACCACCCGGCTGGGGGCGGCCCCCCACCTCGGCGCCCACACCGACGAGGTGATGGCCGACCTGACCCGTCGACCGGTTCCCGGTGGCGCGGAGGACATCGAACGGCCCCTGCAGGGGGTGAACGTGCTCGATTTCATGTGGGCGGTAGCCGGCCCCGACGCAACGAGAACCATGGCTGACCTCGGCGCGACGGTGGTGAAGATCGAGAGCGAGACCCGCCCCGACGTGCTCCGCGGCGCCGGGCCGTTCCGGGGCGAGGACGGCGACCCCGAGGGCGCCTTCCAGGTGCACTCGCTGAACGCAGGGAAGCTGGGCCTGGCCCTCGACATGAGCCACCCCGAGGCCCGGGAGGTCATCCTCGACCTGGTGCGTTGGGCCGACGTGGTGACCGACTCGTTCTCGGCCGGGGCCATGGTTCGCTGGGGCCTGGGTCCCGATGACCTCCGCAAGGTGAACCCGGATCTGGTGATCTTCCAGTCGAACCTCATGGGTGACACGGGGCCGCTGGCTTCCTACGCCGGCTTCGGCACGATGGCCGCCGCCATCGCTGGGTTCTATCCCTTGACCGGTTGGCCGGATCGTATGCCGGCCGGTCCGTTCACCGCATTCACCGACTACATCTCGCCCAAGCTCAGCGTGGTGGTGTTGCTGGCCGCGCTCGAACACCGCAGGCGCACCGGGGAGGGGGTGTACATCGACTACTCGCAGCTGGAAGGGGCGCTGCACTTCCTGGGCCCTGCCTTCGTGCACGACGAGGCCAACGGCAATGTGCTCACCCGTTTGGGGAACCGCGACCGCCACATGGCGCCGCATGGGGTGTTTCCCTGCGCAGGCGACGATCAATGGGTGGCGGTGGCCTGTGCCACCGATACCGAGTGGCGCGCCCTGGCTACCGTGATCGGTCGGTCGGACCTGGGGGCGTTGCCGCTCGAGGAGCGTCAGGCCAGAGCCGATGAGCTCGAGGGCCTCGTCGCCGCATGGACGACATCGCAGGATCCCCTCACCGCCCAGGACGCACTGATCACGGCAGGCGTGGCGGCCCACATGGTGCAACGAGCGCGTGACCTGCTCGTCGACCCACAATTCGTCCACCGCAACGTCTGGGTGGAGGTCCCCCACGCCACCTACGGACATTCCTGGGCGGAGGCCCAATCGTTCCGTGTCGACGGCATGTCGATCGAGCCACTGGCCAGCGCACCCACCTATGGGGAGCATTCGTACCTCGTGCTGTGCGACCTGCTGGGCTACGACCCGGACCGGTTCACCGAATTGGCCGTGGCCGACGTACTTCGCTGACGCCGCAGGGTCGGCGGGACTAGGTTGCCCGCCATGGCAGACCAGCGACGTCTCGGGGTGATGTTCAACACCGATCGTATGGACGGTGAGGCCTTGGTGGCGTTCGCCCGGCAGGTGGAAGCGACGGGGATCGACACCATGTGGGTCCCTGAGTTGTTCGGGCGGGAACCCTTCGTGGCCTCGGCTCATCTGCTGGCGTGCACCGACACCTTGCGGGTGGCTACGGGCATCGCCAACGTCTACGCGCGGGACGCCGTGGCCGCTGCGGCGGGGGCAGCCAGCCTGGCCGAGTTCTCTGCAGGGCGCTTCGTGCTCGGCCTCGGGGTGTCCAACGCCGGCCTGGCCGGAGCCCGGGGCCATGCCTGGGAGCCCCCGGTCGAGCGCCTCGCCGACTACCTGGACGCCATCGCGGCAGCCCCCGTCCAGGTCCCCGGTGATCTGCGGGCCCCCGTTCACGTTGCCGCTCACGGTCCCCGCATGCTCGAGATGGCGGTCGCCAAGTCGGACGGGATCAACACCATCCTGCAGAACCCCGATCACACCGCATCGGTCAGGGCACTGCTGTCGGACGATCAGGCCCTGAACGTGACCCAGATGTGCCTGCTGTGCGAGGACCCCACCGAAGCGCGTCGCCTCGCCCGTCGGGCTCTGGCCTTCTACGTGAACCTGGACTACTACCACCGGGCCTGGCGGGCCCTGGGGTTCGACGACACCGATTTCGTCGACGGCGGAAGCGACCGACTCGTGGACACGATGGTCGCCTGGGGCGGACCGGATGAGGTGCGAGCCCGGGTGGACGAGCACCTCGATGCGGGGGCGTCCGAGCTCGTGGTGATCCCCCTGAATCCCGGTGGTGGGGCCGCCCCTCATTGGCCCGTGCTCGAGGCGCTCGCCGGCTGACGTCCGGGCAGGGCAGGTCGACCGTTTGGCCTCTATTCTGCGGGCCATGAGTGGACGCCCACGCGCCGTCGTCGATGGCCTGCCCCAGTACAAGCCCGGAAAGTCTGCTGCTCAGGCTGCTGAGGAGCACCAGATCGACGAGGCCATCAAGTTGGCCTCCAACGAGATCTCCTATGGCCCCTTGCCGTCGGTGGCTGCGGCCATCGCCGACGCCGTGACAGGTGTGAATCGCTACCCCGATCACCGCGGGCTCGAGTTGCGGGCCGCCCTGGCCCAGCGGTGTGGGGTGGAGGTGGACCAGGTCACCGTGGGGTGTGGCTCTGTCGGTCTGCTCCAGCAACTGTTCCTGGCCTATGTGGATGCCGGTGACGAGGTCGTGTACCCGTGGCGGTCCTTCGAGGTCCACCCTGTCTTCAGCGCCATTGCCGGCGCCCGGCCCGTCACCGTGCCCCTGGTGGACCAGGCCTTCGACCTCGACGCCGTTGCCGCTGCGGTGACCGCCTCGACCAAGTGCGTGATCCTGTCCACCCCGAACAACCCCACGGGAACCGTGTGTTCGACCCAGGACCTCCGGGGCCTTCTCGAACGGGTACCCCAGGACGTGGTGGTCGTCATCGACGAGGCGTATCGGGAGTTCGTCACTGATCCCGCAGTGGGGGACCCGGTGGTGGAACTCCTTCCCCACTTCAGCAACGCCGTCGTGTTCCGGACCTTCTCCAAGGCCTACGGCCTGGCCAGCCTGCGGGTCGGCTATGCCATCGGTGATCCCGAGGTGATCGGGGCGCTCGACAAGGTCGCCCTGCCCTTCCTGGTCAACGGTCTCGCCCAGACGGCGGCCATCGCCTCTCTGTCGAGCGACGCCGAACGCGAACTGGCCGACAGGGTCGCCACCATCGTTGTCGAGCGGGAGCGGGTGGCCGACGAACTCGAGGCCCGTGGTTGGCCCATCACGAGGGGCCAGGCGAACTTCGTGTGGATGCCGGTCGGGGACCGAGCGGCCGGTCTGTGCCAGCGGTTGGAGGCGGCTGGTGTGGTGACCCGACCCTTCGAGGGGGAAGGCATCCGGGTCACTATTGGATCGGTCGAGGAGAACGACCGCTTCCTCGGGGCGGTGGGTGCTCCTGAGCTCTCCTGACCTCAGCGAGGAGTCGGGACAGGGGATCCGAGCAGCCCGAGGCTGTCGACCGTGCGCCGTAGCGAGGCGTCGAGCCTGCTTTGCAACCAGCGCTCACTGCTGGCGTCGAGCCGCGCAAGGGTCGATACCACGGGGATGATCCGCATTGTGGGCCGGTCGACCATGGTGGGAGTGATGGTGTAGCCGAGCACGCTGACTCCGTCCGGCCCGTCACCAATCTCCACGGTCACGATGACACCGTCCTGGCTGTACGCGGTACAGCAGGTGGGCTCCTGGTTGCTGAGGAAGTTCCCCAGTCCGTAGAGCACGAGGGTGTCACCGATCACGTCGACGGGTTGGATGACGTGGGCGTGGTGGCCGACCACGAGATCGACGGCTGGTGCGATGTCTGTGGCCCACTGCACCTGGAGCGACGACGGTGAGCGCTGGTACTCGTTGCCCCAGTGCATGCTGGCCACGACGAATTCGGCCCCTGCGGCCCTGGCCAACAGTGCATCGGCGGCTACCACTGCGGGGTCGATGAGACGGACCTCCCAAGGGTCCGGCTCGAAGCCGTTCACCCCATAGGTGTAGGAAAGGTGGGCAATCTCGATCCCTCCGGCCGAGTAGCGGGCGACTCGCCCGGCGTCCTCGCTCCGTGCGGCGGTTCCCGTGTGGCCCAAGCCAGCTGACCTCATCGCGGCGATCGTCGCAGCGACCCCGGATGACCCCTGGTCGAAGCTGTGGTTGGAGGCCAGTGAGCACCCGTCGAAACCCGCTGCTGCGAGGGCAACCGCCAGTTCAGCGGGTCCGTTGAAGCGGGGGAATGGCTGGAAGGTTCCCCCCTCGGCCAGGGGCGACTCCAGGTGACACAACGCCAGGTCGGCGGCTGACAGTGTGGGGGCGACATCGGCGAACATCGGACCGAAGTCGAATTCGAGGTTGCTGTCCCTGGCGTAGGCGGCGGCGACCCGACCGACTGCCTGATGGGTGATGATGTCACCGCTGACTGCGATGGTGGCTCGTCGGGTGGGAACCATCGTCGTGGGGGGCACTTCGGCAGGTCCCGCCCCGTCGGGTGAACGGTCGATCGGTGCCTCAGCTGGTGGGATTGTGCTTGGAAGCGTGGCGGTCGGCAGGGGGGCCGTCCCCACAGCTACGGCCTGGTCGGCGGGCCGTGCAGGGGACGCGTCTGCTAGGGCGGGGGCTGGGGTCCGGCGGCCCTGGGCGGCGAGAACGATGGCCGCCCCAACCACAAGGGCAACGAGGAGCATCCACCACCGACGGCCAGCATGCACGGGGCGAATCCTAGGGGCGTTCGACTCCCGTGGCGTCCACCGTTGCGCCTACCCTTGGCTCGGTTCGCGCAGCAACGATGTTGGAGGTCGGCGGTGTTCATCAACGGCGAATGGGTGGATGCCCACTCGGGAGCAACCTTCGAGGTCACCAACCCGGCTACTGGCGAGGTCATCGGTACCGTGCCCGACGGTGGGGCATCCGACGCGACGGCGGCCATCGATGCGGCCCACGCGGCCTTCTCCCAGTGGTCCCGCACCACTGCCTACGAGCGATCCCGCATCCTGTACCGGGCGTGGCAGTTGATGACCGAGCGGGCCGAGGACCTGGCCCGGCTCATGACGATCGAGCAGGGAAAGCCGCTGCGTGCATCGAGAGCCGAGGTGGCCTACGCCTCGGATTTCCTGATCTGGTTCGCCGAGGAGGCCAAGCGGGTCACTGGGGAGTGGTTGCCGTCGCAGCGACCCGACCAGCGGTTCCTGTCGGTCAAAGCCCCCGTCGGGGTGGTGGGGGCCATCACCCCGTGGAACTACCCGATCTCCATGCTGACCCGGAAGATGGGCCCGGCCCTGGCCGCAGGCTGCACGGTGGTCCTCAAGCCGGCCGAGGCCACCCCGCTGTGTGCGAAGGCCACCTACGAGGTGTTCGTCGACGCCGGTGTGCCTGCCGGGGTGATCAACATGGTGACCGCGTCGGATCCTCGGCCGATCGGCGACGTGCTCACCTCCGACCCTCGGGTTGCCAAGCTGACCTTCACCGGAAGCACGGCAGTGGGCCGCCAGTTGGCAGCCAAGTCGGCGGGCAACCTGCAGCGCATCTCGGTGGAGCTGGGTGGCCACGCCCCCTTCATCGTGTTTCCCGATGCTGACCCCGAACACGCGGCCAAGGGCGCAGCGGCCCTCAAGTTCCTCAATGCAGGACAGGCCTGCATCTCACCGAACCGCCTCTACGTCCACGAGGACCATGCCGAGGCGTTCTCCACCGTGCTCTGTGATCGGGTGTCCCGCTTGGCAACGGGCAACGGCCTCGAGGACGGCATCGGTGTGGGTCCGCTGGTGAACGAGGCCGCAGTGGCCAAGGTGGAGGCTCAGGTGGAGGATGCTCGGTCCAAGGGGGCCGGTGTCCCGGTGGGAGGCGGCCGGCTGGTCGAAGGTCCGCTGGGTGCCGGTCATTTCTTCGCTCCGACCGTGCTGACCGGTGTCCAGGACGGGATGACCATCTACCGCGAGGAGACCTTCGGTCCGGTGGCTCCGGTCATCACCTACCGGGACCCCGACGAGGTCATCGAGGCGGCGAACGACACCAACTATGGGTTGGCCGCCTACGTCTACACCCGTGATATCGGTACGGCGATGCGGGCCTTCGAGGCGTTGCGGTTCGGCATCATCGGGATCAACGACGTCAACCCGACCTCGGCCTCGGTGCCCTTCGGTGGCATGGGCGACTCGGGCATCGGACGAGAGGGCGGCCACGAGGGGATCGACGAGTACCTCGAGACGAAGACGGGTGGCTTCGCCATCTGAGCCGCGTTTGGGCGCGGCGGCGCTCACCCGTGGCGGTCGATCAGGCCCCACAGGTGCTCGAGGTGGCGCCACTCTGCCCGAGCCTGACCGATGGACACCCTGATCATCGGCCGGTCCTCGAGCACCGACGGTGTCCAATACACCTCGTTGGTCGCGTTGACCGCTGCGGCGAGGGCCGATGTTGCCTCGTCGCCTGCCGTGCATCGGAAACACACCAGGGCGAAGGGGTGGGGGGCCACCAGTTCGAAGCGGGGGTCGGCCTCGAGGCGGGCCGCCAGCTCGTCGGCCATCGCCACGTGGTGGCGGATGAGGTCCCGGATGCCCTCGGCCCCGTAGGACCGCAGCACCCACCACAGCTTCAGCGACCGGAACCGCCTGCCCAGGGGCACATGCCAGTCTCGGTAATCGATGACGGCACCCGACGCACTGGCTTCGTTGCGCAGATACGGGGGCAGGATGCTCAGGCAGTCGAGGAGGGGCTTGCGGTCGGCGACGTAGAACACCGAGCAGTCGAAGTTCACCAGCATCCACTTGTGCGGGTTGAAGGTGTAGCTGTCGACGAGTTCCACCCCGTCCTGGTGGTGGCGGAACTCCGGGCAGATCATCGCCGTGCCTGCGTACGCAGCATCCACGTGGTGCCACATTCCGTGGGCGGCGGCCACTTCGGAGATGGCCTGCAGGGGGTCGACCCCCGTGGTCCCCGTGGTGCCGATGGCCGACCCGACGAAGCACGGTACGAGCCCGGCGGCGATGTCGTCCTCGACGGCCCGGGCGAGCGCCGGCGCCGACATGGCTTGGTCGCCGTCCACTTCGATCAGTCGGAGGTGCCGGTATCCGGCAACGGTCGCTCCCTTCTCGATGGAGCTGTGGGCCTGGGCCGAGGTGTACGCGACGAGGCTGGCCGGATCCGCTCCGGCTTCGACCGCCCGGTGACGGGCCACGACGAGGGCCGTATGGGTCGAATCCGAAGCGCTCATCTGGAGCACCCCGCCGCCGGCCCCTGTCGTCTTCCAGCCCTGAGGAAGGTCGAGGAGGTCGACCAGCCAGTCCACGACGGCGCTCTCCACCTCAGTGCAGGCCGGCGAGGTCGACCACATCATCCCCTGGACGCCCAGTCCGGCTGCCGCGAGCTCTGCCAGCACCGAAGGCGGGGACGAGTTGGCCGGGAAGAAGGCGTACCAATTCGGATGTTGCCAGTGGGTGATCCCGGGCATCACGACCCGGTCGAGGTCGGCCAGGATGTCCTCGAAGGGTTCGGGCTCCTCGGGCGCACGGTCCGGGATGGCCGCCCGGATCTCCCCGGGCTCGACCCTCGAGACCACGGGCATGTCCTCGACGTTGTCGAAGTAGTCGGCCAGCCAGTCGATGAGAGCGTGTCCATGGCGGCGGAATTCGTCCGCCGTCATGTGGGTCGGCCCCGTGGTGGGCGGTTGTCCGCTCACAGGAGGGAGACCAGCAAGTCGCGGGTTGCTCCCCGCTGCTCGCGGCTGCCGAATTCGGACGCGGCGAAGGTGGTCACCCCGGCGTCGGCCAGGGCGGTGATCCGGGTACCGACCTCGTCGGGGCTGCCGATGATGGCGATGTCGCCCGGTCCGTCGTACCCCTCACGGTCGAGCATGGCCCGGTAGGAGGGAAGGGTGCCGTACATGGCGAAGGAGCGGGCGGCCCGCTCCCGGGCCTCGGTGTTGGCGGCATCGGATCCGTCGGTGACGCAGATGGGGAAGCCGGCCACCACCTCGGGTTCGGGCCGTCCCGCCTCGGCGGCCGCTTCCCGCAGGACGGGAGCCGAGTGTTCGGCGATGGTGGTCGGTCCGGTCATCCACAGGATCGTGCCATCGGCCAGGCGTCCGGTGACCTTCAGCAACTGTGGTCCCAGGGCCGACATCATCACCCTGGGGGCCGGCCCGTCGACCGAGATGTCGGCTCGGGCGGTGAGGGTCTCCCCGACGAAACGGACGCTCTTGTCATGCACGAGGGGCATGAGGATCTCGAGGTATTCCCGCAGGTGGCGGATCGGCTTGTCGAAGCTGATGTTCCACGACCCCTCGACCACGGGCTTGTGGGAGGGGCCGATCCCCAGGATCAGGCGCCCGCCGATGGCTGCGTTCACGGTGAGGGCCTGCTGGGCCAGCATCTGGGGATGGCGGGGGTAGGTGGGTACCACCGCGGTGGCAAAGGTGATGTCGGGCACCTGGCTGCCGGCCAGGGCGATCGCGGTGAGGGTGTCGAGCCCGAAGGTCTGGGGAATCCAGAGGCTGTCGAAGCCCTGCTCGGCCGCCGTGCGGGCCATGTCGGTGAGGCCGTCAGAGGTTTCGACGAATGAGAACAGTCCGATCTTCATGTGGTGATCCTTGCCGATTTCCGCAGGTGATGCCGACACCGCCGCTCGGCGCAGACCACACTGGTCGAACACGGGGCCACGGGGAGGCGACGACATGTCCGACAGCGCACCATCGGTGATCTACGAGATCAGGGACCGGATCGCCTACGTCACGATCAACCGACCACACGCCTACAACGCCTGCGACTTCCCCACCTACGAACGTCTCGCCGAGGTCTGGGCCGACTTCGCCCACAACGATGACGCCTGGGTGGCCATCCTCACCGGGGCCGGGGACAAGGCGTTCTGCGCGGGCAGCGACATCAAGCAGAACTTCGCCGCAGCCCCCGAACCGGCCGACGCCTTCGCAGCGGCCGGGCGCGGCGATCTCATGCGGGGTCTCGAGATCTTCAAGCCGATCATCGCTGCGGTCAACGGCCACTGCAATGGCGGCGGGCTCGAGCAGGCGCTGGCCTGTGACATCCGCATCGCGTCACCCAACGCCCAGTTCGGTCTCGGCGAGGTGCTCCTGGGCTTGTTGCCCGGCGGGGGAGGAACCCAGCGCCTGCCCAGGGCCATTCCCCTCGGGCACGCCCTGTGGATGCTGTACAGCGGGGAACGCATCGATGCAGCCGAAGCGCACCGCCTCGGACTTGTCAACGAGGTCGTCCCGCAGGAGCGACTGATGGAGCGGGCCGAGGAGATGGCCCGCACCCTGCTCAAAGCGGGGCCCCTGGCAGTCCGTGCCATCAAGCAGGCGGCGACCGAAGGGCTGAGCATGCCCCTCGAAGCCGGGTTGCGCCTCGAATCACAGCTGTTCCGGCTGCTGGCCTCCACCGAGGACAGCGTGGAGGGAACGCGGGCGTTCGCAGAGAAGCGGGCGCCAGTCTGGACGGGTCGCTGAGCCCAGGCAGCTGGGGGTCAGCCCTCGGCCAGGATCTCGGCGATCCGTTCGGCCGAGGCCCGAACCTCCACCCCGGCCCGTTCCTCCTGCAACAGCATGGCCGAACGTGAGTCACGGCCCGCCCAGCCCCGGTTGAGGGCCTCGGTCATCTCGTCGAGGGTGAGGGCGGCCAGGCGCATGGGAACACCATGTTGACGGGCCAACTCACAGGCCAGGCTGACGTCTTTGTGGGCTAGGGCCAGGGCGAAGTCGGGCGGGTCGAATCGGCCGGGCAGCAGGTTGCGGGACAACCCGTCGTAGGTTCGGCGCCGGCCGTGGGCCCCGTAACGGATCGACTCCCACAACACGTCGGCGGGAACTCCTGCCTTGACCCCCATGGTCATCACTTCGGCCAGGGCGGTCTGGATGACGTACCCGCTGAGGTTGTGGACCAGCTTGGCGACCGAGCCCGCGCCGATGTCACC
Source organism: Acidimicrobiales bacterium (assembly GCA_038135065.1). Taxonomy (GTDB): domain Bacteria; phylum Actinomycetota; class Acidimicrobiia; order Acidimicrobiales; family Poriferisodalaceae; genus JAYPWI01. Next base: position 60,578 of record JAYPWI010000021.1, read on the forward strand.
GACGTAGTGGGGCGCGTCACCGAAGGACTGCAGGAGCCCCAGCCAGGTGTCGAACCGTGCACGGTCACCACCCACCCAGATGGCCAACCGGCCCTTGCGTGCCCCATCGGGACCGCCGCTCACCGGTGCGTCGAGCAGGTGGACTCCTCGGGGAGACAACTGTGCGTGGAGATCTCTTACAACGGTGGGGGAGTTGGTGCTGAGGTCGAACACGGTGAGGTCAGCCCGTGCTCCCTCGGCGACCCCGCCGGTGCCGAGCACGACATCACTGACCTGGGGCGGCCCGGGTAGGGACAACAGGACGACGTCGCAGGAAGCGGCCACGGCGGCTGGGCTGTCGGCCCACGTCGCCCCCTTGGCCACGTGGGGCTCCCCAGCCTCAGGGCGGAGGTCGAACACGGTGAGGGGGTGTCCGGCGTCGATGAGGTTCTCGGCCATGGCAGAGCCCATCGTTCCCAGGCCGATGAACCCGATGGAGGGCTTCGGGCGGTCGCTGTGGTCGGTCACCGTTCAGTCCTGGGGCAGCACGTCGAGGGCGACCCGGCCGGCGTTCACTGCGTTGGGCCATCCGGCGTAAAAGGCCAGGTGGGTGATCAGCCCTTTGATCTCCTCGGGTGTCACCCCGTTGTCGAGGGCCCGTTGCATGTGCAGGGTGAGCTCCTCGGTCCGGTAGAGGGCGGTGAGGGCAGCCACTGTGATCAGGCTGCGGTCACGTTTGGACAACTCCGGGCCCTCCCAGACGTCGCCGAAGAGCACTTCGTCGCGGAGCTGGCCGAGCTTGGGGATGAGTTCGTACACCGGGGATGGGCGGTTGCTGGTTGTCATGCGCGGAGCGTAACCGCACCCGGCTGGCCGAGGGGCCGTGATCTACGAGGCCCGGCCGGCCAGGACGGACGCCCTCGACGCCCACGCCACGTCCAGGGCGGTGATCCCCCCGGCGTCGTGGGTGGTGAGCCGCACCTCGACTCGGTTGTAGACGTTGGACCACTCGGGGTGGTGATCGAGTTCTTCGGAGACATCAGCGCACGCCGTCATGAAGGCGAAGGCCTCGACGAAGTTGGCGAACGCGAAGTGGGCCACCAGGGCGTCACCCTCCCGCTGCCAGTCATCCAGGCTCGCTACCGCCTGTGTGATGTCGGCCTCGGGCAGCAGGCTGGGCCGACTCATGGCCGCGACCCGGTCGACAATTCGTTGAACGGTACGTCGCGGTCGACGGCGGGCTCCCGGGGCAGGCCCAACACCCGGTCCCCAATGATGTTCTTCTGGATCTCGTCGGTGCCACCGGCGATCCGGCCCGACAGGGTCGCGAGCGACGCCAGGGCCCAGCGGTCGCCGCCGCTGTCGGGATTCCAGGCCATCGAGGCGACACCCTGGATGCGCAGGGAGAGGTCGCGGTAAAGCTGGCCGATGTAAGAGCCGGCCAGCTTGCCCAGCGAACCGCCGGGTCCCGGGGTCTGGCCGGCCTGGAGTCGGGCCCTGGTCAGCATCGAGGTCAGGCTCTGGCAGACCTCTCGGCTGTAAAGGGTCATCAACTCTTGTCGGATGACGGGGTCGTGGTGTACCTCGCGCCGTCGAGCTGCCCGGATCAGCTGGTCGGCCCGTTCGTGCATCACCCCCGATGCCTGCCCTGTTCCGATGGCCACCCGCTCGTACATGAGCATGGCGGTGGCCAAGCGCCAGCCGTCGTTCTCGGGGGGGATCAGATGGTCGGCCGGGATCCGCACGTCGGTGAAGAAGATCTCGTTGAAACGGCGGCCACCGTCGATCTGGTGGATGGGTCGGATCTCCACACCGGGGGCGTTCATGTCGACGATGAACATGGAGATGCCGGCGTGTTTGACCGCAGACGGGTTGGTCCGGGCGACGATGATGCCCCGGTCACACAGGTGGGCGAGGGTGGTCCACACCTTCTGTCCGTTGAGGATCCACTCGTCGCCGTCTCGTACGGCGCGGGTGCCCAGGGAGGCCACGTCGGACCCGGCCCCGGGCTCGGAGAAGAGCTGGCACCAGACTTCCTCGGCTCGCAGCACCTTGGCCAGGTACAGCGACTTCTGATGGTCCGTGCCGTATTCGGCCAGCATCGGCATGCACATCCCGTGGCTGATGGCCAGCTGGCGAGTCATCAGGGGCCGCCGAGCCACCTCTTCCCGCCACACCTTCTCGTAGTCGGGTCCGAGCCCAAGGCCGCCCCACGCCGGGTCCATGGTGATCCCGGCCAGCCCGGCCTCGGCGACGAGAGCCTGGAAGCGGCGGGCGATTCCCAGTCCGATCTCTCCTCGGGGATCCTCCGCATCGAGCCCCTCGCCGGTGGCGTGCTCGTCGAGGAAGGCCGCACACCGGTGTCGGAAGGCGGTCAGTTCGGGAGAGGCGCCCGAAGAGTCCGAAGTGGCTGAACTGTCGGGAGTCGCGTCGTGCGCCGAGCCGATCATGTCAATGATCATGCCAGCCGTGGCGCCCTTGGCGCCCCCGGACCACAACGCGGGAGGGCCCTGCGGTCGGAACCGCAGGGCCCTCGATGCGCTTACTGACGCACACGACCCGATGGGTCGGCGTCACCGACCGCTATTCGCAGGATGCGGTGTCGATGTTGTAGGCGCAGTTGTCCGACGCCCCGTTGACGTCCACGATGTCCCCCACGACGTTCCATGACTGGTTCGCCGCATCGAACTGGGAGAAGTCGGAACCCTCGACGAGGAAGGCATCGTCGAGACCGTTCATCTCCAGCGTCAGTTCACCCAGGATCATCGGGTGATACAGGCGCAGATTGCGAGCGGCCAAGACAAGGTTGGTCTTGTTGAGGCCGCCAGGCAGATCGGCGGCGATCCGGATGGTCTCCGTCCACGTGTAGGCCCAGGTGTGACCGTAGGTCAGCATCGACAGGGTCGGATCGACGCCGGCGTCGCTCGCTGCCTCCTTGACGAGCTGCATGTACGGCTCGTCGGCGTGGTTCGGGTCCGTGTGATCCTTGAGGCCGCCGCCCACGATCCACCACCCGTCGGCCGCCTCACCAGCGGGCGTCATATAGGCGCTCACCCCCTTGCACACCGAGGCGGTGAATGCGGCGAGCAGGTTTTCCCGCAGCCCGCTGCTGTCCACTTCCTGAATGGTCAGGGTGCACCCGGTGGTAGCCCCGGTCATGGCGATGAACACATCCGGATCGAACGAGCCGATGGTTGTCACCTCGTTGGACACCGTTGGTGCCGCCGGATCGTGTCGGATCGGGTGGAAGTCGCTGATGACGTCGGGATTGGCGTCGGCGAAGGCAGCGAAGGCGTTCTCGTAGGCGAGACCGAAGTCGTTGTCCATCACGAGGGCCCCGACGCTCACCGGCAGGTCGTCGCTGAGGTTGTTCTTGATCCACGTACCCCAGAGCACGGCCTCGGTCGAGTACGACATCACGCCGCCCGTCGTCCACGGGTGGTTCACCGGGTCACCCCACGCTGGGTGGCCGGTTGCGTGCCACAGGTGGGGCAGGCATTCGGCGTTGGCCTTGTCGTAGATGGCCAGACCGTTCGGCGATCCCAGCCCCTGGAAGCCGAGGATGTTCTCGCTTTCGATGAGTTCGTCGAAGAACTCGATGGTCTGGGCCGCGACGTAGGCATCGTCCCGGGTGATCAGCACCAGGTTCTTGCCGTCCACGCCACCCAGGTTCTCGTTGATCCACTGCCAGTAGCTGTCGAAGCCCCGGAAGGCGTCGCCCCATGCGGCGGCATTGCCGGTGAAGGGACCGGTGGCCCCGAGACGGATCTCGCTGTCGGTGATACCGCCGTAGTTGTCCCAGTCCGGTGAGCAATTGTTCAGATCGATCTCGAACCCAGATGGGCCTCGCAGGATGTTGTCGTCCCCGATACCCCATTCGCCCGACTCGACCTTCGCCGTGATCTCGTCCACGATCACTTGACGATTTGCCGCAGCATCGGCGAAGAGGGCCTCGAGGGTGGAGCGGTCGACCTCGGCGGCCTCCTCCTCGTCCTCGGCTTCCGCTGCCTCTTCGATGTCGGACTGACTGAGGCCGCCCTGTGCACCTGCTCCTTCGCCATCGTCGTCACCGCCTGAGGATTCGTCGCTGGCTGCCTCGCTTCCTTCGGTGCTGGTGTCGCTGTCGCTGTCGCCGCCACCACACGCCGAGGCAACGAGCGCCACGGCGAAGAAAGCGGTCAACAGTCGAATGAGCAATCCACGCGTCATTCTCTGTCCCTTTCGTTATGCACGTCGACCCCCGACTGCGACAGTCATGCGATCGATCGCGCCCCCGCTGGCAACGTAGGACACGACGCCAGAAGCTCGCCCTGTGTGTCACCTATTCGTCACATTTTGAGCATGATGTGCGGATTGCCGTTTGACCGCACAAATGAGCGGCGGCGATCGCTTGCGACGTGGTTCTCTCTTGGTCCTACTCTCAGACCGTGGACCCACCGAACTCCCGACAGCAGGTCGAGTCGCCCCCCGGGTTGCTTCGGGTCGGGTGCCCGATGTGGGTCAATCGAGCATGGGTCGGTCGACAGTTTCCGGCTGACACGGCCCGTGGCTCCGAATTGGTTGCCTACGCCCGGTGGTGCACCGCAGTGGAGGGCAACACGACGTTCTATGCCGTTCCATCCGAAACGGCAGTTGCCCGGTGGGCCGAACAAGCGCCGGACTGGTTCCGCTTCGCGTTCAAGGTCCCCCGCACCATCACCCACGATCGTCGCCTTGTAGGTGCAAACAGCGAGCTGACGGCGTTTTTAGAGCGCCTTAGCCCGCTTCGTGGTGTGTTGGGGCCATTCTCAGTGCAGTTGCCCGAATCATTCGGGCCCAGCGATCTGCCCGTGCTCGAGCGCTTCGTGCGTGGGCTCCCCACCGAGTTCGACTGGTCCGTGGAGGTCCGCAACCGGGCGTTCGACGCCGGTACCGACAGCGAGTCAGCGCTCAACGACCTTCTTGCCGACCGCGGTATCGACCGAATCCTCTTCTACACAGCCCCTCTGTTCGCCCATGTTCCGGACACACCCGAGGCGGTGGAGGCCCATGCCCGTAAGCCGCGGGTGCGCGTGCGGCCCGTCGCCCTTGCCGGTAACCCAGTGCTTCGCTTGATCGTTCCCGACTCGGTGAATGCCCCGTTGGGGGAGGTGATCAAGCCCTGGAGGAAATGGTGGCCACATGTCGCCCGGTGGGTGTCCGATGGCCGTGAGGTGACGGTGTTCGCTCACACCCCCGACAATCTGCGATCTCCAGATCTCGCCCGACTGATCCATGCCGAGGTGTCAGAACGGGTCGCAGACCTCGCGGTGCTGCCTGACATCACCACGGTCCCAGGCCAGATGGGTCTGTTCTGAAAGCCGCCGAGGCCCCTCCAGGAATCCTGGAAGGGCCCCTCGATCCGCTTCGTGAGTGGAAGCTCAGCGCGGCGATTCGCAAGCGTTACTGCGAGAACGGCTCCTCAGCGGACGGCGAGGTCCGGCTGGCTAGGTTCGGCCGCCACACCGCTCTGACGCTTCGCCCGTTCGTCGACTGCGTAGCCGAATCCGACGAGACTGAACGCACCGGCCACGAACATCGTGACAACGAGCCCGAAGATGAAAATAATTGCGGGATTCATCGGGTGGCCTCCCTCGGGATCAGAAAGCCACCGAGGCTCAGAATGGAAGGCACCCAAATTCCGACGAAGAGGCCTTCGTCCTCGTTGCCAGCGAACCACAAGGACACTGAGAACAGAAACGACATGAAGGCCGCAGCAAGAACAAGTTTGCGAGCGGTGGCGACACGGTTTTGGGGAGATGAGAACGACCGTGCTGCGGGCGCACTGTCGTCCAGTGGACGAGTTGTCGACGGGGGCATTGGCACTCCTGAGTTGCGACTGACTCAGCGATACCCATCTGCGCCCGGTGCGAAACATTGCGCGGCGTAGCGGCACACACGGCAGCGGTGACCGAGCGCGGCCGGGAACGTCTCGTTGCCAATGGCGAGAATGACTCAGTCGCCGAACCAGTGGACGCCGCCCTTGCCCTCGTTGCGGGCGATCTCGGC
>JAYPWI010000022.1:0-21872 GCA_038135065.1 Acidimicrobiales bacterium
CAGGGCAGGCATCACCTGCCCGTCGACGTCGGCGGCGATCTGGTACGTCCCGCTGTCGGTGATGTCGAACAGGTAGTCATTCCCATCGGTACCCGACGCGGCGATAGCTGTGCCGTTGGCGTCGTACACCACGATGGTCGGCCACTCACCGGCGGGGACCGATGTGTCGGTCAACTTGGTGACGTTGACCCTCAACTCGATGGAGGTTTGGGGACTCTGCGGCGTCACACCGGCCGATGCAGCGGAAGCTTCACCCTGCCCGAGGGCGTTGGTAGCTGTCACGGTGAAGGTGTATTCGACCCCGTTCGTCAAACCCGTCACTGTGCACGTCGTGTCGAGTGGATCAGGCGAACAGGTCGCACCCCCTGGCGCTGCCGTCACCGTGTAGGCGCTGATTTCCCGACCCTGGTCCGAAGGCGCTGTCCAACTGACGACCACCAGGGCGTCGCCGGCCACGCCGGTGACCGCTGTGGGCGCATCGGGCACGGTGCCAGGGATCACCCCACCGAACGCCGAACCGGCTGTGCTGTCGCCCACGCTGTTGGTGGCATGAGCGGTGATCGAGTAGATCGTGCCGTTGGCAAGACCCGAGATGGTGCAGGTCGCAAGAGGGTCCGGGCTTGGGCTCGTGCTCTGGCAGGTGAAGAGGTTGCCCTGGCCATCGGATGCGGTAGCCCGGTAGCTGGTGATGTCGGCGCCGCCGTTATCGGTCGGCGCCGTCCACGTCACGGTGGCCGACTGGTTTCCCGCAGTGGCCGCCACGTTGGTGGGGGGACCGGGCACCGTCGCCGGAGCGCTGGCAGGGCCATTGCCGTCGTCCCCGTCGTCGCCGCCATTCCCCCCATCAGGGGACGACTCGATGGTGACCTGACCGTCGATGGCGATCAGCGTGGACACCGTCCAGACCCTCGACGGGTTGCTCTCGAGCGTCGCCGTCACCACCACCCGCTTGAGGTTGTCCCCGCTGATCACGTAGTCGGTGACCCCACTGGACACCGACTCGATATTGGTGACCAGGCGAACCGTGTTCCCGTTCACCGTCACGACGCGGTCGTCGCACAGCACGCTGGCGGAACTCCCCGCCGCGCACGTGGTGGCGTCGAGGTCGCCGAACGGCACCATCCGCAGTGCTTCGACGGCACCCATGGCAGCCGCCCGCACGTCCTCGGTGCCGTCGGAGCGAAGCACGACGCTCTGGGACAGCAGGATTCCCGGGATGGCCATCACCAGCACGATGGCCAGCACAGCGACGGCCATCAGGGTCTCGGCCAGACCGAATCCGGCCTCGCCTGGCCGTACCCGGTCGATGTCCCGCACCGGGCTCTGCGACCAACGCCTGTCCACGGTGGTCTATCGGCAGATCTCTGTCGGAATCTGAGCCTTCTGGCGGCTGCGGCCACCGTCCCATGGGCCGACCGATGCCCCCGCCATACGGTCACCCGCCGAGTTCGGACACGCTCCTAGGGGACCAGACACGACGAACGAACCCTGATCAATTGAGATCAGGACACGCCAACCGAGTTCCGATGTCTTTGGTGACGTCGGAGGACAGGCCGTTCCACCTGAACCACCGCTTCCGCACGACGCTGAGTTGGGCGTCCTCGAGATCGATGTCGTCCTGCCCCCCAGCACCAACAGCGTGTTCATCGCAGTAGGAAAAGAAGCCGACTCTGAGATCTGGGAGGCGGGTCGCGACAGAGATGCGGTGGCACCGTGGGCGGGTGTAGCCGGAACACTCTGCCCATTCGGCCGCATCGGTCGAAATCCCCGGCGGGCGACAGCGATTCACCCGGGCCTCCCCACACCCATCGACCGATGTCGCCGGGGCAACGACCTCGTACATCTCCAAGTCTGGAAGGACATAGAAGTTCGTTCCCGAGTCACTGTTCTTTTGGCGAACGTCGAGGTGGCCGAGCCGCCGTTTGCTGAACATCCGTTGCTCCTTGGCCGCAGTGCCGTTCTGAATGACCGGGGCCACCGTGATCGCCAGTGCCTCGACCCCGTCCTCGCCGTAGTCCTCCCAAGAGTTCAGATCGAGATTGGCGTAACCCGTCCGTTTGCCACTCTCACTCCTGCCGTAGAACCTCACCCCATCGTCGCCGTTGAGCGGGATGAACAGCTCGGCATACCCCGCCTCGTCGTCTACGGGCGCCCACGGCGACTCCCAGATACACGAAGCGCTCGTCACCTCGAACACGCACACCCGCACCTCAGCTGTACCGACACCCCAACCCTCCTCGTCGACAACCCTGACCCAGATGCGTTCCATGTCGCCCGGCTCCAGGTCGAGCACCATGCGCACTCGGCGATCGGCTGCGGGGGGATTCCCAGGCACCGGAATGCTGACCTCGGCCACAGCGGCGTAGCCGTCCACCTGAGCTGTCCCGTCGTAATAGCCGGGCCGCAGTGGCAGCCCATCCGGGGTCATCGCCGCACAGGGCAACCCGGCTCCTTCCACAACGCACTCATCATCGAGCTCGACGGGCTGCTCGTACCCGTGAAGGTGGCCGACTCCCCTCAGCAACACCTGGCCTTGCGTTACCGGGGCTCCATCCGCCGTGACCTCGAACTCGATCCACACGGGCAGGTACACCGTCACATCCGCCTCGACAGCAGTTTGATCCACGACCACCGTGAGGCCCTGAACCCCGTCGATTGCGGAGCCTTCGAGCTGCCACTGATCGAAGCCGAACGCAGAGTCAGCGACGTCGACCGGGGAACCGGTCGTGAGGAAGAACGGACCGAACCCGGTCCCCGTTTGGGTCAACGTGAAGACCTGCTCTATCCCGGTCGACGAGGTCGGTGACAGGTAGTCATCGAACTCCAGATCCCCACTGACACCGAAGCCGTACAAGCGCAACTCGGGCCATCCGGTGGCAGCATTGTTCGTGGGGTGGCTGAGGGTCACGGTGAGGGTGCGGTGAGCCGACGGGGCCGCTGGCGTTGTCGTCGTGGCAGCCGGTGCTCCATCGGGGGCTACCAGAGTTGCGATCTCCCACGAACGCTCCTCGTCATCGACCAATGTCGCGGTCACCACCACTCGCTTCATCCCAGCAGACGCACCCCCGCCGATGTCAGCCGCCACCGCCTCGACCACGGTGTCGACCCGCACCTGCACACCGTCGACCTCGATCTGCCGCGTGTCACACAGCACGCTGTCGTCTGCATCGGGACACGGGACAGCGTCCAACGAATCGAAGGGGACCATGCGCAACGCCTCGACGGCACCGACCGCAGCGCTGCGCACCACTTCGGTGCCATCTGACCGACGAACGATGCCTTGGGACATCATCACCACCGGCACAGCGAACACGAGGACGGCCCCCAACAACGCCACCGCGACCAGTACCTCGGCCATGCCGAAGCCCTTTCCCTCCTTGCTTCGTCCCCAGGTTGTGTTCGGACTACGACGCACGGGAGCCAATCGGCACCAGGCCCACCATTCTGAGGCGTCGGAGTCCCCCATCAGGTGGGCGACCGAAGGTCAACCCATCCCGCACACACAGAACGATCCTCGAACCCTGGCGATCCGGACCTCCGATCGCAACCCTACGGGTTCAGTTCCGGGCACGCCCTACGGCTGGCGATATCGAACTGTTTCCACCCCTGTGTTCGGCTCCACGTGTACCAATTGAATTTGTTCACCTCGTTGCCGTCACCCTCGCGGACCCCGTCCATGATCCCCGAGTGATCGGTGCAGTACGTGAAGTAACCGACCTGAAACCCGCGGGGCATGGCTGTACCGATCGCGGCCCGCCAACACCAATCCCGCCGACCGTCGTTGGAACATTGCAGCCACTCTTGGTAGTCGTGCGACGTATCTCGCGCTCGGCACCCATTCGTGCGACATGACGAGTCGGGCCGGACCACTCGGTACAGTTTGCGATCCTGCATCAGCCAAGAATGCGGCGAACTGCGCGTTTCCCTCCAGCGCACGTCGAAATGATCGATGTTCCGCCTGCTGTAGTAACGCTGGACACTTCCTGCGCCTCTCACTCTCTGCGACGGATCGTTACAGTCCCCGACGATCCGGATTGGGTCCAGGACGATTCTCAGCGCCGACGGGCTGGCATCTCCATAGCCGGTAAGAGGACCGTTTCGGACGATGGTCGACTCACAGAAGCCAGCGTCGGAGTTGCTGCCAGTAAGGACGTTCTCGCCCTCGAGCCACACCGGAACTTGGGCGTAGCCGGCCAGATCCGTTGTGACCGTGCTGGTGTCGATGCACCCCGTGGTCCCGATGAACCGACTGCACACGGTGACTGTCGACTCTCCCACGCCCCACGCGTGGGAGACGAGGGAGTCCACGGTTCTGACCCAGATAGAGGTGCTCTGGACCCCTGCCTTGGTGATCTCGAGCGTGGCGGATCGCTGGCCAGCATCAGGGGCCTGCACATCCCCAGACGCAGGCCCGAAGCCCAAGAGATCCTCGACCGCTCCGAAGAACTGGCCCGGTCGCAGCACCTTGCCGCCATAAAAATCCAAGCACGGTACATCTGACCCCGTCGAGCCACAGCCGTTCTCGAGTCGGATGGTCTCATCGGTCTCATCGGTGTCACCCACCAGCACCTCACCGACCCGCATCTCTCTTGGTCCGACGAACGCCCGGATATTCACTACGAAGGGCAGGTAGACGTTCGCCTCGACTGCTTCTTCTTCCCCAATGATCTCGGCGACGGGTTGATACTGGAGCCACACGCCGGATCCGTTGCTCCACTCCCCGGCGACCTGCCACTCATCGAAGTCGAACCCAGCGTCGTCCTGATGACCGGGCGCTCCGGTCGACAGTAGGAACGGACCGAATCCAGTGCCAGTGGGGGTCAGGGTGAACGCCTGCACATCCCCCGTTGTCGTCGGCCTGAAATACTCCGACATGTCGGGCTTGTACAACCTCAGCTCCGGCCAATCGGCGGCTGAGGCGGGCTGCCCGTTGATCGCTGTGAGATTGACGGTCAGCGTCGCCCGGCTCCGCTGCGGGGCGGTAGTGGTCGTCCCATCCACCGGAGTTTGCCGACCGGGAGCCACAACCGTGGCGATTTCCCACGACCGGTCCCCCTCCACCAGCGAGGCGATGACTTCGACCCTCTTCATCTGGGCCTCTTCGCCGCTGGCCATCTGAGGGGTCAGCGCTTCCACCACCGTCACAACTCTCACCGGCACACCATCGACGTCGATGACGCGGTCCCCACACAGGATGTTCGCCGCACCGACCACACAGTCCTCGTCGACTGCCAGATCGTCGTACGGCACCATCCGCAGGGATTCCACGGCGCCCATTGCCGCAGTTCTCACCACTTCCGTGCCGTCCGAGCGCCGTACGATGCCCTGCGACGTCAGCACAACGGGCACGGCGAACACCAACACCACCCCGACCAGCATCAGCGCCACCAGGATCTCGGCAAGACCGATGCCATCATCCCTGCGCAGGCAGCGCTCGCCGGCTCGATCCCAGATCATGCCTGGTTATCGGCAGCATCGCGTCACACCCTGAGCAGTAACGACCTGAGGCTCAGACGGGCATGTGGCGTCGTGACCCGACATTGAGAACGACGCCGATGGAAGCGAAGGCCACCAAGGCCGAACTACCACCGTGACTCATGAAGGGCAGGGTGATCCCCGTGATGGGCATGATCCCAACGGTCATGCCGACGTTCTGGAACAGCTGGAACAGGAACATCGACAACATGCCAACGCAGACGAACGTGCCGAACAGATCGCGGGCCGTGGCAGCGATTCGCCAGATCCGAAAGAGGATGTAGCCGTACAGGAGCAACACTGCCGTTGATCCAAGAAAACCGAACTCCTCGGCCAGGGCGGTGAAGATGAAGTCGGTCTCCTGCTCTGGGATCAGATCGAGCGTCGTCTGACTGCCCTCCAACCAGCCTTGTCCTGTGAGACCTCCGGCACCTACTGCGATCTGCGACTGATTCAAGCTGTAGGAAGCACCCGATGGGTCGAAGTCGGGGTTGATGAACGCGGTGAGACGGTTCTCCTGGTTCTGGCGTATCAGTTTCGGGCCACCGAGATCGTCACTGCCGAACACCACGAGGATGGCCACAATGCCCAAGGTGGTGGTGAACACGATGTGGCGGATCTGGGCGCCAGCGACCAGGAGCATTCCCATGGCAATGGCCACGAACACGAGCATGGTGCCGATGTCTGGCTGCAGGAAGATCAGCACCATTGGCACCACGACGAGCAGCAGCGCGTTGATGAGGGCATCGGTCTTGAGATGCCCCTCGTGATTCGCCACGAACGCAGCCAGGGACAGCACCACAGCCACCTTGGCGAACTCCGAGGGCTGGAGTTGGAAAGCCAGCCCGGGTAACTCGAACCATGACCGGGCACCATTCTTTTCCGCCCCGACGAAGAGCACGGCGACGAGAAAGCCCAGCACGATGAGGTAGCCCTGGGAGGCGAAGTCTCGGAAGAACCGGTAATCCACGGCAGCGGCCCCGATCATGGCGATCACTCCCAGGCCGACGAAGACAGCCTGCCGCTTGGCGAAGAACGCAGGGTCGCCGCCGTCGAATTCGAGCTGCCGCCAGGTCGCTGCGTAGTTCATGGCGACGCCGATGAGGGCGACGGCCACAGCCGCGCCTGCGAGGGAGTAGTCGGTGTATCGAAGCGGTGAGCGCAGTTCCTTGCGGACAGGAAGACCCATCAGTCGCCCGCCTCCTGTTCGTCGTCAGGCACTCCGTCGCCGTCGGCATCTCCCTCCCTGTTGGCCCTGGGGATCGGTATCCCCCAAGGGCAGCCTTCAGGCACGAAGCTCAAGAAGGCAGGGTCACCCCTCAACGCCTCCGGTATCTCGGGACACTCAGGTCGAGGGGCGACAAAGGCGATCTGGGGTTCGGGCCAGCGTTGCTCGTAGGCCCGCACCGCTTCGATGATCTGCCGGGCAACGGGGGCCGCTGCTTCACCGCCGAAGCCCGCTTCCTCCATGACGACTGCGACGACGTAGCGAGGGTCGTAGCAGGGTGCCCAGGCCACGAACAGCGCTGTGTCCTCCTTCTTGCGCTGCAACACCGGGTTGATGCCGTCTGCTTGGCTGGTGCCCGTCTTACCGGCAACGCAGTACTCGTCTTGGGCGTAGCCCTGGAATGCCTTCCAGGCCGTGCCTCGGCGAGTGAAGCTGGTGATGCCGTTCAGTCCCTCCACCACCACCGACGTCCCGGGGGGAAATTCCACCGTCCGCATGATTCGTGCTTCGTACTCCTGCAGCACCTCCCCGAAGTTCTCAGCCGAGCGGGATACCCGGCGATCGACGATGTTCGGGGCGAACAGGGTCCCACCGTTGGCCAGGGCGGCGTATGCGTTGGCCAATTGCATCGGCGTCACCACAACGAGCCCCTGACCGATGGCCGTGTTGATGTTGTCGCCCGGAAGCCAGATCACCGGATCGCCGTAGGGGTTGTAGGCCTCGGGGTTCGACTCGAAGAGCGTCCGCTTCACTTCGTCGTCGGGAATACGGCCGCCCTTCTCGAACGGCAATTGAATGCCCGTCTGACGGCCGAACCCGAGTTGTCTGGCCATGTTCTGGATGGCGAATCGATCCTCGGTCGGCAGATGCCAGAGTTCGTTGCCCACCCGGTAGAAGTACGCGTCCGAGGAGCGAGTCATGGCCCCGCTGAGATCAACGACGCCGAGAGCGAGTCGGTCTGCGTTGTAGAAGGTGCAGCGACCCGAGCAGTTGTACTTCTCGGGAATCGTGTAGTAGCCGAGATCGTAGAACGCCGCTCGGGGCGAGATCAGGCCGGCTTCGAGCCCTCCCAGAGCGGTGACCGTCTTGAACGTCGAGCCAGGGGCGTACAAGCCCTGCACGGCCCGGTTGTTGAGCACTCCGGGGAACAGATCGTTCTCGAACACCGAACGGTAGACCTCGCCGGCGATGCCCTCGACCAACCAGTTGGGGTCGTAGGTCGGATGCGACGCCATCGCCAGAACGTCACCGTTGCGGAGGTCCATGACCACTGCCGCCCCGCCGATTGCCGGGTAGAAGAAACCGGAGTCGTCACTGACCGTCTTGCGAGCAGCCAGAAGTCCCTGACGCAGATAGGACTCGGTTGCTGCCTGCAGCTGGCTGTCGATGGTGAGCACGATGTCCTGGCCGGGCTCAGCTGGAACGGCGTCGATGATCCGATGAACGCGCCCCTGGCTGTCGACCTCCAACTGAGTGATGCCTGGTGTCCCATGCAGGAACGGCTCGAACAGGTTCTCCACGCCCGCCCGGCCGACGCGCTCGGCAAGTAGATACCCGTCATCGAGAAAACGGGATGCCTCACTGGCGGGCAGCGCCCCTACGTAACCAACGACGTGGGCTCCCACCTCGTTCAGCGGGTAGGTGCGCCGCATCTGCCACTGGGCGGTGACCCCGGGGAGGGATCGTTCGCTGACCCTCAGCAGACCCTCCTCGTCGAGGTCGGTCGCCACCACCTTGGCCGCCAATGGGTGGCTCTGGTTGTCGTCGAGGCGGGATCGGAGTGTCGCTACATCGATATCGAGCACTGCGCTCAGCTCGCTGAGCACCATGTCGAGTTCTCCCGGTGCGTAGCGGGACTTGTCGACTGTCACCACGCCTGTCCGGACATTGTCGGCCATCACCACCCCGTGCCGATCGAGGATCCGGCCGCGGGTAGGCGGCGTCACCACCACCTCGATCTGGTTCGCCCGCGCTTCGACGGTCGACTCTTCGTAGGTGAGAACCTGCAGGTACCACAGCCGGATGAAGAGCGCCGAGAACAACCCGACGATCACGAACCCCATGAAGGTCAACCGGCTCGAAAGGCGCTCGTTCATGCCGGGTTTCCCGCAAAGTTGGGGCGTATCAACAGGCCCCATCGGACCGGGCGCTCGACGAGGGGATTGAGCACTGCCGACGAGATCCCGATCACGGTGACCACCAAGGCGACGTTGCCCTCGGTCACGTAGGTCAGCTGGAGCAGCCATCCGAACACCACGAACAGCGCGACCCCCGACGCGCTGAGCAGGCCCACCGCAAGACTCCGCAGCGCTATGCCCCCGTCGACGAAGCGATAACTTGCCGCACCTGCCGCATAGCCGATGACGGCCGTCGACAACATCGACATGCCAAATGGCGTCTGCACGACCAGGTCACTGGCCAGGCCGCACGCTGCCCCGATGAGTGCCCCCCGCTCGGGTCCACCGTTCACCCCGGCCGACACGGCCAACAGCAGCAGCAGATCACCGATCCGCCCGCCAACGGAGAATTGCGCCACCACCGACACCTGCAACAACAGGGCTGCGCCGATGAGCACGGTGAAACGGGCGACCCGCCCGGCGGCGGACATCATCGGCGCCCGCTCCTCCGCCCTGCTCTCCGTTGCGCCACCGACCCGTTCACCACCCCCATCGTGGCCGATCCATTGGGCAGTGGGGTGTCGGCCCGTCCTGCCGCACCCTCATCGGCCTCGACATCAGCAGGAACCGTCGTCGTGGGTAATTGCTCCGGGGTCCGGTCGACCACCACGGGTTCCGGCGCTGCAGGCTCGAACAGGATCACCGAGACCCACCGCAGGCGATCGAGCTTGGCCGCCGGACGAACGGTGACCCGTTGGGTGGCCTGTACGGCCTGCGGCTCTACTGCGACCACGGTTCCTACCAACAGGCCGCTGGGAAAGGTGGACCCCTGGAAGCCGCTGGTCACGACGGTCTCGCCGGGAATCACCACCGTGTCGAGCTCGATGAAGCTGATCTCGAGATCGCGCCCCCGACCCTGCCCCTCCGCATTCCCGTCGTCGCCCGAGCGCACCAGCCGGACCCCGACATCGAAGTTCGGGTCAGTCAGGAGCTCCACGCGACTTCGGGTTGCGCTGACCTGCACCACCCGACCGATGAGGCCCGCTCCGGTCTCTACGGGCATCCCGAGCTGCACCCCGTCTCGGGCACCCCGGTCCAGCTCGACCGTCCGCTCGAAGTTCGACACGGGTGCATCGATGACGCGTGCGGTGACCCGAGGTAGGTCGGCGACCGTGTCCCGCGCCCCGAGCAGGGCCAGTAACTCCTGGCGCTGACGTTCGATCTCAGCCAGTTGCAGACGGGAACTCTCGATCTCTGCCAACTGGGCCCTGAGCTCGGCATTTTCTGCGGCCAGCTCGTCGTAGTTGGTGATCCCGTTCCAGCCGTCACCGATAGGTCGCCCCACCCATTCAGCGGCCGAACGCACCGGTCCCAGCACATCGAGCACTGCGTTGCGGACCGAGGTCAGCACTCCTCCGTCGCTGCGAAGGTCGATGGTGATCAACACTGCCGCTGTCACTACGAGCAGCAACAAGCGGATGCGAGGCCGCCGTCGGGGCCCGTACCCCATGCGGGCAGCCATCTGATCAGGGACTCAGCGGGACTCGCCCGACGAGAACAGGACGCTCCGCAACGCTTCGAACTCCTCGAGGGATTGGCCAGATCCTCGAGCCACCGCGTAGAGCGGATCATCCGCAACACGAATGGGCATCCCCGTGTCGTTGTGGAGGCGAGTGGAAAGACCGCGCAGCAGGGCTCCTCCACCGGCCAGCACGATGCCACCGTCCATGATGTCCGCAGCGAGTTCCGGCGGCGTCTGATCGAGGGTGACCTTCACCGCATCCACCACCGAGGCCACGTTCTCCTCCAATGCCTCGCGGATCTCGACACTGCTCACGGTCACCGTCTTGGGCAAGCCCGTCACCAGGTCACGCCCCCTGATCTCGGCGTACATCTCCTGCTCGAGAGGCCATGCCGAACCTAGAGCAACCTTGACCTCCTCAGCCGTGCGCTCCCCGAGAGCGAGGTTGTACTCCTTCTTGATGTACTGAATGATCGACGCGTCGAGCATGTCACCACCGACCCGAGCCGACTGACTCGACACGATGCCACCGAGGGAGATCACCGCGACTTCGGTCGTACCGCCGCCGATGTCCACGATCATCGAGCCGCTCGGCGACTGCACCGGCAAGCCGACGCCGATGGCAGCCGCCATCGGCTCCTCGATGATGTACGCCGGCTTACGGGCGCCCGCATATTCCGCAGCTTCCTGCACGGCTCGCTGCTCGACACCGGTGATGCCAGAGGGGACACAGATCACCATCCGTGGCTTGCTCCAACGGCTCTGGTTCACCTTCTGGATGAAATACCGCAGCATCTTCTCGCAGATGTCGAAATCGGCGATGACCCCGTCCTTGAGGGGCCGGATGGCCTGAATATGACCCGGTGTACGGCCGATCATCCGCTTTGCCTCCACCCCGACCGCCAAGGGCTTGCCCGAGGTGACGTCGACGGCCACCACCGACGGCTCGTTGAGGACGATGCCACGCCCCCTGACGTACACGAGGGTGTTGGCAGTGCCGAGATCGACGGCCATGTCCCTTCCGGAGAAACCCTGGAACAGGGCACCCGATGCGCGACGGGGCGACTGGCCTCCAACTCCGCCGGGAACCCCTTTGGATGTGCCGTCGCTCATCGCCATCTCCGATCAGGCGCCAGGAAAGAAGATCCCGATCTCTCGTTCCGCGGACGCCTCGCTGTCAGAGCCGTGCACCAAGTTCTCGGTCACGACCAGCCCGAAGTCGCCGCGAATCGTTCCGGGAGCCGCGGTCGCCGGGTTGGTGGCGCCCATCATGTTGCGAACGATGGCAAAGGTGGCATCGCCGGCATCGTCGGGCCCTTCGATCACCATCAACATGGAGGGCGAACGGGTGATGAAGGCAATGAGGTCACCGAAGAACGGCTTGCCTTCGTGCTCCTCGTAGTGACGTCCCGCCGTCTGAGCATCGATGGTGCGCAGCTCAGCCCGCGCAATGCGCAGGCCTTTGGCCTCGAAACGGCCGATGATCTCGCCAACCAAACCCCGTTCCACGGCATCGGGCTTGCAGAGCACGAACGTTCGACCCATCGATTCCTCCTCGAATCCCGATCGCCCGGGCACACGACTGAGGGATTAGGCTACCGCGCTCGCTCCTGCAGATGAACTCGGGCCTCGGCGGCAACATACAGCGAGCCAGTCACCACGACGGTGCCGCCCTCGCCAGCGAACCCGATGCCTGCATCGACCGCTTCGGCCACCGTGCCGGCAACCTCGACCACGGCTCCCAAGCCCCGAGCCGCAACCTCGATGTCGGCAGCGGGCAGCGACCTCGGCCACGCTGCTCCGGTCGCGACCACTACATCGAACCGGTCGACATCGATCGCCTCGAGGAACGTCAGCGGATCATGCGGCCGGCTGCAACCGACCACCAGCACGCAGCGCTGCTCATCGACTGCGGCAGGCACGAAGTCGGTGAAAAGGGTGTCGGCCAGGGCACGAGCTCCTGCCGGATTATGGGCACCGTCGACGATGACCAGGGGCTGACGTCCGACGATCTCGAACCGGGCCGGCAACGAGAGTCGTTCGAGACCGGCGGCCAGCACGTCGCCTTCCAATGGTCGACCGAAAAAGGCCTCGACCGCAGCAACGGCCACCGCGAGGTTGCGGGCTTGGTGAGCCCCGTGGGCGGGAAGGAAGACCTCCTCGTGACGGCCGAACGGTGTGAACAATTCCACCACCCGGCCCCCGACTGCGAGCCGGTCCTCGAGCACACCGAAATCGGCGCCTGCCAACCAGATCTCCCGACAGGTCTCCCGGCGGACCACGTCGACCAAGGACGGATCTGTCTCGCCGCAGATCACATGGCTGTCCGGGCCGATGATGCCAGCCTTCTCCCGGGCCACATCGGCCAGCGTGGGGCCGATGATCTCGAGGTGATCGGCATCGATGTTGGTGATGACGGCCACCTCGGCATCGACCACGTTGGTGGCATCCCAGCGACCACCAAGACCCACCTCGATGACATTGACGTCGACCCCAGTCGCTGCGAACCAGTTGAACGCCGCAGCGGACAAGACCTCGAAATAATTTGGTCGCTGACCCACCATCGCCTCGACGAGCGATTCGACGGTGGCGATCTCGGCCAGGGCCGTCGTGAAGTCGAGGTCGTCGAGCGGTTCGTTCGCCACGCTGATCCGGTCGTTCACTCTCGTGATGTGCGGAGATCGGTACGACCCTGCGTCGAGGCCGAGGGCTGCCATGACGTCGACGATCATCCGACTCGTGCTGCCCTTGCCGTTGGTTCCCGTGAGGTGCACGGTGGGAACCGAGGCCTGGGGATCACCCAGCACTCCCATGAGGGCCGTCATCCGGTCGAGTGTCGGCACCGCCACATCGGGCCGGCCGAGCTGGCGCTCGAGGTTGTAGTGACCCACAAGCCACTCGAGCGCCGCTTCGTAGTCGTCGAACGGTGTGCTCACCGGGAGCTGTCTGTCAAGACGCGGCGCGACGCTGGCGAGATGGGTCTGCGTCAGCCCGGCGCGGAAGGAGGGTCGGGTTCACCTTGTCGAGCACCACAGCGCGGTCGATGATGCACCGGCCCACGTCGTCGCGGCTGGGCAGGTCGTACATGACGCCCAACAACACCTCTTCGAGGATGGCCCGCAGACCACGAGCCCCCGTATGGCGGAGCAGCGCCTGATCGACCACCGCAGCCAGCGCGTCGTCGGTGAACTCGAGTTCCACGCCGTCCAGCTCGAACATGCGCCGATACTGGCGGACGAGCGCATTCTTGGGCTCGACGAGGATTCGGGTCAGCGCCTCGTGACCCAGCTGGTCGACGACCCCCAGCACGGGCAGCCGACCGATGAATTCGGGGATCAGTCCGAACCGCTGCAGATCCTCGGGCAGCACCTCGGCGAACAGGTCTGCCGTGTTGCGCTCGGCCGGGGTGCGCACATCGGCCCCGAAGCCAACCGCACGATGTCCGATCCGGTCGGAGATGATCTTCTCCAGGCCGTCGAACGCACCACCGCAGATGAACAGGATGTTGCTGGTGTCGATCTGCAGAAATTCCTGGTGCGGGTGCTTGCGTCCACCCTGGGGCGGCACCGAGGCCACCGTGCCCTCGAGGATCTTCAGCAGGGCCTGCTGCACCCCTTCACCGGATACATCTCGGGTGATCGAGGGGTTCTCGCTCTTGCGGGCCACCTTGTCGATCTCGTCGATGTACACGATGCCCGTCTCGGCCCGCTTCGTGTCGTAGTCAGCGGCTTGGATCAACTTGAGGAGGATGTTCTCGACGTCCTCACCGACGTAGCCCGCCTCGGTGAGTGCGGTGGCATCCGCGATGGCGAACGGCACATTCAGCATCCGGGCCAGGGTCTGAGCCAACATCGTCTTGCCGCAGCCCGTCGGACCGATCAGCAAGATGTTGGACTTGGCGATCTCGATATCGGCCTCGAGGCTGTTGCCGAACTGCACCCGCTTGTAGTGGTTGTACACCGCCACGGAGAGAATCTTCTTGGTGCGCTCCTGACCGATGATGTACTCGTTCAAGAACTCGAAGATCTCACGAGGCTTGGGCACCTCGTCGAAGGAGATCTCGGACCCTTCGGCGAGTTCCTCTTCGATGATCTCGTTACAGAGGTCGATGCACTCGTCACAGATGTACACGCCCGGCCCAGCAATGAGCTTCTTGACCTGCTTCTGGGACTTGCCACAGAACGAGCACTTGAGGAGCTCGCCGCCCTCTCCGAACTTCGCCACGCCTTCTACCTCACTCGGTGTCGGCTCCGCCGACGTCGTGATTCCCAGTTCCAGCCCGATGCCAGGATGGCACACGGCGACCACTGGGTGTGGCTACCCGGCAACCTCGCTGCCGCTGCGCGGGTGACGGCGGGATCATGCCGCCCGGATCGGCCCGTCCTCGACGACATTACGGCTCTCGATCACCTCGTCGATGATGCCGTACTCCTTGGCAGCTGCAGCGTCCATGATGAAGTCTCGGTCGGTGTCGTCGTGGATGCGCTCGAGGGGCTGGCCCGTGTGGCGGGAGAGGATCTGCTCGAGGAGCCCGCGCATCCGCTCGATTTCCTTGGCGGCCAATTCGATGTCGGTGGCCTGACCCATGGCCTGCCCGTATGGCTGGTGAAGCAGGACCCGGGCGTGGGGCAGTGCCATCCGCTTGCCAGGGCTGCCGGCTGCGAGGAGCACGGCGGCCGCTGATGCGGCCTGGCCGAGGCAGATGGTGCTGATGTCGTTGCGGATGTACTGGCTCGTGTCGTAGATGGCGAACAGAGCGTTGATGTCACCGCCGGGGCTGTTGATGTAGATGTTGATGTCTCGGTCGGGGTTCTCTGACTCGAGGTGGATCATCTGAGCACACACCAGGTTGGCGATGGTGTCGTCGATCGGGGTGCCGAGGAAGATGATGTTTTCCTTCAGCAACCGGGAGTACAGGTCATAGGCCCGCTCTCCGCGGTTCGTCTGCTCGACGACCGTCGGTACCAAGTAGTTCTGCGCCTGAAGGGTCACTCGTCGTCCTCCCGGACCGTGCCTCGTGCTTGCCTAGCTCTCGTCGGCCTCATCGGCCGAATCTTCTTCGTCCTCGTCGCTCTCGGCTTCCGACTGGTCGTCATTAGTCGGTTGCGGGATCTCGAGGTCGGACCGGTCGATGACCGTCCCGTCCTCGTCGACCAGAGCAACCTCGCCGACCAACCACTCGAGGGCTTTGCGCTTGAGGAGTTCCGAGCGTATCGGGGCCAGCCCGTCGCCGTGCTCGAGCTGCTCGCGAATCTTGTCGACCGTGGTGCCGTACTGGGTCGACAGACGCTCGAGCTCTTCATCCATTTCGTCGTCGTCGATGTCGAAGGCCTCGGCCACCGAGATGGCGCGCAGGGCCAGGTCGACCCGGGCCGCCCGCTCCGAGGACTCCCGCAACTGGGTCGTGAAGGTCTCGGGGTCCTGCCCGGTCATCTGCAGCCACTGCTCGATACCCATTCCCTGATTGCCCAGGTTCATCGAGAGGCTCTGCAGCTGATCGGACATCTGGCCGCTGATGAGCGAGTCGGGAATCTCGTCCTCTACGAGGTCGGCCAAGGCGATAGACGCGTTCTCGCGCACCGCTGCGTTGGCCTGGAAGCTACGGAGCATCCGCATCCGCTCGGAGGTCTTGGTTCGGAGCTCATCGACCGTCTCGTACTCGGTGTTGTCCGAGACCCAGTCGTCGGTGAGTTCGGGAAGGACCTGCTCTTTGACTGCGTGCACGGTGATGGCGAAGTCGATGCTGACGTCCTCTTGCACGGGGTGGGCGGCGCTGAGCGACAGCTCGTCACCGGCGGATGCGCCCCGCAGTGCCTCGTCGACCTCGGGAACGATGCCGCCGCTCCCCACCTCGTAGAGATAGTCATCGGCGTTGAGGCCAGGCAGGGGCTCTCCGTCGACGCTGCCGGCGATATCGATGGCTACCTGGTCGCCATCATCGGCTGCCCGGTCGACATCGACGAGTTCGGCGTTCTGACGCCGCTGAACGTCGATCTGTTCCTGCACTTCGTCGTCGCTGGGAACCGGGTTGGGAATCTCCACCTGCAGCTCGCGGTACCCCGAGACGGTCACGGTGGGACGCACTTCCACGATCGCTTCGAAGGTCACGACCCCTGACTCTTCACCACCGGTGAGCTCGAAGCTGGGTGCGGCGATGACGTCGACACCGTTGTCCCGGACAGCCTCTGCGTAGTACTCGGGCAGGGCGTCCTCGAGGGCCTGAGCCCGGGCGTACCCGACACCGATCCGGCTCTCGAGCACCTTACGAGGCACCCGGCCAGGCCGGAACCCGGGCATGCGCACCTCGCGGGCGATCTTGCGGAACGCGGCGTCGATGGCCTGCTCGAAGCGCTCCTCGTCGACCTCGACACTCAGCTTGACGCGGGGGCCATAGACCCGGTCGGTCGCTTCGGAACCTTCGTCAGCTTCTTCGCCTGCCTCGTCGTCACCGGCCAGGGCCGGGTCGTCGGGAGCGAGTTCGGTCACAGTGGTCTTCACAAGGTGGCGAGTCTAGCGACACCGATGACCGGCACCCCCACGCCAACGGGAGGTCGACGTGGAACACGGGTCGGGACGACCTGTGAACTAGCCGCGGATGACCCGACCGGCGAGGGCTCCCTGATGCTCGCCGCCCGCCATGAAGACCTCGCCGTTGACCAGGGTGAGGTCGTATCCGGCCGCCCGCTGGATGTAGCGCCCAGCATCATTCGGGAAGTCGTAGACGTATTCGGGCGATTCCAGGGCCAGGGAATCGAGGTCGATGACGTTCACGTCGGCGTACGCGCCTTCGACGAGTCGGCCCCGATCGGCGATACCGAACAGATCGGCCCCGTCTGCGGTGAGCATGCGGATGCCGTCCTCGATCGTCCACGCCCCGCTGTCGCGGACCCAGCGGGTGAGGAAGTACGTGCTCTGGCTGGCGTCCTGGATCTGCCCGACATGGGCACCGGCATCGGCGATGCCCAGGATGACGGCGGGGTGGCGGATCTTGGCTTCGATGGCCTCGAAGTCGAAGTTGAGGAACGGGTAGTTCCACAGGCTGCGCGACCCGGTCTCCAACGCCATGTCCAAGAAGGCCTGGGCCGGGTGGACGCCCCGGCGTTCGGCGTGGGCGGCCAGGGACTCGGCAGGGTCGGCCTCGTAGTCGACCCGATCGGGGTCGAGCCGGTAGATGGCAGACACGTCGAGCTTGGTGGGCGTGGCCTCCGCTTCGGCGACGAGGGCGGCCCGAGCCTGGGGATCGCTGATGAGGGCCAGCTTGTCGTCCCAGTGCATGTCCCGCATGGACCGCCAGGTCGGTGAGCAGTTGTCGAAGGGGGTGCGGTTGGCCAGACCGAACAGCACCCCGATCCCCCGGGTCGTGGTCTGGGGTCGGATGTCGGCCCCTTCTGCGTTGGCCGCCTCGACCAGCTCCAGCCAGTACTGCCAGGCGGTGGGGTCGCTGCGGTTCTGGACGAAGCCGAAGGTGACCGGCCGGCCGGTCCGGATGGACAGCTCCTTCATCCAGGCCACCTCGCGCTCGATGACCGTTCGGTCGGGGGTGCCGACCATGCCGTGGAGTTGCCGGTCGTTGTCGACCGCGCACTCGAACACGCCACGGCCCAGGCGGCCCATGACCTCGCCGATGGCCAGCAGCTCCTCGGGTGCGGCCCAGGTGCCGGGCACCTCGCGGCCGTCAGGGGTCTGGTGGAGGTAGGTGCGGCTGGTGCTGAACCCGATGGCCCCGCCCAGCAGGGACTCCTCGACGATCTTGCACATGGCCACGATGTCCTCGGCTGAGGCATGGTGCTGGTCGATGGCCCGGTCGCCCATGGCGGCCACCCGCACCGAGCAGTGCCCGACCATTCCGGCCACGTTGAGCCCCTTGGGGAGTCGTTCGTAGCTGTCGAGGTACTCGCCGTAGGTCTCCCAGTCCCAGGGCAGGCCGTCGAGGATGGCGGCAGCGGGGATGTCCTCGACCGACTCCATCATCTCGGCCAACTGGACCCGGTCACCGGGCGCGCAGGGGGCGAAGGTGACCCCGCAGTTGCCCAGCACGGCGGTGGTCACCCCGTGCCAGCAGGACACGGTGCCGACAGGGTCCCAGGCCAACTGGGCGTCGAGGTGGGTGTGGATGTCGACGAAGCCGGGGGTGACCAGCTTCCCCGTCGCATCGTGGGTGACCGTCGCCTCGCCGAGACAGTCGCCGATCTCGACGATGCGATCGCCCACGATGGCCACATCGGCCCGCCGAGCCGGACCGCCAGTGCCGTCGACGACAGTTCCGCCCCGGATCACCAAGTCGTAGTTCATGGTGGAGCCCCCTTCCACGTTGTCCCCCCACGGTAGTCGCAGGGGCGGTGTCGGGGCGTGGGAAATGGCTCGGGGAGTGAGAGCGGACGACGGGAATCGAACCCGCATCATCAGCTTGGAAGGCTGAGGTTCTAGCCGTTGAACTACATCCGCAGAGCTTCAGATCCTACACAACGGCCCCCGAGGGCCACCTATCGCCACCTGTCGCTACCCCCGAGCTTGGGTGCCCAGGCGGCGCGATCAGGTGAAGATGCCGAAAATGCCGTCGTCGAGCAGGCGCTGCATGAAGGCCGGCTCGTAGGCGGACCACGGATCGGCCCGCACCCGCTCGTCGAGGGCGACAGCGTCGTCGCCGACCAGGATGCGCCACTCCCCCGCCTGCACCCCGTCGAGGATGATCTGGGCGGCCTGAGCGGCCGTGGTGGGCGCCCGGTCTCGGAAGGCTTCGCCCCGGGCCACTACCGCCGCCTCGATCTGGTCATCGTCGAGATCGTCCACGGGCAGGCCCCGGGCCGCCATCTGCTTGCGGACCTGGGCGACATCGATTCCGCCGTGTTGGGCCACAGAGTTGAGGGCGATCGAGGTGCCGATGTGCCCGGGCATGCCCCCGTGGGCCGACAGGTGCGGCGCGTGCACCCGGAAGTCGGCGATGAGGGCCTCGGTGAACCCCTTCACCGCGAACTTGGCGGCCGAGTACGACGTGTGGGGCGACTGGGGGCCCACCGATGCCCAGAACCCGTTGACGCTGCTGGTGTTGACCACGGCACCCCGCGACGACCGGACCAGCATGGGCATGAACGCCCTGCTGCAGTGGTAGACCCCGCCCCAGCAGACGTCGAAGGTGCGCTGCCAGGCGCTCGGGTCGTCGGCCACGAAGCTGCCCCCACCGCCGATCCCGGCGTTGTTGAACAGCAGGGCGACCGTCTCGGTGTCATGAGCTGTGGCCACTGCGGCCCCGAAGGCGGCAACCTGGTCCGGGTCGCTGACGTCGGCCACGTGGGCCGACAGGCGGACATCGGAACCGTCGGCCGACACCGCAGCGATCGTGCCGTCCATGTGGTCGGCGTTGACGTCGCACATGGCCACGTCGTGACCGGCGGCAGCCAGCAAGCGAACGAGCTCACGGCCCATGCCGGTGCCGCCACCGGTGACCACCGCACAACCGTCGAATCCGCTGAGTCCGCTCATGTTCGCTCGTCCCTCTGAGGTCTCTCGGCCGTCCCGGCCCCAGAGAGATGGTGCCACCTGTGCGCTGCGGCCGATGACCGCGGCAGGGGTGGGCTGCAGATCAGCGGCCGACGGCGATCAGTTGCATGGCCTCCGAGCGGGTCGCCTCGGAGAGGAACAGCCCCCGCACGGCAGAGGTGATGGTCAGGGCTCCGGGCTTTTGAACCCCGCGCATCGACATGCACTGGTGTTCGGCTTCCACCACCACCAGAGCGCCCCGAGGTTCGAGGACCTCCACCAGTTTGTCGGCGACCTGCGAGGTCAGCCGTTCCTGGACCTGGGGCCGTCGGGCGTAGGCCTCGACCAGGCGAGCCAGCTTCGACAGGCCGGTGATCTTGCCGCTGTCGCCCGGGACGTAGGCCACATGGGCCTTGCCCACGAAGGGCAGCAGATGGTGTTCGCACATGGAATAGAAGGGAATGTCGCGCACCATGACCATCTCGTCGTGGTCGGCCTCGAACTGCACCTCGAGGTGGTGCACGGGATCTTCCCGCAGGCCCGAGAACACCTCGGCGTACATCCGGGCTACCCGCCGGGGCGTGGCGAGCAAACCGTCGCGCCCGGGATCCTCACCGATGGCCTCGAGGATCTCCCGTACCGCAGCTTCGATGCGGGGCAGGTCGACCTCGCTGGAGGTCACGGCGCCGGTGGTGGAACTGGTGTCGGTCACCCCCGAAAAGCTACCGGGGCATCGGCTCGGTCAGGCCTGCCGTTGACCGCGCGGCCGTCGGAACCGCTGCAGCCCGCGACGCGGTGCCGGCCCGTCTTCGTGGACCTCGACCGGTGGGACGAGTCGCAGTTCGTCGAGCAGCTCGTCGGCCTCGTAGCCGTAGATGTCCTCGAACGCCGGGCGGCCGGTCATGCGGTGCTCGGGCACCTCTCGCACGACCTTGTCCATGATCACGATGCTGTCGTACAGATGCATCCCCCCGATGGACTGGGTCCAATCGTTGACCCCGAACCCGTCTTCTTTCGAGTGATGGCCGTGCATGTCGTCGATGCGCTGGTGCAACCATCCGATGAAAGACCCGCTGTTTCCACGACCCCCGCCGTAGTCGGCCCAGTAGCTGGTGTGCAGGTCCTCCACCGCATAGATCCCCCCAACCCGGAGGTGGGGCCACAGATGGGTGATGGAGGCAATCTGATGCGGGGGCAGATGGCTTCCGTCGTCCAGCACGATGTCAAAGGGTCCGTAGCGTTCGGCGATATCCGCCAGCACTGCGGGATCGGACTGATCCCCGACCACGATCTCGATGCCGGGTCGAACCAACGAAGCAACCCTGGGTTCGATGTCGACCCCCACCACGGTCGCTCCAGGCCCGAGGTACTCGGACCACATGTGCAGGGATCCCCCCTGAGAGACACCGATTTCGACCATCGTGACCGCCCCGCCGCGGAAGCGCTCGAAGTGGCGCTCGTAGATCGGGAAGTAGTGCAACCACTTGTGGATCAGCAGGCCGTCGTTGTGATCGAAATACCGGCGGAGGGCCCCGGGTGCTTCATCGATGGACACGGTCCCAGGGTAGGGGTCGCTGGTGGCTTCGTCGGCGAGGGGGACACCCGTTGGGCCCTGCGGGTACGGCTCCCCCGGGAGCGCTCAGATCGCCAGCTCGGCGATCCGGCCAACTGGGTGGGCGGCCGCTGCCGCTGCCGGCAGCGCGAGGCCGAGCACGGTGTCGGCCACGAGACGGCCGGTCATGGGGCCGCGGCCGAAGCCCGAGGAGGCGAGGCCGGCCCCGATGACGACCCCCGGCCGCTCCCGGATCGGACCGATGAACGGGATGCCGTCGTCGCTGAAGGGCATGAGACCCGACCAGGTGCGGACCGGTGGGTGGTCGACGAGGAACGGGAGCAGGGCTGCTGCGTGGGCGTGGTTCGAGGCGATGCCGTCGCCGTCGACGGTTCGGTCGGCGGTGGGGACCCGGTCACCACCGAAGATGACCTCCCCGGTGCGTCGCTGCCGCCCGTACAGGTGACGGGTGACCCGGGGCCCGCGGGGGTGGGTGGTGTG
>JAYPWI010000022.1:21882-26647 GCA_038135065.1 Acidimicrobiales bacterium
CACCCCGAAGGATCCCCCCCCGGGGGGGGGGGGCGCGGCTTTCGGGGTGTGGGGTGCCGGGGGGCGGGGGGGGGGGGGGGGTGGGGGGCGGCTCGGTGGCCGGGGCGTGGGCCCAGTGATGGGCCGACTCGAGCCCGGCGATGGTCGACCCGAGGGCAGGGTCGAGGGGCGCGGTGGCCCACATCTGGCCCCGCACCGGGCTGACCGGGATGCGCAGGCCGAGCATGCGGCCCACCTCGGCGCACCACGCGCCGGCGGCGATGACCACGGTGGCTGCCGAGATCGGGCCCTGGGGGGTCGTCAGCCGGTAACCGGCCGGGGCAGGGTCGATGGCCGACACGGCCAGCCCGGTCGCAATGCGACAGCCTGCGGCGGCCGCTGCATCGGCGAAGGCCTGGGTGGCGAGGTCGGGTTCGGCGCAGCCGCCGCCTGCGGTGAACAGACCCCCGACCGCAGCTGGGCCCACGGCCCGCTCGACCGAGCGCAGGCTGTCCCGGTCGACCAACTCGACCCCTGCCCCGTGCGGGGTCGAGGTCGCCCACTCCCATTCCTGTTCGGTGCCTGCCAGCACCAGTTGCCCGTCGGCCCGGTAGCCGATGTCGACGCCGCGTTCGTGCTGCATGGTTGCGAACAGCTGGCTGCTCCCCATCTTCAACAGCACCTCGAGGTCGGAACCTCCACCCTCGCCGGGTGCGTCGATCATCCCGGCGTTCACCCCCGAAGCCTCCCCCGACACCGGGCCCCGATCGACGAGCATCACGTCGACCCCGGCCTCGGCCAAGAACATGGCCGCCGAGCACCCGACGATCCCACCCCCGATGACCACGACATCAGCCCCGCTCATGGCAACAGTTCAGCAGACAGAACGATGCGGCCGAACGCGCGAGGAGAGAACCGGGACAACTAGCTTCGGCCGACATGGATCACGATGATCGGATCGACTCGGTGCGCTCGGCGGTGCGGTACCTGTCCGAGCGGGCAGCCACCCACGGGACGACGCAGGTCCCCAACACCCCGGCGTGGACGGTGGGCGAGGTGGCAACCCATGTGGGGTGGGCGTTGTGGTTCTGGCGTCACATGATGGACGCCACCCCCAAGGACCAGACAGCTCGCGATCGTGCCCTGGCCGAAACGCCACCATTTCCCCCCGACCTCGATCCCGACCGCTTCGCCGAGCTGGTCGAACCCGTGCTGGCCCACATGTCGGCCGACGAGGACGCCGAGTGCTACGTGTCGATGACCGGCGGGCCGGGATCCCTGGGGCTGTGGGCCCGCCACGCGCTGGCCGAGATCGGTGTGCACCGCATGGACGTCGAGGCCGCGCTCGGCGAGCCCCATGCGATCACCCCCGACGAGAGTCGCGACGCGGTGGGGTACGTGACGGGTTGTGTGCTGCCCGCGTTCCGTCGGATGACGGGCGAGGATCCCGGATCCCTGACCATCCAGTTGCTGGACCCGGCCGGCGACCTCGTCGACACCATCGAGGTGGCCTCGGACGGGCCGGGCGACGCTGTGGTTGCCGGCCCGGCCCAGCAGCTGCTCTTGGCGGTCTGGGGACGACCCCACACCGACGTGCACGTGCTCGAAGGCGACCCCGCTGTCTGGCACACCTGGAACGACCTCCCCCGCCGTTCGTTCCAGTTCGCTGCACAGGAGTAGGCCGGGTCAGCTCGGCGCTGGCGGTTGCTGCTGCTCCCCCGTCAGCCACTGCCTCGGTGTCCCCACCTGGGGCGCGTCGGGGTGAGAGGTCCCTTGCCCCCCGCTGGCCCAGCAGGGGTGACATCGCGACTGCTGAGGGAACGATCAGTTCGGGTGTGTGTCGGCGCCCCTAGCCGTACATCCCACCGTCGACAACGAACTCCTGTCCGGTGCAGTAGCTCGCCTCGTCGGAGGCCAGGAACAGCGCCATCGCGGCCACTTCCTCGGGCGCGGCTTCTCGGCCCAGCGGGACACCGCGCAGCATGCGCTCCTTGTCGAACTCGCTGGTCATGTCGGTGTTGATGAGGCCCGGGTGGATGCTGTTGACCCGGACGTTGTGCGGACCAAGCTCCTTGGCGGCCACCTTGGTCATGCCACGCACCGCAAACTTCGACGCGGTGTACGCCATCGAACCGAACAGACCCTCGAGGCCCGCGACGGACGAGATGTTCACGATGGATCCCGATTTCTGCTCGGTCATCGCTGGTGCCACCGCCTTCATCCCCAGGAAGACACCCGTCTGGTTCACCGCTATGACCCGCTCCCACTGCTCGAGCGAGGTGTTCTTCATGGCGGCGCCCAGCAAGATGCCGGCGTTGTTGACCAAGACGTCCAGGCGTCCGTGGCGACTGAGCGTGCTCTCAACGACGGTGGCCCAGGCCCCCTCGTCGGCCACATCGTGGGGGTAGAAGTCACCGCCGAGCTCGCCAGCGGTGCGCTCCCCCTCCTCGGTCAACACGTCGGTGACCACCACGGTGGCCCCCTCCGATGCGAACAGTGCTGCTTCTGCGGCGCCCTGACCCCGGGCACCGCCCGTGATCAACGCGACCCGACCGTCAAGTCTCCCCATACCGCCCTGCCTATCACGCCCTCGCGCACCTTGGTTCGGACGTCGCTCTTCCCGGGCACCCTGGGTGTCAGACCGCAACGAGTTGATCTTCACTTCGTGCGGACGTTTCGGGAGTCTCAACCCCCGGGCATCACGAAGGAACTTTCTTGCTGGGAGCGCCCTCGGCGGCCGGACCGGCAGCGGCGAGCGAGCAGCGACGGCTACAGCGGCTCGGGTCAGTCGCTCACCGTGTCTCAGCTGTTCGGGAACACCTCGGTGATGAACCCCCCTGATCCTTTGACCGGGTTCTTCGCAGCGGTCTCAGCCTGTTGGGTCGAACGGTCGCGGGGGTCGTGGGGGTCCGACCAGTAGCCGAGGGCGTATCCACCACCGGTGTAGCCGACGAGGGCGGCTAACTCGGCGGAGAACCCCGCAGCGATCTCGGGTGGGCAGGAGAGGTACTGGTTTTCCTCTTGGCGAAGCCAGTCCAGGCAGTAGTCGACGAGCATGCCGGTACGCCGGTCATGCGAGTCGTTGGCGCCGCCTCCGTGGAGGACCGAGCCGGTGAAGATCATCACCGAGCCGGCGGGCATCTCTGCCTGCAGGATTTCGTCATCGGTCGCTCTGCGATCGGTATCCCACCTGTGACTGCCCGGGACGATTCGGGTCGCGCCATTGGACTTGGTGAAGTCGGTGAGCGCCCACATGGTGTTGAACTGTGGCTCCATTTCGGCGGGGAGGAAGCCGCCCCACGCGTTGCGGTCTCGGTGGAGGCGTTGCGCTGTTTCGCCGGGGCCGATGGCGATCACTTGGGTCAACATCAGTTGGATTCGATGGCACCACGGCTCGAGGAATTGCCGGGCGGCCTCGACGATGAGTTCGTCTGTGGCGATGGGGTGCACGGCCTCGGTGTGGCTCAGCATCGCTCCCAGGCGGCAGGTCTCGAAGCCCTCGAAGTCGTCGTGGCCGTTGGCGGAGGTGGCGATCAGCGGGTCGATGGCGGCCCGCACGTCGGCGAGTTCAGTGGCGGTGAGGCGACCCTCGACGATGCACACGCCCGACTCGCGCAGCGCGCCGACGAGGTCGACTGGCTCCACGTCACCCCGGAAGCGTGGGATCGAGTCGGTGACGGATGGCATGGCGGGTCTCCTCGCGGCGGTGCTGAGGCTAGTGCCGGGTCGGCGACGCAGCGTTCGACCCGCCCCGCCACAGTGGGCTGCGGTATGGCTCTCTGCGACGGGGGCCTGCCCCCCAAGGTTGACCAGCACCCCGGGCACGCAGCGTCACTGCAGTTGAGGCAGGCGCCGCCGGGCCGGGCAAGACGGCCGACCCCGCAAGAGAGCCGCGACCCACGCAAGCTGCGAACCCACACAGCGGTTCCCTCGACCCGTGGCCGTCAGCCAGCCACAGTCACCCTCACCCAGCCGACCTGAACGGCAATCTGACCAGCCAGTTCTGTAGTCGGGAAGACAGGATTTGAACCTACGACCCCCTGCTCCCAAAGTCGGCGAGTCCGGACAGGTCCGCCTGGGTGCACAGACGTGCAGGTCAGAGGGGGTGGCGCAGCCACACACCTCTAGCACGGTCCGCTGAGCGCCGTAACGGTGTGGCTCACAGATTGGCTTCCAACCAAGAGTCGAGTTGCCCGAAAACCTGCAACTTCCGCGGGCGATGTTTTTTGAGGAACCCTTAAACGCCCCGACCGATTCGTTTCGTATCTCTCACGAACAACGGAAAACAGCCGCTTCCAGCCGCATCACGACTCACCTGGTGGAATCAAGCCACGAATCGAACTTCGGCGGATTGCGATGTTTTCCGGTTGTTGTGGGGTGTTGCCCGTACCCAACGCGCCCCAGGACACGCTAGCTCGGGGAGGACGTGCCCGACGCCCCCGCCCTCGAGGACTGAGCCGCTCGGAGGTCTCAAGCTGTGCCGGGGTTTCACGGAATTACCTAGGGCCATCGAGCCTCTTAGGTTCTCGTCGGAGGATCTCGCCGGGCTGCGGAGAATGATCCAAGCGGAGCTAGCCCGACGTGACGCCATCGGCGTCGTGTCAGGGTCAACCCCAGGCATCCGGTCCTCAGGCTGCACTAGCATACTCCCATGGCGTTATTCGGCAGGAAGAAGAAAGAGAAAGGACGCCCGCCCGCCGCTACGGGCGGGCCCCCCACCGTGTCCAACGTTGACCTTTCCAACGTTGACCTTTCCAACGTTGACCTTTCCAACGTTGACCTTTCC